>CAJTQO010000017.1:0-55165 GCA_910578405.1 uncultured Lachnospiraceae bacterium | reverse complement strand
GTCTAATTCCATTGCCCTCACTTTCTGGAAATTTTGACTAAGTCCAAAACCGAAATAGGCAAAATGCCGTTCTGCATTATCCTCCGTCCACTGTACAATGAAATCCACCAGCTTCTTGGAGCCATCCGCAAAGGCTTCCTTCATATGGGTAAATTCCAATTGTTTCCCATAGGAATACCGGGCGGCTTCTTTTATATTTTTTGCAAAAGCAAACACATCTTTCAACACATATTTCTTGGAAAGCCCCAGACGAAACTCCACCGTTATTCTGCCCCGCTCTAACTCTAAGTAAGGCTCCAGGCTTACTTTCCCGTAAACTTCCCCATACATCATCGGATAGGCGCGCTGCAGGAAACTTTTTGTCAAAAGTTCCTTCATAGCCGGAGTCGTCCCCATAGTTTTACGCGCCACAGGCTGATTCTGCCCTTTCCCTGGCCGCATCATAAACAACAGCGGATATTTTTCCTCATAATCCACAAATTCCATCAATGCCGCTATGCAATGTTTGCACAAACCGTTATAATTGTAAAAAGCGCGGCAAGAACAATAGCTCTCTGTCAGTTCCCCGCTTACATTATTATAGGAAAGCTCTACCTTATAAACATTCCAGGAGCTGCCTTTGACCGTCGCCTCCATTCCAAACGTTCCTTTTTCCTCTTCCTGCACATGGAAATTCAATATTTTCCCGGCCTGGTATATTTCCATTCCACGCGCATAAATTGCGCTTTCTGCCATTTGTCTTATATCGTTCTTTGTCAGCATGACTATGATTCCTTTTTCTATTTTTCGTTAAACTTCCTGATTTTCCCCATCTGTTGTTTTCTTTCACATCATAGCAGAAAAGATAAAACTTAGCAATTAGAATAAACTTGATTCCCATGTTTGGTTTCCCTTTTCTCTTCCTACATTCTCTGTTATACTGAATGCATTGATATTATAACGCTAAAAAAGGAGCTGCTGTTATGAAACAAAAGCGAATCCAAAATATCCTTCTTCTTTTCCTGTCCCTGTTCTTCCTACTGACAGCCGTATGTTTCCCTGGCTGCAGCCAGAAAGTGGAGCCAATCCGCCGACAGGGATTTTATTTTGATACAGTGATACAGATTACTATCTATGACAGCCGGAATGAAGAACTGTTAGAGCAGTGCTTTATGTTGGCGCAAAAATATGAAGATATGTTAAGCCGGACAAAAGAAAACAGCGATGTCTGGAAATTGAACCACGCGGACGGCGGCTATGTCAGACTGCAGGAAGACACGCTGACTCTTTTACGCGCCGCCCTCGCTTATGCCGAATTGACGAACGGGAAAGTTGACCCCACCATCGGAAGCGTGAACCGACTATGGAACTTCACAGACCCACAGGCCGCCGTCCTTCCTGACAGTGATGCATTGGCTCAGGCTCTGACCCACGTAAATTATCGCTTGGTTACAGTGGAAGGCAATATGGCGGCGCTGAATGACCCGGAGGCGGAACTTGACCTGGGTTTTATTGCAAAAGGTTATATTGCAGACCGTTTGAAAGAATATCTGGTTTCTAAGGGCGTGGAAAGCGCTTTGATTAATTTGGGAGGCAATGTGTTAGCCATTGGGTGCAAACCGGACGGCTCCCCTTTTAAAGTAGGGGTGCAAAAGCCTTTTGCCCCCAGCGGAACCACTGCTTACACTCTTTCCCTTACTGGACAGTCCATCGTCTCTTCCGGTAACTATGAACGATTTTTTGAGAAAGATGGCCGTATCTTTCATCATATCCTGGATACGGCAACGGGCTATCCGGTCTGGAACACACTGTCGGAAGTCACAATTGTATGTGATTCCTCCCTGGAGGGCGACGCTCTGTCCACTGCCTGTTTCCTGCTGGGTGAAGAAGAAGGAATGGCTCTTGTGGAAACCCTGCCAGGGGTGGAAGCGGCTTTCCTTACCTCAGACGGAAGAATACTGCGTTCTTCCGGTATGCCATAATATATAAAGCCTTTTGCGCTCCTGCCGTCCGGACAATCCAGGCAAACACCGGCTTACACAAAATGAAAGTATAGAATGAGAAACCCATCATACCGCGCCAGGCGGTTCCTCACCTGACGGCCCATGACGAAAAGAAGCGGCTCCAATCAACAGATACAGCGGCATACAAAGGAATAGCGCATATACATACCGAAAGGAAAACGCCACAGGGGCTGCTATCATAACCGATAGCCACACCCCAAGCCCAGGCATAATGGCAATCAATCCCTTAACGTTCCTTTGGGCCAGGCAAACGAAAATAACGCCAAGCATCAGCCAGGCAAAAAGGGCAGCGCTCAAATACCCTTTCGGTTCTACCAGATTCCGAAAGGAGAAATGCAAATAATAATCAAAATAATCGCTCATAAAATATTCCGCATTGCCAAAATGGAAGTTGCAAATATAAGCCGTGGATGAACTTTCAAAGATATCCCAAAAACCCATAGAGCTAAGCAAATATGCTTTCCATGCCTTCACCGGGTTTTGGCATATCATATGCAAATAGGTACGCATAAATTCCCCGGCGTTTTCTTCCAAATATGCCCGGCCAAACTCCGGCGCAAATTTAATCGGGTCGGCTACGATTGGATTATAAAGTTCCCTCCACCGCTCCATTGGCAGCATTTGCTCCAGAACTTCCCTGTCAGCTTCCGATACCACTCCATCGGTGGATACAATATACGCTATCTGTTGGAGCGGTATCCCAAGGCTTTCCGTTGTGCGGTCTATGTTATATCCGCGCCAGTCATATACAGGTCCTTGGAGCATTCCTGAAAAGAACAATAAAAGCACGGACGCAATCGCTATTTTTACCGCCGTTTTCTTTCGCTTTAAACAAAGCAAAAGAATCATTGCCGCATAAAAGGCAAACACATAGAGGCCATTGTTTCTAAGAAAAATAATACATATGCTAAACAGGCAATACTCTGCCAACTGCCTGCCGGATATCTCCCCATCTCCCCTGGAAAAAGTATCATACAAAAAAATGGAAAACAAAAAAACCGCCACGGAAAACAGGGTGTCTTTCCATAAAGATATTCCATAAAAGGGATACAATGGAAACAGAGCAAATATAAGCAGCCAGAAAAGGAGGAATGCTTTATGA
This sequence comes from uncultured Lachnospiraceae bacterium, assembly GCA_910578405.1. GTDB lineage: Bacteria > Bacillota > Clostridia > Lachnospirales > Lachnospiraceae > Kineothrix. Next base: position 52,060 of record CAJTQO010000017.1, on the reverse strand, counting down.
AGTCCCCACTGGCAACACCTGTAAATAAAATATGCCAACGCCAATGCCAACACAATTGTCTGCACCACTGTAAAAAGCTTCAGCCCTCCATATTCCCCTTCCCCTGAAAATGCGCCCGTAATCCAAAACATAAACCGCCAGAGCATCGTATACCATACTGGATTATGGCTGTCTAACGCATCCTTATACAAAGCCATTTGGATAGAATCAACCGTATCCGCATAAATCCCGCCCGGCCAATAGGACGGCAGATAAGGAAACCACACTAGCATCAGCAACGCAAACGCGCCTGCCAATACCCATATTCCCCTCTTATATGTTTCCTTTTCCCGAAAAAGCGCGCCGCTTCCAACCATACACATATAAGCAACTGCTTTCATTGCCAGATAAACCACTGGAAGAATGCCAATCCACGCAATAAAATCCACAAAATGAAAATCCGTTACAAAAACATTATCTATTGTGGATGTTTCTGCCTCCGTATAGAAAATATGACGGCTAATCACTAACATTGCCGAAAACATCATCGCAAAAAAGGCATACCATAAATTGACCCTTCCCTTGTATTTCTCATAAATCCTATGTAACACGTTCTTTCCCTTTCCTCTTTCTCTGTCTTTACTCCATATTAAAAGAGCTTATCCGCCCGCAGCCCAGCCATCTCCCTAAAACGCCGGATATGGAAATCTACCGTACACTGTTCCGAAAGAAAAACAGGGTCATACCGCTCACTGACCCTGTCCTTTCCTATCATTTCTGAAGTCCTTTGGATTGGAGCCGTTCCTGCACAGGCGCATGATTTTACACACCTTCTTTTTCCCTCCTGGCAAGTTCCAGGCAGCCCATAATTCCCTGCGCATCCTGCAGACTGGCCGGAACGATATAATGCTCCATATCCGCCACTTCCTCTGTCTGTACATACCCATTTAACAAATCCGTCACTTTCTGGCGAATCAATGGGAAAAGCTGTTCCTGATGCATCACACCGCCGCCTAAAATAATCATCTCCGGCGAGAGAGTCAGTATGTAGCCTACCAATGCCTGGGCGATATAATCCGCCTCTAAATCCCATACTTCCTGCCTGCCTGCCAGATTAACCGCCTTTTCTCCCCAACGCTCTTCTATGGCCGGCCCGGCTGCCAACCCTTCCAGACAATTTTTATGATATGGGCATTTCCCTGCATAACTATCGTCGCTTTTCTTTGTCACTAATACATGCCCTGCCTCCGGATGAAGCATCCCATGCAAAAGCTTGCCTTCAATATAAATTCCTGCGCCTACGCCTGTGCCAATGGTAAGATACAGTACACACTTCTTCCCTTTCGCCTGGCCAAAGGTCACTTCCCCAAGGACGGAACCATTTACATCCGTGTCAAACCCAATCGGACATCCCAGCGCCTTTTGAAAACTGCCCACTATGTCAAAATCTCTCCATGCCAGTTTAGGGGTCGTTGTAATATGCCCATAGACGGGAGACTTCCGATCCAGCTCCACAGGCCCGAAACATGCTATCCCAAGCGCATCCAGTTTCTTCTTTTTAAAAAATTCAATCATGGTCGGCATTGTAACCTCCGGCGTCTGCGTTGGCACCGACACCTGTTCAAAAATTTTCCCCGTTTCATCCCCGATGGCGCAAACCATCTTCGTCCCACCTGCTTCCAGCGCTCCTAGTATCATTCTTTTCTCCTCTCTTTCCTGTTATTTTCTTATTATTTATACCTTGGCGTTCCATCCAGTCTGAAATTGCGCTGTCCCCAGCCAGACAGAAGGAAACTCCTAATTAAAACCCTCTTCCATGCAAATGTTCCTGTGGATTCTCATCTTCAAATTCAAACACGCATCTCTCATAAGCATTGATTATATGCGTATCCTGATATTTGTCATACCGTTTATACTGCCTGCCATAAGACATATGCACATGGCCATGGAGGAAATACTTGGGTCGGTATTTTTCCATCAGTTTCCGGAACGCCTGGAAGCCCTGATGCGGCAAATCCCGTCCGTCATTCAATTCATACGCCGGAGAATGAGTCACTAAAATGTCAAATCCCCTGTGTTTCCACAACTGGAACCACAATTTCGCCACCCGCTGCCCCATCTGCCGTTCCGTATACTGATGCCCCCCTGGCTTGTAGCGCATAGAGCCTCCTAACCCAAGAATCCGCACTCCATTATGGACATAAATCTGATCTTCAATGCACGTACAGCCTTCCGGCGGAATCGTTTCATACTTCCCATCATGGTTCCCATGCACATAAAGCACTGGCACTGTGGAAAGCGTCACCAAAAAAGATAAATAACGCGGATCCAAATCACCGCAGGAAATAATCAGATCTATCCCCTCTATTTTGCTTTTATCAAAAAAATCCCACAAGGATTTGGATTCCTCATCCGCAATTGCCAATATCTTCATGTATATATGGCCCTTCCTTATCCCTTAAAGAGCGAAACGGCATTTCTAAACTTTTATTGCTTCACCCCTTGCTGCTTCACTACAGGCGCCGCTTGTTCTTTTAATTCCTCCTGCTTTGGAATGGAACCGATTACATTTTCCGCCAGCCAGTCCATCGTCATGATTTCCTCTGGCTGCAGACCCGCATCCGGGTCCGACTGCACCATGCCTGTCTGGGAATACAGTATCCCGGAAAACGGATTGAATTCCCCGGAACTGATGGTTGCGCGAAGCAGTTCCACCAAACGTTTTGTCCCAATTGGCAAATATTGGGAACAAATTACCTCAATCACTCCCTCTGATATCCCCCACCAATAGTTAATGGCTTTTGTAACGGAAGGGTCATCGTCATATTTCCATGTGCCGTCCATAATGGTCCGCAGTAGCTGCACATAAAACTGTCCCCAATGATACAGCGGCATCGCCAGGTTTCTTGGACGCCCTCCCCCCATATGGTAAATGCCAAAAAAGCGGGATGCCTCTTCCGGAATTGTCATATCCCTTCCAGAAATGCAGGATGCCCCGGTTTCCCGGATTCGTTCCTCCATATCCCAATCTTTCATTGAAGACCATTCCAGATAAACTTCTGCCCGCGGATTAATCATTTTGGCTCCCAGCGCAAAAGCGTTAATATTGGCAATAGAACCGTAAATCGGATAGTTTTCAATGTAAAGAAGTTTGTTATTCTCTGCCATCGCTCCTGCTATGGCTCCCATCATAAATTTCGCCTCATGCATCCGCGAATAATACGTCCGGATATAACGGTGAGATGTATTCAATGAACAGTTCATAATCCGTATCTCCGGATGGGCTATGGCTGCTTTTACGCTTTCCTGGGCAAAGGCCGGCGTTGTTGTAAAAATCAGGTTGCTGCCGGAAGCTATGGCCTGTTCCATCAGGCTTCCCACATTTTCCTGTGTGCCGTTTTCATAAAAAGCTGTACTGATTTCGTCCTGATAGGTCTGCTCCAGGTATATCCTGCCTAGCTCATGCGCATAAGTCCAAGCCGACGTAGCCGGCGTCTTTTCATAGATAAACGCAATGTTAAGCCTTGGTATGCTCAAGGCATGAAGCAAATTGAACAATGGCTTCTTTTCCTGGTTCGGTTTCATCTTAAGGTCAATTTCCTGCTCTTCCTGCAGCAGCGCAAACTCTTCCCAACTCTTTGCCATCAATTCCTTTAACTCTGTCGTTGTCTTTGCCTCCACCTCATCATAGCCATATAACGTAATAAAGGACAAAAAGGCGTCCCCTGGCGTAATCTTGAGCTTATTGCCGCCCTTTTGCTTAAACTCTGCAGTAAAACGGGTATAAATCGCACTAAACTTTAACCGGTCATCCTCTGTCCATACCTCGTCCGGCTTTTTCCCCACAGCCTTTTGCAATTTCCTGAAACTGCCCTCTTCGGAAAACCAAATATAATTAATCGGAGCCAATTGGTAAAACTCCATAAACTCATAATAAATCTTATTCTCTTTTTCCTCTGTACGCCTTGGCACAATACGTATCACATTTCCAGGAACGGATACCACATCAAAAAACTTCATAACGCTGACCCGTTTATTCCCCTCTTCCACATAAAACTTATTCATATATTCATAAGCTTTGATCGGATCCCGGATGCCTTCTTCCACATGGCTGGAACTTAACGTGGACCACTTTGCGGCAAATTCCGTTTCTTCCCTTAATATAGGCATAAAATTCCCTGCGAAAGAACTGCTCCTGCCCATGGTTTTTGTGCCTACAATCCGGTCTGCCGGAATCTGCACTAACCCTAACGGCATCTCATGATACTCGCCTTTGGCAGGCATAATATCGTCTAAAACTTCCAGTGTGGGCTTTTCCCCACGCAACATCCGTGCCTGGTAGTCCTTTTTTCCCAGTTTATATGCCTTGCTGTAATCTTCTTTTCCCATAATCTCCCCCTGCATCCGCAGCGCCGTCCTTGTCTCTTCCTGATTGCACAACCGGCTTTTCCAATTGCAAAGCCACTCATTCTGTAAATGGCCTTCTGCTTTTGCTCCCACATATCATTTCCGCTCATATTTTAAGAACTGGTAAGCCACGTCAAAATAAGTTTGTTCATCGCTGTCCGCCGTTATTTGCCATTCCGGCATCCCATCCAAATCCGGGAAATAAGCGTCCGCCTGATAACTATGGTCAATCTTGGTCACATGCGCCACATTGCAGTACGGCAGCATCTGCCGGTAAATGCTTTCACCGCCTATCACATAAATATCCTCATCCTTATACCCTTTTAATTCTTCCAGCAATTCTTCCAGGCTATGTACCACCGTGGCGTCCTTTACCCGGAAATCCCGATTGGCTGACAGGATAATATTTGTCCTCCCCTTCAACGGAAGTCCCTGGGGAAACGTCTCCAGCGTCTTCCTTCCAAGCGCCACTACTTTCCCCATCGTCTCCTGACGAAAAAATTTATGATCATTAGGAATCCGTATAAGCAAATCCCCTTTATTTCCAATGCCCCAATTACGATCCACTGCCACAATCAGGTTCATTTCCACCACTCCTTTCCGGAAAGCTTCCTACCGACTGTCCGTCACAACCCCTATATTGCAACCGGGATGTCCGTTATCTGCTCCCCGGTCAAATATCCTTCCACCTTTACATCCTCCCTCGTAAATTGGTAAAAGTCTTCCACCTCCGGATTCAGCCAAAACTGCGGAGCCTCATGAGGCGTGCGTCCAATCAGCTCCTGAACCAACGGTATATGCCGATCATAAATATGAGCGTCTGCAATAACATGTACCAGTTCCCCAGCCTCCATACCGCACACTTGCGCCAGCATATGCACCAATACTGCATACTGAACCACATTCCAGTTATTTGCCGTCAGCACATCTTGGGAGCGTTGGTTCAAAATTGCATTTAACGTCAGCTTATCCCTACCTTTTTTTTGCGTTACATTAAATGTCATGCTGTAGGCGCAAGGATACAGATTCATCTCATGTAAATCCTGATGTACATACAGGTTTGTCATAATACGGCGGCTGAACGGATTGTGTTTTAAGTCATAAATTACCCGGTCTACCTGATCCATCATCCCTTCTTTGTATCGGTGCTTTACTCCCATCTGGTATCCATATGCCTTGCCAATGCTGCCATCCCCATCAGCCCAGGCATCCCATATGTGACTGTGCAAATCCTTTACATTATTGGACTTTCGCTGCCAAATCCATAACATTTCATCCGTTGCGCTCTTCCATGCTGTCCGGCGCAACGTGAGAATGGGAAATTCTTCCGCTAAGTCATAACGATTCACCACGCCAAATTTTTTTATGGTATAAGCAGGAGCCCCATCTTCCCAATGGGGGCGCACTTTTTCTCCTACCGTACTTGTCCCGTTCTCCAGTATATCCTTACACATCGCTATAAATATCCGGTCTGCCTGTGACATTTCCTAAACCTCCTCATTCCAGCGCATCCCCAAAGCAGGCGCATAACCTCCCTATTTATCCCACTTATCACATAAAGAATTTACCTGGTCTGCGAATCTTGCAAGATCTTTGTTTGCCCCGCCTTCATTCTTTCGAATCACTGCCAACAGTCTCTGTCCTGCTGCCAACAGACGGGCAAAGACATCGGCAGCCAGACGGCTCTTCTTCTTTCCATGCGCCCCTGCCGTTTCAACCGGGATAGGCGCTGCCACATATTCCGGCTGACCTGTCAACAAATCAAAACGGGTTCCACTGTAAGGCGCATACGCGCTGATGCCATATTCGTTCTCCAAACACGCCGTAAAGGACTCGCATACAGCGCTTTCCCCATGTACGACAAAGACTTTATCCGGCTTCTTTCCAAAACCTTCCAGCCAAGCCAACAGACCATCCTTATCCGCATGGCCGCTGATGCCCACTAACTGGCGGATATCCGCACGCACATCAATGGTTTCACCAAACAGCCTGACTTCATCAATCCCCTCTACCAGCAGTCGGCCCAATGTCCCGTGAGCCTGATAACCGACAAACAGGATGGTGCATTCCGGCCGCCAGAGGTTGTGTTTCAAATGATGGCGGATTCGCCCTGCTTCACACATACCGGAAGCAGAAATAATTACCTTTGGCGTCATGTCAAAATTAATTGCCCTGGATTCGTCACTTGTAATCGTAAGCTTCAAATCCGGGAAGCGGATGGGGTTAATGCCCTGGCGAATCAGCGCCATGGCATCTTCGTCAAAGCATTCTTCCACATTCCGCTGGAAAATTTCCGTGGCATCCACTGCCAGCGGACTGTCCACATATACGGGGAAATCCGGATGCCCCTTTACCCGGTTTTCCGCTTTTATCTGGCGCAGGAAATATAGCATTTCCTGCGTCCTCCCCACCGCAAAGGAAGGGATCACCACATTTCCCCCTGCATCAAAAGTCTCTTGTAAGATCCTGGTTAATTCCCCCACATAATCCGGCCTTACGTTAGAATGGATTCTGTCGCCGTAGGTAGACTCTATCACAACATAATCGGCTTCCTCTGTCAAAATCGGATCTTTAATCAATGGTTGGTTTATATTTCCAAGATCCCCTGAAAAGACTATCTTTTTCTCATTCTCGTCCTCCTTCATCCATATTTCTATGCTGGCAGACCCTAATAAGTGCCCCACATCAGTAAAACGAATCTTTATCCCCTCACACAACTGAATCATCTGGTTATAATGGCACGGCGCCAGCAGTTTAATCACACCGTCTGCATCTTCCATAGTATAGACCGGCTCATGCGGTTCTATGCCTGAAGTACGTTTAGCTTTACGGGCTTTCCATTCCGCCTCCTGCATCTGGATATGCGCGCAATCACGCAGCATAATGCTGCACAAATCCGCAGTCGCCACTGTTGTCAGTACCTGCCCCCGGAAACCATTGGCATACAATGCAGGCAACATCCCGGAATGATCCACATGGGCATGAGTCAGCAGCACATAATCCACTTCCGCCCCTCCAATAGGCAGCTTTGCACTCTCATAACTGCGTGTTCCCTGTTCCATCCCGCAATCTACCAGAATATGCTTCCCCGCCGCCTCCAGATAGTGACAGCTTCCGGTTACTTCATGGGCCGCCCCGATAAACGTCAGTTTCATATTACCACTCCTTTCCAATGCGAATACATCTTTTGTCCTATTTTCTATTCTATCTTATATTTTATTCCAATCCAGTCAAATCTTGCCCTGCAAATTTCATTTTGAATTAAGCTGGTATTCCGGCAACGCTTTTCCATATAGCAGCTTTTACCCGTTCTAACCAATCTACGAAATATAATCCCTTACTATGCTTCCCTTTTTCAGGTTTCCTCTAAGCAACTCCTCGATTTCTGTTTCTTCTTTCTTTCTTTTGTCCTTTATGTCTGAACGGTAATACAGACAGTCAATCTTTTTGTACTGCGCACTCACAGCTCCGGCAAACAATTCCCTGTCTTCTTCGCTGTTTACATTCCCATGGAAGAAAAAAACCTTCCTTCCATATGCATCTTCCATCCTTTCTTTTAATGAGTTTCCGGATTCCTTGTCAATATCCATAAAAGCAATACGGTATCTTCGCTTCGCATATTGTTTCGCAATCCTCCTCCCTCTGCCCTTTGCGCCACCGATAATGACGCAGGTTTTTCTTTGAAACATCATTTCGCCTCCTTGCTTTCTGGCATATTCTGAATATCCATCCATATATCCCAGGATAGATGCTATTATTATACAAAAACCGACACACATTGGCAAGAAATAAGACACATTACGCGATAACTTACATATTCCAATTTCACCTTACTTTAATTCATTTGCAGTCATATAAAATTGATGATATATTCCTTTTTTCTCCAACAACTGTTCGTGGTTTCCTTCCTCTACAATCCCCTGATCTGTAAGCACCAAAATGCGGTCAGAATTGCGGATGCTGGAAAGTCTGTGGGCAATAGTCAGCGTAGTTCTGCCTTCCGAAAGCCTTGCTAACGATTTTGCCACAGCAAATTCACTCTCGTTATCCAACGCTGACGTAGCCTCATCCAGTATAATAATAGGCGGGTTCTTCAAAAAGACCCTGGCGATGCTAATCCTCTGTTTCTGTCCGCCGGAAAGCTTCACCCCTCGTTCGCCTACATAGGTATCATAACCGTCTTTCAGGTTTATAATAAAATCATGAGCCCCTGCCCGTTTTGCAGCCTCAATCACTTCTTCTTTGGAAGCGTCCTGTCTGCCATAAATAATATTTTCATAAATCGTCCCTGAAAACAGATACACGTCCTGCTGTACAATTCCCACATTCTTCCGGAGGCTCTTTAGGGTAAAATGCCGGATGTCTTCCCCATCTATGCTCACTTCCCCTGCCGTCACATCATAAAACCTTGGAATTAGGTTGCAAAGCGTGGTTTTCCCACCGCCGGACGGGCCTACAATCGCCACTTTTTCCCCATGTCTAATTTCCAGGTTCAAATCACGAAATACAATATTGTGGTCATCCGGATATTCAAAGCTAACCCCGTCAAACCGGATATTTCCTTCTGTATGTATCATTTCCCGCGCATCCGGTTCATCGAAGATTTCAATATCGGCATCCATAATCTGCAAAAAACGTTCAATCCCCGTCATTCCCCGTTGGAATTGCTCTGCAAACTCAATGATACGGCGTATCGTAGCAATCATGGTATTGACGTAAAGCGTATAGGCTACCAGATCCCCTGGCGCAATACTCCCTTTTACCATAAAAATGCCGCCCACCACTACCACCGCCAAATACATCACGCCGTCAAACAGTTTTGTAGTGGTCTGGAAAGCTGCCATATAGCGGTATGTTTCCTTTTTAATATCCAAAAATTTCCCATTGTCCTGTTCAAACTTCCGGTTTTCCATCTCCTCATTGGTAAAGGCTTTGACCACTTTCTGCCCAAGCAGGCTGTCCTCAATCCTCGCATTCAGTTCCCCAATCTGGTTTCTCTGCTTGCTGAAAGCTCCACGCATACGGAAATTCAGTGACATACATACGCCAATCATCACTGGCATTATAATAAAAATAATTACAGTCAGTAACACATTAATCCTGGCCAGTATAACAAAGGAAATGGCTATCTTAATCCCTGCTATAAAAAACTCCTCCGGGCAATGGTGGGCAAATTCTGTCACATCAAAAAGATCGTTGGTGATTCGTCCCATAATTTGCCCTACTTTTGTATTATTATAGTAGGTATTGGACAACTGCTGTAAATGAAAATAGGCATCCCGACGCATATCCGTTTCAATCATCGCACCCATAACATGCCCCATATCTGCCATATAATAGCTTGCTACGGCATCCACCACTCGCAACAGCAGATAAAGCAGGCCAAGCCCGCCAATGGTTTTTACAGAAAGCTCCGCCAAATGGTACAGTCCTTCGTTTGTAATATAACGCATAATCAATGGCAGCACAAGTTCACATATTGTTGTGAGGGCCGCGCAAAACAAATCCATAAACAAAGTTTTGCGGTATGGCATAAAATATGGTATAAACCGCTTCATCAACTCTTTTGTCCTATATTCCCTATTATTCATCATCCTTAATTCCAATTCCGCATCTGCACAAACTACACCCACTGCCCTGCGCATTTTGTACAGTTGCTGTTTTCCAGTTCTGCATTTGCACAAACTGCCTCCACTGCCTTGCGCACTTTGTGCAGTTGCTGTTTTCCAGTTTACATCCTCTTGAAAACAATTATAGCATACTTACATAATATAAAGCAAACCAAAAAAAGCAGGTGAACAGATTTGTTTGGCTCTATATCCCAACTTATTCTGCTAATTATAGCGCTTTCTGCAGATGCTTTCGCGGCCAGTTTCGCCTATGGCGCGGATAAAGTGAAAATTCCTCCTCTATCGGCCATAATTGTAGCGTTGATCTCGGATCTCCTTCTAATGGCCTCACTCCTGGCCGGAAGCTTGCTCAAAACTTACATTCCTGCAGGTCTTACTGTCCTTTTTTCTTTTACAATCCTTTTTGTCTTAGGAGCCATCAAACTTTTTGACAGCTCTATCCGCAAAAAAATACGGGAAAACCGCTTTAGCAGCAAAGAAGTGCAGGTCAAAACAAAGAATCTGCGTTTTATCCTCACGGTCTATGCCACCCCCGAAGCCGCTAATACAGAAGATGTGGAAATCCTTTCTCCCGCTGAAGCGTTCTCTTTGGGCCTTGCCCTTTCTTTAGACAGCGCTGCGGCTGGCTTTGGCGCGGCTTCCGGAGAGTATTCGTTTCCTCTCGCCGCGCTTCTGGCTTTCCTAATCAGTCTATGTGCCGTATCCGGCGGCTGCAGGCTTGGACGGCTTCTGGCTGCAAAATCTAACTTTAATTTCTCCATCATTGGAGGCATACTTCTTCTATTGCTGGCTTTCAGTAAGCTATAAAAGCGCAGGATACTGTTCATAGGCTGACCCTTTGAAGCACAAATACGAAAAACCGGAAAGAACGGAACCATTTGAGATTTGCTGAACCGGAAAGAAAAACGAGAAAAAAATTAGAATCATGAACCGCCTGTTTCGCACCATTGCGTCGTTAAACTTCTAGAGCGTGTTTGAACATTGCTTTCCGGCAGATGTACATTACAATTTCACGCAAAGTGGGGCGTACAAATGTCAGGAATGAATTTTCAAACACGCTCCAGCAATGGAATATCGGCTTTTACGAAGTCCGCTTTTTCCTTCCTGAAAAACGAATCCAAACTTTCCCGATTTCCAACACAGCTATTTCCATTTACGTTATTAATTATTTGCCGCGCCAGGAGATTGGCATTCATGGGAAACCTCTCTGGAATGACAGTATTTGTCTTTTTCTGTATCCTCTTTTTCCTCCGCGGCACCGCCAAGAGCTAACAGTTCATGCACCACCAGCGGCATGGCCGACAGCATCCCCAGCATCCCCCACTCCTGCATAGACAGGCGGCTTGTTCCAAACAAGGACACAAAATAGGGAATTTCCGTTACCAGAGCCTGCAGGCCAATCCCCAATGCACAGGCAAACAGCATATACCGGTTAGCCAGATGATTCATTCGAAACACCGACTTATTCACGTCCCGCATCCCTATCGCATGGAAAAGCTGGCTCATGCCAAGCACGGTGAATGCATGGGTCTGCGCCTTATTCAAAACGGCAGGCAGGCATAGCGCCGTCTTTAAGTTATACAGGCTCACCGGAAGCCCCCTCGTTGTCAACAACTCATAAGGCGCCTGCAGGAAAGCCGTCACGCTAATCACCGCAATCACGGCCCCATAGCACAAGGTGCAGGAAAGCCCGCCATGGGCGAACAGATTCTCGCCGCTCTTCCTTGGCTTTTGCTGCATCAGTTGTTTCCCGTCATTCTCATCTACCCCCAAGGCCAACGCAGGAAGGGAATCCGTTATCAAGTTAATCCAAAGAATGTGGCTTGCCTTAAGCGGGGAAGGAAATCCGGCAAGAATAGCAGCCAGCATCGTAATAATTTCCCCAAAATTAGAAGAAAGCAGAAACAAAATGGCTTTCCGAATATTTTCATAAATTCCTCTCCCTTCTTCTATCGCTTTGCGTATAGTGGCAAAATTGTCATCCGTTAGAACCATGTCCGCTGCATTTTTTGCTACATCTGTGCCGTTCATGCCCATGGCTATGCCAATATCCGCCGCCTTTAACGAAGGCGCATCGTTTACCCCATCCCCTGTCATTGCCACCACTTTGCCTTGCTTCCTAAGGGCATTGACTATTTTTACTTTATGTTCCGGTGAAACCCTGGCATATACTCTAATCCGTTCCGCCTTTTGGGCAAACTGCCGCTCATCCAGCTTATCCAGCTCGCTGCCGCTTAGACACTCCTCCCGGCCTCTGGCTATGCCTAGCTCTTTCGCTATGGCAAATGCCGTATCCACATGGTCCCCGGTAATCATCACTGTATCCACGCCAGCCTGACGGAAAGCCTCCACAGCTTCCGCCGCCTCCGGTCTGGCTGGATCCATCATCCCTGTCAAGCCTACAAACACCAGCTCCCTTTCCTCCGGCGCCACTGCATCTTCCCGCATGGCAACCGCCAGCACCCGTAGGGCTTCCGAAGACATCTGTCCTGCCGCGTGCAGAATCTCCCGCCTCGTCTGTTCGCTCATGGACACTTTTTTTCCACGGCTTAAAACATATATGCAGTGCCGCAGCACTTCCTCTGTTCCTCCTTTCGTATAAGCGACCCTTCCATTACGCCCTCTGTGCAGCGTAGTCATCATTTTCCGTCCGGAGTCAAACGCCTTCTCATCCATCCTGGGAAACTCTTTCTCCAGCCCTTCCCGGCTAATCCTGTATTTGGCCGCTAAGTCTAACAGCGCAAGCTCAGTCGGATCTCCAATGCGGCTCCCCCCGGAAATCACCCCGTCATTGCACAGAACCGCCCCCCGCAGCAGCTCCCTATGTTTCTCCGCATCCAAATCTTCTGCGGCCACCATCCGGCCGTCCACATAACATTTCTTCACTGTCATTTTATTCTGCGTCAATGTGCCTGTTTTATCCGAACAGACCACATTCACCGCCCCTAATGTCTCTACCGAAGGAAGCTTACGGATAATCGTATTTACTTTTACCATCCTTGAAACGCTCAAAGCAAGCACAATCGTCACAATCGCCGGAAGCCCTTCGGGAACCGCCGCCACCGCCAAGGATATGGACGTTAACAGCATATCCCCCACATCCCGCTTCTGCAGCATAGCCACCACAAAAAGAAATACACAGATAAAAACCGCCACGCCGCTTAACACTTTCCCCAAATCCGCCAGTCTCTTCTGCAGCGGCGTCATTTCATCTTTTGTCCCGCTAAGCATATCCGCAATATGACCGATTTGCGTGTCCATCCCTGTAGCCACCACAATCCCTTCGCCCCGTCCATATGTAACATTGGTAGACATATAAGCCATATTTTTGCAATCGCCGATGTCTGTCTTTCCCGTAGCCACATACGCTGCGTCTTTCTCCACCGGCACCGACTCTCCGGTCAGCGCCGACTCTTCGACTTTCAGCCCCATAGTCTTTACCAGCCGCAAATCAGCCGGCACCTGCCTGCCTGCTTCCAGACAGACTATATCCCCCGGCGCCAGCCCGGACGCTTCAATCTCCTGCTGTCTGCCGTCCCGCCTTACCACAGCATGTGGGCTTGTCAGTTTCTTTAACGCATCAATTGCCCTGCGCGCTTTCCCCTCCTGCGCCACACCGACAAAAGCATTGACCAGAATCACAGTCACAATAATGCCTGCATCCCCCACTTCCCCTAAAAACACGGACACCCCCATTGCCACAAATAAAATAAATATCAACGGATCGTTAAGCTGTTCCATAAAAAGGGAAAACGGAGATTTTTCTTTTTTCTCCTTAAGTTGGTTTCTCCCATATTTGGCAAGCCTTGCCGTAACCTCCATACTAGCCAGCCCCTTCTCCATATCACAGTTTAATATCCGTCCGACTTCCCGGATCTGTTGGTTCTCATACATACATATCCCTCCGCTTTCGCCTGATGCTGCTATTCTGAGCCAGGGGGGCCCCTGCCCTGTCCCAGGATGATTGTCCCCATGGTTCTTTATATGCTTGTACGCGGGAAAGTATGCCCCTATGAAATGCCAAAATAAAACCACCCTTCTGCAGCCTTCCCTGCAAAAGAGCGGTTTTCCACTACGCATGTCGGATATTCGTATATTCAGAAATCTCCCGGCTGCATGTAACCAAATCATCCACGCATAGCCCATGCACTGAGCCATGCCCTGTAATCCTTGCAAATGTCTTTAATTCCTCTAACGTCACCTCCAAGTAATTTGCCACTCGCTGTGCGGCCTGTTCCACCTTCAGCCTTTCCCGCAGCTTTGGATTTTGGGTCGCCACACCAACCGGACAGTTTCCAGAACCGCAAATCCGATACTGCTGACATGCCGCCGCAATCAGCGCCGCGCTTGCCACTGCCACGGCGTCCGCCCCCATAGCCAGCGCTTTCGCCACATCCGCAGACACCCGCAGCCCTCCGGTAATCACCAGCGAAATATCGGAATGTACGGAATCCAAATATTTCCTTGCACGGTACAATGCATACACCGTCGGCACTGTCGTTGCCTCACGCAAAAATAACGGACTGGAGCCGGTCGCCCCACCTCTGCCGTCCACGGTAATAAAATCAGGCTGCGCAAAAACGCAGTATTCCAAATCCCTTTCGATTCTGCCAGCGGCAATTTTAACGCCAATTGGCCTGCCATCTGACCGCCGTCGCAGCATATCCACCATTTCTCTTAAATCCTCTTTGGAATTAAGTTCCGGGAACTTACTTGGGCTCTGCACATCCTCCCCCTGCTTCTTTCCCCGCAGCCGCGCAATCTCCTCCGTCACCTTTTCCCCCGGCAGGTGTCCCCCCATACCAGGCTTCGTTCCCTGCCCAATTTTAATTTCAATGGCATCCGCCCTGCGCAGGTTTTCATCCGTCACACTATATTTATTCGGAATATATTCAAATATATATTTATAAGCCGCTTCCCGCTCCTCTGGCAGTATGCCGCCTTCTCCGCTGCACATTGCCGTCTTCGCCGCAGCGGAGCCTTTAGCCAACGCCACCTTGATTTCCTTGGATAACGCCCCAAAAGACATATGGGAAATATAGACAGGGCTTTCCAAAATCATAGGCTTCTTGGCATGTTTGCCAATGACTGTCATCGTTGTGATTGGATCCTCCTCATTTAACGGAGCAGGATTCAATTGCGCACCCAAAAGCAAAATATCGTCCCAGCTAGGCATAGACATCTTCGTTCCCATGGCTCCGCTTATAGACTTCCCTGTCACTGCCATCTGGTGGATTTCCTCCATATAACGGCAGGAATCATCCAGCCTATAAAAACTTTTGTCATATTCCAGACTTGGCACAGGTTCCCTCTCATCCCCCTGCTCTACGCAATCCAAAGACGAGGGTTCCTCCTTGCTGCTTTTTTCTTCTCTCATTCCGCTTTCCTGAACATTTTCCATCCCGTTTTCCTCAAATTTTTCTCCTGGCGCGTGGCAAACCGGGCATTCCTTTGGCGCATTTTCCCCTACATAGGTATAACCGCAGATCGTGCAAACAAATTTTTTCATAGGCATTCCCTTTCTTTCTCAAACAGCATTTTGTGGCTTATCCATCTGTTAATGTATATTGTTTTATTATACTATAAGGGACTCCCCCTTATCAAGTGTATGTAAACGCCAAAATGGGATATTGGCTTCCTATCTTCTCTGGATGGAAGCGCATCTGAACGAGATATAAGTTGACTTTTCCTATTTTCCATGGCAGTATAATAGCAGTGTAATTGCAGAAAACTATTATTCCATTGGCCGTTATACCGTTGGATATATCCAGACATTGGAATACGCAACAGGCCATTCCCATTTCTAAGATAAAGGATAATGCCTGACTGTCCGCCTGTAAAATCAATTTGCACCAAATGAATCCATTAAGAAAGGAAGTGTACACCATGGCATTCGATGGCGTAACCATAGCAAATATTATAAAAGAACTGAACGACACCATAACCGGAGGGCGTATTTATAAAATCGCCCAGCCCGAAGCGGACGAACTGCTGCTGACAATCAAGGTAAACGGCGGGCAGAAACGTCTGTTCCTTTCGGCAGGCGCATCCCTCCCTCTGGCCTACCTGACGCAAACCAACAAACCAAGCCCTCTCACCGCTCCCAGCTTTTGTATGCTTTTACGTAAACATCTGCAAAACGCCCGCATCACGGGCATTACGCAACCTGGGCTGGAACGTATCCTGCAGATTGAAATGGAACATCTAAACGAACTGGGAGATCTCTGTTCCAAGAAACTGATTGTGGAAATCATGGGAAAACACAGCAATATTATTTTCGTTAATGAAGAAAACACTATTATAGACAGTATCAAGCATATTTCCGGCATGGTGAGCAGCGTACGCGAAGTCCTTCCCGGCCGCCCTTACTTTATCCCCACAACACAGGAGAAAGAAAACCCTCTGGCTGTGGACAGGGAAACCTTTATCCAAACCATACACAAAAAAACCATGCCTGTCCATAAGGCTCTTTACAACGCCTATACCGGCCTGTCTCCACTGCTTTCCCAGGAAATCTGCTTCCGTGCCAAATTAGACGGGGACTACTCCACCGCCTCTCTTGGGGAAAACCATTTAAACAGGCTTGCCGATGCCTTTTTTGACATAATGGATGCTGTCAAGTCCGGCTGCTTCCAGCCAAATATTGTCTATGAACATGCAGCTCCCATCGAATTTGCCGCTTTGACCCTGACAATGTATACAGAAGAAGAAAGGTGCGCTTTCGACTCCATCAGTATGTTATTAGAGCAATATTACGCGCAAAAAAATGCGGTTACACGCATTCGCCAAAAATCTGTGGACCTACGCAAAATTGTTCAGACAGCCTTGGAACGTAATGTAAAAAAATACGATTTGCAGCTCAAACAAATGAAAGACACGGAAAAGAAAGACAAATACAAGGTATATGGGGAACTGTTGAATACGTATGGCTATGGCGTGGAACCTGGCGCAAAATCCATGACTGCCTTAAATTATTACACAAATGAAGAAATTGTCATCCCCCTTGACCCTATGCTGACGCCGTCGGAAAATGCCAAAAAATATTTTGATAAATATAACAAACTAAAACGCACTTATGAAGCCCTTTCCGACTTAACCGTGGAAGTAAAGGCACAGATTGAACACTTGGAGTCCGTCAGCACATCCCTGGATATCGCCCAAGCGGAAGAGGACCTGGTGCAAATCAAAGAAGAACTGATTGAAAGCGGCTACATCCGGCGCAAAGGAGGCTCCAAAAAAGTCAAAATCACCAGCCGCCCTTTCCATTATATCAGCAGTGACGGCTTCCACATCTATGTTGGGAAAAATAATTATCAAAATGAAGAGTTAACTTTCAAAACCGCTTCCGGCAATGATTGGTGGTTCCACGCCAAAGGCATCCCCGGTTCCCATGTCATTGTCAAATCAGGCGGCGAAGAACTTCCTGACCATACCTTTGAGGAGGCGGCAAGACTGGCTGCCTACTACTCCAAAGCCAAAGGCCAGGACAAAGTGGAAATTGACTATACCGAAAAAAGGAACATTAAAAAAACTAACGGTGGAAAACCTGGCTTCGTCATCTACCATACCAACTATTCTATGTCTATAGATTCAGATATCAGCAAAATAGCTTTATGGAAAGAAGAATAGCTTTGGCGTAACGCAAAAAGGGGATGTCTCTCAAGACATCCCCCATACATGGTTTTTCACCATGCTTGACTGTTTCACCAGTTCTGATTATTTCATTTCTTCTTCCTGCTTCTTAATCATCCTACGAACCATCTCGCCGCCGATAGAACCGGCTTCCTTAGACGTCAAATCTCCATTGTAACCTTCCTTCAGGTTTACACCCAATTCAGAAGCCACCTCTGTTTTAAAACGGTCCATAGCTGCCTTTGCTTCAGGAACTTCTACTCTATTTGCTCTACTACTTGCCATTTTCTTTCACCTCCGCTATTATTTTGCTGCTTTCGCTATCTATATTTGAGATAAGCAATTTCCGTCCATCCCCAGCTTATCCCAAATACTTTTCGCATCCGGACTAAGCTTGAACTTTATCACTTATCTTGGTGTTAGTATGAGCGGAGATAAAATTATTATTAAGGTAATTTTTGGCTTTCTTAAAAATTGCTTTCCGGCAGATGTACGTCACAAATATCTCACTGCATCTGCACTTCTTTCCCGTCAATAAACACATGTTTGATTTTTGTTGATATTTCAAAAGGACAGCCATATGCCACTACAATGTCTGCATCTTTCCCCACTTCCAGCGACCCTACCCGATCTGCAATGCCTGCATGTTTTGCCGGATGAATGGTAATGGCCTGCAATGCCGCAAAAGGATCCATCCCTGCCTGCACTGCCAGCCCTGCGCAAAGAGGCAAGTATTCCTGCGGAATCACAGGCGAATCCGTAATGATTGATACCTGACAGCCTGCCGCCGCCAGCTCCCCTGGCGTTGTCCAACTTTTGTTGCGCAATTCAAATTTCGTGGCGCTGGTAAGGGTCGGCCCCACCGCCAGCGGCACATTCTCCTTTGCCAGCTCCTCCACAATCAGGTGTCCTTCCGTGACATGCTCCAATGTCAGCTTCAAGCCAAATTCCTTCGCAATACGTAAAGCGGCAAAAATATCCTCTGTCGCATGGGCATGAGCCTTCAACGGAATTTCCCTGCGCATAACCGGAAGCAGCGCTTCCAACTTTAAATCAAACGCAGGCTTCTTGGAAATATCCTCTCCTGCCGCATCCTTTTTCTCCATATATTCCTTTGCCTTATATAAAGTCTCCCGCAAAAGCGCTGCGGTGGTCATTCGGCTGGAATCTTTCTTTTCCCGGTAAACCCGTTTAGGATTCTCTCCGAAAGCGCATTTCATAGCAACCCCATCACGCACCACCATATCATCCACCCGTTTCCCTACCGTTTTTATCGTAGTAAAAGACCCGCCCAGCACATTGGCGCTCCCTGGCCCTACACAGACACAAGTGACGCCTGCCGCCGCCGCTTTAGCAAAAGCAGGGTCAAAAGGCTTAACTCCGTCAATGCCCCTCATCTGAGGGCTGATAATGTCATTCAGCTCATTGTAATCCATCCCTTCATAGCCGATGCCATAGCCATCCAAACCAATATGCCCATGAGCCTCCACAAACCCAGGATATACCTCCAGCCCCTCGGCATCCACTATGTAAACTCCTTCTTCCACCTCCAGCCGTTCCCCAATTGCCGCTATCTTCCCGTTTTTCACCAGAATGTCTCCCTGGAACGCATCCCTGTGAATCCCATCATGGATCCTGCCGTTTTTTACACATAACATCTTGATTTCCTCCTGTTTTTCCATCCTTTTTCTCTTCCTTGTTTCTTTCCAATTTACCCTTCTTCCCGTCTTATCCCTATCCGGCCTTTCCCATCTTCCGGTTCTATCCACTTCCAGCCCAGCTCTTCTTTCCTGATTAATCTTCTTCCTATCATACCATCCAGTTTTCCCCTATGCAAGACACTTACACAAATCCCATCGAAAAGTTTCAGAAGCATTGCCTCCTACTCGTCCAGCCATCCGGTCAAAACCATTTTCATCTTCCCGACTACATATCCGCTGCCGCCTCTGTCCTTCACATCCTCTGCCATGGTCAGAATCAATACAGGGCGCTCCACCGATTTCTCTGCGGTAAAGACTGCGAACCATCCAAGTTCCGTGCCGGCCGTGTCCTCTTTGGATGTCTTAATCTCTGCCGTACCCGTTTTTCCGGCCAACAATATATCCTCTCTGTGGGCGCCGTACCCTGTTCCATTTGGATCATTCACCGCTTTTTTCAACCCTTCCAAAACCGTTTCGGCTGTCCTGTCGGAAAATGCCTCCGGCATCCAGTATTCCGCCTCCTTTTCCTCCCGGTACCGTAAATAAGGCTTCACTATATTTCCTTCGTTGCAAAACGCGGTATAAATAGCAGCCAGGTGCAATGGATTGACCAAAATCTCCCCCTGCCCGTATCCGCTGTCCGCCAACTGTATTTCTGTTTCTATATGCTCCCCATTGGAATATTGAGACTTTGCCATGTTGATTTCGAAAGGCAGTTCCTGTCCAAACCCAAGTTCTGTCAAAGCTTGTTCCAGCTCCTGCGCCCCTATCTTTAATGCCGCTTTTGCAAAATAAATATTGTCAGAATAAAGCAATGCATTTTCCAACACCACCGGTTCATAGGTATGAAGCGTGGTAATATAGTAAGAACCCCAGGACGTATCCTTTTGCCAGCTTGTTCCAACATTCCCATAATCTTGCGCCGGATCCACTGCTCCGGTTTCCAGCCCTATTGCTGCCGTTACCGGTTTAAACGTAGAGCCGGGACACCACGTCTGCCGGAAACGATTGTACATGGGCTGTCTTTCGTCCCCGTTTAGCGAAGCCCATTTCTCCTCAGACATTCCAAAGATAAAATCATTGTCGTCATAGGACGGCGCGCTAACCAGCGCCAGCGTTTCCCCGGTATAAGGCTCTATGGCCACACTGCAACCCTTATCTTCACGCAACTGCCCATAAAGCAGATTTTGGAGCCTGGCGTCAATGGTCAGCTTCACATCCTGTCCGTTTTGGACTGGCTGGTTTGCCATTTCTTCCTTTTCCACCCCATCCGCATCCACAATATATATCCGGCGCCCAGCCTGCCCTCTCAGTTCTTTTTCAAACAGACTTTCCATCCCCGTCCGCCCAATCATACTGTCCGCCGTATACCCTTCCCCCGCATGTTTCTCCAAATCCTCCGCCGTCACCTTCTGGACATATCCGACCAAATGCGCAGCCGCTTCCGCATAAGGATAGCCTCTGACTTCCGTGTCTGATATCATTACCCCAGGTATTGCCAAAAGCTGTTCCTGGCGCTTTGCCTCCTGCATGGTTTCTTCATCCGCTCCATACATCAGCTCCAGTTCCCCTATCTTCGGAAGTGTTTTAACCGGGACAAAATAATCATCCTTCACCCACTTTGCCGAAAGCTTTTTTTCAATGGACTCCTTGCTGACTCCCAAAAGCTGTGCCATTTCCCCTAAAGCCTGCTCTCTGTCTTCCAGCTTGCCTGGGACAATGCCAACGGAAGACGCCGTTACCTTCCCGGCTAAAAGCCTCCCTTCCCGATCCAGAATCTGCCCCCGCTCTGCCCCAGTTACCGCCACCTTTACCTTGTCTGTTCTGCCAAGGGAAGGATAAATAAGGGAATCGTCCCATACCAGCCAGTATCCGTCTTCCCCCTTTCGGAAAAAAGCCTTATTTTCAAAACTAACCTGGCCTGCTGTCGTGCCAAAGGAAGTCTGATAGGTCACTGACATTTCCTCTTCCTCATATTCTATTATTTCCACCGCCATATTGTGCATTCCAATGCCCTCATAAATAGCGGAATTGCGGTTAATAAATTCTTCTTCTCCTATTTCTAAAGCTGTTTGCGCATCCAGCATGGCATACATCCGCCCATACTCCCGCTCCGGTATATAGGCCATATATTCCTGCAAAAGTTCGTCCGGCTGTTTCCATCCCCTTTCCCGCATCCAATGCCGGATGCCGAATGCAGCCGCTGCAATAACAGCCACCCCCAATAACGCCGCTGCCCCTATCCATAATTTCCCGCTTTTTTTCTTCCTCTTGCTCCTCTTCCTACTGTTCATTCTGCCCTCCTAAACACAATGTCGTCACCGCTTTTCGTTCTCTCTTCCAACGTTATGCTTTCCATTCGCCCTGTCTAACTGCCAACCATTCCTTTTAAGGACATTGATGCATTCCAAAGACAGTGCGAGATTGGCAATTTAAATTATTACATTTGTAAGATAAAAAGTCAAGCCCCTCAAACCCTATCTCCGTTTAGATTAGCATAGGGAGGAAGAAATGGCAAGACTCTTGACTTTTTCATGCGCCGCTTTTATAATGATGGTCTTGGAGGATTTATTATGATAGATTTACAAGACCGTTCCCATTGCCCCACTTTGAAAGAAATTGCCGCTTATGTCAATAACCCTGTATTTGACGAATTTTGTACACAAATCAAAGAAACTTACCACAGCAAGGAAAAAATAGAATTCAGTTCCTGCAGTTGGGAACCTGGATGGAACATCAAATTTAAAAAAGCAGGAAAAAACTTATGCACCGTCTATCCAAGGGAGTCCTTTTTCACGGTACTGGCCGTCGTTGGGCAGAAAGAAAAAGAAGCGGTGGAATCCATACTGCCGGACTGTTCTGCCCAATTGCAGGAAACCTACCGCCTGACCAAAGAAGGCAATGGCCAAAGATGGCTTATGATTGACCTGGAAGACCGGAATTCCCTGTTTCAGGATGCGCTGCGCCTGATTGAAATCCGCAGGGGACAATAGGCCCTGCCCAACTCCAAACCGCATGGCCTCTTACTCCCTTACATACTTTTCCTTCTGCCGCGCCACATAACCGCTGATTTTCCCATCATAGGGCGGATATGAATAGCCCAGCCGCTTCGCTGTTTCTGCCGACGTTTCCCGGAACAACGCCAGACATTGCTCCAAAGATTCCCACATCTGCGCATAGCTTTCCATCCGATAAGTGGACATCAGCCGCTTCCACATATCCTCTGTAATATACTGCTCTAAAAACTTATAATTTTTGCCAATGCTGAAAGAAAAGCCTTTCTCTGTGCCAACCAGCCAGGATATCATACGCAGCAGTTCCTTGCGGACAATCTCATTCATGTGATCAATGGCAAACAAAATCTCTCTGCGGCATAACCCTTTCACTACATATGTAACGGTATTCCAAAATTCATTGCAGCAATCATCAAACATCCTCGCTGTAGGCCGCTGTATATGATAATCAATGTCTGTCGGCACAGGCGGGGTCTTCACACGCCCGTCCTTATCCAACAACAGCCTGACCAGCTTCCCCCATGTAAAATAAACATCCAAAAGTTCCAGTGGCAACAAGGTCAAATCTATTTTCACATCATCTTCCAGCAGCATCAGATAAGAGTATCCTTCCTCCTGGGCCGGAAACAATTCCATATCTTCCGGTTTTTGCATAATCAACCTTTCGCCAAACACGTCCAGCCAGCTATCCTCCTCCGTAAAGTACGCCATATCCGTTACAAAAAATGTAATATCGTAATCCTGGAACTCATCCGGCGGAATATTGCTGTTTGTCCGTGAGCCCTCCAGCGTAACCACCCGGATATGACTTTCCGCTTTTGCAAAATTTAAAATCCTTTCATACATCTGTTCTTCTGTCCTCATTTCCACTCCTTTACGCCTCCCCTTCAATTTTCTGACGAATCTGCTGCATTCTGCCATCCAACTGGGCAATCAGCTCCGCACAATAGAAAAGTTCATTGGATATGCTCTCCGCTTTCTCAATATGCTTTTTATATTTCATCTTATGCTCCAAACTGGCCCAGAAATCCATTGCGATTGTCCGAAACTGCACTTCCACACGCATGGGCTTTTTTTCATCCGTAAGGAAAATAGGGACTTCTACAATTAAATGCAGACTCCGGTAGCCGTTGGGTTTCGGTTTCTTTATATAATCTTTCTTCATAACTAACCGTATATCGTCCTGCGCCAGCAGACAATCCGCCAGCATATAGATATCGTCCGGAAATGAGCAAATGACACGAATCCCCGCTATATCGTTTAAATTTTTTTCCATATCCTCTACGGTCATCGGGATATGGTTCCTTGCCATTTTTCCAAAAATACTTTCCGGCGACTTAATCCTGCATTTAATCGTTTCAAACGGGTTCCTGCTCTTTTGCAGTGACAGTTCCGTATTTAACACATCCAGCTTAGTCTTAATCTCCAGCATAGCGCATTCATACTGCATAATTGTCCGTCTGAATTTATCAATGCTGTCCTTCCCTTCTAATAACATAGCTATCTGCTGTATATTTTCCGTATGCATCTCCATGTACTGTTCCACCCTTATTCCAATGTATTTTTGTAACATATCCCCTCTGCCATGCCCCCTTCCAAGAACCGTATCCATTATATGACGGAAAAAAGCTGGATGACAATGGATAAAATATTAAATTTATCCAAAAAAAATTTAATAAATAGGCCCGGATGAAACATATTGTCCCATCCAGGCCCCAGAGCGTGTTTGAAAATCCATTCCGACGTCTGCACGCCCTAACCATGCATATTTTCTGGCTTTACCCTCTCTATCTGTCAATTCAACCCTGTAATATCAATGGCATGCATATAGGCGTCCGAACCCCGTGTACAGGTTAAGGAAACTTTTTTCCCTTTGACCAACACCTTACAATTGGTAATGCTGTTCACTGCATCCAGCTTTAGCTGCATCTCCCCCTGGGGTGTATTCAGATACAACAAGCTCTCGCTGGAATCCCTTCCTACCGTCCCGGTCACGGTAGCCACATCCGAGGTATTCATCTGCGCGCCGGAAGGCTGGTCTTTCTCCCCTACCAGGCTCACAGCATGAAGGTAAGCGTCCGAACCATGGTAAAAGGAAACGGTAAGCTTATTGCCCGGCGTCAGCACCATGCCGCTTCTGGCGTCCGTACTGCTGTCAATGGCAAACTGCATCTCTCCGCCGCTGGTCGATAAATAAAGATAACCTTCTTCCGTATCCTCCGCCACCGTCCCTGTCACAGAGCCGGTTGCCGGATTGGCAGGCGCAGTGGGCGCGGGCGCCGGCCCTGTTATAGTCGCCCCTCCTCCTGACGTTGTCCCAGGCACAGACGGCCCGACTGCCGTCAGCATATCCGAAATGCTTACCGCATGCATATAAGCATCCGACCCCCGTACACAGACAATGCTGTAATTCTTGTCCACCACTAGGACAGAGCATCCGCTCATATTCGTAGTGTCATCCAATTTAATCTCCATCTGCCCCTGCGGGGTATCCAGATAAATCAGCTTGCTCGTCGTCTGGCTGCCAACCTTCCCTGTTACTGTGGCGGAAGTGGAAAAATCCAGCGTTACGGCAGGCTCTATCGCCTCTGTGCTAATTCTTACCGCATGTAGATAGCCATCCGAGCCATGGGATACCGAAACAGTGACTTTCTTCTCCGGCAGCAATACCTTACAGGCGCTGGTATCCGTCCCACTGTCCAGCTTAATTTCCATATCCCCTTCCTTCGTGGAAAGCAATAACAATTCGGAAGAAGTCCCTGACATAACCGTACCCTGCACCGTTGCCGTCACATTTGCCGCAGCCTGTCCCTCCATCCGGCCTCCCGGGGCTATCCATATCTCCGCCGCCAGGCAAACCGCCATGCATAACTTTGCCCATTTACACCTGCCCATAATGCCGCCTCCCTGATAAATTAAACGCTCTCTAAGATGTAATTTATCATACAATATTTGTCAAAGAAAGTCAAATATCCGGTCTTTGTTTTCCGCCCTCTTTAATACGTTTTCTCCCACTGGTAAGGGCCGCCCCAGTCTCCGACCATATGCGTGGTCATGCCTTCTTCCGTCCAGGTGCGCGTTTCAAAATGATAATTCATATCATATAAAAATCCATTTTTCTTCTGCAGATTGCTGTACATATAGCTGATAACATACTGCACATGCGGGTAATATGCCCCATTTTGCATAGCCGGCTCATAAGAAATATATGTGCGCAGCACATCATTGTCCGTCATATCCACGCCCCATACAGTGATTACCCCTGCCGTCGCCTCATTCTCACTGAATTCCGGAAAAGAAAATGTCCATTTCCCTTCATCCTGCTTTAGCTTCACATACTCTCTGCTGACCGGAATATAAGTCTCTCCTGTCCAGTATTCCATCGTCTGGGCGATAAAAGCATCCCGAAACCCCTTATATGTATCCGTTACAATAAACTCTTTAGCCGCCTCATAATTCCCTGCATCAAACTCCTGGAAAATGCCCGCAAAGACTTCCTGGATTTCCTTTTCCTTCTGCAAACAGGCAATCAAATCACTTCTGGCGTCCAAAGGCTGTATCTCATTGGCCTGCTGTAAAATATCCAGATAGGCATCCACATGCTCTGCAGGAACCGTCAGTTCCCCAACGTCCAAATACCCATGCTCCGCCGCCATCGCCCCGATTTCTTCTGTCTGCTCTTTCTGATACAAGGCAAACAGTCTTGACATCGCCTCCTCATACCCGGCAAAATCCACGGCAGTCCCATCCCCTTTATATTGCTCCATCAGTCTGCGGTAAGCCGAACCCATAATATCCAACGCCTCTCCCCTTAAAAGACCCTGTTCCAGCACAGACTCAACCTTATCCAGCGTTTCCAGATTTGTCATCCCTCCATTGATTTCATCCACCGCTTCATTCAGAATCACGGTACAGTAATACTCCAACAGGCTTTCATCCTGGGTATTTTCCCATCCCTCATACAAAACCTGCTTTGCATGGGAACCATCCTGCATACCAAGGTAAGCTCCCGCCATACAGCGGTATGCCTTTACGGAAGTGGAATCCAACTCCAAGGCATTGCCATAAGCCTGCACCGCCTGGTCATAGGACTGCTCCTGCGTGTACTCATCCCCGGCATTCAGCTCCCTGTTCAGCTTTACCTCCGGCAAGTTCCATATAATGGCAAAGGCGCCTCCACCCACTGCTCCCAACACAAGAAAAGCGACCGCAACCCTCCCCATAATCTGGATACGCCGCCTCGCCCTTCTGCGTTTTATCTTCAACTGCGCTTTGCTTAGCCTGGAATTCTTTTTCCTCTTTAATTCCTTTTTTTTCATATGCTTAACATGTTTTATATGTTTTTTCTTCCTTTTTTTCTCCATATTCTATACTCCATACTCCGATTCTACACCTTCGCTTCCAACCTTGCCATTATGGCCCTTACCGCTGCCTGCACGCCTCTGGCGTTCCTCCCTCTTTGAGGCATTGCTTTGGATTGCGCCCCACAAAAAAGAAGGATAATTTTCATCCTACCATAGAAAAAGTCCTCTGACAATGCTATAATGCATCTTATGGACAAGATAATTCAATTAACAGACAAAAACAACATACCATTCACAGTGCGCTATGAAATTATCCGCAGCAAACGGAAAACCTGCGCCATTATCTTAAACGCCGACGGCACGCTTACGGTACGCCTCCCTCTTAGGGGAAGAGAAGCGGACGCCATCCGGCTCCTGCAGGAAAAGCAAGGCTGGATTGGGGCTAAGCGGGCTGAAATGCAGCGCAAAAAACAAGAACAGCAGGACAGCCCTTACCATCCCAAAACAGCCCTTACGCCACAGCAGGCCCTCGCTCTGGAACAAAGATACCGGATGGCGGCCAAAGAATATGTTCCAAAACGGGTAGCCTACTATGCAGACGCTTACTGCAGCCTTATCCGGCATGGCTACTCCAACATTGCCATACGGGATCAGAAAACCCGCTGGGGAAGCTGCAGCAGTCGTGGGACTCTCTCCTTTAACTGGCGCCTTATGTTAGCGCCGCCCGGCATATTGGACTATGTTGTCGTCCATGAACTTTGCCACCTGGAACATATGAACCACTCCAAAGATTTTTGGCAATGCGTGGAGGCCATCCTCCCCGATTACAAAGAACGCCGTAAGTGGCTAAAAGAACATGGGCATGAATTAACGCTGTCCTAGGCTGGTTTTCTTTTCCACAAGCCGGACAGCGTTTCTGGTGTATTTTCTGATTTCTCCCTCTTTTATCCTATCTTATTTTTTCCTCTTTCCAAACCCTTTGCCAGCCTTTCCTTCCTTACCGCTTCTTATGCCAAGCTCCATCCGCCGGGAACCGCGTTTCTTTTCACTGTTTCGTTTGGAACTTTCTTCCCGTCCCTCTTTTTCCCTTCGGGACAGCTTTTCCCCGCGGGCCGCTTTCTCTGGGCGTTCTCCGTAATGGGGAAGAATGTCTTTCTTCTTGCCTCTGCCTCTTTCGCCGCGTCTGCGTCCTTCACCGCGTTTTCCATCCGCACCGCCTCTGCGCAGGCCAAACTCTTTGATTTTGCTTTTTTCCACTTTGATATCTTTGATATCATCGCCCATTTTCATCTTCATAAAGGCAGCCGCCAGCTCCAGAGCCGTATACTCGCCTTCCGCCAGTTTGCCTTCCAAAAACTCAACCGTTTTATCCAAATTTTTACTCTGCATCGTTTCCAGAGCTTCTCCAAGCACTTTTTCCGCTTTCACCGATGTAATATCCGCTGCGGAAGGAATGCTTCGTTCTTTAATCTTTGTATGGCAGACACGCTCAATATCCCGCAGCTTATAAATCTCCCTGCCAGCGACTAAAGTAAAGGAACGTCCGGTCTTGCCCGCCCTTCCGGTCCGGCCAATCCGGTGGACATAATATTCAATATCCTCCGGCACGTCATAATTGAAAACTGCCTCCACATCATCCACATCAATCCCGCGGGCCGCCACATCGGTGGCAATAAGGACTGCAGTCCTGCCGCCGCGGAATAAATTCATCACTGTGTCTCTCTGGTTCTGGCTCAAATCCCCATGAATGCCTTCCGCCTGGTAGCCCCTGTCCTTTAAATGCTCCGTCAGTTCATCCACCATCCGTTTCGTATTGCAGAAAATCAATGACCTCTTTGGATGATAATAATCCAGCAGCCTGGTAAGCACTTCTTCCTTATCTTTGCGCGATACCTGGTAATAAACCTGTTTTACCAGTGAAATCGTTACTTCCTTTGGCATCATTTTCAAATACTGCGCATCCGGTTTCTGATACTCCTTTGTAATTTCCAAAATCGGTTTGGGCATCGTTGCGGAAAAAAGCGCTGTCTGCCGTTCCGTCGGCATATCTTTCAATATTGTCTCAATGTCTTCGCGGAAACCCATGTTGAGCATTTCGTCCGCCTCATCCAAAACAACCGTCCTCACCTGTGCAGTTTTGATGGTGTGGCGGCGCATATGGTCCATAACGCGCCCTGGCGTCCCTACCACAATCTGCGCCCCTCCGGCCAGACCCCTTATCTGTCTGGAAATATCCTGCCCCCCATATACCGGAAGCACCTTAAGGCCATGGATATATTTCGCAAATCTGCGTATTTCCTCCGCCGCCTGTATCGCCAGCTCCCTGGTGGGGCAAAGCACGATTGCCTGCAGTGACTTGTCCTGCGGATCCACCCCCTGGATCAGCGGAATGCCAAACGCTGCCGTCTTCCCGGTCCCTGTCTGCGCCTGGCCAATCAAATCTTTC
The DNA here is from genome assembly GCA_910578405.1 of uncultured Lachnospiraceae bacterium. Lineage (GTDB taxonomy): Bacteria > Bacillota > Clostridia > Lachnospirales > Lachnospiraceae > Kineothrix. The sequence goes on along the minus strand of CAJTQO010000017.1, from coordinate 22,948 downwards.
CCTTCCAACATAATGGGGATTGCCTCCGCCTGAATCGGCGTCATATACTCAAACCCCATTTCTTCCACTGCCCTTATAACCCTCTCATCAATCCCCGACTCACTGTAACTAACCTGCTGTTCTGTACTCTCCATTGAACTCCTATCCTGTCTCTCCGACTTACTTGTTTTTTAATAGAGTGAAAACACTCAACATCCGTCCAAGCCCGCATTGCAGACTTCTTAACTACTTACGTTTGCTGACGCAGTATTTTATAAGATAAAAAGAGTGGGGAACACTCCTGTAAGTCCGCATTGTAAACTTGTACATGCATACGCCTGTCGGCATCGCATTATAAAAGGAGAAAAAAGACAACACCGGTTTAAAAGTGCTGTCTTTCAATCCTCAACTTAATTTATTATACGCTTCCCTATCTTTAAAGTCAAGCCCTATTTCATCAGGTTTTACAATCCCCGCACCGTTTTTATGCAGAATTTCCCCTGCCAACGCTAAATCGGACGTTTTAAGTATAATAGAAGCCTCCTTTTCCCCCACGGACAGGGCATACATATATTCCACATTAATATGGGCGCTGCCCAATGCAGCCAAAAGCTCCTGCAGCATACCAACCTGATGCGCTACCTTCACAGCCAGCACATCCGTAACCCTGGCCGAAAAGCCATTCCGCTGTAGAGCGCTGTATGCCATATCCACCTTGTCCACCAACAGACGCAAAATCCCGAATTCCTGCGTATCGGCAAGGCTTAAGGAAACCACGTTTACCTTATTGTTTTTTAACACCCGCAGCACATCCTCCAGCCGCCCTTCCCTGTTCTCCAGAAAAACCGATAACTGTTTAATAAACATATTGCCCTTTCTTAAATTATAATTCCAGTTTAGCCCCAGTCCATGCATGCGGCTCTGTCTTTATGTAAGGTTTCTGTTGTCAATTACGCGTACGGCTTTCTCCACGCTCCGGACAATGCTTCTTGGTTCCAGCAGCTTTACTTTGGCCAGTAAGCCAATCTCCTGCTGCAGCACCCGCCCAATTTCCCCGGCCAGCGACTCCAACCCTTTGATTTCATCCGAAAAAAAGCCATCCCCTATCTCCACCTGCACTTCCAACGTATCCAGGTGGTTGACGCGATCCACAATAATACGGTAATGCGGCGTTGTCCCGCCGATTTCCAACAGTACGCTTTCAATCTGGGAAGGAAATACGCTTACGCCCCGTATAATGAGCATATCGTCACAACGACCCATAAACCTGCGGATACGGGGCAGCGTCCTGCCACAGGCGCATGTTTCATACGTGATAGCAGTCATATCCCTGGTACGGTACCGCAACAGGGGAAGCCCCTCTTTTGTAATGGTGGTCAAAACCAACTCTCCTGTGCTGCCTGCCGCTACAGGCCGGAGCGTATCCGGGTTTATGATTTCCGGCAGGAAATGGTCTGCATAAACGTGGAGCCCCTGATGGCATTCACAGTCACATGCAACGCCCGGCCCCATAATCTCGGACATTTCATACATATCATGGGCGCGGATATGCAGTTGCCCTTCTATCTGCCTGCGCATACTCTCTGTCCAAGGCTCCGCGCCGCAGACTGCCGTCTTTAGCCTGCTTTTCCCCACCTTCCCGCACTCTTCCATAGTTTGCGCAATATGCAGCAGATAAGAAGGGGTGCTGGCTATCGCTGTTACCCCCATGTCCTCCATCATTGTCACCAGCCGCTTTACATTCCCCGTAGGCATAGGGATTACCGCCGCTCCCAGCTTCTCCGCCCCATGGTAAATGCCGGTTTCCCCTGCAAACACTCCATAACCGTAAGCCATCTGCAGGATATCCTCCCTGTCCATCCCGGCCATCGCCAGCGTCCTGGCCATACATTCTCCCCAAATTTCCATATCCTGGCCGGTATAGCCTACCACAGTGGCTTTTCCCGGTTTCCCGCCGGAAGCATGGAACCTTACAATATTCTGCCTAGGAACAGCCAACAACCCAAACGGATAATTATCCCTGATATCCGCCTTTGTGGTAAACGGCAGTTTCTCCAAGTCCTCCAACCCATGAATATCCTCCGGTTCAATGCCGATATTCTGCATTTTCCTTCTGTAAAACGGCACGTTATGGTAGACCCTCTTTACAATTTTTTGCAGTCTTTTTCTTTGCAACCCCTGCAGTTCTTCCCTGTCCATACACTCCATTGCTTTATCCCAAATCATAACCCTCCCCTTCTCTTTTGCTTTGCCCCTCTGCCGGGGCTATCCCCGCATAGTCTGCCTGGCTATACGGCTGGCCCTGCTGTCATTCGCTCCCATACCCTGTTAAAAATGCCTGTCGGTTAATCTCCACTGTCTTTGGCGGCACTGTCTTTTCTATAATCCGCAGCCAGTCTTCTTTTGTAAATTCCATATGTTTGGCCGCCATTCCAAGCACAATCACATTAAAGGCTTTGGCATTCCCCAACTTCAATGCCTCTTCCATGGCATTGATGGTATATACTTTATGCTCCTTGCTTAACTTTTCGATAATACCCTCTGGATACTGCGCCGCCCCTGTAACTACGGTAATCGGCTCTATCCGCCAGTCATTGATAATCAATACCCCGTCCTTTTTTAGAAAATGGGCATACCGCAGCGCTTCCAGTTTTTCAAAAGCAATCAATACATCGGCCTGTCCCTCTTCCACAATTGGCTCCGCCACCTTCTCCCCATACCGGACAAAAGTCACCACACTGCCGCCCCGCTGTGCCATGCCATGCACTTCCGACAATTTCACATCGTATCCCGCTTCACTTGTGATTCCTCCGAGGATGCGGCTGGTCAGCAATGTCCCCTGGCCACCCACCCCTACAATCATAATACTCTTCGCTGTCATTGTTTTCTCCTTGTTTCTTATCATCATTTTGGCTGTTTTTCGATGGCTCCAAATGGGCAAAGCTGCATACATAGGCCACATCCATTGCACATTGTTTCGTCAATTGCAATGCTTCCGTCTTCTTTCTTTGTCAGCGCAGGACATCCCGGTTTCAGACATGCGCCGCATTTTTTGCATTTCTCCGCTATTGGCGCGCATTTGTCCGGAAATACGTTCCCTTTCAACAACACGCAGGGTGATTTCGTAATAATTACTGACGTCTCATCCCTGGCTGTCTCTTCCTTTACCACCCGCTCCAATTCTTCCAAGTCAAACGCGTTGACTTCCACAACATGCTCTATCCCAGTCGCCTTGCACAATTTGTAAATGCTGATTGCCGGAACCACTTCCCCTTTCAATGTTTTTCCGGTTGCTGCATGATCCTGATGCCCTGTCATTCCTGTAGTGGAATTATCCACAATCATCACTGTCCCTGTGCCTTGGTTATAAACCATATTCATCAGGGAATTAACCCCTGTATGCATAAAAGTGGAATCTCCAATCACTGCCACCCAATCTTTGATATAATCTTTCCCTTTTGCTTTCTCCATGCCATGGAGGGATGAAATGCTTGCTCCCATACAGATTGTCGTGTCAATGACGCTAAGCGGCGCCACCGCTCCCAGCGTATAGCAGCCGATATCCCCGGCGGCATGGAGCTTCAGCTTCTTTAATACGGAAAAAACGCTCCTATGCGGACAGCCGGGGCATAGAATGGGCGGACGCGCCGGCGTTTGGGCAGGCTTACCAGTCTCCACTCCCTGTGGCAGCAACGCGCGCCGGAGCATATTGGCGCTGTATTCCCCCTGTCTGGTGAAAATTTCCTTGCCAAAGACAGGTATCCCCCAGGCCCTCACCTGTTCCTCAATCACAGGCTCCAACTCTTCAAATATGTAAAGCTTCTCTACCTTAGAAGCAAACTCTTCTATAAGTTTACGGGGCAAGGGGTGTACCATCCCCAGCTTCAAAACGGAAGCGTCCGGGAATACTTCTTTCACATACTGGTACGGAATGCCGCTGGCAATAAACCCCATGGATGTGTCTCCATACTCTATCCGGTTGACCGGGAAGCTGCATCCATCTTCCGCCATGGCCTCCATCCTTTTTTCCACAAACATATGCCTGCCCTTAGCCATCCCTGGCATCATCACATATTTGCTGATATCGCGCTCATAAGGTTTATCCGCAACTTCTTCCCTCTCCTCCAGCGTTACCGTTCCCTGGGAATGGGACAGCCGTGTCGTGGTTCTTAAAATCACCGGGGTATCGTATTTTTCGCTTACTGTGTAAGCAAATTTCATAAAGTCTTTTGCCTCCTGGCTGTCTGAAGGCTCCAACACCGGAACCTGCGCCGCCCTGGCTACGCAGCGGGTATCCTGCTCATTTTGAGAACTGTACAGCCCGGGATCGTCTGCCGCTACCAATACCAGCCCACCGTTCACCCCTGTATAAGAAACTGTGTACAGCGGGTCGCTGGCCACGTTTACCCCCACATGTTTCATGGAAGCCATCGCGCGCACGCCGCTGATAGAGGCTCCAATCGCCACCTCCATGGCCACTTTCTCATTTGGCGACCACTCTGCATAAATCTCCTCATACTTTACCACATTCTCACTGATTTCCGTGCTGGGAGTCCCCGGATATGCCGCGGATACCTTTACCCCCGCCTCATAAGCTCCCCGGGCTATCGCTTCATTGCCCAGCATAATCTTCTTTTCTGCCATTTATCCTCTTCCTTTCCCATCCGGCCCTTGCATATCCCAAAGCCGATTTTGTCATTTTATCCTGTCCTTTCCAAATCTGGAAAGCTCTTCCGGCCCCGTCCGGCAGGCTTCTCCTACGTTCTAATGATAACACATGAAACTGCCTTTGTAACTAATTATTTCTGGAACAAAAGCCTGCCGGAAAATTAAAAATTGCAAAAGGGAGCCAAGCATGGCTCCCTTCCGGTTATCGGTTATATCCTTTTCTCCCTTTCTTTCCATATGGCCGCCAGGATATCTTTCAGGACAAGAAAAGCATCCAGCTCGTTGTATCCATATTCCTTTTCCAGGCTGCGCAACAATCTTTCCAGCTCTTTCACATAACAGGCTGTGTCAACTTCTCCCTGATATGTGGCTAAGATTGGGTATTTTTTGCTCCATGCCTTTGTCCAATCAATCTTATCCGACACTTCTTCACTGGTCTTATCAATGACCTCCTGGATTTCTTTCACGTCAATGTCAAACTCCACCAGTTCATCCAAGGACAGACCATACAAAACCGCCAGCCTCTTGGACTGACGGATATCCGGCAAAGTCTCATCCGTCTCCCATTTTGAAACCGTCTGCCTGCTGATGCCCAGCTTTTCCGCCACCTCTTCCTGTGACATGCCTCTCCTTTTTCTTGCATGAAATAAATGATTCCCTAAACTCATGGCATACCTCCTTCGCGCTGATTATGCATTATTGTTATGCACTGATTATAGCCGCTTTTTAACGCAAACGCCACCAACGCATCTTTACAGTTTTGCCCGTTTTACGAACCACTGCCCAGGCCCAAATATGCTTACTGTCCTTTCCCACGAAAGCATCGCGCAACAATCTTACCGGAAAGGGCTTGGGCATTCCCCTTTCCTGCCTCTACATAGCATTCAACAGCCCGTTTAGCCCCTCTTGTTGGAATATCTTTTTATAATAACCGATTTCTTCCTGAATCAGGCCGTCTATTACACTCATCCCCAACAATTCCACCGGAGCCTTATCATCGGTCAACAAATACTCCCCTTTTTCATAAGGGATAAGGGAAGCGTCCACCCGTTCCATCATATCCAACAGCTTGGCGTCTTCCAGCATTCCTGCATTTGCCGCAAAGCCTTCCAACGCATCTCCATTCTGCGTGGCAAATAACTCCCGGTTTGTACTCCCCCGCACCTCCGCTGTATACACATAGTCAAATACACTGGCAATCGTATCGGAAAGATAGGCATTGATATTCCCCTCTTCCTCCGAATGCATATTCATATTGACCACCATAACGCCATCCTCCTTCAAATGCTCCCGCACCATAGTAAAAAATTCCACAGAAGACATTTGGAATGGAATCGTAATATCCTGATAAGCGTCCACCATAATTACATCATATTTCTTATCCACAGCCTGCAGATAGGCGCGTCCGTCATAGGTTGTCACCTTCACCGTATCCGGAAGGCCAAAATATTCCCCTGCCAAATCTGTAATCTTTTGGTCAATTTCCACCCCTTCTATTCCCATATGGCCAAAATACCGCATACACTGGCTGGCGTATGTGCCAGTGCCCATCCCAAGGATTAGTAACTGAGGCACTTCTTTTTGCCCAACCCCCGCCATAACAGGCGCTGCCAGCGCATAATCATAATACATCCCGGTCAGGGAATCCCCTTTCATCCGTATCGACTGCACCCCAAACAGTACATTAGTGGATAAAATAACGCTGTTCTCCGTTTCCTTCACTTGCAGGTAATTATAAACCGACTCACCTTCAAACAGTAAATTGTTTTCCCAAAAAGCAAACCTTCCCGAATGCCCCCAAATACTGCATACTATAAAAACAGCCGCTGCCCCTGCGCATACTTTTCTTTTCTTTTTCCGGCTTACAAAATAAACTATCCCCAGCGCCAGCAAAATCCCTGAAAAAATCAAAAACGTAATGGAAGTCCCGACAGCGGGTATGGTAACAAACGTAGGCAAAAATGTCCCGATAATGCTGCCGATGGTATTAAACGCCCCTAATGTGCCAACTGTCTTTCCGCTGTCGTCCAGACTGTCCACCGTATACTTAACCAAAGACGGCGTCACTGTCCCAAGTAAAAACAGCGGAAACACAAAGATAACCATGCAAGCCACAAAGCCTGCTAAAATCAAAAAATTATGGTTTACCGTCAACACCAGGGCGGCCGATATGGCCAGTATCACATATTTGCCAACCAAAGGAATCGCCCCAATCCAAAGCGCCGCTATTATGAGCCGCATATACAGTTTGTCCGGGTCCGGATCCTTGTCCGCCCTCCTGCCGCCCCAAATATTCCCCAAAGCCATAGCAATCATTATCGTCCCGATAATAATAGTCCAAACAATCTGCGAAGAACTGAAATAAGGCGCAAGAAGCCTGCTGGCCCCCAATTCCACTGCCATTACGGACATCCCTGCAAAAAACTCTGTCGCATATAAATAATACTTACTTTTCCAAATCTTTTCCATCGTTCTACCTATACCTGCTTTCCCAACGCTTATGTTCCCTTCCGTCCAAATTACACCCTACTGCCTGTTATAATAATCCATCCCGGCATCCGGATAAAAGTATGTCCGTATATACCCATCTGTAGACACAATGACAAATTCATTGGTGCTTTCTATATAATATACATCATCCCCATCCTCAGCCTCTGTCTTATGCAAAGCAGCGGCATTTCCCACCACAGCGGCTGCTGCCGCCTGGTATTCCTCTGCCGATGCAAACCCCATCTCTATGCCATGCTTTTGATAGTGATCTTCCAGATGCTCACTGCTGCGAAACGTCAGCCCCGGTTCAGCAACGGACTCCGTCACTACGGCCGCAGGAGCGCTGTCTCCCGCACTCCCCGGCACAATCCCTGCCATAAGCATTGCCAGAACTGCCGCAGCCGACGCTAATTTCACAATAAAGCTTTGCTTCTTATGGTTCCCTTTTCCGTCCTGCCTTGACGCTTCCTGCCCGGAACGTTCCTCCTTCCCTGGCATAGACGACCTCTCCTGTTTTGGCTCCTTTTCTTTCTTAGATAATTCCTCCTGCCTTGGCGGCGTCTCCTGTGCGGATATCCCCTCCTGCCTCAGACGCATCCTTTGCTTTGGCGTTTCCTGCCCTGGTTCTTTCTCTTGTGTAAGCGGCTCTTCCCACTGCTCTAATGCCTCTCTGGAGCCATCCCCTTTCATCTCCTTCCTCTGTTGTTTCTTTGCCTCCCTGCACTCTTTGCACCGCTTTGGCAGTTGAAGGTTCCTTCCCTTATAAAAACTTACCTCTGACTGCGCCATATAAAATTCCCTGCCACACTGTTTACAAACTCTCTTCATAAATCTATTCCCTCTCTCATAACGCTTTGCCGTTTTCCATCACATAAGTATAGAGGCCCCATCCGCTTTTCCAAACTATATTATTATACACCATTTTTCCTTTTATGGCTGTAAAAATTCCGTAAATTCCCAATGGCCCGCCAATTTGGCTGCTATGCGCCCTTCCTTTGGCAGAACATTCATGGCAGAGCATTCATGCCAGAGCATTCATGCTCTTAATCTCCCACAAATTGTAACATACATCTGCCAGAAAGCAATGTTCGAACACGCTCCAGAGCGCATCATTATAACATATCTTTCTATAACCTTCAACATTATATTTCCTATGGCAGCTAAAAGCCACTGCCCATGAAAAAGCAACACTTGCGGAGTCTGCCCAAATATTATATGATGATATATGGAAAGAAAGCGAGGTTATGGAAATGACAACAAACGAAAAAGCTTTAGAGCTTCACAAACAGTGGAACGGAAAATTGGAGACCACAGCAAAAGCGCCCGTTACATCCAGGGAAGACCTGTCTTATGCTTACACGCCAGGCGTGGCAGAGCCATGTAAGGCCATTGCCTTAGAAAAAGAGGCGGCTTATACTTATACCATGAAAGCAAATACCGTAGCCGTAATCTCTGACGGCAGCGCAGTCCTTGGCCTTGGGAATATCGGCCCCTATGCCGCCATGCCTGTTATGGAGGGAAAAGCTGTCCTGTTCAAAGAATTTGGCGGCGTCAATGCAGTGCCAATTTGCCTGGATACCCAGGATACGGAAGAAATCATCAAAACCGTCACTTATCTTGCGCCGGGATTTGGCGGCATCAACCTGGAGGACATCAGCGCTCCCCGCTGCTTCGAAATAGAAGAACGGCTGAAAGAAATATTGGACATTCCTGTTTTTCATGATGATCAGCATGGCACTGCCATCGTTGTGCTGGCCGGAATTATCAACGCCCTAAAAGTCACCGGGAAGAAAAAGGAAACATGCAAAGTAGTGGTAAACGGAGCAGGAAGCGCCGGCATCGCCATTGCCAGGCTATTGCTGACCTACGGTTTTTCCAATATTATAATGTGTGATAAAGCTGGGATTCTTTCTAAACAGACAATATCTTTAAACTGGATGCAGGAGAAAATGGTACAGTTGACCAACCCGGCACAGGAAACCGGAACCCTCGCCGATGCGCTGAATGGGGCTGATATTTTCGTGGGCGTGTCGGCGCCGGGCATTGTCTCCAAAGAAATGGTGGCTTCCATGAACCAGGATGCCATCCTCTTTGCCATGGCAAACCCGGTACCGGAAATTATGCCCAATCTTGCCAAAGAAGCCGGAGCCAGGGTTGTCGGCACCGGGCGCAGCGACTTCCCAAACCAGATTAACAACGTAGTGGCTTTCCCCGGTATTTTCAAAGGAGCCTTAGAAGGACGCGCCACACAAATCACGGAAGAAATGAAACTGGCTGCCGCCCACGCCATTGCAGGGCTGGTGCCGGAAGAAAAACTAAATGAAAACAACATTATGCCGGAAGCCTTTGATCCCCAGGTAGCCAAGGCAGTTGCCGAGGCGGTTAAATCCCATATCCGGCCGTAAGCCGACGCCCATTGTTATGCGCTGCATGGATAAACAACGTCAGATTGCATATCCGGCATCCTGAATTTGCGGTATCGGACTACCAGGAAAACTATTGGAATTGGAAAGGAAGGTATGCCATGTCACCAGATCCACTGACGCTTTATAAATTAATCATCCTATATATGCTGGACAAAGTCAATTTCCCCCTTACCAGCGCCCAAATCAGCGAATTTGTCCTTGGGAAAGAATATACCAGTTTCCTTACCCTACAGCAGGCCATTCACGAACTGAAGGAAGCCTCCCTGCTCACCACATACCCCACCGCCAACCGGACTCTTTTGGAAATTACGGCAGAGGGTTCAAAAACCTTGCATTTTTTTAAAGACCAGATTAACAATGCCATTAAAGAAGAAATCCATGAATTTTTCCTGGTAAATGAAATTGAAATGAGAAACGAATCTTCCATCCTGGCTAACTATTACAAATCCACTTCCGGAGAATACGAAGCCCATCTGGTGGCCCGGGAAGGAAAAGTGACGCTGGTGGATATCACTCTGTCCGTCCCTACCAGAGAGGCCGCCGCCGCTATTTGCGACAACTGGCAGAAGAAAAACCAGGAAGTCTATGAATTCCTGACAAAACAATTATTTTAGCTCAACGGATAAAGAATTGCATTAAAAAGCAGATAACATAGCAGCAGGCCCCAAACGGCCTGCTGCTGTAAAAAGCCTTCCCTATTGTCTTGTAAGCTCCGTCCAGTCCGAAATGCCTATCATTTCTTTTGCAAAACTATAATAGCTTTCCTCTTCCGTATCCATATATTTATAGACATTGTAAGCATATTTACGGGAACCGTCCGCATGGTTGACGCCAAGGGCCAGCCCTTGGGCAATCTCTTCCACCGCATCGGTCTGCCTGGAAAAAAGAATCGCATCAATATGTTCATTGGCTGCCGCTTTCTTATAAGCATAGACAAGGGCCGCTGCCTGAACCGTTTCCCCCATGGATGAAGTATACCCCAACTCACTCAGTGAAACGGAACGCACTTCCCCATCCTGCGTCAGGAATTCCTCCCGCTCCAGATAATCCGTCACCACGTCAATATTGGCCATCGTTACCATAGGCGTATCCAGGGAATGCTTCACATATTTACTCTGTTTCCATATATAAGGCGTTGTCAGCGGCACATTATAAGGATGCAGGGCAAGCCCCCAGTCTATGTTCCCCTCCCGTTTCACCTGACGGTTAAATTCATCCAGGATATCTTTTGTGTCGTAATTCCTGTTTCCACTGATGTTCCTGTCCCACTGCTGGTCTAAGGAAATGTATATCCGGCTGGAACCATTGACGTTTTGTATGGCATTATAAAACATACGGAATGCCCGCGCATATTCCTCCACGTAGGCTTCCAGTCCCACATATTCCATATAATTCCATTCCTTCCTGGCATTAATCTCATTGCCGATGACCCAGTTGGACACCCGTCCCCTGCTGCCGGACTTCCCGGAATACCGTTCCGCCAGAAAGGAGCCTATCGCCGCCAAATATTCACATCCTTCCTGGTCTGTGGCGTTAAACGCATAGTAAGGCGCACTGCCTATGCCTCCCCTGGAAAGGGGGTGGAGCAGTTGCGGATAGGAGTAAGACGCATCATTTAAAAGAATGGCCGTTACCTCTATCCCTTTTGCCGTCAGTGTTCCAAACACCAAATCATATTCTGACATTACCTGGCCGTTAAAGGCATAGCTTTTCCCATTATATTTATAATAAATGGTGTCATGGATTCCATCCGTGGAATGTCCCAAAATCCGTGAAACCGGGATATTGTATGCCGCCTGTTTGACTCCCAAATCATCCAGTTCCGCAGTCCGCAGCTTATTGGGATCCACCAACAGCCCCTTTTTAGCAATGCCGCTTCCCCTGCCTGGCTTGTATTTAGCCGTTTCATCCAGATTGGTGACATAATGCGGCGCGCTGACTGGCACATATTTCCCGTCTTTCTTTACAGCAACCACAAATTTATGTAAAACACTGCTTTCCGTCCCTGCAAAATGCCTGGGAACATAAAACTCCACCTGCCCGCTTTTGCGCTGTCCTTTCATCGGCTCCCGGTCCTCTGGAAGGCTTTTTTCATAAGGCTTCATGGAAAATAAATAATAAAACTTATCGTCGCTGGCCGGTATCTCTTTTGAAGAAGCCGCTATGGCAATCTTTCTTGTTGGAACGTCAATCCGGCAGGAATCTATCGTTACAAGCTCCCGCGCCTCTTCCCCCTCCAGCTCCACCATGGGCGGCCGTCCCTGGATAGCCTCAAATACGCCCATCCCGGACTCCATGCCAAAATGATAGACCTTATCCCTCTCATCCCTTGCCGCTTTCTCTGCCTCCGCTAAAGCCTGTTTCTCTGCCCGTTTCCTCTCTTCTTCCGCCAGCCGGACCGTTTCCACCGCCTCCTGCCTACGGTCTGACATTACTTTTGCGGCAAAGCCAAGGCCGCCTACCGCTAACAGCAGCAAAAGGAACAATATGGCAAATACGCGGCTTAGGACACTCTTTTTCTTATGGCCTGTCTTCTCCCTTTCCCTCTGTTTTTTCCTTCTTTCCCTTTCTTTTCCCATCTATTCCTGCCTCTTTTTTGATTCGTGCCATATGCTCTTTGATTTTCACTTCATACCCGTTGCCTGACGGATGGTAAAATTCCTGTCCGCTTAATTCGTAAGGCAGATATTGCTGCTCTACATAGTTGTTCGGGTAGTCATGGGCATACTTATACCCGGTTCCATGTCCCAGCTTAGCCGCTCCTTTGTAATGGGCGTCCTGCAAATGGACAGGAATTGCCAGATTCCCCGTTTTTTCCACCGCTTCCATTGCCTCCCCAATCGCCTTTTCCGCTGCATTGCTTTTGGGCGCGCAGGCAATATAAGCCACCGCCTGCGCCAGGATAATCTGCGCCTCCGGCATCCCGACCCGCTCCACTGCCTGCGCCGCCGCAACCGCCACCTGCAACGCTTGCGGATCTGCATTCCCAACGTCTTCCGAAGCGCATATCATCATCCTTCGCGCAATAAAAGTGACGCTCTCGCCCGCATAAAGCATCCGCGCCAGATAATAGACTGCCGCATCGGCATCAGAGCCTCTCATGCTTTTTATAAAAGCAGAAATGACGTCATAATGATTATCCCCTGTCTTATCATAACGAACCACCCGTTTCTGAATGCATTCCTGCGCCACTTCCAAAGTAATATGTATCTTCCCGTCCCCGCCCCGTTGGGTGGTCATTACCCCCAGCTCCACTGCATTCAACGCATGGCGGGCGTCTCCGCCTGACAATTCCGCTAAAAACTCTATGGCGTCCTCTTCAATTTCCGCCTCATAAGCGCCCATTCCCCGGTCACTGTCATAGACTGCCCGGCGGATTAATGTCCCAATATCCTCTCTGGATAAAGGCTTCAGCTCAAAAACAATGGAGCGGGAAATTAAAGCGCTGTTTACCTCAAAATAAGGATTTTCCGTAGTCGCCCCGATTAGAATCACCGTCCCGTCCTCTACAAAAGGCAGCAGATAATCTTGCTGCCCTTTGTTAAACCGATGGATTTCGTCAATAAAAAGAATGGTCTTTTTTCCAAACATCCCCTGCGCATCCTTGGCTTTCGCCACCACTTCCTCCATATCCTTTTTCCCTGCTATTGTGGCATTGATTTGGGTAAACTGCGCGCTGGTGGTATTGGCAATCACCTTCGCCAGCGTTGTCTTGCCCGTTCCCGGAGGGCCGTAAAACAGGATGGAACTGAGCTTATCCGCCTCAATTGCACGGTAAAGCAGCTTATCTGTGCCGATAATATGCCGCTGCCCCACCACTTCATCCAATGTCCTTGGCCGCAGCCTTGCCGCCAAAGGGGACTCCTTTTCCATCTTTGCGCTCCGCATATATTCAAATAAATCCATCTTTCCGATTCCTTATCTTTTTGATTTCATATTTTATCTTAGCTTTCCAACCGATATCTTTTTTCCGTTTCGCGCTTACCCTGCGCCTCCTCTGTCCAATGGGAAATGAAACGGCTCCTTCATGCGCCAAACACAGTATCCGCCCAGCCATCCGCAAGCGCCGTATCTGTCAAGGGCGTACCTGACCGTCCCCTTCAATGGTGTATTTATAGGAAGTCAGTTCCTTTAGCCCCATTGGCCCCCTGGCGTGCAGTTTCTGCGTACTGATGCCGATTTCCGCCCCAAACCCAAATTCAAACCCATCCGTAAACCGTGTGGATGCATTGACATAAACGCAAGCCGCATCAATTTCCGTTAAAAAACGCTCTGCATTTTCCTGTTTTTCCGTAATAATCGCTTCTGAATGTTTCGTATTATACCGGTTAATATGGGCAATGGCTTCCTCCAGGCTTCCAACCACCTTCATGGACAAGATATAATCCAAATATTCTTTCCCGTAATCCTCCTGCGTCGCCTGCACGGCATCCTCCACTATGGCGCAAACCTGACTGTCGCCCCGCATCTCTACGCCAGCCTGACGCAAAGCCTCTGCTAATTTCGGGAGAAATTGTCCTTTCACAGCTTTATGTATCACCAGAGATTCACAAGCGTTGCATACCCCAATTCGTTGCGTCTTTGCATTCAGGATAATGGCTAACGCCTTATCCAAATCAGCGTATTCATCCACATAAATATGACAGTTTCCGGTTCCTGTCTCAATCACCGGAATGGCACTGTTTTCCACCACTGTCCGTATCAGCCCAGCCCCACCCCTTGGAATCAGCACATCCACATACTGGTTCAGTTTCATAAAACGGGAAGTAATCTCCCTGTCCGTGCTGCCAATCAACTGAAGGGCATCCGCACTGACTGTGCATTCTTCCAAAGCTTTGCGTATAGAAGCCGTCACTGCTAAATTGGAGGAGAGCGCATCGCTCCCTCCTTTTAAAATAACTGCGTTTCCTGCCTTAAAACAAAGGCCAAACGCGTCTGCCGTCACATTTGGGCGGGATTCGTAAATTATGCCAATCACTCCCAAAGGCACTCTTCTTTTACAAATCCGCAGGCCATTTGGCCGTTTAACGGTTTCCATCACTTCTCCCACCGGATCTTCCAGCCTGACCACCTGCCGCAGCCCTTGCGCCATCGCTTCGATTCTGTTTTCCGTCAGGCGCAGCCTGTCCACCAGGCCGGGATGCATCCCTTTTTCTTCGGCCTTATGGATATCTTGCGCATTCGCTTCCAGGATTGTCCCCGCGTCTTTCTCCAGTTGCCCTGCCACCGTCAGCAATGTCTCATTTTTTTTCTCCGTTGTTAATTTTTGCAGCTCATATTTCACAGCAGCCGCGCGCTGCCCCAATTTATCCAAATCTATAGATTCCATCCTGCCTCCTATTCCAGTCCCGCATCCATCCGTCCCAGGATGCGCGGATATGTTTTCCACCCTGCCTCTGCCACGCAATCCAAAACGCTTTTTCTATTATACCCGTTCCCCGCCTGTCCCACAATATCTTTTTGCAAGAATCCTATCGTAAAATATAGAATTGGTGCGATGTCCTTTCGTTCACCGGACAGGCGTTTTTTAAAGAATGAGCGGATTCCTTCGTTAAAGGCTTACCCAAACCGCCATCCGTTCAGCGCATTAGCTGGAATAAGATTCCAGGAAATTGTAGAGTTCCTCCTCTGTGGCAATATATTTGTTCTGGATTATTTCCTGTTTCAGTTTGTCCGGCAGGGAATCTAACGTAATGTTGGTATTCATATATATGGTCTTTAAGTCATCACAATATACCACCACGTAATTCTTTTCATTCACCAGATAAAAGCTGGTATACACATCCCGGAACAAATAACTTTTCCTGACCACCACCTTGGCCTTGGAAAAAGAAACCACTTCCACACTTACAAAACCCAATTCCTGGTCTTTTAGAGAAGGGGACTGTTGATACAATTCCATTTCCCGAAGGAATCGTTTCCTGTCCATGCCAATGTACATATCCGGCACTTTCCACTGAGTCTCTACGGAAGTGTCCTTTTTCAAATCCACTTCCTGGATAATATATTGGGTGTCCGCGCTGATAACTTGGTTATCTTCCACAGAGGCTGCAATGACCTGTGGTTTGGCGCCTGCCATTTCCCCCTGCCCTGTCTTTGTCAGACTTTCCTGCTGTACGCTTGTTCCGTTTTGGGACTGTATGCCTGCGTCTGCCGTTTCCCCAGCCTGTGCGGCTGTCACGCCCCCGGGCTGTATCTGCACATCTGCCGTTTCCCCCGTCTGTCCGCCTGCCGGCTGTTCCTCCCGCACCTGCTCCACTTTAATCGTCCGGTACCGGTTTGGATAAAATTCCTCTTCCAGTTTCATATGAGAGTAAAACCCCAAGGCATACATCCCCATTGGTATAATAAAAAAAACGCTGATACGTTTGGCCAACTTCATATATCTTCTCCTTTTCAGCCGCCTGCAAACAATCCCTTTCCTAAAAGAATAACAGTACCTATAGTATCCTCCTTTTTCTTTGTTTTATTCATCCGTCTGAAACGCTGTCATTTGTGGTATACTATATCTTGCAACTAATCAGATAAGAAAGAGGAGAATAAAACAATATGGCAAAAGATTATCGAATAGAATTCCTTCCTGATTTAGATGAATTCCGGGAAAAGACTATACAGTTCCATAATGGCGAACTTACCGTTGCTCAATATAAGGGGTTTTCCGGCGGATTCGGCAGCTATGCCCAACGGGGCGGGAAAAAGCATATGTTCCGTCTGCGCATGGCTGGAGGACGCGTAACCAAAGAGCGGTTGAAATTTATTACAGACGTTTGTCAGAAATATTCGGTTGACCGTCTGAAAATAACCACCTGCCAGTCCATCCAGCTCCATAACCTGGCTCCCTGCGACCTGTTTGAAATCATGGAAGCCGCATGGAACGCCGGAATGGTATCCCGCGGCGGCGGAGGCGACTTTCCCCGAAACGTGATGGCTTCCCCACTGTCCGGTGTGGACGCCACTGAATATTTTGACGTAATGCCCTATGCAGAAGCGGCGGGGGAATATCTGATGGGTTTTATCAAGTCCGTAAAATTCCCACGGAAACTAAAAGTATGTTTCTCCGGTTCCCCTGCCAATGAAACCCATGCCACCTTCCGTGACTTGGGCTTTGTCGCTAACCATGACCATACCTTTGACGTTTATGCCGCAGGAGGCTTAGGCATAAAGCCAAGCCTGGGCGTCTGTGTGGCAAGCGCTATCCCTCCTGCCAAAACCCTTTATTATATCAAAGCCATGGTAAATACCTTCCTTACTTATGGCAATTACGAAAACCGAGGCAAGGCGCGCACCCGTTTTATGCAGGAAACTCTTGGCCGGGAAGGACTGGTCAAAGCTTATCAGGAAAATTTGGAAGAAGCAATTGCAACGGAATGCCTGGATTTGGCAGTTCATGTCCCTGCAATCACAAAGAAGGGTACCGGACAAGCGGCTCCGGACAGGCGGCTTATCCCCCAAAAACAGGATGGGCTGTACGCCGTTTTCTACCAGCCGCCTGGCGGAAATCTGCTTCCTGTCAAAGCCGCCCAACTCTATGAAACAGTAAAAAATATGGAAGATGTGGAAATCCGGCTAACCCCGGACGAAGGGCTTTATCTTATCAACTGCAATGCAGAGGAAGCCGCAAAACTGCTGGAGGTCACACAGGATGGCGCCAAAACTTTGTTCGAAACTTCCGTCGCCTGTATTGGCGCCGGCATCTGCCAGGTGGGCATCGGAGACTCCCAATCCCTTTTATCCGCCTGTCTGGAGGCTGTCCGCAAGGAAAATTTCGCTGACGGCGTCCTGCCCCAAATCCATATCTCCGGATGCCCTTCTTCCTGTGGGACACACCAAATCGGCGCTCTTGGCTTCCGCGGCGGCATCCGGCAAACCGCTGATGGCCCTAAGCCTGCCTTTGCCATTTTTGAAGGAGGTTGCCCGTTTCAAGGAAAAGAAAACCTGGCTGACACAGGAAAGCCCATCCTTGCCAACGATATACCCCAATTCCTTGTAGAACTTGGACAAATGATATCGGCAGACAACAGCTCCTATGAACCATGGATTGCCAAACATCATGGGAAACTGGAAGCATTAATCGCAAAATATACAAGGGAACTGTTGTAAAGCGCAGCCTATATACAATATATAATTGAGATTCTAACGTTTTAAATGCCATATTTTGTATATAACACCTATTTTGCCTCAGCCCCATCTTGCAACATCATATGCGCATATCTTGCGGCTTGTTTTGCCTCATAAGCTAACGGAGCGTCCGGGAAAGTTTCCCGACGCTCCGTCTAAAGCTGCTTCTTATCAGACACTCAATAGGACAAAATTCCGCTTACTGGCGTGTCTTAACCAATACAACAATTGCCACGCCAGCAATCCCAGCGCATAAAATAGCAGCCAGTATCAGCCAAAACGAAAAATCCCCACCAGGCTCTGCATCCTCTGCCGGCTCCTCTATCGTTCCTCTGACTTCCACTTCTTCGGCTTCTTGCGCTGACTCAGGCTTCTCTGCTTCTTCCGATGCCTGTTCCAATTCAGGCTCCTGTGGCAGAACTTCCTGCTTCTGGCCTAAGTCTTGCGTTACTCCGCTCTCCTGCTCCTTTTCCTTCTCCGTCTGTATTGTCACATCCGGTTTGGAATCCGCCTCGGCGGCCGGCTTGGATTTCACTGCGGCTCCTGTACCAGCGGCAGTTCCCTTGACCGGTTTAGCAGCGGCAGCTTCCGCCCCAGCGGCTTTATCCTGCGTTGCCGCCGTGGATGGCGCTGCAAGCTCCTGTCCATTGCTTCCGGCAGGAGGAACACTGGCATTTCCTCCGTTTGCAGTATCCTGCCCTTGGGAATTATCGGGCTCACTGGAATCTTCCGACTGCTCTATATCTTCTGATTCCTCTCCACTGCCTGACTCCTCTGTATGGTCTGGCTCCTCTGGCGTCTCTTCCTTGGGCTGTTCTACAGAAAATTTCACATCTACAATACTTTCATCATAAACCAGTTTATCATAAGCAATCTCAATCCCCATGGACTTAAGATCTGTAACCGGCGCTTCTTCCCCTGACAGAATGATACTGCTGATACAGTATCCTTCTTTTGCCGTCACATTTACCACTTGTGATTCCGTTTTTTTCAAAGTGCGGATTTTCTCCCCTTCCACTTCCCCGCCTTCTGAATTAAGGAAAAGCACATGCTTTAAAAGCGCTGACTCTTTATCCGCCTCCACTGCAGCAACAGCGAACGGGCTGAAAGATTTACAGCAGATTACCAAACCTACATTTGTTACCGTACAGCCAATTTCCTCCACATCCACAATACTGCCGTCCGGCCCTTTTATAAAATGATATGCTTTGAATACCACTCCTTCGCTTTCCGGCCCGTAGCCTTCCGGAAAACCAATTGACATCCGGACACTGGAACCTGTCCGCACAACGCTTGTATTGCACATACGAAGCCCAATATTGTATGTGGCGCTCTTTACTACCTTATCTCCCAGCTTTTCCGTTATTTTGTTTTCCATTTGCTGGGACTGTTGCGCATCCGGCACAGTCACTTCCAATTCCGGCTTAGACGCCACAAGCGCTATATTGCTTACCACATCCCCTAACCGTTCCCCTGACGCAAGCTCCCAGTTATTGCAGGAAAGATCCCCTGGCTCCAACAGCTCCGGCTTACCAAACACATTCCAAAAATAACCTTGCGGCCGATACGCGCAAATAGCCATTTTCTTCTTTACATCATAAGAAAACTCTCCAGGAACTTTCAGGCTTCCTTTCCCCCTAAGGCCAGTTACCTGTATATGATAAATGGCGGAGCTGTCTGCCAACATCTCACTGGGGGTAAAATCCAATGTTATCGTGCGATCCCCATCCCATTTAAAATTTTCAATTTTGGAATACTCAATGGCGCTCCAGCCGTCTGTCACCGTCAATTCATATCCGGCCGTCTGCCCGTCATATTCTTCCAACTGTTCACTGAATACCGCAGTTATGCTATATTTCCTACCAACATCTAAAAAACCCGTTGCGCTTGGCGTAAGCTTAATCACAGCCGGCGCCGTCACATAATTTCCCTTCGGGTTTTCCAATTGTCCGCTGGCTGCTAAAAAATCACTGTCCGTTCCATGGAACCTCAAATTATACTGAAGCTCCTCCGCCGTCAGGTTGTCTCCATACAAAGGCCCTGCTGGCGGAACTTTCGTTACGGCAAACTCCATAAGTCTGCTGTTTCCATTTGGCAGGAGCAGGCAATCATCCATTTCAGGAAGCGCAAACGGCTTGGGATCCATATATCCCCAGTCACCCGCCACATCTTCCCCGGTCGCTGGAACATACTGATAAAAACGGGCCAGTATGTACACTCCCTCTTTGTCTACAGACTGCTGATACCCCATTCCATTGTAACTAACCTTAAAAAGACCCATTTCTTCCCCATATTCCGTTCCATCCCGGTATTCCACACGCAGGCCGCCCTGGGAAAAGATTTCTTGATAATCCCCGCTGCCAGCTCCCCCATTATCCGGAGTCCCCCCTCCTTGGGAACCTCCTCCTTCCAGCTCTGGATAAGAAA
Source organism: uncultured Lachnospiraceae bacterium (assembly GCA_910578405.1). GTDB lineage: Bacteria > Bacillota > Clostridia > Lachnospirales > Lachnospiraceae > Kineothrix. Next base: position 2,840 of record CAJTQO010000017.1, on the reverse strand, counting down.
AACTAAACCCGGCTTCAGACATCACTCCGTCCGGAATATGATGCTGCCCCATTACCGAACCATCCACCAGCAAATATGCGCTGCTGCCGCCGGGGCTGCCACTCATCCCATCATCCGTCGTGGCATCCACCCCGTACCATTTCCCATCCACCTGTACATAATTCCACATATGCAAATTTTTACTGCCGTCTGTATCCTGATACCAGCCCTGTACCAGCACACTGGAAATCCCCATGGAATCCAAGACAGTCTTAACTGCTCTGGCATACCCTTCGCACAGGCTTTCCCCCTTCACCAACGCTCCGTAGGAAGTGCGGATATGACTGCCTCCTTCCAAAACATATGCCGTATTTTCGATAATGGCATTATGTGCGGCAATCACCTGTTCTCTTACAGACTGGGCGCCTCCTGCCGCCTGGACAATTCCATTTACCCTAGCCTCATGCTCACCGATAGCTCCCTCTACCTGTTCCAGACTGCCAAAACCATCCACATAATAGGTATCCTTCCCCTCCCTTGGCCCAATATATACACGAAATTCCCCTGAACCGCCCCTTTCCACGCTTATGGCAATGCTGGAAAAATCCACATAAAAAATATCCGGATAATCGGCATAAAAAGCATCCCGCGCTGCGCCGAACGCCCGCAACAGGCTGCCATAGTTTTCCCCATAAGCCGCTAACTGTTCTTGCGTCATATGGCCGTTTGCCACAAGGTCATAGGTCTGTGCCCCTGTCTTAAAAACCCCTTGCGTGTACATCTGGTACATAGCATCATAAAGCTGTTTTGCTTCTTCTGGAAGCTGGTTATAATAATACCGCATATTGCTAGTATTCGCCGCCTCCACATTGACCGCCTTCGCACCGGCCAGACAAAATGGCAGCACAAGAAGCGCCGCCAAAACAATGGCCACTGTTTTCTTCTGTTTCATGTCTTTGCCCTCTTAGTGAATTCTTAATTTTTTCTTAACGTACATGAATGGTACCATAGAAAATTATGGCAAGTCAAGCTTGTTTTTTATACCCTTCCTAAAAAATATTGCCCTTCATGCCCAATGTCATTCCGTCCTGCAGACTTCTTCTGCATTTTCCAGCTTCTCCCTTATATACAATGGAATTTCCCCCAGTTCAGGCGCAATGTCGCAGTCAAACAAATAAAACAGCAACTCACGGAAATCTTCTTCTAAAATCTCCGGTTTCGTCCACTGAAGGGAATACCGTGTCCTTGCATATAATGGGATTCCTTTGTCAAACTCCTCCTCCCGTACAATACATATGTATTTATTCGAAGCTACATTAGTCATCATATCGCCCTATGCTTTTTGTGACTGCACAAAAATATTGACCGTTATCTCCCTTTCCTTTTCAAACTCTGCTTTCAAAACTTCAAAGGACTCCTGGTCGGTCATGCTTCCCATTGGTTTTTTCGCATATCCACACATCCATTTTCCATGCACTCCACGCCTTCCGCCGCCAGCAGTTCCCGCTGCTCCCTAAAATAAGGGGCCAGCCTTCCTGCATGGTTGACCACACGATGGCACGGATAATCCCCATAAGATTCAGCCATTCCCAACACTTTCCCTACCAGCCTCGCATTTTTCTCCCTGCCTACCAGCCTGGCAATCTGTCCATAAGAAGCCACTTTCCCTTCGGGAATCTCCGCTACTGCGGAAAGAATCTCATAAATCAAACTTTCTTCCAATACTTTTCCCATAAGGCGTTCTTGCCTTTCTTCCTAAATTTTATTTCTGACAAACATACTCCTGCCAAACAATATTTGCTGGCCACTGCATATCATTACAGCGCCAGGCTACATACATGTCTATCACATAGCCTAATCCCTCATAATATGCCAGAAAATCGAACCCATAAGGATAGCTATCACCCTATCTTAGCTCCATCCACCCACATATAACATTAAATAAAACTGAACATTCATTCCGACATTGCATAAAATACAAAATTATTTTTAGAATCAGGTTAAAATCAGACATTCATTTGTTTTAAATATTTGACGTCCACTTTTTTAGTCAGCCATACACCATTTTCAGAAAGGTAAAACTGGATTCCTTCCCGGCGCATCTGTCCACTATGCACTTTCAGGATTACTGGGTTTCCATGCCGTTTCCCAACTTTGTTTGCAGTTTCCATATCCTTTGAAAGATGTACATATAGGCGGCTCATTGGCTTCAAGCCTTCTTCCATAATCGCTTTTATAAACCTATCCGCGGTTCCATGATATAAAAACTCTGGCGGTCCCTCCTCTTTCAATTCTACATCCACTGGAATGCTATGCCCCTGATTTGCCCGAATCAGCGTCTTGTCTTCATTAAAACTATATCTCTGTTTATAATCAGTTCTGACAATTTCTTCCAATACTCCCATATCCATCTTACGCCCAGTATTATTTATGCCATCAAGAAGTTCTTCCACATTTGCCCATCCATGTTCATCCAAAGCAATCCCTGCCGCATCTGGTTTGTGCCTTAACACAAGACTGATGAACATGCTTAATTTATCTAACTTTCCCATATATCCTCCAAATAAAATCAAGTCTTTAACGGTATACAATTGGTGGACTGGCTAAACCAATCCACCAATCATCTACTATATATTTCTCTTTGCATTCAATACATTCCTCAATGCCTCTTGCAACACCCTTCATACATTAATTCCTGTATGTTCAGCTTCCTAATTGAGCCCACTAGAGCCTGTTTGAAAATTGCTTTCCCCAAGACGTGCGTTACAGTTTGTGGGAGATTTGTGCCAAATTTAAGAGGCGTAGCGGGCTACGTTGATTAAATTTGGCGCAAATATCACGCAAAGTGGAGCGTGCAGATT
>CAJTQO010000016.1 GCA_910578405.1 uncultured Lachnospiraceae bacterium | reverse complement strand
GAGGAAACGTTCCGGAAAGCGTGGGAGCCGGAGGGAAGGAGAGGGCAGGAGGCGTTTCGGAAAGCGTAGAGGCGAGAGGAGAGGGAGCGGAGGCCGAAGGGGGGCAAGGGCCCGGGAACGCTCCGGAGGGGAAGAGGGGGGCGCAGGGATTGTATGCGCAGGTAGACCATTTGAGCAGTATGCTTCTTATGACCAGATGTGATACGGTGGATTGTGCGGCAATAAAGGAATATGGATATGAGTTGGCAGTCCCATACCAGAGCGCAAGCATGTGCCTGTATGACTGCAGGGAAAATGGGACACAGGGGCCATGGGCGGAATATTCGTTTTGGCTGTTGCGGGTGGAAATGAGCCATGACTTGGAGTGCGCAGGGAAGGTGAGGCAGATGTTGCTGGAGGGCAGGCTGCCCTATAAGGAGCATAGGCGGAATGTGGAGCGGCAGGCGTTTACGAAAGTGATTACCGGATATTTTTGGGAGGATTTCTTATTCGGAAAGAAACCGGGCAGGTATCTGGCGCCGGACGGGGCTGTCCCTGTCATGGGCGGGGCAAAGCTGCATGTGGCAATGGCTTTCAATCATGGTTATGTAGTGTATGCGGCTGTCATGCTGCAGTCTTTGTATGAAAACAATAAGTTGTGCGCCATTTATGTCCATATACTGCAATGTGAACTGTCAGAGATGGACAAAAGCCTGTTGCAGGGGCAGGCGCGGGAGTTTGGAAATGAAGTCCTGTTTTATGACTGTCGCAAGGAATGGCTGCCGGAAGGATGCCTGGTAACGCAGGAGTGGTCTTTGGAAGCGTATTTCCGGCTGTTTATGGCGGATGTGCTGCCGGAATGGGTGGACAGGGTATTGTATCTGGACGTGGATGTGATTGTGAACAGGCCATTGTATGAATTTTATTTTATGGATATGCAGGAAAAGGATATCGTGGCTTGCAGGGATTTTTCCCTTGTGATGAAGGAAGGGTTTACGGACAAGCGTAAAGAGCTGTTTGCAAAGCAGGAGGGAAAGGACTTTGTGTACTTTAACAGCGGGGTTATGCTGGTGGATATGGGCAGGCTGCGGGATAAGGCAAGAGGAGCGGATTATCTGGAGGTGGCGAAAGAGCTGCAGGGCAGGCTGCTTGCGCCGGACCAGGATATTCTGAATATGGTGCATTGGGAGCATGTGGGGCTGGTGGATGAGTTCCGGTACGATTTGTTCCAGGGATGTTTAAAGGATTTGACGCCGGAGGAGGTCAGACAGCAGGCTTCCATTATCCATTATGCCGGGCCAAAGCCATGGCAAGTGTCGGATGTAACCCTCCATGCGCATAGGGTATGGTGGGAATACGCGGGACGGGTTGGTTTTTTGCAGAGGAATTTTAGCGGGGCGTGAGAAAACAATTTTCAAACAGACTCTTAGGGAAGGAAGGGCGCCTTGGGGGATTTTTGTATGCTTTTTTCGTAAAGAGGGATGATGCTTGAAGGCATTAGGAGAGTGTACGGGAAAGGAGTGGGGAAATGGATTTTATAGATAAACTGGCTGCCTGGATGAGCGGGGAGCGTAGGGGAGAGCTTTTTTCAAAAGAGGAATGGCAGATTTTGGAGACGATGGAGGAATTTGAGGCGGTCAGGAAAAGAGGGCAGGCGCAGGATGAGGTTTTGGGCTGTGCGGGGGATGCTAATGCGGCATTCCGTTCCCTGGAGCGGGAGAAGGAAGTTAGTTTCCGGCTGAAATCTCTTTTTTTCACCCATATGGACCGGCTGTTGGCGGACGGGAGTATGGAAGGGTGGATGGAAGGGATGGCTTGGTGCAATTTGATGGAAGGGAAAAAGCTGCTGGAACAGTTTTGGGAGTTTTATATTTTGAAAATCCTGATTGGCGTTTATGCGGAAGAATGGAAGGTATGTTCCCAGGGAGGCGGGGATATATGTATGCTTCGGTTTTGCAGTGTGGAGGATTTGTTTAACGGGTACTTCCGGGCGCTGTTTTTACTGCGCAGGATAGAGTATGGGATAGAGCCGCAGGAGGAGATTGTGGCGGAAATAGTGAACAGAGGGCTGTCTATGGTTTATATTGATTGGGTGGTGGAGAACTCCCAAATACGGGAAAAGGAAATGGTCAAAGGGGCAGTAAGGGAGATGTGTGGAAGCTATGGGATTGGATGAGAAGAAAATATGTTTTATCATATGTGCGAATGATGATTTGTTTCTGGAGGAGTGCCTGCGTTATTTGTATGCGCTGGAGACGCCGGAAGGTATGGAAATGGAGGTGGTGGAAATCCGGGACGCTGTTTCCATGGCGTCGGGGTATAATGAGGGGATGGGGGCCAGCGACGCTAAATATAAGGTTTACCTGCATCAGGATGTATTTTTAATAAACCGACATTTTATATATGATATTGTAGATATTTTTAAAAGCGGCAAAGAGATTGGCATGATTGGGCTGGTGGGGAATTTGGAGACGCCAAGGGATGGGGTTATGTGGATGGGGAAACGGGTGATGCTTGGGCCGAAGCAGGAGCCATGGGAAGGATACCGTTACCGCAGGGAGGATGGGATATGGGATGTGCAGTGTGCGGACGGGCTGCTGTTGGCGACTCAGTATGATGTGCCTTGGCGGGAAGATTTGTTTGACGGGTGGGACTTTTATGATGTGTCCCAGAGCTTTGAAATGCGCAGGCGGGGATACCGGGTGGTCGTGCCGGTGCAGAATCATGAATGGTTTATCCATGACGATAAAATGATACTGCGGCTATGGGATTATGATAAGTACCGGAAAGTGTTCTGGGAGGAGTATGGGGAAGGGTAAAGGGGCGGCTTTCATGCATTCCATAACAGGTTTTTAGGAGGCTGTCAGTCCTTACCGTCCCAAAGCTCCAGCAGCATATCGGCGCGGCGCTGCCAAAGGTGGTTCTGCAGGGCTTTTTGCCGTCCGTTGTCGGCGATGGCCTGCAGTTTGGCGCTGTTTTCCGGTGACAGGAGGGAGTGGAGCCGGGCAGGCAGCCGTTCTATTTCCGTCAGGGAAAACATCAGGATATCCGTATTATTTTCAAACTCTTCCATTAAAGCTGTGCTTTGGTCAGTCAGGACAACGGAGCCGCAAAGCATGGCGTTTAGGATGCGTTCGGTCATGCCGTCTTTATGCCAGGCCATAACGTTTAGGGAAATCCGGGATTGCTGCATAACCGTCAGGCTTTTAGAAGCTTCCACGGATGGGTGGCGCACCAGGCATGGGTGGCAGGCGCAGGGAATATCCTGCCAGCTTTCCCCGAATACATGCACGGTCAGTCCGGCGTCCAGCAAGGTGCGCACGACTTTTTCACGGTAGTAAAGCAGGACGGCAAAATAAACCTGTCTCATATCATAGAACAGGTTGAGGAAACTAACATCGTCTACCTTCAGGCAGGATTGCGCCAGAGCCATCCGCAAAGCTTCCTCCGCCGGGAGGTTTGGGTCTTTTTTCATAATGCTTAAGTAGCGGGCGGCGAGGAACCGATGCTTCCGGTCATATTTGTGTATGGTTTTCAGCCGTTCCCGGTAATTGCGGTAGGAGGCGATGAAAGAGATGCCATAGGGTTTTGCAGCGCAGGCTGGGTCTTGCGGGGAGTCCGGAAGGAAACCGCCCAGCGGGAAACGGAGGCATGAGGATATGCCTGGGAAATAACGCTGCACAAACCGGATGTAATTTCTGTCATGGATTAGGAGACGGCAGTCCTTTGGCGCATGGCTCAGATGGTCTTTCAGCCAGGCGGGATGATCCATAATCAGGTTGTATTTGGGGCCGTGTATCAAGTCATGGAGGCAGGTGGAGCCGTCCTGCATCCGTATGGAAAAAAGATAGGACTGTATTCCTATCATCGCTTTAAAACGCCGGCCGATATACCGGGTGAGGGCCTGGGCGCCTTCCACGGAGGCGTCAAAGAGTTCTACGCGTTGTCTGCGGGCGAGGAAGCAGCGTTCCAACTGGTCAATGAAGCAGTTTAGCAGGTTACAGCACATATCCGTTTCCTTATAGATAAGGATAGGACAGGTGTTGTCGTCTATGGCATAGAATTCCGGCGTGTGGGAAATCATGGCTTCCAGGAAAGCGATGCCGCGTTCCTTCCATGGCATGGCGGAAGCCAGCTCCAGAAGGTTAGCGACTACCACATTGAAACAATCTTTTTCCAGCAGCATCTGCTGGTATTTTCCAACGATATAGCAGTCAGTGCGGAACGCTTCTAAAGAACCGGACGCTTCTAAAGAATCGAAAGCTTTTGGAGAACCGGACGCTTCTAAAGAACCGGGCTGTGGGGCAGCAGGGGCCGCGCAAGACAGGGAAGAAAGGGAGGAAACGGGCAGGCCGGTTTCCTCAGGATGTCCGGTTTCGTTGGCTCCTATAGCCAGAATGGGGAAATGCAGGGCGGCGCGCAGCAGGAATTCGTAGTTTTGTTTCGCGCCCAGCTTCTGGTTGAGGTTGCCGACTTTGGCGTATACGCTGTCGGGGCAGCGGAAACTGCCGTCAGCCCAAGCGTCATCCAGGAGGATGTCCCAGAAGTTAAGCGGCCTGCATTGGCCGGAGGGGATTTTATCCGTATAGCAAATAATTTCTTCCATATAAATAAGCCATCCTTTCCGGATAGGAAGTATCCAAGGGGTTGTCTTTTTTTACTTTTGAGAAAAACCATTATATGCAATTATAATGGATGGACGGGATGGTGTAAAGCTTTTCGGTTTCTTTGCCGCGTTTTAAGTTTCCGGGCCGTTTTGGTTTGCTTGTTACTGTTCACTCCGTTCCGGTAACGGGTAAAAATCCATGCAAAATTTGCTTCGCAAATGGATGTTTATTTGCAATATCTGTATGAACGGCAACGTTTGCTTTAAATAAGTGGCGGTAAACGCTTTGGGAAGATTGCAAATTTCCCAATGGCATGTTATACTGAAAAAAACTGGCGGATAGGGATGAGAAACTGCCAGGCAGCTAGAAGGAAATATTTAATGGCCTTTGCCGGAATTAATGAAAAAAGGGTAAATTTTTGAGAAATTTATCCGATATACTAACTAGACGTATGTGATAGGTTTCTTTTTGTATCATGTAGCAATAACATTATTTTAAATATCACACGGAGGTGATTAAAATGGCAATAGAACCATTGGGAAGCATTATGACGATTCAGTCACAGACTGTACAGAAACCGGCAGAGGTAAAACCGGCTGTGGAAAACACGGAAGTTTCCACACCTGAGCAGACGGCGTATGTGGATCCGGTTACTGTGTCCGTGGCAAAAGTGGAAAATGATGATGAAAAGAATGCCGGGACAGATGATGCGCAGGATAATAAGCAGCAGCAGGCGGCCAATGAGAAGATAAGGAAAGCGGTGGAGAAGCTAAATAAGAATATGCCGCAGTCGGAAGCTGTCTTCGGAGTCCACGATGAAACCAACAGAGTCACAATAAAGATTGTGGATAAGGATTCTAAAGAGGTGATTAAAGAATTCCCTCCGGAGAAGACCCTTGACATGATTGCAAAAGTATGGGAACTGGCGGGCATCCTTGTGGATGAGAAGTTATAAGGAGAATAGGAGGTCAGGATATGCCGATTAGGATTACAGGTATGAACTCCGGTTTGGATACGGAGTCCATCATTGCGGAAATGGTAAAGGTAGAAAAGAAGAAGGTGGAGACAACAAAGAAAGAAAAGACCGCCTTTGAATGGAAACAGGAAGCTTGGAAAGACTTAAATGCAAAGATATATAAATTATTCCGGACTACGCTGGACAATATGCGTTTCGCAGGAGACTGGAGCAAGAAGACGACAGAGTTGTCCAATTCATCCATTGCAAGCATTGTGACGGCGGACGACGCTATGAATACGACACAGAAGTTGGAGGTAAAGAACCTTGCTTCTGCCGGGTATATGACTGGCGGGAAGGTGACGGCGGCTGACGGCAGCGTTGCAAATGGAGGGACAAAATTATCCGATTTAGGCTTGTCAGGCGGGACTACAGTTGAGTTGAATGTTGGAGGAAAGACCACAACAATTCAAGTTGATGACGGGATGACAATTAATGATTTCACATATAAATTGCAGGATGCGGGAGTGGAAGCGCGCTTTGACCAGGCAAACGGAAGATTCCATATTGCAGCGAAGAACAATGGTGAAAAGATTTCATTTTCTTCCAGTAATCCGCAAGGAGAAGGTTTGCTTGAGAATATGGGGCTTTTGGAAGGGGCTCAATATGGCGACAAAGCGGCCCATGTAACCGGCGGTGACAAAGCCAAAATCATCTTAAACGGCGTGGAATATGAATCGACGAACAACACCTTCAATATTAATGGCCTGACGATTACGGCAAAGGAGGTAGGCGAGTCTACCCTTAACACGAAACGTGACACACAAAACGTTTATGATACCGTAAAGAATTTCATTAAAGAATATAACAGCCTGATTAATGAAATGGATAAGCTTTATAACGCAGAATCCTCTAAGGGCTACGACCCGCTGACCGATGAAGAAAAGGAGGCAATGTCCGAAAAGGAAATCGAGAAGTGGGAAGGCAAGATTAAGGATTCCGTGTTAAGGAGGGATTCCACCCTGGGCAGCATTTCCACTACATTGAAAGAGATTATGCTCAAAGGGGCGACTGTGAACGGGAAGCAGATGGTTCTTTCCAACTTTGGCATTGAAACGTTAGGCTATTATGAGGCGGAAGACAATGAAAGGAACGCTTACCATATCAGCGGCGATGAGGATTTCCCGTCTAAAATGACAGAAACCAATCAATTGAAAGCCATGGTGGAGCAGGATCCGGATACAGTAATTGAATTCTTCTCCCAATTGACGATGAATATGTACAAAAAGATGGACGAAATGTCCAGCAGCATTGATAAGATTAGAAGCTATGGCAAATTCTATGACGATAAGGTTATGGAAGATGAGTATAAGAGCTACGAATCCAAAATTGCAAAGCAGGAGAAAGCTTTGCTTGAGAAGGAAGACAAATGGTATAAGAAGTTTTCCGCAATGGAGACGGCCCTTGCAAAGTTACAGTCAAATCAGAATGCTTTATCAAGCTTACTAGGAGGTTAACGAAAATATGGCACTGCCAAATGCGTATTCACAATATAACAAATATACAACAGAGAAGATTATGAATGCATCACCGGGGGAATTGACCCTTTTGCTGTATGAAGGCGCGATTAAGTTCTGCAATATGGCGAAAATGGGCATTGAGCATCATGACATTCAAAGAGCCCACAAGAATATTGTGAAGACAGAGGACATTATACACTATCTGAGGGAAACCTTGGATATGAAATACCCGGTTGCACAGCATTTCGAGAATATATATGTATATCTGGAACGTCGTTTGGTAGAGGCCAATACCACAAAGAACGCGGCGATATTGGAGGAAATCTGCACTCATCTGCGTTCTTTGCGGGAAACATGGTTAGAGGTTATGCGCATTAATAAAGGGAAGGGCACCGTATGATAAGTAATTATCTTCAGGTTCTGGAGGAAAGCCTTCGGAAAAAACTGGCCGCCCTTGACAGGGTCGAAAGCCTGTGCGTGGAACAGGAGAAACTTTTGAAAGCGCCTTCCTTTTCGGAAGAGGCGTTTGATGCCAGCATGGAAGAAAAGGGAGCGCTGATTGATGAGCTGAACCGGTTGGATGAAGGGTTTGAAAGCCTGTACGGACATATCCGGGAGGAGCTTCCGGCACAGAAGGAGAAGTATAAGACGCAGATTGCCGCGCTACAGCAACTGGTAAAGGACGTGACGGACAAAAGCGTGTCCATACAGGCGCAGGAAGCCAGGAACAAGGCGTTGATGGAGAATTATTTTACAGGCCGGAAAAAGGAAATCCAGCAGGGCAGGAAAGGCTCGCGGGCAGCGATTAACTATTACCGCAGCATGAGCGATTCTAAGTCAGTGCAGCCTCAGTTTATGGACAAAAAGAAGTAGTTTCCGGGCAAAAACAGCCTAGGGACAAAAAAATAAAAAAATTTCAAATCAGGTATAAAGTATTCGGAATTCGTTCCGATATAATATACAAGTAAATAATATGTTACTTAGAACATGATGATATGGATTTTTTAAATCTGAATCAGGTTCGTATTATCAAATCAATAACGGCAGGGAAGCCGTTATATATTCAAGGAGGAATATAGTATGGTAGTAAAACACAATCTTACAGCTATGAACGCTAACAGGATGTTAGGTATCACAACTGACGCACAGGCTAAACAGACTGAAAAATTATCTTCTGGTTATAGAATCAATCGTGCAGCGGATGATGCAGCAGGTCTTTCTATTTCTGAAAAGATGAGACGTCAGATTAGAGGTCTTACACAGGCTTCTTCCAATGCTCAGGATGGTATCTCCATGGTTCAGACGGCTGAAGGCGCTCTGAATGAAGTAACAGATATGTTACAGAGGATGAACGAACTGGCAGTTAAAGCAGCAAACGGTACTTATACAACAACTCAGAAACAGTACATCGCTGACGAAATTAACCAGTTGACATCTGAAATTAACAGAATCGCTACAACAACCAGGTTCAATGATCAGATTCTGCTGAAAGGCACATTTGAGAAGACTGGTTCCGGTTTAGTTCTTCAGATTGGTAATGAAGCAGGCCAGACAATGAGCATCAACATCAGCAACATGCAGGCTACAAAACTTGTTACCAGCGCTCAGAGGAATTCTGTAAAATGGACAACAGCAAGTGGTGCGCAGGTAAATGGTATCGCTGCAAGCGTTAAGTTGGATGGTAAGATTAAATGGTCCAGCCTGAAAGCTGCAAGCGCTGCTAACAAGATCGGTTCTTACATCCAGTTGATTAAACTGTCTCTGGAAACTGTTGCATCTCAGCGTTCCGCACTTGGTGCAGTTCAGAATCGTCTGGAACACACCATCAACAACTTGGATAACGTTGTTGAGAACACGACATCTGCTGAGTCCCGTGTACGTGACACAGATATCGCTAAGGAAATGGTTGAATACTCTAACAACCAGATTCTGGCACAGGCTGGTCAGGCTATGCTGGCACAGGGCAATCAGGCTAATCAGGGTGTTCTGTCCTTGTTAGGTTAATTAGCTTAAGAACTACCAAAAAAGGATTGACATTATTTGTCAATCCTTTTTTCTTTATTACAATAAAATTGGTGCAAATAAGGGAAAACTAAGGGAAGATTAGGCGCCGAACAGTGTTTGGCCTTTTATATAGATACTTAAAATATTTGGAGCAGGTATGAAAATCTTACTATTGGAATGGGACAGCTTTGGGCAGGAATATGTGGCAGAGGCTTTCCGGCAGAATGAATGTGAAACAGAGCATTATCCATGGCCTTTTGGAAAGCAGGAAATGCGGGAGAATGATACGCTTTGCAGGGAACTGGAAAACAGGCTCCGCAACGGAGATGTGTCGGTTGTATTTTCTCTGAACTTTTTTCCGGTGGCGGCGTATGCCTGTCATTTATGCGGAATCCGGTATGTGTCCTGGGTTTATGATACGCCGTATTTGTTATTGTATTCGAAACATATCAAATACGAGACAAACCAGGTATATTTGTTTGACCGTTCCTTGTGTGAGGAATTCCGCAGGAATGGAATAGACAGGGTATACTACCTGCCTATGGCGGCTCCTGTGGAAATTTATGAGAAAATCCGTGCGGACGGCGGAAGGAAATACCGGGCGGAGATTTCCTTTGTAGGCTCTACTTACCGGGAGGAAACACAGGACTTTAGCTGCATGTTGGAAGGAATCAGCCCTTATGCGGCAGGATATCTGGATGCCATTATCGGGATGCAGAAAGCGGTGTATGGGAATTTCTTTCTGGACGGATTGTTGGAAGGAAAGGAGACGGTTCTGGAAGAACTTCGCAGGGTATGTCCGATTTTGCGCGGAGAGGATGAATGGGAGTCGGAGGCGTGGGTATACGCCAACTACTTCCTTGCCAGAAAACTGACTGGCATACAGCGGGTGGAATTGTTGGATATGCTGTCAGAACATTTTGAGGTAAAGCTGTATACGCCAAAAGGAACGCCGGAACTGCCAAGGGTGGCAAACCAGGGGCCGGTGGATTATGTGTCCCAGATGCCGCAGGTTTTTAAAAATACCTGTATTAATTTGAATATGACGCTTCGGAGCATTCATGACGGAATCCCGTTACGGGCTATGGACATTATGGGCTGCGGAGGTTTTTTGCTGACGAATTATCAGGAGGACTTTGAATATTGGTTTCAACCGGATGTGGATTATGTGTATTATATGGACAAAGAAGATTTGCTGTATAAGGCGGACTATTACCTTGGCCATGAAGAGGAACGTATGCAGATAGCAGCGAATGGATTGCGCAAGGTGAAAGAGGCGCATACTTATGGACATCGGATACGGACGATTTTGGATGGACTTGGGAGAATGGAATGAAAGTATTATATATCGTATGGAAAAGTTACGGGAATAATGGGATGATGCAGGCTTTCCGGGCCAGGGGGGACGAACTGGAGACGTTTGAGCTGGACTGGAAGCATTCCACAACGCTGAATTTGGGGCTGGCGGAACAGTTGGTACGCCGGATTGCGGCAGGCAGTTTTGATATGGTATATTCTTACAATTATTATTCTGTGGTTTCCCTGGCCTGCAATTCCTGTAAGGTAAAATATGTGTCTTGGGTCTATGACAGCCCGCTGGTGGCCCTGTATTCGAATACTATCCGTTTCCCGTACAATTATGTGTTTGTTTTTGATAGAGGGCAGTGGCTGGATTTGAAAAAGAGGGGAGTGGACACGGTCTATCATCTGCCACTGGCTGCGGATGTGGATTTATATGACACTTACCGTATGGACGCGGGAATACAGGAAATTTTTGATGCTCAGATTTCTTTTATCGGTTCCACTTACCAGGAAAGAAAGAACCAGCTTTTCCGGCGCCTGCAGGGGGCGGACGCTTATACGAGAGGATATCTGGATGGGGTGATTGAGGCGCAGAAGGATATCTATGGCATAACTTTGCTGGAAGAGATGCTGACGCCGGAGATTATGGAGCGTATTTTAAAAGCGCGGCCATGGGTGCCGAATGAGGACGGGTTTGAGGAGGCTTCCTGGGTCTATGCCAATTACCATCTGGCCAGGCAGATTGCGGCGCAGCAGAGGAAGGAAATCCTGCAGATGCTGTCAGAACGGTATCAGACTGTGCTATATACCCATGAAAAGACACCGTTTTTGCCTTTGGTGGAGAACAGAGGGCAGGCGGGCTATTATTTGGAATCCGCTTATATTTACCGTTGTTCCAAAATAAATCTGAATATATCCCTGCGCAGCATTATTACCGGGATACCGCTTCGGGCGTTTGAAATTATGGGGAACGGCGGTTTCCTGCTGACCAATTACCAGGAAGAATTTGAAGAGCATTTTGTGGCCGGGGAGGATTACGATTATTATAGCAGCAACGAAGAGTTAATGGAGAAAGTGGAATATTACCTGTCCCATGAGAAGGAGCGGGCGCAGATAGCGCGCAACGGATATGAAAAGGTAAAGAAGCGCCATACGTACCGGAATCGTCTGGAGGAAATGATGGCGGTGGTATGGGAGGGGGAGGCATAAAAAAGAAAGCCGGGGAATGCAGGGCATAAAGCGCAGAGAAAGCGGCAGGCGCAATGAGGATAGCATGGGGAGGATGTGGGTATGCTTAGGTATGAACAGAAAGTAGTGGATATTATCAGCAGGCTGTTGCTTGCATTGGAACAGGGAAGTCTGGAGCTTAAAGATTTTCCGGTGGAGGATATTGTCAACCTGATTGACAGCGCCTTGGGCGGCGCTATGTGGAACGGAATCGGAAGCAGGCCGCAGGAAGTTTTTCCGCATATGGTGGAGGAATACCGGATGGGGCTGGCCCGCTGCATAGAGTTAAATGATGTGGGGCGGTGCATACAGATTTTAAGGCTGTTAGTATGCCAGTACCAATGTTTCTATACGGCTATGGGGCGGGAAGAGCAGCTTCACCGGGAGAAAACGCTGCGCAGCCTGCTGCTTAAGACCGGGAATGCTTATGCGGAAGCGCAAAGCAGGGCATTGCAGCAAAGGCAGGAAGGATGGCGCGGAGAAAAAAATTTGCTTCAAGGCGGCAAAGGGGCAGTGTACACTTGCCTGGTGAAAGGGGAAGGCCAGCTGCCGCTGCCGGAATACCGGAATGTGCTTTGGGATTATATATGCTTTACCGATAGGAAGGATTTGGACGGAAAGAAGGCGGGGGCATGGGAATTCCGTCTGCTTAGCGAAGAGGATATGCAGCATCCGGCAGATGCTTATTACAAGTATAAGGTGAAACCTTATGAGATGTTAGGAGAGTATGATTTCAGTTTTTGGGTGGAACCGCAGGTGCAGATTGCGGGGCCTTTGGAACAATTTTATGAAATCTATGGAAGAAACGCATCCTTTGTCTGTTTCCCATCCTATGACCAGGATGATTTATATGACGCGCTTGCTATGTCCATGACGGAGGACGAGGAAAATATCCGGCGGCGCAGGAAATTGATGCAGTACCGGAAGGAAGGGTTTCCGGCGCATTATGGTTTAATCAACACGCAGTTGATGTTTCGCAGCCACAGGGATGAGGGGTTGAAGCGGGTGATGGAAGATTGGTGGAGGGAAATGCACGATTGCAAGGCGTTGGTTGACTATGGGTTTAGTTATGCGGCTTGGAAGAACGGCTTCCGGTATGCCCTGTGCGGTTTGTTTGCAGAGAGCAACCAGTATATTGTAAATGGGGATATTGATTTGGAAGTGGACATCTATCAATAAATAGTCGGGAAAGGGAGGAAGGCATTCATGTTGGAATTCAAGAGGGAATTTTTTGAAGGGGAGGTACGGGACGGCTTTTTTGTGGCGTCGGAGATGAAGTGCGCCTGGGCGGCAGAGCTGGAAGTGGTGACGGAGATTGACCGGATTTGCCAGAAATACGGCATTACTTATTTTGCGGATTCCGGCACTTTGCTTGGGGCCGTGCGGCATAACGGGTTTATCCCATGGGATGATGATTTGGATATTGGGATGAAACGGGAGGATTATAACCGTTTTGCGCAGGTGGTGTCAAAAGAAATCCCTCCGGATTGGGAATATTTGCATCCTTATGATAACAGTGACTGGTCACAGCCTTTTTCCAGGCTGGTAAACGGGAGAAGCTTGAGTACCAGCGTAGAACGTCTGACCCGGTTCCACGGTTGTCCTTATGTGGTGGGGGTGGATGTATTCCCATTGGATTACCTGCCTGGCTTTGGGGAACCCAATGATGAGGTGGACACGATTATATCTTTGTTATATGATGTTTTATATGTAAGTTCTTTTGTGCAGCAAAATCCCGGTCATTTAGATGTGATTGAGGAAATTATGCAAAGCGTGGAAGAGAACTGCAGAACCAAGATTGACAGGAAAGGCGATATCCCGAAGCAGATGGCGCAGCTTATGGACCGGCTGTACAGTCTTTTTTCCGAAGAAGAGAGCGGCTCGGTGGCCAATATGTCATTTGTGCCGGACGCTACGGAATTCCGCGCTTATGTAGGTTCCATGAGGGACAAGAACTGGTACCGGGAGAGCGTAAGGCTGCCGTTTGAGAATATTACGATTCCGGTTCCCATTGACTACCATCAGGCGTTGACAAGAACTTACGGCCCTAACTATATGACTCCGGTGAAAAAGTGGGATACCCATAATTATCCTTTCTATAAAGGGCAGAAGGAAGTATTGCGGAAGCTGAAGGAGGATTCCAAGGAAGTGAAGAGTAAGCTGGACGCTCTGTATGCCGAACTGGAGGAGATGAACCGGGAGAATATAGAAAGCATCCGGAAGATGGAGGATGTGGCGAATCTTGAAAGCCTGGAAGATATGCAGGGGATAGGGGATCCGGATGTTCCGGCGGAAGCGTTGCAGACAGTGGAAACAGGCATTCCGGCGCAAGCTGGAAAAGAAGCGGGAGAAGCAGCGGAAGCGAAAGCGGCCAATGAAGCGTCGGAAGCGAGAAATGAAACGGATGAAGCAGCGGAAGCTAATGAAACAGGGCAGAAAGACGAAATGAAAGAGGGCGAAGCTGCGCAAGCGGAAGGCGAAGCGAGGGCGGATGAGACAGGGCAAGCGGAAGCGGACGACGCGGCACAGGTGAAAGATGAAATAAAAGCGGACGACGCAGCGGAAGCGGAAGCGGACGACGCTACACAGGCAGGAAAGGCGCAGGAGGATTTTCCGGCAGACAGGGAAGGTTTGAATGCGGAAAACAAGGAACAGGAGATGGCGAATTTGGCAGCGCCAGGAGATGAATTATGAATACAGCGCTCATTTTAGCAGGCGGCGTGGATGTACGTTTTAAAATGGATATTCCCAAGCAGTTTGTGAATGTGAATAACCGGCCGGTTATTGTGTATACGTTGGAAAATTTTCAGAAACACCCGGATATAGATGAGATTTTTGTGACCTGTTTGGACGGCTGGCAGGAGATGGTGCGCGTTTACGGCAGACAGTTCAATATTACAAAACTGAGTGAAATCATCCCAGGCGGACAGGATGCCCAGGAATCTACATACCGGGGGTTAAAACTGATGAAGGAGCGGATGGGGAAGGGCGATATCGTAATTGTGCATGACGCTATCCGCCCGATGGTTTCGGAAAAAATCATTTCGGACAGTATACGGATGTGCCGGAAGAAGGGGATGGGCGTGGCGGCGACTTATATTATGGACACGATTATGCATTCCTGGGATGGCAAGGAGGGGTATAAGAGCCTAAACCGGTATGAAATTATGAAAGTGCAGACGCCCCAGGCATTTGATTTCCAATTGTTGTGGGATTTGCATAACCGGGCCATAGAGGAAGGCTGCCTGGGGGCGTGGGACAACAGTTCCATGCTGACCAGGATGGGGGAAAAAGTATATTTTTCAGAGGGGTCTGACCTGAACCTGAAAATTAATGTTACGGAGGATGTGGAAATGTTCCGCGCCCTTTACCGTATGAAGCATCCGGAGGAAAATATATGAATATAGCATTGATTCTGGCCGGGGGCTGTGGAAGCAGGACGGAACAGGATATTCCCAAACAGTTTATCAACGTGTATGACAAACCGCTGATTATTTATACGTTGGAAAATTTCCAGCGGCACGGTGACATTGACGGGATTGCGGTGGTTTGCCTGGACGGCTGGCATGAGGTGTTAAGAGCCTATGCCAGACAATATAAAATTACAAAATTAAAGTGGATTGTGCATGGCGGCGTGGATGGGCAGAGTTCCACCCAAAAGGGGGTGGAGGCCCTGCAGGAGGTTTGTGCGGCGGAGGATGTAATTTTGATTCATGACGCTATCCGTCCTTTTATTACGGAAGAAGTGATATCCGATGCAATCAAAAAGTGTCTGCGCAAAGGCAGCGGGCTCAGCGCAGTCCGCTGTCAGGAAACCATTGTACGCACGGACGACGGCGTCTGCGGGAGCGAAGGCATTTCCAGACAGGAAATTATGCGGGTGCAGACGCCTCAGGCGTATAAATACGGAAAAGCTTTGTGGGCATTCCAGGAAGCGCAGCGACAGGGAATCAGCGGGGAGGTGTATATCAATACACTGATGCTGCGGTTGGGGGAAACTGTCTTTTTTTCAAAGGGGACGGAAAAAAATGTTAAAATTACCACGATTGACGATTTGGAGGTGTTTAAGGCGCTGCTAAATATGGAGCGGGAGGACTGGATTAAATAGGGGGTATGGGGCGGTGTCCGTTCCAAACAGGGAATGGATGGATAAGTAGGATGAGCTGCTATGAAAAGGAGCGGACGCATTGATTCCGGAATGGAAGATAGACAGTACGCCAAAGGAGGCAATCAGCCAAAGGAAGGATAAAAAGCATATGCTGCGTTTCTTGGGGAAAATGGGAGAGACGCCTAAATGCATAGGAAGGATTTTGGCAGTGGGAAGCAGTTACGAAAGAAAGAGTAAGGAACATTTTTGCAAAGTTGAAGCATTGGGATAAAATAGATAAAATATCCAGTCGGACGTTTCCGGTGGGAATTATTGGGGATTCATGCGGTTTTACGCTATTTTTCTAGCGAAAAGCCGCTTTTTTAAAAAGGCAAATCTATAGCCGGATGTTTTTGGGTTGAATTTGGCAGGAAAGCCCGTATAATAGAACTATACCGGTAAAAATAGGCGGATTGCAGTTTGAAAGAATCTGCTTTTCTGGAAATAAGGGCGTGTTTTGGCATGTATGACGTTTCGGATATGGACATTATAATATAGATGGAGTGAGGAAGGGCAAATATGAGCAAATTATTTAGGCGGCAGATATTTTCCGTATGGGAATCATTGCAGGAGGCGCAGGAGGCTTTTGAAGGGTTGTTGGAGAATGGGCAAAAGGAGGAAATGGCAGGGCTGTTAGCGGACTGTCAGGATGGGGCGATAGCGATTGGGAACCAGATTGAGGCGGTGTACGGAGAAGGGACAAAGAGTGTGCAGGCGCTGGAAGAGTATTGTGAAACGTTGTACCATATTGCGGAAGGGCTAAAGGAGGCGCAGGGATGCAAAGAGAATCTGGCGCTGGCAGGGCGCCAGCTTGCAAAAGCGCGGGCGCATATGGAGGAAGAGGCGCCTGACCGGATGGAGGTGGCATTTTTGCCATATAAAGCTTCCATGTGGGATTCCCTGGAGAGCATCTATCTGGCGGCGAGGGAAGATCCGGACTGTGACGCTTACTGTGTGCCAATTCCATATTATGACAGGAATCCGGACAAGTCTTTTGGGGAAATGCATGATGAACAGGGAGAATATCCAAAGAACATAGAGGTGACGGACTGGCGGACTTACAGGCTGGAAGAACGGAAACCGGATATTATCTTTATTCACAACCCTTATGACGACTGGAACTTGGTAACAAGCGTAGAACCCAGGTTTTATTCCAAGAATCTGCGCAATTATACGGATAAGCTGGTCTATGTGCCATATTTCGTTTTGGATGAAATCGAAGAGGACAATGAGGCGGCCATTGAAAATATGAAGCATTTCTGCTTCCTGCCTGGGACGGTGTATGCCGATAAGGTAATCGTACAGTCTGAGGGGATGAAGAAAATATATATCCAGGAGTATATGAAAGCGGCGCAAGAGCAGGGGGCCAAAGTAGACAGGGAGCAGTTGGAAGAAAAGTTCGAAGGGCTTGGTTCCCCCAAGTTTGACAAAGTGCAGAATACGACAAAGGAAGACTTGGAGATACCGGAGGAATGGATGGATGTTATCCGTAAGCCGGACGGAAGCTGGAAAAAAATTATCCTGTACAATACAAGCATCAATACATTCTTAGCCCATGAGGATAAGATGCTGCGGAAGATGAAGAGTGTATTTGCGGTATTTAAAGCGCACAGGGAGGAGGTTGCCCTGCTGTGGAGGCCCCACCCACTGTTAGAGAATACGTTAAAGTCCATGCGGGAAGGTTTGCTGGAGGAGTACCAGGAGATGGTAAAGGAGTATAAGGAAGAGGGCTGGGGGATATTTGACGATACGTCGGATATGAACCGGTCGGTGACGCTTAGCGACGCTTATTACGGCGACGGCAGTTCCATGGTATGGCTTTACCAGAAGGCCGGGAAACTGGCGATGATACAGGATGTGGATATTATTGAGGAGGAGTGAGTTTTTGTATTTGGCGTTATTGGCAGGCCGGGGAGGATTGTCCTATCAAGTGCAAACAAAAGGGGGGATAACGGCAGGGGAAATTAGGAGAAAAGGGGAGAAAAAGGAAGCAAAACTGAGATTACAGATGCTAAATTCGGTTAAAACCACTTATATCGGGAGAAAAGACCTTGACAGAGGATGCGCGTTTAAAAGATAATATTATATGAATAGACGCTTGATAAAATCAGGGTTTTAGACGATAATAATAGTAAGAGACAATGCGGGCTTATTTGAAACGCTTTGCATTGGGAGGCATATTGCTGTGGGGAAACAGCAGAAAAGCGGATATGCGGTATGTTTGGGGAGGGGTAGGCAGACTTAGATTTTCACCGGGAGACATCGTAGCATATTTGTAGGCGTAGGAATGTGGACTGGAGGGCAAAGGAATGCTATCAATTAAAAACAATCTGCAGGCAGGGAATGCGAGCAGACAGTTCGGCATCAACAGCAAGGAAAGTGCGAAACTAACAGAGAAACTATCTTCCGGTTATCGGATTAACAGGTCTGCCGACGACGCGGCAGGGCTGTCTATATCTGAGAAGATGCGCAGGCAGATTCGCGGCCTGTCGCAGGCATCGACCAATTCCCAGGATGGCATCTCTTTGGTGCAGACGGCAGAGGGCGCTTTACATGAAGTGCATGAAATGCTGCAGCGTGCGAATGAACTTACGATTAAGGCGGCCAACGGCACTTTAACGGATAAAGAACGTTGCATGATTGATGATGAAATACAAAAGATGAAAGAAGCCATAGATGGGACGGCAAACAATACGGAGTTTAACGGGATTAAGCTGTTCCCCCGTAATGGGATGTCGCCGAAATCCACAGCGTCGTCGAAGATGTACCACTATGACCTGCATATTGACTTATCGGCAGGCACGGTTGGGGTTAACGCGGCGAATGCAAGCGGAGGGATGGCTCGCGCCGGAGGCGATCCGGTGAATACGGGGAGTGTGCTGGCAGATACCATTGGCAATATATTGGTGCCAAATGCTGTCAATCAAATCCTGACCAAATTTCCGTCGTTGAGTAATGCGGTTGGAAGCAATACCATTGATATGGCGCTGGATGTGTCCTTTATTGACGGCCCGAACGATACTTTAGCGTATGCGCAGTTTACATACAGTCCTGCCGGCGGGAAGCCGATTTCCATGGGATTAAAAGTGGATGTGGCCGACTTTACGGATGCGGATGCACAGGGAACAGGCCCAAGAGCGGAAGCGTTGGAGTCTACGATTGCCCATGAGCTGATGCACACAGTGATGCAATACACGATGACGGACGGAATGAGCGGACGCGGCGGGGAAAAGTATCCGGAGTGGTTTGTGGAAGGAACCGCACAGTTGGCGGGGGGAGGCTTTACAACCGGATGGAATAATGCCCTGACAGGGCTTACAAGCGGATTAGCAAGCGGGGACGCTTCCAATGATGCGGCTATCGGGAATTATTTGGCAACCGGAGGTTCCATTAATGGCCGGCCTTATGGGCATGGTTATCTGGCGGCGGCATATGCCGGATATCTTGCAAATGGGGGGAATGGGCCGGTGACAGGCGCTGCTATTGCAGCCGGCATGGATAAGATTTTTGCTGATATTTTAAGCGGTAAGACGTTGGACGCTGCCTTGCAGGCGCAGACAGGTATGACGTCGGGCCAGGTGGATAATTTATTCCGGAATCCGAATCAGGACTTAATAGAATTCGTTAGGGAACTTTCCATAGCTTCCCAGGGAGGAGCCGGATCGGTGATAACGCCCACTTTAAATGTTGGCGGTTCCAATATTCTTGGCGATACTCCTGGGCTAAATACACCATTCCGTATAGATCCCGATTTGACGCTGGTAGACCTGGATCGTGAAGGGCCAAGGATAATCCTTCAGGTAGGCGGGGAAGCGGGAGAGAATCTGTTTATCCGGTTATACCAGATGAGTTCCGGGTCACTTGGGTTATATAGTACCAATACCAAGACGAGGGAAGACGCGGTGGACGCGATTAACCAGGTACGGGACGCCATTGGCTATGTCAGCGGGGTACGGAGCGCTTACGGCGCGGTGCAGAACAGACTGGAGCATACCATTAAGAACTTGGATAACACAGTGGAAAATACCACTTCTTCTGAATCCAGAATCAGGGATACGGATATTGCGCATGAAATGGTGAATTATTCTAATCAGCAGATTATATTGCAGGCAGGGCAGTCTATGTTGGCGCAGGCCAACCAGCAGCCACAGTCAATTTTGAGTTTGCTTCAGTAAGAGGTACGGATAATTTTATATCTTATCATAGGCTATCGGAGGGAGAGTATCCTTCCGATAGTTTTTATATAAGGAATGCGTTGCATGAAAAAAGGGAAGAAGATATACTATAAAGAAATGCCAGTAGATGTGGGAAGAATGTTTTTACAGAGGAATATGGCATTTGGAAGGAAGAAGGAAGAAAAGGCAGAAAAAGAAAGTTAAGAAAAAGAGCCAGGAAGGGAAAACCGGAAGAGGAAGCAGAAGAAAGCAGGCAAAAAGGGGAGGTAAAAAAGGGAAAGGGGAGCGAAAAAGAAAAAAAAGAAAGAAGAAAGCGAAAAAGGGAAAGGGGAGCAAAAAAGAAACAAAAAGAGGGAAGATAAAAGGAGAAGGGGAAGCAAAAAAGAAACAAAAAGAGGGAAGGCAAAAAAGAGAAGGGGAAGCAAAAAAGAAAGAAGAAAAGGAAAGTAAGAAAAAGAGAAAGCAAAAAGAAGGAAGCGGAAAACAAAGGAGAAAAGGAAATAAGAAAAAAGAAAGTAAAAAGAAGGAAACGGAAAACGAAGGAGAAAAAAGAAAGCAAAAAGAAGAAAATGGAAGCAAAGGAGAAAAAGGAAAGTAAGAAAAAAGGAAAGCAAAAAGAAGGAAACGGAAAACAAAGAAGAAAAGGAAAGTAAGAAAAAGAGAAAGCAAAAAAGCCGGAAAAAGTAAAAAAATAAGGAAAGCAAAAACGAAAAAAACAAGGAAAGCGAAAAGGGCTGACAGGAAGGAAACAGGTGCAGGCAATGGGTGTAAGGGTAAAAGTCACATGTAGGGCGTGTAAGTCGGAATGGGACTGCAGGACGGGATGCGGGGTGATGCATGGCAGGCTGGAAAAGGTGGCCGGGCTGTACCCGGATGGGATTCAAAAGGCGATTATGGAACGGGTCGCACAGATGGAATTTCCGGTGTATGATTTTGGATATCGTCTGGCGCGCTGTGAGAGGTGCCGCGCGGTGGTAAGCATCCCGGCGCTGTCCTTTGGCAGCGACGGTGTGGAATATGCCGGAACATGCGCTGGATGTGGGCAGGAAGCGGATAGGATGGAGACGGTGGAACAGACGCAATGCCCGGTGTGCGGGGAAATGGCGCTGGAGCAAGAAGAAACCGGATTATGGGATTAGCGCTGTTATAGCAGGAAATGGGGTTTTGGCGTATATGGCGCGATGAAAGAGCGCAGGGTATGGAGGATAGAATGAAGGAATTGTATCAACGTGAATTGGAATATTTATGTGGCGCACCGCTTCCTTGGGAGAAGCTGGAAGGGAAGAGGATATTGCTTTCCGGAGCTACGGGAATGATTGGCAAGTGTCTGGTGGACTTATTGATGTTAAGGAATCAGCGGGCGGGGCAGCCCATCCGGGTAGCGGCCCTTAGCAGGAAGGAAGAAAGCGCCAGGGCGCGTTTGGGGGAATATTGGAGCCTGCCGTCGTTCCAATATATATGCTGTGATGTGAATAAGGGGATACCGGAATGCGGACAGGCGGATTATATCATCCATGCGGCCAGCAACACCCATCCGCTCCAATATGCGCAGGATTCCATCGGCACGATTGCCTCTAACATTATCGGTACGAAAAATATGTTGGATTATGCGGTTTCCCATGGGACAGAGCATTTCTGCTTCGTGTCCTCGGTGGAGATATATGGGGAAAACAGGGGGGATGTGGAGCGGTTTACGGAAAGATATATGGGGTATATTGACTGCAATACTTTGCGGGCCGGGTATCCGGAGAGCAAACGGTTGGGAGAGGCTCTATGCAATGCCTACAGGCAGACCTATGGCCTGGAATTCAGCCTGCCCAGGCTAAGCCGGGTATATGGCCCTACTATGCTGCTTTCGGATTCCAAAGCGATTTCCCAGTTTATCAGGAAAGCGGCGGCAGGGGAAAATATTGTGCTGAAAAGCGAAGGGAACCAGAAATATTCGTATTCTTTTGTAACGGACGCGGTGGCAGGGATTTTGTATGCGATGCTGGTTGGAACGGCTGGGGAGGCATATAATGTGGCGGATGCAGCGTCGGATATTACTTTGCGGGATTTGGCCGGGACGCTGGCGGATGCAGCAGGGACGGAAGTGGTGTTTGAACTGCCGGAAGAAAGGGAGCGGAAAGGTTATTCCACCGCAACGAAAGCTATGCTGGACGCTTCCAGGCTGCAGGGAATTGGGTGGAAGCCCCGGGTGCATATGCAGGAGGGGCTGCAGTGTGTGGTGGATAGTTTGAGGGAGCGTAAGGCGCCTTAGTATGGGATTGCAAGAGCAAGATTCCTTGGCGGCTGATACCGACGGAAACGCTTAGTTTCCTGTCGGTGGCTGCACGCAAAACTCCAGCTTCCGGTTTAACAGGGCGGCTAAGAAGCAGAAGGCGCTGTTGGACATCAGAAGTCCTTTGCATTTGCACATCAACTGCAGGTCGCGGAAGTTTTGCCCCTTTGTGTTCCCTTCCACAAAGACAATCCGGCCTGGCAAGTCAAAGCCAAGTTCTCCGGCATGGGAACGGCACCACTCCGGCTCATCGGAAAAGATGAAAAAGACAGCGTCCGGATATTGGCTGGCCAGGGAAGCCATAGACTGTCGGTAGTAGTCATTTTCCAAAGCCCAGCCGATGGTGACGTAATCGCCGCGGCGGATATGCACGCCAATGGAAAAGGCATCGGCAATGTGTGCGGCATATTGCAGGTTATGGCTTTCGGTAATGGGAGGAAAGGAAAATTCCAGGCGCAGGGCATCCTGATAAGAACGGAACCATTCCGTATGGATCCAATAACCGTGGTAATAAATATGTTCCCATGGAAGCCTTGTAATTTCCGGGTGAAATTCATTGGAGGGGATGCGGTGTACCGGGCCGTTAAAAGGGTTGTGTTCGGTATAGTTGGCGGTTTCGGCTACCATATGGACAGCAATGCCCATGTTTTGGAAAGTCTGTGCAACGCTGCCGCCGTCTTGCCTGTTGCGGATAAATTCCTCCCAAACGTCCGAATCAAACTGCCGGCTTAAAAGATTGGCCTTTATGCCGAATACTTTTTCCAGTTCATAGCCGTTGTGCGCCTGATGGACGAAAAAGAAGGAGTCGTCTATCAGCCATGGGTCGTCCTGGGGATTATAAAGTTCTGCAAAGCGTACGAAAATGTATTGGAATGCCTGGTTGGCCAGGCCGCCGTTAAGATATTGTATTTTCATGGAGGGAGCCTCTTCTTTCCAATGCAGGCGGGTAGCCGCCGCATTTCTTATAATAATCCAGAGCTTCTTTTTGTTGTCCCAGGCATTCATAAATAACGCCGATGTTGTAGTATGCGCTATAGCTGTTTACGCCTTCCACGCAGCAGACAGGGATTTGCGCGGCTTTTTGGAATTCCCGGATGGCTTTGGCGAACATGGCGTTGTTCATATAAACCAGTCCCATCAGGAAGACGAAGTCTGCCCGTTTGGAAAAAACAGGGTAGACGCCTTCCAACTCCAGCGCTTTGGCGTATTGTTTTAAATAGAGCAGGCAGTAGCCGTAAGACTCGACTAAAGTCTGCACATATTCCTCGTTTTCATTTACGTCCATTTCCAGCGCCCGTTCAAAATAGGGGAGGGCATGGGCAAAATCCGACAGGCCGAAATAAGACTGTCCCAGTTGGAAGAGTGTGTATGGATTGTCCCCCTCTTCCTGCAACTGCGCTTCCAGCAAAGGAAGATTGCGGGCTGTTTTTGCTCTTTTGAGTTCCATGGTGCGGTATCCCGCATGATAGAAGGTGAGGGGCAGCGGCGCAAAAGTAAGAGGGGCGGAGGAAGTGGAAGTAAGCTGTTCATGGACTTTGCCTTCGTAGCGGACATACTTTCTGTTGAAAAAGCGGGCCACCCGGTCATGCACCATGGTTTGGGCTGGGCCATAGGAAGCGGCATCCATACTGGAAGCAGGGTTGGGGCCGGAAGCGGCGTCCATGCCGGAAGCAGGGCTGGGGCCGGAAGCGGCGTCCATGCCGGAAGTGGGAGTGGCGCAGGAACTTGTGCCTGCATTCTCCGCGGAAAGTGGGGCGTAAGGGTTAAGGAGTTCCACCATCCCGGCTTTGGCCTGGTTTACCAGGCGGCATAGGCTGCGCAGAAGGTTTTCGTCTAACGTTTCTGTCTGCAGGTATTCGTCGCAGTCCACGGAAAGGATATAGTCGTGGCTGGCTTTGGAAACGGCGTAATTTTTTGCCGCGCTGAAATCATTGACCCATGGGAAGAGGAACACATGGGGGGTATAGCGCCGGGCAATCTCCACCGTACGGTCGGTGGAACCGGTGTCCACTACGATAATTTCCCAGTCAAAGCAGGACAGTCGTTTCAGGCATTCCCCGATGCAGGCTTCTTCATTTTTGGCAATGATGGTAACGGATATTGGGAGCATGGGAACCTCCATAAAAGTATTTGCATTGGTATTTTGGCTTATGGACTGTATTATACCGGATTATGGAAGGAAAAGCAAATCCAATATCCGGCGCATTTCTTTTGCAAAAAGGGAGGAAAGAAGAATTTTTCAATATCGTTGTCGATATCGTTTGAAAAAATCCGTTAATAATGGTAAAGTAATATAGGGTATATAGGGGAATGTTTTTTTGGAGCGGCAATGAGATTGACAGCGAAGAGGATTTTCTTTTATGAGTGATAAAAGGATGCGGTTTTTAAATACGCATGTGGACAACTTAACAATGGCGGAAGCGGTGGAAGAGGCAAAGCGGCTGATTCGGGAGCGGAACAACAGCTATCTGGTGACGCCGAATGTAGACCACATTGTTAAGATTGAGCATGATCAGTTATTCCGGGAGATTTACGAAGGGGCTGACCTGGTGCTTACCGACGGCAAGCCTTTGGTCTGGATGTCACGGTTAATGGGTACGCCCATTAAGGAGAAGATTTCCGGTTCGGATTATTTCCCGGAAGTTTGTAAGATGGCGGCAAAGGAAGGGTTTTCCATCTTCCTTTTGGGCGCGGCGGAGGGAGTGGCGAAGAAAGCGGCCATTAACCTGATGAAGAAATATAAGAACCTGAAAATTGCGGGGGTTTATTCCCCCAGCTATACATTTGAAAATGATGTGGAGGAGATTTCAGGGATTATCCGCAAGATTAACCAGACGAAGCCGGATATCCTCTGTATCGGGCTTGGCACGCCTAAGCAGGAGAAATTTTACTACCAATATAAGGATTTGCTCAATGTGCCGCTGACGCTGCATATAGGGGCCACGATAGATTTTGAGGCGGGCGTGGTGAAGCGGGCGCCCAAATGGGTCAGTTATGCGGGGTTTGAGTGGTTTTACCGTCTGCTGCGGGAACCAAGGAGGCTATACCGGAGATATCTGCTGGACGACGTGGAAATCCTGCCTATTTTTTTCAAGTACCGGAAGCAGATGGAATTGGAGGAGCCGAAAAGCTGCAATATTTTAGGCGTGGATATTGCGGTGACGAATATGAAATCGGTGATTCATTTCCTGACCAAGAACTTGGAACGGTTACGGGGGGAGTATGTCTGTGTGTCCAATGTGCATACTACGGTAATGGCATACAATGACCCGTCTTACCGTGTGGTGCAGAACAATGCGGCCATTGCGGTGCCGGATGGCAAGCCGTTATCGCTGATTTGCAGGGTAAGGGGACACCGTGCGGCGCAGCGTGTGGCGGGGCCGGATTTGATGCCGGAGATTTTGTGGGTTTCGGAGAAGGAAGGGTATACCCATTATTTTTACGGCAGTACGGAGCATACGCTGCATTCTTTGGAAGAGAACCTGCGCAAGCGTTATCCGAAGCTGAATATCGTGGGGGTTTATTCCCCGCCTTTCCGTAAGCTCACAAGGGAAGAGGACGCGGCGGTCATAGAGCGTATCAATGCGGCCAAACCGGATTTCCTTTGGGTCGGGCTTGGGGCGCCCAAGCAGGAGCGTTGGATGTACGAACACCGGGGGAAGATTCATGCCATTATGTTGGGGGTGGGAGCGGCTTTTGACTTCCACGCAGGGACGGCCAAGCGGGCGCCGAAATGGATGCAGGAGTTTTATCTGGAGTGGCTGTATCGGCTGATTCAGGACCCGCGCAGGCTGCTAAGACGCTATCTGCGTTCCAATGCGCAGTTTATATGGCTGATTCTGACGGGGCACTAGAGCGTGTTTGAAAATTCATTCCCCCAACCTGCACGCCCCACTTTGCGTGATATTTGCGCCAAATTTAATCAACGTAGCCCACTACGCCTCTTAAATTTGGCGCAAATCTCCCACAAACTGTAACGCACATCTTGGGGAAAGCAATTTTCAAACACGCTCTAGGTTCTTTGGAGTTTCACCGGATATAATACGGACAGAGGGGTAAGAGCAGGGAAGGAAAACGGAAATGAGAAAATTATTTGGCGAAATACTGCATTTTGGCATTATCGGCGTATTGAATACCATATTGGGACTGGCTCTCAATATGGTGTTTTATAATATGCTGCATTGGAATTTTTGGGTGGCGACGGCAGTTTCCTATACGATTGGGAGTGTGTTTTCTTATTTTGCCAATAAGAAGCTGACGTTTAAGGTGGAAGAGACAAGCTGGCAGTCCGTGGCGCGTTTCGCAGGGCATATTATTGTATGTTATCTGCTGGCGTACGGGATTGCGAAACCCGCAGTGGGAAGCGTGATGGCCGGGGCGGGATATTCGCAGGCGCTTTCGGGGAAAATCGGCATGGAAGCCAAAGCCATTGAAGAAAATGTGGCTATTTTATTTGGCACAGGGCTGTTTATCGTTTTTAATTTCATCGGGCAGAAGTTTTTTGTGTTTAAGAAAAGATAAAATCCCGGAATTCCGGGATTTCCTGTTGGATGATTTTGAGGAAGAGGGCCGCGCCCTTTGGATTCAAATGGTCAGCGTCCGAGAAGTATTCCAGATGGTTTCCAAAGCGGCTGTCTTGCGAGTAGTCGTAATAGGAAACGCCGCAGTCGGAGGCAATGGAACGGATGGTTTGGTAAAATTCTTCCTGAAATGCTTCCGGCGCCTGTTCGTAATAATAGGCGGTATAAGGGGTTGTGATTAACACAGGCGTAATGCCCTTTGTCTTGCAAAAATCCAGGATTTGGTATAAATTGCCGATGCGTTCCGGCAGGAAATATTCCTCTTTGCCGTCCATATGGCGGCGGTACCGGTCGCGGGCTTTTTGTTGGAATTGTTTCGGGCATGGAGCCTTGTCCTTTACGCTTCCCGCATTGCCGTCGTCTGTCACATCGTTGTTATCCTCTTGTTTTTTTGCGGCGAGGGCAGGCAAAGACAAGGCAGGGAATATTTTCACAATATCTTCCCCGGCGGAGAGGATGGGCAGGCGGTTGGCCACTAAATCCACGTAAGGATTATAGTGGGGGATATACTCCGGGGAGAGGAAAGAATAGTATTTGGCATTCAGGAATTCCTGTTCCTCTTCATTGACTACTTCATTGTTAAAAGAAAAGTAAGAAACCGGGATGAACATAATGCAGTCTTTTGCAAAATGCTCCTGGTACATGGACAGTATGGCGTAATCATAGTCATAGGTTTGGCTGGCCATGGCAAAATTAAAGCACTCAAAGCCGGATTCTTTGGAAAACTTGTCATAATCAAAGGCATATTCGCCGTGGGAACTCCCTAGATTGCATATTTGGATATTTTGATAGGAAGAATCCATAAAGCGGAATTTATTGGCGTCGCTGTATGGGTTTTCCATAACCCGTTCGTACCGTTTGTTGAGCAGCAGCAGCAGCAGAAGGGCGCTGCCGCATACAGCGCAGCATTTGGCGGTAAAAAGGATAAAAGAAAGAAACCGTTTCATACTTTTCATCATCGGCATTTTATCTTTTCCTAAAATTGGAAATAATAAAATTCTGTCGATACTCCTTTCTCTGAAAATAGAAGGATAGCCAGCAGGAAGAGGATATAAACGCTATAGCGTTTCCATGCTTTCCTGGAGGAAATATAGGCAATCACGTCCGTTTTTAAGGATGCATAGTCATAAATGGCCAGAAACAGCAGCGGTATGGAGATATAGAGCATATGCCCGTAGTCCATATCTAAGAAAATGACGGCTGTTTTCACATAATTGTAAAAATCCGTAATCCCATGTAGACTCATTGACAGGATTCGCCATGCGTCCCTTAGGCTGTTGGCGCGGAAGAATACCCATGCAATGCAGACGGCAAAGAAGGTGAGCGCAGTGGTGCTGATTTGGCGCAGCGCCGCACCGCATTTCCGCTTTTTACATCCCGCGTCTTTTTTTGTGCAATTTATCGAATGTTTGTCTTTTATTGAATGTATTTCTTTTATCGAATGTATTTCTTTTATTGAATGCCTCTCTTTTATTAGATGCCTTTCTTTTATCGGATTCCTCCCCTTTATTCGATGCCACTTTTTTCTCGGAGGCGTTTCTTTTACCGGATGCCTCTCTTTTTTCCCTTGGAATGGATTTTTCCCATTTTCCAATACGCGGTAAAAGCCGTGGAGGGCGCCCCAGGCCAGGTATGTGCATCCGGCGCCGTGCCAGAGGCCGCTGACGAGAAATGTGGCCATCAGGTTTAGCGTTTGGCGCAAAGGTTTGACGCGGCTGCCGCCAAGAGGGATATAAACGTAGTCGCGGAACCAGGAGGAGAGGGATATATGCCAGCGGCTCCAAAATTCCCGTATGCTGCCGGAGAAATAGGGGCTTTTGAAATTATCGCCTAAAGTTATGCCAAAGAGTCTGGCGCAGCCGATGGCAATATCGGTATAGCCGGAAAAGTCGCAGTAAATCTGGATGGCAAAGAAAACGGTGGCGATAGGGAAAATCAGTCCGGCATAACGGCCGGGATGATTGTAGACCATATCTATGGTTGGGGCAAGCAGACTGGCGATAACCAGTTTCTTGAAATAGCCCACTGCCATCAGTTTTAACCCATAGGAAGCCTGGGCCGCGTCAAAGGGGCGGCATTGATTCCATTGGGGCAGCAGCCTGTCCCCGCGCCCGATGGGGCCGGACAGAAGCTGGGGAAAGAAGGAAAGGAACAGGCAGTAATGGCCAAAGCGCCGCTCTGCCGGATATTTTCCCTGGTAAACGTCAATAAAGTATCCCAAAGCCTGGAAGGTGTAGAATGAAATGCCCGCCGGGAGCATAAAATGTACCGTAGCTGTCAGGCCGGGGAAAAGGGCATGTATATATTTGAAAAAAAGCAATGGCCAGGCCAGGGCCAAAAGGCCGGTAAGAAAAACAGTTTTTTGCAGGCGTGGGCGGACGCAGCCGTCCATAAAGAGAGCAAGTCCGTAGGAAACTGCCGTGGTGTAGAAAAGCAGCAGCGGATAGGCCGCGTCCATACTGCCATAAAAGTAATAACTGGCGGCAATCAGGTACAGATAACGGAACTTGGCCGGGCAGGCCCAGTATAATATAAAATTTATTGGCAAAAATATGGCAAAAGCCATAGAGTTGAAAAGCATATGCTACCTCGGAAATGGTGTTTCCATGTTTGTATTATACAATTAAAACCGAAAATTATTAATTTTTCCTTAAGCCTGCCGAAACTTTCCTTTAAATCATGAAAAGAATGGAAAAGGCATTTTAAAACTTATGGCAATGAAAAGGAGACGCTATAAAGAAATATGGGCAGGAAAAGCGGAAATTATGCAGAAAGGAGTGGAAGGGGCATGAAAAAAACAGGCGTATGTATTTTGGCAATGTTAGTTATGCTGGCAGTTGGCTGTGGGGCGCAGGGGCAAGGCAGCGGGACGCAGGAGGAGGAGCCGCAGGGGACGGAGGCGTCCGGGGATGAAATGGCGCTGACGAAACCGCAGCCAGCCCAGCAGTCTACGCCGGAAATGGAAAAGGAAAATGAAGCTAACCGTAAGCCGGTGCAAGAAGCGGCGGTGGATTCCGGCCAGACAGCGCAGGAGGAAGCGGCTACGGACTCCGGCCAGGCAGCGCCGGGGGAAGGGCAGACGCTTTTGTCTGCGGAGGATTTGTATGAGCCGGAGATTCAAGGACAGGATGTAACGGAGGAAATACCGGAAAAGCACAGGGTCAACAAGCTGCAGATTGTGTTTTTGGGGGACAGTATCCTGGATGGGTACCGGAATGAAACAGGGATTGCGGATTTGACCGGGATGTATTGTGATGCGGATGTGTATAACCTGGCCATGGGGGGGACGACGGCGGCCCTGTCTACCGACGAGAGCGCGGAATATGAGAAATGGACATCAAGATGTTTACAAGGCGTTGTGCATGTAATTTGCGGAAATGTGGGCGATGGGCTTTTGGATGGGCACAAGGCAAAAGAGGTGTACGAAAGCTGTGATTTTTCGGATACGGATTATTTCGTGCTGGAATATGGGATGAATGATTTTTTAAGCAGCATACCGTTAAATGACGAAGGGGATGTGTATGATCCGTACACGTATGTGGGGGCGCTGCGCATCGCGGTGCAGAATCTGCGTGAAAGTTATCCGGATGCGCAGATTGTGCTTTGTTCCCCCAACTATGCCCATTTCTGGTCCAGCGACGGAAAGTACCTGGGAGATGGGAATATGTCCAGCAACGGGGTGGCTAACCTGGTGGAATACCACAGAGTGTGCGGAAATGTGGCAAATGATATGAAAACGTTGTTTATGGATGGTTATGAGGGGATTGGGCTGGACGCGTACACTGCGGACGAATATCTGGAGGACGGCATCCATCTGTCGGAAAAAGGCCGGGAGGCTTATGCAAAGAAACTGTCACAGATTATTTTGAAATGCGAAGAGACAAGGAATAATTAGCAGACACTGGCCTTAAGGCCCCGGTAGGGCGCCTTAAGGCCAGTGTCTGAGAATTGCTATCTGGCAGATGTTCGTCACAATTTGTGGGAGATTTGCGCCAAAGGAAGGGCGCATCACCTGAATTTGGCGCCAAATGAAAATATTCCCTTTTCCGTTATGTTACATAAGTAAAAGTGCGGAATGCAGGGCAGTTTAGAACGCCGTCCTTCGTGTATTTCCAACGAGAGGGTGGCAACGCCAGGCAAAGTGTGGTAAAATATGTTACATTCCCGAGCGGTTTAAAAGAGAAGCCGGATTGGAAGAAAGAAAAAGGGGAAAAGAGAAAGAATCGGGGAGAAGAGAAAAATCCAGGAAAAGAGAAAGAATCCAGGAAAAAAGAAAAAATCGGGGAAAAGAGAAAGAATCCAGGAAAAGAGAAAAAATCTAGGGAAAGAGAAAAAATCTAGGAAAAGAGAAAAATTGAAGAAAAGAAAAAAATCGGGGAAAAGAGAAAAAACGAAAAGAAGAGAAAAAACGAAAAGAAGAGAAAAAACGAGAAAATGGAAAAGTGAAAGAGAAAAGGAAAAGGAGAAAAAGAGATTGAGAGAGCTGGAATATCCTTTTGACGGTGATTTTATTTTGAAAAATTCAAAGAAGCTCCGGCGGCAGTTAGTGGCCAGGGAGGGGCTTTTGCATAAAAAGATTGCGGTGTTAGGCGGCAGCACAACCCATGACATTATCCGTATGCTGGAGCTGTTTTTGCTAAACCAGGGGATTGAGCCGGAATTTTATGAGTCGGAATATGGGCAGTATTTCCAGGATGCCATGTTTGGGAATGAAGAGCTGACGGCTTTTGCGCCGGATCTTATTTTCCTGCATACGTGCAGCCGGAATGTGTCTGCCTATCCAAAGCCGGGGGATGGCAGGGAGCGGGTGGAGACTTTGCTGGAAGAACAGTGCCGGCAGTTTGAGGCGATGTGGGACAAGCTGGCGGACACATATCATTGCCCGGTGATTCAGAATAATTTCGAATACCCTTATTACCGTCTGCTGGGAAACCAGGACGCTTGTCTTGTTTATGGCAAGGTGCGTTTCCTGACGAGGCTGAACGAGCGGTTTTACCAGTATGCGGAAACCCATGAAAATTTTTATATCAATGATATGAATTATATGGCGTCAGCGTACGGGCTTGACCGTTGGGCGGACCCATTTTACTGGCATATGTATAAATATTGCATGTGTATGCAGGCCATTCCGGAATTTGCGTTTAACCTTGGCAATATTATCAAGGCTGTTTTCGGGAAAAATAAAAAGGCGCTGGTGTTAGACCTGGACAATACCTTATGGGGCGGCATAGTGGGGGACGATGGGGCGGAAAACCTGGAAATTGGGCAGGAGACTTCCTTAGGGCAGGTGTATGCAGAGTTCCAGGGGTATGTGAAAGCGCATAAGGATATCGGCGTGATGCTGAACGTAAATTCAAAAAATGAGGAGGAGAATGCGCTGGCGGGGCTGCGGCATCCGGAAGGGGTGTTGAAGCCGGAGGATTTTATATTGATTAAGGCCAATTGGGAGCCAAAAAGCAAAAATATGGCGGAGATTGCCGGACAGTTGAATGTGCTGCCGGAGAGTCTGGTGTTTGTGGACGACAACCCGGCGGAGAGGGAAATTGTAAGGAGCCAGTTCCCGGGAGCGGCGGCGCCGGAAATAGGGAAGCCGGAGGAATATGTGCATATCCTTGACCGCTGCGGTTTCTTTGAGGTGACAAAGCTGTCGGAGGACGACAGGAAACGCAATGAAATGTATCAGGCGAACCTGATGCGGGAAAAGCAGCAGGCGGATTTTGCGGATTACGGGGAATATCTGGAGTCGCTGCAGATGAAAGGGACGATAAAGCCTTTTGAGCCGATGTATATGGCGCGGATTGCCCAGCTAACGAATAAGAGCAACCAGTTTAACTTAACGACCAGGCGCTACACCCAAAGTGAAATTGAGCAGACGGCGGCGTCCGGGGACTACATTACGTTGTATGGAAAGCTGGAGGACAAGTTCGGGGATAACGGCGTGGTGTCGGTGGTAATTGGCAGGGTGGAGGACTGTGCGCAGGAGGGGGGCGGGAAACGGCTCCATGTGGATTTGTGGATTATGAGCTGCCGTGTATTGAAACGGGATATGGAATATGCTATGATGGATTGTCTGGTGGAGGAGTGTAAGAAGAGGGGGATTTCCACGGCGCTTGGGTACTATTACCCTACGGCGAAGAACCGCATGGTAAAGGAGTTTTTCGGACTGCAGGGCTTTACGAAGATAAAGGAGGATGAAAAGGGGAATACGGTTTGGGAGTATCGGATTCCAAAGGAATATGAAAAGAAAAACCGATACATTGCATTGGCGCCGTTTTATAAGGACGGCGCGGCGGAGAATGGAAGAAAAGGAGAGAAGAGATGACAAGAGAAGAAGTGTATGCAACATTAAACGGGGTGTTTCAGGATGTGTTCGATGACCCTTCCATTGAAGTGGAGGACGGCACAACGTCGGCGGATATTGAGGATTGGGATTCTCTGGAGCATATAAACCTGATTGCGGCGGTGGAGCAGGAATTTGGCATAAAATTCTCCATGGGGCAGGTTGTGGCCATGAAGAATGTGGGGGAGATGGCAGATATTATCCTAAGCCAGATTGGGGACTGACAGGAAGGGGGCGGATGGCGGCGCAGGCTTTCGCTTAGGGCAAAGACAATGGCGCTGCCGTCCTTTTAGGCTTCTAAAAGTTCAATCATGCCAAGGAAAGGGCTCATAAGAAATACAACGCGGCGGTTGCCAAGCGCCGGGGCGGGCGTTGGCGCGTCGATGGCGGTATAGCTTTGCGCCGTAAGGCGGGCCAGTTCTTTGTCCAGATCATTTGTTTCATAACAGATGTGGTAGGGGCTGTTTTTGTATTTTTTCAAAAGGCCGGAAACAAGGGAGCTGCTGTCGAGGGGGGAGACAAGCTCTATAAGATAGCCGTCTTTTTCCACAAAACAGATATGGATGCCCCGGATGGGGTCTGGAACGGTATCCTGGCGGATAGTATAGCCAAGCTGCAGGAAAGCGGATAGGGCGGCGTCTATATTGCGGACTAAATAGCCGATATGGTGTACGGATAATGGGGTGTCGCCGCATAAAGCGGCGTTCTTAGCCTGTCCCTTGGGCGCAAAAGGGCAGTTCGCCTGGGATGCTGCAGAAGATGTACGGTCTGCTGCCGTGTCTTTTATCGTAGGTTGCGCTGTATGTTCCATAAGTCCTCCATGTTTGATTCATTGAATGCTAAACATAAAAATCGCTGGGGTTTACCGTGCATTTTTTACCGTTTGATTACTGTTTGATAAATAGAAAGGCTTCCGATTGTTATGCAGGCGACATTTACCTCTTTTTATTTTCTATGTTTTTACACATGCATCTTATTTCTATATTACCTGATTCCGAAGAAAACGCAATGGGTATTTTTATTATTAACGAGCATCGCTTATTATCTGCTGACCGGGAACGGGGCGCTGATTCTCTATCCATTTGCGGGATGCGGCGTGGCTTATGCAGGCATGCGCGTGATGGCAGGGACGGAGGATGGGCGCAAAAGGCGGGCGGCGTTAGTGGGGGTAGTGGCCGCGTTAGTGGGCATTTTGTTCCTTTTAAAATATGTTAATTTTGTCATTCAGACGGCAAACGGGATAGCCGGGCTGTTTGGCATAGAAGGGGAGGCGCTGCGCGGACTGAAGCTTGCAGCGCCGTTAGGGGTATCCTTTTATACGTTTACGCTGCTTGGTTATGTGATTGATGTGTATAATAAAATTGCAGAGCCGCAAAAGAATTTTTTCCGGCTGGCTTTGTACGGGATGTACTTTCCCACGGTGCTGTCAGGGCCGATTCTGCGCTACCGGGAGGATGGGGCGCAGTTTTTTAAGCCGCATCCTTTTGATTACCGGGAAGTGACGTTCGGACTGCAGCGGATGGTATGGGGCTTTTTTAAAACGCTGGTGATTTCAGAGCGGATGAACCTGGTGGTGAATACGGTTTACGATAATGATATGTCCTATGGAGGGCTTTCCGTCTGGATTGCCACGGTATGTTTTGCTTTCCAGCTTTATACAAATTTTTCAGGCAGCATGGATATCGTGCTTGGCATGTCGCAGACATTTGGGTTAAAGCTGCCGGAGAATTTTGAAACGCCGTTCTTTTCCAAAACGATTCCGGAGTATTGGCGCAGATGGCATATTTCCCTGGGGATTTGGATGAAGGAATATGTGTTTTACCCGTTGCTGCGCACACAGGCTTTTACCGCATTGGGGAAAAAACTGCGGGGGCGGTTCGGAAAAAAACGCGGAAAGCAGCTTGCCACTTTTTCGGCTATGTTCTTACTTTGGTTTACGGTAGGAATCTGGCATGGCGGCGACTGGAAGTTTGTGATTGGCTCCGGGCTGCTGCATTGGGCGTATATTGTCTGCGGGGAATTGCTGGCCCCGGTTTATGGGAAGTTTATGGAAAAATGCCATATAAATCCGAAAAGCGGATGGGTGGACGGGCTGCGTATCCTGCGGACGTTTTTCCTGGCGAATCTCGGCTTTGTCTTTTTCCGGGCGGAATCAGTGCCGGCGGCGGTGCGGCTGTTGAAAGCGGGGGCTTGTTTCTGGAAACTGGGCGTCCCGGATGGCGGTTCTGTGTTTTCGCTGGGGCTTGATGTAATTGAAGCGGTGATTGCTGTAGTGTCGCTGCTGATTCTTCTGACAGTGTCCCTGTTGCAGCGGAAAGGCTCCGTCCGGGAAAGGATAGAGAAGAAAAAACTGCCGGTGCGGTTTGCATTGTGGTATGCTTTGCTCTTTTACACAATTTTGTTGGGGTATTACGGGCCGGAGTACAATGCAGCGGAGTTTATTTACCAGGGCTTTTAAGTTTACCCGGTCTGATGGGAGGCCGTCAGGCAATTTTGATGGACGGTAGGGGGATATTCTGTTAAAATAAGGTAACGATAAACAGTGGGAGAAAGAGAAATGGACAAAATTGCAGTTTTGATACCGTGCTATAATGAAGAGAAAACCATTGCAAAGGTAGTGGAAGACGCCAAAAAGGCATTGCCGGAGGCGGTGGTGTATGTATATGACAACAATTCCAAGGACAGAACCGTGGAGCTGGCGGCCCAGGCCGGCGCGGTAATCCGGTATGAATATATGCAGGGGAAGGGGAATGTCATCCGGCGCATGTTCCGGGAGATTGACGCGCAATGTTATGTGATAGTGGATGGGGACGACACGTACCCGATGGAGTATGCGCGGGAGATGGTGGACAAGGTATTGTGTCAAAATGCGGATATGGTAGTGGGGGACAGGCTTTCTTCCACTTACTTTACAGAAAACAAACGCCCTTTCCACAATATGGGCAACAGCCTGGTAAGGGGAAGCATCAACCGTTTATTTGGCTGTGAGGTAAAGGATATTATGACGGGATACCGTGCATTTAGCTATGGTTTTGTAAAGACATTCCCGGTGTTGTCCAAAGGGTTTGAGATTGAAACGGAAATGACCATCCATGCGGTTTCCAACAACATGCAGATTGAGAATGTGATTGTGGAGTACCGGGACAGGCCGGCAGGGAGTGAGTCGAAGCTGAATACCTATGTGGACGGGATTAAGGTTTTGGGCATGATTGGGCGGCTGTATAAGGACTACAAGCCGTTAGGTTTTTTTACGTTGCTGTCCCTGCTGTTAGCGGCGGTTTCCGTTGGGTTCTTTATCCCGGTCCTGTTTGAGTTTGTCCACACCGGGCTGGTGGCCAAATTCCCGACTTTGTTTGTCTGCGGGTTTGTGATGCTGGCGGCTATCCAGTCTTTTTTTGCCGGGCTGATTTTATCCAACATGGCGATTAAGAACCGAAGGGACTTTGAAATCCAGCTTATCGCAATCGAAAGAAAAAAACAGCAAGAGCGGGAAAAAGAGGGAAAGGGCAGCGCGCCCGGAGCAGAGGATGCACAACTGGAATAAAACAGCAGCCGAAGCAGAGGGCGCCAGAGGATGCGGAACTGGAATAGGAGCATATATGAATTGGAAGAAGTTGGCGGGGCATTGGTATGCCATTCTGATTGCGCTTTTTTTTCTTGGCGCGGCAGGGGTTTATATTGTTTTTGGGACATCCAGTTATATTGCGGTTCACGATAACCTGGATTTGTTTGTGGCGCAGTTCCAGATGTTGAAGAATACGGGGAGCTTTTTCGCCCATGGGGTGGATGTGCCGTTTTTGGGCGGGGTGACGCGGGACAACCTGCCCTCGGAGCTGTCGCTCTATACGGTTTTATATATGCTGCTGCCGTCCTTTGCGGCATATGTGACAGGGTATTTGCTTAAAATAGCCATTGCTATGGGCAGTGTCTGGCTGTTGGCTAAGGATTGGTATGGAGAGGCGCTTGCAGGATATGAGCCGCTTGTGACGTTATGTGGGTTTTGCTATGGCGCGTTGAATGTGTTTCCGGCCTTTGGAATTGCATTCGCTTCCATACCGCTTGTAGTGTATCTGCTGCGGAGGATTTACAGGGGTGCGTCGGTAAAGCTGTATATTTTCCTGTTCTGCTATCCGTTCCTTTCTTATTTTTCCTATTTTGGCTTTTTTATCCTCGCTTATCTTGTGGCGGCGGTGGTTTGGCTGGGGCTGCGCGACCGGAAAATATCCAAAACGCTGGCGGCGGCGGTTTTTGTGCTGGGGGCGGGTTATGTGGCGTTTGAATACCGTCTCTTTGGCGTTATGCTGTTTGGGGGAACGGAGACAATCAGGGTATCCATGGTGGAGGCTGACTTAACGGCCAGGGAAATTGCGGCGCAGGCTATGGAGGTATGGAGGCATGGGATTTTCCATGCGGAAAGCGTCCATGACAGGTTTGTCTGGTGGGTATGCATGTTCTATTTTATTTACCAAAACCAGAGGTATATGGCAAGACAGGACTGGAAAGGGATGTGCCATGATGTATACAATTTGCTTATGCTTGTGCTGGTTTTTAACAGTGCGGTGTATGGCGTTTATAACTGGGGGGCTTTCCGGGGACTGGTGGAAAAAGCGGTTCCGTTCCTGAAAGGGTTCCAGTTTAACCGGACGGTGTTTTTCAACCCTTTTCTTTGGTATGCGGCGTTTTTCCTTGTGCTGCAGCGGATGTATGCGGCGGCGCAGGGACGGGGGGCAGGAAAGGGTTGGTGGAAAGCGGCGGCAAACGGGATGGCTTTGGCGGCAATTGCGGTAACGCTGCTGTCGCCTACCAGATATAATGATTTGCTTGGCACCTGCAAAAATAAGGCGTTGGAACTTTTAAAGGGGAAGGCCATTGACGAGATGAGCTATGGGGAATTTTACTCGGTGGGGCTTTTTCAGGAAATAAAGGAGGACATTGGCTACCAGGGGGAGTGGTCGGCGGCTTACGGGTTCCATCCGGCGGTGTTGGAATATAACGGAATAGCCACGCTGGACGGGTATTTGGGTTTTTACCCGCAGCGATATAAAGAGGACTTCCGGCGTATCATCGCCCCGGCGTTAGAACGGGTGGAAGCCAGCCGGATTTATTATGACGATTGGGGGGCAAGGGCTTATCTGTATTCGGGGAGTGAGGCTTCGGCAGTAAGCAATTATAAGAGTTTTACGGTTTCGGACAGCCGCCTGTATATAGACGCGCAGGCTTTTGGAGAATTGGGGGGAAGATATCTGTTTTCCCGGTATGCCTTGTCCAATGCAGAGGAATTGGGACTGCGGTTGGTGAACGCTTATGGGACGGATGGGGCGCCTTATAAGGTGTACCTGTATGAGAAGTAGAAGGGAAAGCGCATGGCTTCTTGGCTCGTTTAGACAGTGAGGGCAAAAGCGG
Source organism: uncultured Lachnospiraceae bacterium (assembly GCA_910578405.1). Classification (GTDB taxonomy): domain Bacteria; phylum Bacillota; class Clostridia; order Lachnospirales; family Lachnospiraceae; genus Kineothrix. The sequence continues at coordinate 31,371 of CAJTQO010000016.1, read as the reverse complement.
CATAAGTAAGTGGAATAAATGAGCGGAATAAGAAGAGGGAAGCGGCAGCCGGATATTGGACGGGGAAAAAAGCGGCAGTCGGATACCGGACGGGAAAAAAGCGTCAGTCGGATACCGGACGGGGAAAGCAAGCAGCAGTCGGATATCGGACGGGAAAAAAGCGGCAGGCGCGTATTGGAATGGGAAAAAGAAAACGGCAGCCGGATATGCATGTTTAAGGCGGAGCGGTTGGCAGGCAATAGGGAGGTGGCCATGGTTAGGACAGGTTATGGGAACGGGGGAAAAAGGGAGAGGGCATTGGAAGCGCTTTTTTATCTGTTTACGTTTGCTGCCATTGCCTGTTTTGCCATGGTGCAGACGTATGGGGATCCGCCGGATGAAATCAACCGTTTTAAGGTGGTAAATTACATATGCAGCTATGGCAGGCTGCCTCATGGCGCGGATCCGGAGGTCATATTGGACGGGTATGGCGCATCCTATGCATTCCAGCCTATACTGACTTATATGATACAAGGGTTTTTGCTGCGTTTTTTGCTGTTGTTTACTTCGGACAGTTATGTGCTTTTGCTGGCTGCCAGAATGGTAAATGCGGTGTTTGGGGTATGGATGGCGTATTATGTGGTGCAGATTGCGAAAGAGGCATGGAAAAACCCGTATTTACAGTGGGTGTTTGCTTTGATGACAGTTTTCCTGCCCCAAAATATTTTTATCCATTCGTATGTCAATACGGACTCCATGGCGATGCTTTCGGTGGCTATTATTTTTTATGCGCTGCTGCGGGCGCAGCGGACGGGCTATGGGCGCAGGGAATGTGTGGAATTGGCAGTGGGGATTATTTTATGCGCCATGTCTTATTATAACGCTTATGGAGTCATTGTGGCGGCTATGCTTGTCTTTTTTCTGGATTTTGTGCATGGTTCCGGGCAAAAGGGGGTGCGGGTGGAATGGGCGCCGCTGCTTCAAAAGGGGGCTTTTATTTCCGTTATTGTGCTGGTGGGGATTAGCTGGTGGTTTATCCGCAATGGGGTATTGTACGACGGGGATATCATTGCCATGGATGCGCGGCGGGAATGCGCCATCCGGACGGCAACGCAGGAATTTAACCCATTGACCAGGGAAACATACCAAAACACAGGACGGTCTGTATGGGAAATGCTGTTTGGCAGCGGATACCTGACATTGCTTAGGGATAGTTTCATTGCTATGTTCGGGCCGATGCAAATACCAACCCACGGGCTGATATACCTTTGGTATAAACGGTTTTGGATTGTGGCCAGTGCAGTGGCTGTGCTTCCGGTGCAGCTCTTGTGGAAAGAGAGGATGCAGGGGGAGGAGCGGAGGAAAAAACTGGTTTTTTATTTCAGCATGGCTTTGTTTTGCATCATTACGGTTGCGTTGAGCATTTACTATTCCTATACGTGGGAATACCAGCCGCAGGGCAGGTATATTCTTCCGGTGTTAATCCCCCTGATGTATTTGGTAACGCTGGGAGTGGAGAAAATTTGCGGCTTGTTGGAATGGGGCGGCAAAGAAATGGATAGGAGGCGGTCTGGCGGCAGGCCCGTCAGGATGGCAGAGGCGCAACAGGCCAAAGGGCATGGAAGGAACGGACAAGCCAGGTATAGACAAGGAGAAGGCGGGCAGAGAGGATATGGGCAGAAGTCCGGGCCGGCGGGCAGGGCAGGACAGGTGTGCGGAAAATTGTTTTGCCTGGGGATTATAGGGTATGTGATGCTGGCATTTGCATATAGTTTGTTTGTGCGGTTCCTGCCCTATTATCTGCAGGGGGAAAATATGTTCTCTATGTGGGGGAAAGGGTTTGGCGTGTGAGGGTCTGGCTGGGAACTTTTGAAAAGAGGGAAGAAAGGGAAAGTAGGAAAAGGAAGATAAGGAAAAAAGGGAAGATAAGAAAGAAAGCAGATAGGAAAGAAGTAAGATAGAGAAAAAGGGAAGATGGGTAAAGAAGCGAGATAAGAAAAAAGGAAGATGGGTAAAGAAGTAAGATAAGAAAAAAGGAAGATGGGTAAAGAAGCAAGATAAGAAAAAAGGAAGATAGAGAAAGAAGCAAGATAAGAAAAAAGGAAGATAGAGAAAGAAGCAAGATAGGAAAAAGGGAAGATAAATAAAGAAGCAAGATAAGAAAAAAGGAAGATAGAGAAAGAAGTAAGATAAGAAAAAAAGGAAGATGGATAAAGAAGCAAGATAGGAAAAAGGCAAGATAAATAAAGAAGTAAGATAGGAAAAAGTAAGATAGGGAAAGAAGCAAAATAGAAAAAAGTAAGAAAAGAAAAAGGAAGATAGGAAAGCGGAAAGCAGAAGAAAAAAGGATAGGAGAAAAGGAAATTGGCGGAAAAAAGTATGGAACTTACAGAATTTCTTTCCCGGACATATGGTTTTCAGGTGCAGGATATTTGGGCGGCGAAACGGGGATTTTACGGTGAAACGTGGAAGGTGCGGGCAAAAGAGGCGGATTATTTTGTAAAAATTGATTATTGGACGCATCATATGGAAAGCTATCAGGCCAGTCTCCCTGTCATACAGTATATGACGCAACAGGGCATTTCTTTTATTCCGCAGGTGGTAAAAACAAAGGATGGGGAATTGTCTGGAAGGTTTAACCAGGGAGTGGCGGCAGTGTTTGCGTATGTACAGGGGGAGCTTTATGAGAACCCTGGCGTGGAACAGTTATATGGGAAAATGGCACAGGTTTATCAACTGCGGCCGGAGGGGATAGCTATGGATAGGGAAACGTTCGGGACAGAGATTGCAGACGACTTCCAGAGGCTGCAGAATGCGCAGGGGCTGCCTGAACAGGTGGCGGCAGCCCTTAAGGAAAAGCAACGGGTTATTTCAGGGTATATGGAAAGGCTGAAGTTTTTTTCCGCTCAATGCAGCCAGGATATGGGAAATTTTCATATCACCCATGGAGATGTGGGAGGAAACTGCATTTTGAATGGGGAGCGGCTTTCAATCGTTGACTGGGATGGAGTCAAATATGCGCCGGTGGAACGGGACGCCTGGATTCTTTTATGTGAATGGCGGCATTTGGAAAAGGTCAATGCTATTTTAAAGGAAAACAACATAGAATATCGTTTAAGGCAGGAACGTCTTGGATATTACTGTTATTCTTTCTTTTTCCATTATTTGGGCGAGTATTTGCGGTCTATGCTGAATGCAAGGGAGGAAAAGCAAAAACAGGATTTGGCCGAAAAGTGTATGGATTATTTACAAAATAGCTGGATATTCCGTCAGCTTGCCAGGGCGGATTTGTTTTAGGCGGGACGTTTTATAAAGCAAAGCAGGGTTAAACGCGCAACCGGCATGTGCAGTTTAGGTGCAACAGTGAGCAAAAGCGGCGCTTGACCGCCTTTTCATAAGGTGTTATGATGGGAAAGGCATGGGGAAGGGGATAAATGGCCATATGTCAGCCAAGAATAACGGATGAGGGGAATGTGTGGAAACGCAAGGTGAGCGATAGCAGGAGAATAAAGGAGAGCGATACAGATGCCAGTCCGGGTACACAATTTTTTAGGAAGGTTAGGATGGAATGCAAGGAAATATTTTCCAAAGCTGGCCAGTGAGAGTTATTTGAAACTGCAGTTTGTGTCCAGAAGGAAACTGCAGAAGGATTATATTGAATATTTTATGTCCAGGAAAGAGACGCCGCACCCTTTGGTGGTGAACCTGGAGACGATAAACCGATGCAACAGTACCTGTGAGTTTTGCACGGCCAATAAGAATGCGGAAAAGCGTCCTTATATGAGGATGGAAGAGGAGATGTTTTACAGCATCATTGACCAGTTGGCGGAATGGGGGTATAAGGGGCATCTGACTATGTACGGCAACAATGAGCCGCTGTTGGATACCCGTATTATAGACTTCCATAAGTATGCAAGAAAGAAGCTGCCGGAAGCCTTTATTTTTATGTCCACCAACGGGCTGCTGCTGACGGTGGAGAAGGCGAGGGAAGTGGCGCCGTATGTGAACCAGTTGATTATTAACAATTATTGTATGGACATGAAGTTGCATAAAAGCGTCCAGAAAGTGTATGCTTATGCGCTGGCGCATCAGGAGGAATTCCGGGATGTGGATGTGCTGATTCAGATGCGTTATTTAAAAGAGGTGCTGACGAACCGGGCAGGAAGCGCGCCGAATAAACCGGCTACGGATAAGGTGATTAAGGAGACATGCCTGATGCCGTATACGGATATGTGGATTATGCCAAACGGGAAACTGGGTATTTGCTGTTGTGACAATTTTGAGGTGACGGACTTTGCGGATTTGCGGGAAACGCCGTTGAAAGAGGGATGGAACAGCAAGAAATACCAGGAGCTGCGCAAAGCGCTCCAGTCAGGACGGCAGGAATATCCGTTTTGTAAAAATTGTGATTTTATTGATGCAGGGCTGCGTATGGATGCGGTGAACGATGTGTTGAAGCATAGCGGCACGATGCATGGGGCAAGGCAGTCTATGTTCCGTAGGTAAGGAAAGCGGGCGCGCCTGGGATATGCAGCGTGCATGTTCCCAGGCGCGCCCTGTCTATGGGCATAGGGCGTGTGCGGCGGAAAGGGTATTCAGCCTGGCATTTTTAAAGGGCGTTTGGCATCCCGGAAAGGTTAAGTTAATGCCAAGGTGAAGCTTTGGGCCGGATGATTGGGAAAGGAGCATAAAGTCAGGATGGGCAGCAAAAGGAGGAAGGGGAGGCTGGCCGGGTTGTTGGTTTTAGTGGCAACGCTGGCCTTTTTTGGTTGCGGAAACCGGGCGCAGGACGGCCTGGGCGGGGAAAGGGAGCCTGGCAGCGCAACCAGCGGCGGCGCAGACAAGGAGCAGGGCCGCCAGGAGGAGGGCGCCGGAAAAGAAGCGGATAGGGAAGGCGAAAAAGGGAGTAAAGGGGAAGACGGGATAAAAAAAGAAGGAACAAAAGAAGGTGGGACAAAAGGAGAAGGGGCAAAAGAAGAAGGGGCAAAAGAAGGTAGGACAAAAGAAGAAGGAGCAAAAGAAGGTGGGGCAAAAGAAGAAGGGGCAAATGAAGCAGGGATGAAAGGCCAGGAGACAGGGCCGGAGCCCGGGGAGGAAGGGCTGCCCTGGAGCGGGAAAAAAGTTTCCATTTGCGGGGACAGCATTTCGACGTTTACCGGGTATATTCCGGACAATTACAGCCAGTTTTACCCACAGTGCGGAGAGATTCCTACGGTAGAGGAAACCTGGTGGATGCAGGTGATGGAGCGCACGGGGTTTGAGCTTTGCAGTAACGCATCGTTTTCAGGCAGCACAGTAAGCGGCCAGTCACAGGATAACCATGAGGGGACGTACGCCTGCGGGAACCAGAGAATTGCCGATTTGGCAGGCCCGGAAGGTTCGTGGCCTGACGTGATTCTTGTATTGATGGGAACCAATGATTTGCTTTACAGCATTCCGATGGGGGCTTATGACGGGACTTCACAGGTGGAGGAAGGGTATATCCAAACTTTCAGCGAAGCTTATGGGCTGATGTTGGACAAGATGCATATGTGGTATCCGGATGCAAAGATTTACTGCTGCACCATCATGGAAGTTTCGCAGTGGGATGATGCAGGGAACAGTTTTCCTTTTCAAAATGAACATGGGCTGACCGCCAAGAATTATAACGATTGCATTAAGGCTGTGGCGCAGGCGAAAGGGGCTGCGGTAATTGATGTGTTTGGCTGTGGCGTCACTTATGAGAATGCCATGGAGTATACAAGCGACGGGGTGCATCCCAATGCAGCAGGGGCTGCGCTGATTGCGGATAAGGTCTGTGAAGGGCTGGGGGCAGAGTAAAGGCGGCAAAAAACGCAGTAAAAAGGAAACGGAATAGGAGGAAAAGATGGAAAATTTGCAGGAGCAGAAAAAGGAAGCGTTGCAGGCAGTGGGAAAGTATTTAAAGAGGCTGATTCCCGGATTGGGGACGCTGTGCGGGGAGCTGCGGGGCAGCCGCAAGGAAGACACGGATGTTTTCCAAAAACAGTGCATAGATGGGCTGAATTGGGTGATTGAAGTGTATAACCGGGTTTCGGATATGGTAGACGCCAAAGAAATGCATATGGCAAAAGAAGAGATGAATCAGCATCTAACGGCGTTAGGCGGGGCTATCCAAAGCAAGGACGATGGAAAAATGGCGGATATATTGGAAAACGCGGTGGTTCCTTTTTTAAAGGATTTGGAAAAAGCAATGAAAAAAACGATGGAAGAGTGATGGCGGCAGGCTTTAGAGTCTGTGGTTTTAGCAATGGGTTGAAAGGGCGGGAGGGAATTTTGCCCTGGCGGCGGGAGCGGCCTGGCAAATACATTCCGGAATTTTTATCCCGGTTTTTTATTTGGAAGTTACATAAGGAATTGACGTATCGCGTCAGTGCGTTTAAAATAAAATTGCACAATAAAATTGCATCTATTTATGTACGTTAATGCAATAACTGAAAAAGGCGCCATAAGGCAGCGCAGTTTCATTTTCTGGGTTCCTGTTTTTGGAAAGAAGTCTTCCGGTAGAAGCGATACCGGACAGGAGCCTTTCTGCTCCATTCTGATTTTATAAAATACGCTTAAATTTTAAAAAATTATAAAAATTGTAAATTATACTACAAAAAAGAGTGACGGAATACCGTATATGTGCTATAATATACCTATTCGACTTAATCGGATGCCTGTATCGTATTATATTGAGCATTGATAACACAAAGAAAAGTGACAGGAGGAAGCCAAATATGACAAAGGCAGAAATTTTAAAGAAGGAAATTTTGACACAGTATAAAAGCGTACGTCAATTTGCAATTGATATGCAGATACCGTACAGCACACTGGTGACGGCACTGGATAGAGGGATAGAGGGTATGGCATACGGAACGGTGATTAAGATGTGTGACAGACTGAATCTGAATCCGGTGGATTTCAGTTCTTTGGAGAAGGGGGCAAGCCTTGGTGAGAAAATCCTTGAAAACCGTGTAATGCAGTATTATGTAAAGCTGAATAAGAGCGGGCGTAAGAAAATCCTTGAGTTGATGGATGATTATGTACAGTTGGAGAAGTATCGGCTGAAGGAGTAGGAAGGACAGGAGGGGGAAATAATTACGGAGGGAATGCCAGTTATGCATTACGATTATCTGATAGTAGGCGCTGGGCTGTTTGGCGCTGTTTTTGCAAAAGAGATGGAACGAAAAGGAAAAAAGTGCCTTGTCATTGACAAAAGAGGACATATTGCCGGTAATATTTATACGGAAGAGGTATTGGGAATCCAGGTACATAAATATGGAGCGCATATTTTCCATACTTCAGATGAAAAGGTATGGAAATATATCAACCAATATGCGGTATTTAACCGTTTTGTAAACGCGCCGGTGGCAGTCTATGGGGATGAGCTTTATAATCTGCCGTTTAATATGAATACGTTCAGCAGGATGTGGGGGGTTAAGACTCCTGCGGAGGCAAAGGCAGTCATTGAAAGCCAGATTCAGGAACTGCAGATTACGGAGCCGGGGAATTTGGAAGAACAGGCGCTTTCTCTGGCAGGCCGGGATGTGTATGAAAAACTGATTAAGGGATACACCGAAAAGCAGTGGGGACGACCCTGCACGGAACTCCCGGCGTTTATTATTAAGCGTGTGCCGCTTAGGTTTACCTATGACAACAATTATTTTAACGATTTGTATCAGGGGATTCCGGAGGGCGGCTATACGGCAATCGTAGGAAAACTGTTGGAAGGGATTCCGGTACGTACCGGAACGGAGTATAAGGAGTTTGTGGCGGCCTGCAAGGCGGATGGGAATATGACATTTGGGAAGACCCTTTATACAGGCATGATTGATGAATATTTTGATTATCGGCTGGGGGCATTGGAATACCGTTCTTTGCGGTTTGAGCAGGAAGAAATCCCGGATTGCGACAATTATCAGGGAAATGCGGTAGTAAACTACACGCAGAGGGAAGTGCCATATACCAGAATCATTGAGCATAAGCATTTTGAATTTGGGAGCCAGAAGGGGACGGTTATTACGAGGGAGTATCCGGCGACATGGCATAAAGGGGATGAACCATACTATCCGGTGAATGATGAACGCAATAATCAATTGTTCGATGAATACCAGAAGCTGGCCAGGAAGGAAGGGAACGTTCTTTTTGGCGGCAGACTGGGACAATACAGGTATTACGATATGGATAAAGTGATTGCTGCGGCATTGGAGATGGCAGAGGCAGAGGCGTAAACAGGCCGGCGGACAGATTCCAATGTATGCGGCGCGGTCTGGCAGGCATGTTAAGCCAGGCCGGGATATACAGGCGGCTGCAGGGGATGCGGCCGCCTGCAGTTTATGTTATGCATATGCGCCAAGGGGAAGCTTGGCCTTATTTTAGGACTAGGGGGTGATTGGAATGTATATGAATGAAACATTAATGTCTGCCCTGCGCAGCGGCACGGCAGACAGGCTATTGAAGAGGGATAAATTCAAAGAGTCTTTCCGGGAGCAGGGATTAGGGAAAATCAAACTTCCCACAGGAAAAATCGTGGCGGATGACCCTTGCGTGCTGTTTGAGATGGAGCCTTTTACCAAGTGCGTCCCTCCTGGCGAATATCCGGTGATGCTGTATATATACCATTGTGAGGACGACCAGCGGGTTGCTTTTGCGGAAATCCGTTTTAATGAAAATATGCCGGTGCGTTTTGAGCCTGCTTTGGTAGGGGGGCAGGATGCAAGGGAGCTGCAGGCGGATGAGTTCTTTGGCTATGGGGTGGATGCGGGGACCGGATGTTTTATGGACGAGCAGACATGCCAGAAGCTGGAGGAGCTGACAGAGGCGGCTAAGGACGGCATACTGCCGGAATTTGACCAGGCATTGGCAGAGAGCTATGTGGACACTTACTCTACGGCCAACTTTAACCTGCCGGGAACGGATTTAAATGTGGTGGCTTTTTCTTCCGGCTACGGGGACGGTTCTTATCCGTCGTTTTGGGGGATTGACGATATGGGCAGGCTTTGCTGCCTGATGACGGATTTTTGCGTGGTGGACACGCTCTGAGGCATAGAAAGTGGATACAAGTTCATAAACGAAACGAAGCGTTGGCAAAGAAGCAGGGGGCAGCCTATTTTTATAAATGGGCGCCTCCTTGTTTTTGCCTGTGACTGGCTAAGAGCCTTTTCTTTCACAAAATCTGGAATTCCCACTTGATAAAAATGAACGGCGTGCTATAATATATCCTGATAGTTTGAATATCAAAACATAATAGAGTCAAAATATTTTATATTAAAATAATTGGATGCCATGTACATCAAGAAGCATAGATATTCTTCTGAGTGTTAGGGCAAAGGAGAATTTTCTGCGGAACAGGAATAAAAACCAGCAGAAAATTCGGAAATGTCCAGAAGAATATAGGTGCGTAAAGCACAGATATTCTTCTGAGTGTTAGGACATAGGAGAATTTTCTGCGGAACAGGAATAAAAATCAGCAGAAAATTCGGAAATGTCCAGAAGAATATAGGTGCGTAAAGCACAGATATTCTTCTGAGTGTTAGGACATAGGAGAATTTTCTGCGGAACAGGAATAAAAATCAGCAGAAAATTCGGAAATGTCCAGAAGAATATAGGTGCGTAAAGCACAGATATTCTTCTGAGTGTTAGGACATAGGAGAATTTTCTGCGGTACTGGAATAAGAAAGGAGCAAGGAAAGCAATGGCAAACAGAACCTGGGATGAGGCAATCAGGGATTTGGATATGCGCCGTGAGAAAGCGAAACTGGGCGGCGGGGCGGCCCGGATAGAAAAGCAGCATGGATTGGGGAAAATGACAGCCAGGGAAAGAATCCAGACGCTTTTGGATAAGGATACTTTTGTGGAGGTGGACGGTTTTCTGGAGTCCAGGATTAATGACTTTGACCTGGATAAGCGCAGGGTGCCGGGGGATGGCGTAGTGACCGGGTATGGGGAGATTGACGGCCGTCTGGTTTTCGTTGCCAGTGAGGATTTTACCGTAATCGGCGGCACGCTGGGGGAATACCATTCCCTGAAGATATGCAGGCTGCAGGATATGGCCATGGAAATGAAAGCGCCGATAATCTGCATCAATGACAGCGGCGGCGCCAGGATTGAAGAAGGCATATCGTCGTTAAGCGGATATAGCGGCATGTTTTTGCGGCATACGAAAGCATCCGGCGTCATTCCCCAGATTGCGGTGATTTTAGGGCCTTGTTCCGGGGGCGCCTGCTATGCGCCTGCCATTTGCGATTTTATTTTTATGGTAAGGGATATTTCCAAAATGTTCATTACAGGGCCGAATGTGGTCAAGACGGTAATTAACGAGGAAGTGACCACAGAGGAACTGGGCGGCGCGGACGTCCATGCCCGTAAAAGCGGAGTGGCGCATTTTGCCTATGATTCGGAAGGGGAGTGTCTGATGGGAGTGCGCAAGCTGCTGTCCTACCTTCCCGCCAACAACCGGGAAAAAGCGCCGGAAATTAAATATAATAGGGAACGGCAGTCGTTCCTCTACGGGGTCAACAAAAGAATGGGGAAAGTAAGCGGCATAAACCGGATTTTTTTCCAGGGGGACAGGTGCAGCCGGATTAGGGATATTGTGCCGGACAATTCCCGCCGCGCTTATGATGTGAAAGCGGTGATAGATTGTATTGTGGATGAGGACAGTTTTTTCGAGGTGCAAAAGGAATTTGCGCCCAACGTGGTCGTTGGCTGGGGAAGGATGGAAGGAAAAGTAGTGGGGTTTGTGGCGAACCAGCCTGCGGCCATGGGCGGTTCCCTGGATTACCATGCATCGGATAAACTGGCGCGTTTCATCCGGTTTTGCGACTGTTTTAACATTCCGTTAGTGACCCTGGTGGATGTCCCGGCGTTTCTGCCGGGGACGGCGCAGGAGCATAACGGCATTATACGGCACGGGGCAAAGGTACTCTATGCCTATTCCGAGGCGACTGTCCCGAAGATATCCGTCATTATGCGCAAAGCTTATGGCGGCGCTTATATCGCCATGAATTCCAAGGAAATGGGAGCGGATATGGTGTTTGCATGGCCCATTGCGGAAATTGCGGTGATGGGGGCCGACGGCGCGGTAAATATCGCTTTTAAACGCAAGATTAAATATGCCGAAGACCCTCAGGCCATGCGGCAGCAGTGTAAAAAGGAATATGAAGAGCGATTCTTAAACCCTTATGTGGCGGCTTCCAGAGGCTATGTGAATGAAGTGATAAAACCGGAGGAAACAAGGTGGAAGCTTCTAAAAACTTTGCGCGCGCTGGAAAACAAAGAGGCGGAAGGGCCATATAAGAAACATGGGAATATTCCATTGTAAGAGTTACGGCGCTGGCAAAATCGGGTAGAGGAGTTTCGCTTCCCCTGCCGTGCGCCGGATGCGAGCAGCTTTTGCGCGTAGTTCCTTTCCGCTTTGTGCATAAAAAAACGGTATAGCTGGAAGCTATGCCGCTTTTTTTGTATTATTTTTGATTCCGCGCTTTGTAAGGCAAACTCCTTAGCAATAGCTGTTAAATAACATACCGCTGAAAGCGCTGGTAATATAAGGCGTTGCATAATTTTTGCCCGGATTCTTATAAGCGATAACCGTTTTATTTACATAATCCATAGGATTTAAGGAAACCTGATCCATTTTGCGCACCAGAGTGTTGGCAAAATGCCGGATTGCGGAAAAATCCTCTTTGGCATATTCGGAAAACGCCGCATGTTTCAGTTCCCTGGAATCGACTTCAATAGAGCCGTTTTCCTGCAAATTCAGACCGAGAATGTCAAACTGGCTATGATAGCGTGACGTAATGCCGCGCATCTCGCCCAGCAGCTTACGGCTTCCTGCAAAATTGTCCTGGTATTCGGACATATGCCGGATAAAGGAATTGTATCCCCTCACCAGCGTGTCGATATTCTCTGTCAGGGATTCCACGTCTGTTTTCAGCCCTATGGTGGCGGTGTCACCTTTGCCGGAACTGAGTCCCTTTAAGGTAACGTCAAATAAATTGTCAATCGAAAAGTTATTCGATTGGGAAGTATGCTTTTTGCCGTTTAGCAAAAATTCCGCATTGGCAGCCGGACGCGTCATCTGGTCCAGGCCGAAATAGGAAACGGAACCTTCTTTTTTGCTGGTGAAATCATCGGATATCACAAAAATGGAACCCTGGTTTTCCTTCAGCCCTTCCGCTATGGAGCGCAGCCGTAAAGCGGAACCGCCCTTGCCGTCTTCCACTACATCCGCCTGAAGTCCAATTTCCGCATTGCTAATCAGCTTTGCAAGGCGGTCCTGGATGGAACGGTTGGACTCCCCTTCTTTTACGTTGTATTGGAACTCATAATTCAAATCGTTGATGTGTATATCAAACGAATAAGTATCCGGCGACAGGTGGGTTTTTGCATTGGGAAGAAACGCCCCTGTGTTGACCTGACCGGAAGCCAGCGAATGCACTTCCACCTCATAAGAGGGTATTTCAGCGTCCTCAGGATGCTCTCCGGTAAAAACCACCGTTGCGATATCTTCGTTGCTGGAATAGGAAGCCTTCTTATTTAATATCTTCTCCTCGTCCAAACCTCCTAAAGAGGCTATTACATTGCGGAGTTCTCTGGCATCTTCCTTGATTCCCACTGCAAAACTCTTGGATTCTTTGCTGCTGTCCAATTTATATAAAGGAGCTTCTTTGTTAATCTTTACAATAGAATTGTAAATGCCACGCAGCTCGCTTTTTTTGTGGGTATCATAACGGGAAGAGCCCTTTGGTGCATAAGTCGTCAAATAATAATTATACACATTGTTAAGGGCAATGCTGTTATATGCCATACACTCCCCTCCTTTCGTCCTTGAAATAATACTTTCGCAGGAATCTGTTCCCACGCAGGTTAATCATAAAACAATTTTTCATAATTAATCCTCGTATGAGGGTGCAATATGATTTTGTTTTTAAATGCACAAATAATGCATAAAGGAAACGCCGTGAAATGCTTCACGCCCTTTTCTACATTATAACATATGTATCGGCCAAAGAATAGGAATAATATAGAGGAAATATAAAATTTTTCTTATTTTTTCACCGGATGAGAAGGCGGGAAGAAAACAGGAGGGAATACGGGATAGAATAAGAAAAAACAAAATAAAAAACAGAAAGAAGCAGGAAAGGAAATAGGGTAGAAAACCAGGATAGGAGCGGGAAAGGAAATAGGATAGAAAACCAGGAAAGAAGCAGGAAAGGAAATAGGATAGAAAACCAGGAAAGAAGCATGAAAGGAAATAGAATAGAAAACCAGGAAAGAGGAGGGAAAGGAAATAGGGTAGAAAACCAGGATAGAAACAGGAAAGAAATAGAAGCAGAGGACAAAACGTAAAAATTTCAGGTTGACGCAAGTCCTTTCTTATGATATAGTAAACATACGAGATGAGTTTAGCTCTTTTTTTTATGCTCAAAAATTTGGAGGAAAAAGATATGCGTACGAAAATCACATTGGCATGTACAGAATGTAAACAGCGTAACTATAATACGACGAAAGATAAGAAAACCCATCCGGACAGAATGGAAATCCGGAAATACTGCAGGTTCTGCAGAACCCATACGGCACACAAGGAAACAAAGTAAGGGCAGTCTGTAGTTTGGAAAGGAGTGCAATATGGGAGATTCCGCAAAGGCAGATAAGGCACGGAAACCGAGTTTTTTTCAGGGTGTGAAAGCCGAATTCAAGAAAATTGCATGGCCGGACAAGGATTCATTGATGAAACAGTCCATTGCGGTTGTCTGTATCTCGGTAGTGACAGGCGTAATTATTGCCATACTTGATTTTCTGTTCCAGTACGGTATTGATTTCCTGACAACATTATAGAGCGGGGGCGGACAGATGGCAGAGGCAAACTGGTATGTAGTGCATACCTATTCCGGATATGAAAACAAAGTCAAGGCCAATATTGAGAAAACCATCGAAAACAGGCATCTGGAGGAAGAAATCCTGGAAGTCCGTGTTCCTATGCAGGATGTGGTGGAGATGAAGAACGGCGCGAGGAAGAATGTCCAGAAGAAACTGTTTCCAGGCTATGTGCTGATTAATATGGTCATGAATGACGATACCTGGTATGTGGTCAGGAATACGCGGGGCGTAACGGGCTTCGTGGGGCCGGGGAGCAAGCCGGTACCGCTGACGGAAGCAGAGATGAAACCTTTGGGCATTAAGATGGAGAATGTGACCGTGGATTTTGCGGAAGGCGATTCCGTTGCAGTAGTGGCAGGCGTCTGGAAAGATACGGTGGGTATGGTTCAGAGGATGGATTACGGCAAACAGACCGCAACGATTAACGTGGAACTGTTCGGCAGGGATACGCCGGTCGAAATCGGGTTTGCAGAGGTTAGGAAATTGTAAGAAGTTTTGGTATTTACGCCGGGTCCCGGCTTAAATATAGCAGTAACTGCAAAAGCTCCGGATTCCGGGGCAGTGGGAGCAGAACCTGACAGGCAGCGTTTCGCCAGACTGTGCAAAGAAGTCAGCGCGGCGGCAGGCTAGGCCGGGGGAATGCGCCAAACCACAATATTTTAGGAGGTAGCCAAAATGGCAAAAAAAGTAGAAGGATACATTAAGTTGCAGATTCCTGCCGGCAAAGCGACGCCGGCTCCACCAGTTGGCCCTGCGCTTGGCCAGCATGGCGTCAATATCGTTGAATTTACAAAACAGTTCAATGCAAGGACGGCAGATAAGGGCGATGTGATTATTCCGGTTGTGATTACGGTATATGCGGACAGAAGTTTCAGCTTCGTGACGAAAACTCCCCCCGCGGCAGTGCTTTTGAAAAAAGCATGCAACATTAAATCCGGCTCTGCAACGCCGAATAAGACAAAGGTTGCTACGATTTCCAAAGAAAAAGTGAAGGAAATTGCAGAGACGAAAATGCCTGATTTAAACGCAGCGTCTTTGGAAGCGGCAATCAGCATGATAGCCGGTACCGCAAGGAGCATGGGAATCACGGTAGAAGAATAAGAAGCATGGCTGAATCGGCCATCTGCCGGAGAACCGGTAAGGGATGGCGTTAATCATAAAGAAAGAGTGGGAGGCGAAACGCCGTTTGAACCATAGGAGGAATAGAAATGAAACGTGGGAAAAAATATCAGGAGGCGGCAAAGCTGGTAGACCGTTCCGTGCAGTACGAGCCTTCGGAAGCAATTGAGCTGGCAAAGAAAACGTCAGTGGCTAAATTTGATGAAACCATTGAAGTGCATATCCGGACAGGATGTGACGGCCGTCATGCGGAGCAGCAGGTTCGTGGCGCCGTTGTACTGCCCAATGGAACAGGTAAGGAAGTAAGGGTATTGGTTTTTGCCAAAGGCGATAAAGTCAATGAAGCGGAAGCGGCAGGGGCTGATTTTGTTGGCGGCGATGAATTGATTCCAAGGATTCAGAACGACGGCTGGCTGGATTTTGACGTGGTAGTCGCTACGCCGGATATGATGGGTGTGGTGGGCCGTCTTGGTAAAGTGTTGGGGCCGAAAGGCTTAATGCCGAACCCGAAGGCAGGGACGGTAACTATGGATGTGGCCAAAGCAATTAAGGATATCAAAGCCGGTAAGATTGAGTACCGTCTGGATAAGTCTAACATCATTCATGTGCCAATCGGGAAAGTTTCTTTCCAGCAGGAGCAATTGGAAGAAAATTTCAAGGCTTTGATGGATGCGATTGTAAAGGCAAGGCCGTCAGCATTAAAAGGGCAATTTTTGCGCAGCATTACATTGTCCTCTACTATGGGGCCTGGCGTGAAAGTGAATGTAACAAGGTTCTAAATAAAAAGCCATCTGCCGGGCAGGCCCGCAGGTGGCTTTTGTTGTATGGGCGGGCCAGCCAGGGGAGTGTTTGGTTGGTTCCGCTTTTTGCGAAAGGATGCTCTGGAAGATGAAACCGGATGGCATGGATGGAAACAGGCGGCGCAGGAGTGGAAGAATGAAGAAACGGAAAAGAAAAAAACATCTTTTGAATATGGTAATTATCTTTTGGACTACATTGCTTGGCGTTGTTCTTGCGGGAAGCGTGGTATTTCTGATTTATTATGCAAAATCCGGGGAAGGACAGGAAACGGCCAGTCTGCAGGAAAGGGTGCAGCAGGAGCCTTCCGCCGTCCGGCCGGATGCAGCGGCGGAAGGCTTGCCTGGGCAGAGCGGCCAGGGTCTGGCCGGGTGGGAAGGGGAAGATGCGGCGGGCCAGGCGACGCAGGACGGCCAGGGCGCGGCAGGACAGGCGACGCAGAATGGCCAGGGAGGCGACGGGCAGGACGGCCAGGAGGCGCCAGGGAAATATGCGGATATTTTGTCTGACAGCGAATATATGGCGGCAAATGGAATTTATGCGAAGGAGACGGCCGAAGAGGGAAAGGTGACAATGGCTTTTGCGGGGGACATTCTTTTTGACCCTGGGTATAGTGTTATGTCAAGGATTTTGCAACGGCAGAACGGCATTTACGACAGCATATCCGAAGACTTGATGGCGGAAATGCGCGGGGCGGATATCTTTATGCTCAACAATGAGTTTCCCTATTCCAACCGGGGGGCGCCGACGGAAGGGAAGCAGTTTACCTTTCGGGCCAAGCCGGAATATGTGCAGCTATTGCATGATATGGGCGCGGATATCGTATCCCTTGCCAATAACCATGCCTATGATTATGGGCCGGACGCGTTCCTGGATACGATGGATACGTTAAAGGAGGCGGGCATTCCGTTTGTGGGGGCGGGGAATAATCTGGAGGAAGCGGCCGCCCCAATCTATTTTATTGCAGGGGACATAAAAATCGCGGTGGTGTCTGCAACCCAGATTGAACGGCTGGATAACCCGGATACCAAAGGGGCGACGGATACTTCTGCAGGCGTTTTCCGCTGCTGGAACCCGGATAAGTTATTGGAAGCGGTAAGGGAAGTGAAACAGCAGTGCGATTTCCTGGTGGTGTATATCCATTGGGGAACGGAAAGCACCGATGTGCCGGACTGGGCGCAGTTAGACCAGGCGCCTAAGCTTGTGGAAGCCGGGGCGGACTTGATTATCGGCGACCATTCCCATTGCCTGCAGCCGATTCAGTATATCAATGGCGTTCCGGTGGTGTATAGTTTGGGGAATTTCCTTTTTAATTCCAGGCAGTTGGACACTTGTCTGGTAAAGGCGGTCATTACCGAAGAAGGGCTGGAAAGCCTGCAGTTCCTTCCGGCTTTGCAAAAAAACTGCACGACCACTTTGCTGCATGAAGAAGAGAAAGAACGGGTGCTTTCTTATATGCGTTCCATTTCGCCCAAAGCATCCATTGATGAAGAGGGATATGTGACGGCGCCATAAGATAGCGGGGAAAAATCTACGCATGAAAAAGAAGGGGAAGCCTGGTTTTCACTCAGGCTTCCCCTTCCACGATATTCTGCAGCCATACGCCGCTTTTTACCATAAAGAATCCTAAAGTCACCTTGAAGATTTCCGTAAACTGCACAAGGAAAAAAACTACGGCAATGGGCAGCGTAGTGTGGTTTGCCAGGAAATAGGCAAAAGGGATGACCAGCGCCCACGTATATACGCTGTCAAAAAGGAAAGTGACAATGGTTTTCCCGCCGGAGCGCAGCGTAAAATAGGCGCAGTGGGAAAAAGAGCATAGCGGCATGGCCAGCGCGGCAATCACGATGAAAGTCCGGGCAAGGGATTTGATGCTTTCCTCCGTATTGTAAATGGAGGGGAAGAAACGGCCCACAACCATCATAAGCAGCGAAATTGCCGTACAGGAACAGACGCTGAAAAAAATCATCTTGTTGTCCGAATCCCTTGCTTCTTCCAGTTTCCCGGCGCCAAGAAGCTGCCCCACCACAATGGAGATGCATCCTCCTAACTGGATGTAGACAATGTTGAACAGGTTGCTGATGGTAGAGGAGATATTCTGGGCAGCCACCACCTCCAGCCCGCGGGCGGCATAGCATTGGGAAATTACGGCAATGCCGGTAGCCCACAGCATTTCATTGAACATCAAAGGGGAGCCTTTCACCAGGATGCCTTTTAAGGTGTGCCACGGGATTTTGGGGCTGCTGTACGCGCCTGCAATATAAGGGTTTTCCTTTTTGTGGCTGTGCGTCCAGACTACCACAATGAAAAACTCGATAAAACGGGCGATAACAGTGGCGATGGCGGCGCCCCGCACGCCTAAGGCAGGCAGGCCCAACGCGCCAAAAATCAATAGGTAATCCAGCGCCAGGTTTGTAACCACCGCCACGATGCCTGCAAACATAGGCACAAAGGTCTGCCCGGTTTCGCGGATGGTGCTGATGTATGCCTGGCCGATGGCAAAAGGCGCAAGGCCAATAATCATAACCGCCAGGTATTCCCGGCCGTATTTCATGGCAAGGGTGATGTCGCCCACGCTGCCGGCGTCATTTAGATAAAGGGAAATCAACTGCGTATCCAAAAATCCAAACAAAAGGAGCGCAGCCCCGGCAATGACGGCGCATATGTACAGTTTAAACCGGAAGGCATGTTTCTGCCCTTCGTAATCGCCTTTTCCATAATATTGCGTGCTGAAAATGCCAGCGCCGGATACGCCGCCGAAAATAAAAATGTTGAAAACAAACACCAACTGGTTGACAATGGCGACGCCTGACATCTGTTCGGTGCCAATCTGGCCTACCATAATATTGTCTAAAAAGCTCACAAAGCTGGTGATGGCGTTCTGGATAATCATGGGGACGGCCAGAAAAAGCACATGGCGGTAAAAATCCCTGTCACCTATAAATTTGTTTTTGAATTTTGCCCACATGGCATTGTCTCCTTTCTTTTCCGGATACAGGATAAGTTCCGTTATTTTTGCCCGCATCGCTTTCGGACTCAAACATTTGTGCGGGTAAAATGGTGCATGTCAGACCATTCTAATGGAAAGTTTGCATAACGTCAATAGGGTTTTAAATTTTTTGTTGACAAACCTTTTTATATGCCGTATAGTAAGAGAGGTTAGTCTGGAAGCGGATTGACCGTGCCGGAGACAGTAGGTGCCGTATATGGGGCTGACCCATATGGCGTAAGGAGAAAACGCCTACCGAGGAAAAGCGTTCATTTCTTTTGCTATGGAACCTTCCTGTCTTCAGGTATGTCTGGAGACGGAAGGTTTTTTATGGATAATAAGAAAAACTCCTTTCGGCAAAATAATCTAATAAGGAGGTAGGGAAAGTGGCCAAGATTGAATTGAAACAACCCATCGTAGAAGAGATTTCTGCGAATATCAAGGATGCCCAGTCCGTAGTTCTTGTGGATTACCGCGGGCTGACGGTAGAGCAGGACACAAGGCTGCGTAAGGAAATGCGTGAAGCAGGGATTACTTACAAGGTTTATAAAAACACGATGATGAACTTTGCATTCAAGGGTACCGATTGCGAACCGCTCCTTCCGTATCTGGAAGGCCCCAGTGCAGTTGCGATTTCCACAACCGACGCTACGGCGCCGGCAAGGATTATCTGCAAGTTTGCCAAGGATGCTTCCAAACTGGAAGTAAAGGGCGGCATTGTGGAAGGCATTGCATACGATGCAAAAGGCATTGCGGAAATAGCGAAGATTCCTTCCAGGGAAGAGCTTCTTTCCAAGTTGCTTGGAAGCATACAGTCCCCTGTTTCGAATTTCGCGCGCGTACTGAACCAGTTGGCGGAAAAAGGCGGCGCAAGCGCAGCGGCGGCGGAAATGGAAGCGCAGGCCCCGGCAGAAGAAGCGGCGCCGGAAGAAGCGCCCAGCGCAGAGTAACGACAGGCTGTGGAAGCCCGTGCGGAATGTTATGGTTAAAAAACGCATGGCATTTGAGCCGGGCATAAGTGGAAGGCATAAGTCCGGAGGCAGCGAGAAACCGGAATGGAATTTTGGATGAAAAATGGAGGTAAAACATCATGGCGAAATTAACAACCCAGGAATTTATTGATGCAATCAAAGAGTTGACCGTATTGGAACTGAATGATTTGGTAAAAGCTTGTGAAGAAGAATTCGGCGTATCCGCAGCGGCAGGCGCGGTAGTTGTGGCAGCGGCAGACGGCGGCGCAGCGCAGGAAGAAGAAAAGACAGAGTTTGACGTAGAGCTTACGGAAATCGGGCCGAACAAAGTAAAAGTAATCAAAGTAGTGCGTGAAGCTACCGGCCTTGGCCTGAAAGAAGCAAAAGACCTGGTAGAAGCGGCTCCTAAGGCAGTGAAGGAAGGCGTTTCCAAAGCAGAAGCGGAAGAACTTAAGACCAAGCTGGAAGGGGAAGGCGCAAAAGTTACCATTAAATAATGGAAGCCATTTCCTTTTTGCAAAGACGGATGGGCCGGAAAGAGATTTCTTTCCGGCTTTTCGTATGTCTGGGAGCGTATGTTATCTGTCGCGGAAATGAATTTTATGGAAATGGCAGCTTGGCAGCCTGCTGTGGAAAAATGCATTTCGCGGTTTCTCGTAAAAAATACTTGACTCTTTTTCCAATTTGTAGTAGAATGGAAAATGCGCTATTGTGGTAAGGTATGCTTACCTTTCCTTTTTATACAAATAGGAATTATTTATCACCGAAAATTGTACTCTATCCGGGCAGAAAATAAGGCGCTGCCAGGTCAGTTATGCCAGTGCAGGATTCTGATTTCCGGCCGGATGGAGGAGCAGGCTCAATATCAAGAAGAACGGGGTGAAATGTTAATGGAAAAAAACAGAATACGTCCTATTGCCGCGAGCAAAAACATACGTATGAGTTATTCACGACAAAAAGAGGTTTTGGAAATGCCAAACCTGATTGAGGTACAGAAGGACTCTTACAGATGGTTTCTCAGAGAAGGCTTGAAAGAAGTCTTTGATGATATTTCTCCGATCGCAGACTACAGCGGGCATTTAAGCCTGGAGTTTGTAGGCTTTGAGCTGTGTGAGAAGGATGTGAAGTATTCGATTGAGAAATGCAAAGAAAGGGATGCGACTTATGCGGCGCCTTTAAAGGTTAAGGTTCGCCTTTATAATAAGGAAAAAGAGGAAATCAGCGAACATGAAATCTTTATGGGGGATCTTCCATTAATGACAGAGACAGGGACATTCGTCATCAACGGCGCGGAACGCGTTATCGTCAGCCAGTTGGTGCGTTCGCCCGGTATTTATTATGCCATCGGGCATGATAAAATCGGCAAGAGGCTGTTCTCTTCCACCGTTATCCCCAACCGCGGCGCATGGCTGGAATATGAGACGGATTCCAATGATGTGTTTTATGTGCGCGTAGACCGGACAAGGAAAGTGCCGATTACCGTATTGCTGCGGGCGTTGGGTGTTGGCACCAACGATGAGATTCGGGATTTGTTTGGCGAAGAACCGAAGATTGAAGCAAGTTTTGGGAAAGACACTTCTGAGAACTACCAGGGGGGTCTCTTAGAGTTATATAAAAAAATCCGTCCGGGTGAGCCGTTGAGTGTGGAAAGCGCAGAGAGCCTGATTAACGCTATGTTTTTTGACCCAAGAAGGTATGACCTGGCGAAAGTCGGGAGATACAAATTTAATAAGAAGCTGGCGTTGCGCAACCGGATAAGGAACCACATTCTGGCAGAGGATGTGGTGGATGTGATGACAGGCGAGGTATTGGCGACGGCGGGGGCGAAGGTGACTGCTGAGTTGGCGGACGCTATCCAGAATGCGGGGCTCCCTTATGTATATATTCAGACGGAAGAGAAAAACGTAAAGGTTTTATCCAATATGATGGTGGATCTTACGAGTTTTGTGGACTGTAATCCGAAAGAGCTGGGAATTACGGAGCAGGTGTACTATCCGGTTCTGGCGCAGATTCTGGAAGAATACAGCGAAGACCCGGAAGGGCTGGCGGTGGCTATCCGCAAAAATGTGCATGAACTGATTCCGAAGCATATTACAAAGGAAGATATTATCGCTTCCATTAATTATAATATCCATCTGGAATATGGTATCGGGAATGATGACGATATCGACCATTTGGGCAACCGTCGTATCCGTTCGGTAGGCGAGCTTTTGCAGAACCAGTACCGGATTGGTCTGTCCAGGATGGAAAGAGTGGTGCGGGAGAGGATGACCACCCATGATATGGATGAGATTTCCCCGCAGGTGTTGATTAACATTAAGCCTGTGCAGGCGGCGGTGAAGGAGTTTTTCGGTTCTTCCCAGTTGTCCCAGTTTATGGATCAGAATAACCCATTGGGCGAGCTGACTCACAAAAGGCGTTTGTCCGCATTGGGGCCTGGCGGCCTTTCCAGGGATCGGGCAGGGTTTGAGGTGCGTGACGTGCATTACTCCCACTACGGAAGGATGTGTCCCATTGAGACGCCGGAAGGCCCGAACATTGGCTTAATCAATTCATTGGCAAGCTATGCGCGGATTAACGAATACGGTTTTGTGGAGGCGCCGTACCGTAAGATTGACAAATCCGACCCGGCGAACCCGCGGGTAACGGAGGAAGTGGTCTATATGACGGCGGACGAAGAGGACAATTACCATGTAGCCCAGGCTAATGAGGCGCTGGACGCTGACGGGCATTTTGTAAAGAACACGGTGTCCGGCCGTTACAGGGAAGAAACTTCCGAGTATCCGAAAGCAATGTTTGACTATATGGACGTGTCGCCAAAGATGGTGTTTTCCGTGGCGACGGCGCTTATCCCGTTTTTGGAAAACGACGATGCGAACCGTGCGTTGATGGGCTCCAACATGCAGCGTCAGGCAGTGCCGCTGCTGACGACGGAAGCCCCGGCGGTAGGCACCGGCATGGAGCCGAAAGCGGCCGTGGACTCCGGGGTGTGCGTGGTGGCCAGGAAGTCGGGGACGATAGATTACGTTTCGTCCAGAATTATTAAAATGACATATGACAGCGGCGAAAGGGATGAATACTGTCTGACGAAATTCTCCCGCAGCAACCAGTCCAACTGTTATAACCAAAAGCCGGTAGTGTTCAAAGGGGAACATGTGGAGAAAGGCGAGGTGATTGCAGACGGCCCTTCCACTTCGCAAGGGGAGCTGGCGTTAGGCAAGAATCCGCTGATTGGCTTTATGACATGGGAAGGCTATAATTATGAGGACGCCGTTCTGTTAAGCGAAAGGCTGGTACAGGAGGATGTGTATACCTCCGTTCATATAGAGGAATATGAGGCAGAGGCCCGTGATACGAAGCTTGGGCCGGAAGAAATCACCAGAGATGTGCCGGGTGTGGGCGATGAGGCGTTGAAAGACTTGGATGACCGTGGGATTATCCGTATCGGCGCGGAGGTGCGCGCCGGAGATATCCTGGTTGGGAAAGTGACCCCGAAGGGCGAGACGGAGCTGACGGCGGAAGAGCGGCTGTTACGCGCGATTTTCGGTGAAAAGGCAAGGGAAGTCAGGGATACGTCCTTAAAGGTGCCCCATGGGGAATACGGAATTGTAGTGGATGCGAAAGTATTTACCAGGGACAACGGCGATGAGCTTTCGCCTGGCGTAAACCAGGCTGTGCGCATTTATATCGCTCAGAAAAGGAAGATTTCCGTGGGCGACAAGATGGCAGGGCGCCATGGGAACAAGGGTGTGGTTTCCCGCGTGCTTCCGGTGGAGGATATGCCGTACCTGCCAAACGGGCGGCCTTTGGACATTGTGCTAAACCCCTTAGGCGTGCCGTCCCGTATGAACATTGGACAGGTATTGGAGATTCATTTGTCTTTGGCGGCGAAAGCGCTTGGCTTTAATGTGGCTACGCCGGTATTTGACGGCGCAAACGAAGTGGACATTATGGATACGTTGGATTTGGCCAACGATTATGTGAACTTGGAATGGGAAGAGTTTGAGCAAAAGCATAAGGAAGAACTGCTTCCTGAAGTGATGGATTACCTGTATGAGCATAGGGAACACAGAGAACTCTGGAAGGGCGTGCCTATTTCCAGGGATGGGAAAGTCAGGCTGCGGGACGGCCGGACGGGAGAATATTTTGACAGCCCGGTTACGATTGGGCATATGCATTACCTGAAACTGCATCATCTGGTGGACGACAAAATCCATGCCCGTTCCACAGGCCCTTATTCGCTCGTGACGCAGCAGCCGTTAGGCGGTAAGGCGCAGTTTGGCGGACAGCGTTTCGGGGAAATGGAAGTATGGGCTTTGGAGGCATATGGCGCTTCCTACACGCTGCAGGAAATACTGACCGTGAAGTCGGATGATGTGGTAGGGCGTGTGAAGACTTATGAAGCGATTATCAAAGGCGACAATATCCCGGAGCCGGGCATTCCGGAATCCTTCAAGGTATTGTTAAAGGAACTCCAGTCACTTGGCCTGGATGTGCGCGTGCTGCGGGATGACCAGACGGAAGTGGAGATTGTGGAAACCATAGATTACGGCGATACGGATTACCGTTATGAAATGGAAGGCGACCGTAAGAATTATGATTATGAGGAAGAACCTTTGGGGCATATGGGCTACCAGAAGCAGGAATTTGACGATGACAGCGGGGAACTTGTCAGCAGCGACCATGAGATGGAGGAGGATGAGTTAGAGCTGGAGCTGGATGATGAGGCCGAATTTGCGGATGTGTATGATGAGTGATGACAGTTGGAGAGATAGCAAGCAGTCCGAAAAGAAAGGGATGTGTGAAGATGCCAGAAACAAAACAGGAAACTTATCAACCAATGACATTTGATGCAATTAAAATTGGTTTAGCATCGCCCGAAAAAATCAGAGAGTGGTCCAGGGGGGAAGTCACCAAGCCGGAAACCATTAACTACAGAACCTTGAAGCCGGAAAGGGAAGGGCTGTTCTGCGAAAAGATATTCGGCCCCAGCAAGGACTGGGAGTGCCACTGCGGGAAATATAAGAAAATCCGGTATAAAGGCGTGGTCTGCGACCGCTGTGGGGTGGAAGTGACCAAATCCAGCGTGCGCCGGGAGCGCATGGGGCATATTGAGCTGGCTGCCCCGGTGTCCCATATCTGGTATTTCAAAGGAATCCCCAGCCGTATGGGGTTGATTTTGGATCTTTCGCCCAGGGTGTTGGAGAAGGTGTTGTATTTTGCCTCTTATATTGTGCTGGATGAAGGGGACACCGATATGGACTACAAGCAGGTGTTGTCTGAGAAGGAGTACCAGGACGCCAGGGAGACATGGGGCAACCGGTTCCGTGTGGGCATGGGCGCGGAGGCCATCAAAGAGCTGTTGGAAGCCATAGATTTGGAAACGGAAGCGGTGGAGTTAAAGACCGGGCTGAAAGAATCCACCGGGCAGAAGCGGGCGAGGATTATTAAGCGGCTGGAAGTGGTGGAAGCATTCCGGGAATCCGGCAATAAGCCGGAATGGATGATTATGGACGCCATTCCGGTTATCCCGCCGGATTTGCGGCCTATGGTGCAGTTGGACGGCGGACGTTTCGCAACTTCTGACTTAAATGATTTGTACCGGAGGATTATTAACAGGAACAATCGTTTGAAAAGGCTGTTGGAATTAGGCGCGCCGGATATTATTGTGCGCAATGAAAAGAGAATGTTACAGGAAGCGGTGGACGCCCTGATTGACAACGGTAGGAGAGGGCGTCCCGTTACCGGGCCGGGGAACCGGGCGCTGAAATCGCTGTCCGATATGTTAAAGGGTAAGTCAGGACGTTTCCGTCAGAACCTGTTAGGGAAACGTGTGGACTATTCCGGGCGTTCGGTTATCGTGGTTGGGCCGGAGCTGAAAATTTATCAGTGCGGCCTGCCCAAAGAGATGGCAATTGAGCTTTTTAAGCCTTTTGTTATGAAGGAACTGGTGTCCAGAAGCATTTCCCAGAATATTAAGAATGCGAAGAAACTGGTGGAACGGTTGGATACGCAAGTATGGGATGTGCTGGAAGAGGTGATTAAGGAGCATCCGGTTATGTTAAACCGGGCACCCACCCTGCATAGGCTTGGGATTCAGGCGTTTGAGCCGATTCTGGTGGAAGGCAAGGCCATTAAGCTGCATCCTTTGGTATGTACGGCGTTTAATGCGGATTTTGACGGCGACCAGATGGCGGTGCATCTGCCGCTGTCCGTGGAGGCGCAGTCGGAGTGTCGGTTTTTGCTGCTTTCCCCTAACAATCTGTTAAAACCGTCTGACGGCGGGCCGGTGGCGGTGCCTTCCCAGGATATGGTGCTTGGCATTTATTACCTGACCCAGGAAAGGCCGGGGGCAAAAGGGGAAGGGAAATGTTATAAGAATGTCAATGAAGCGATTCTTGCTTATGAAAATGGCTTTAGCACATTGCACTCCAGGATAAAGGTGCGGGTAAGCAAGAGGAATGAAAAGGGGGAATGGGTAAGCGGCAATGTGGAGTCTACGCTGGGACGTTTCCTGTTCAACGAGATTCTGCCGCAGGATCTTGGCTTTATCGACAGAAGCGATGCGGAGAACCTGTTGAAGCTGGAAGTGGATTTCCATGTGGGCAAGAAGCAGTTAAAGCAGATTTTGGAGCGGGTAATTAATACCCATGGGGCTTCCAAGACGGCGGAAGTGCTGGATTTAATTAAGTCCACCGGGTACAAATATTCCACACGGGCCGCTATGACGGTTTCCATTTCCGATATGACGGTGCCAGCCAAGAAGCAGGAAATGTTGGATGACGCACAGGCGACGGTAGACCGGATTTCCCAGAATTTCCGCCGGGGGCTTATTACGGAGGAAGAAAGATACCGTGCCGTGGTGGAGACATGGAATGAAACGGATAAGGAATTGACGGAGGTGCTGTTGTCCGGGCTGGATAAGTACAACAATATTTATATGATGGCGGATTCCGGCGCCCGTGGTTCCAACCAGCAGATTAAGCAGTTGGCGGGCATGCGCGGGCTGATGGCGGACACGACCGGGCGGACGATTGAATTGCCCATTAAGTCTAATTTCCGTGAAGGGCTGGATGTATTGGAATACTTTATGTCCGCGCACGGGGCGCGCAAGGGGCTGTCTGACACGGCGCTGCGTACGGCGGACTCCGGGTACCTGACCAGACGTATGGTGGACGTTTCCCAGGAACTGATAATCCGGGAAGTGGACTGCTGCGAAGGCAAGGACGAGATTCCGGGTATGGTTGTGCGGGCGTTTATGGACGGCAAAGAAACCATTGAAGGACTTAAGGACAGGATTAACGGCAGGTATACTTGCGAAGACATTATGGATAAAGACGGCAACCTAATCGTGAAGCGCAATCATATGATTACTCCAAGCCGTGCGGCAAGGATAATCAGCTCCGGCGTGGACGCCAAGGGAAGGCCTATTGAAGAGGTGAAGATCCGCACGATTTTGGGCTGCCGTTCCCACAACGGGATTTGCGCAAAATGCTATGGCGCCAATATGGCGACAGGCGAGGCGGTGCAGGTCGGGGAAGCGGTAGGGATTATTGCGGCCCAGTCAATTGGCGAACCCGGCACGCAGTTGACGATGCGTACGTTCCATACGGGCGGCGTGGCCGGCGACGATATCACACAGGGTCTTCCCCGTGTGGAGGAGCTTTTTGAGGCAAGGAAGCCGAAGGGGCTTGCGATTATTGCGGAATTTGGCGGCATTGCCACCATTAAGGATACAAAGAAAAAGCGTGAAATCGTAATCACCAATGAAGAGAACGGAGAATCCAAGACCTACCTGATTCCTTACGGTTCCAGGATTAAAGTGCTGGACGGCGCAGTGTTGGAAGCGGGCGATGAGCTGACGGAAGGAAGCGTAAACCCCCATGACCTGTTAAAAATCAAAGGCGTGCGCGCCGTACAGGATTATATGCTGCGGGAGGTGCAGAGGGTGTACCGTCTGCAGGGCGTGGATATCAGCGATAAGCATATCGAGGTTATTGTGCGCCAGATGCTTAAGAAGGTGCGCATTGAAAATAACGGCGATGCGGAGTTTTTGCCGGGGACGCTGGTGGATATTCTGGAGTATGAGGAAATGAATGAAAGGCTTCATGCGTCAGGCAAAGAGCCGGCGGAAGGCAAGCAGGTTATGCTGGGGATTACCAAAGCGGCTTTGGCGACCAACTCCTTCCTTTCGGCCGCGTCTTTCCAGGAGACGACAAAGGTTCTTACGGAAGCCGCCATCAAAGGGAAAATCGACCCGTTGATTGGCTTGAAGGAGAACGTAATCATCGGTAAGCTGATTCCGGCCGGAACCGGAATGAAGCGTTACCGTAATACAATGTTAGATACGGATAACAAACTGCTTCAGTCCGTTCAGTTTGACGAAGAGGATTATCTTGGAGGGGAAGCGGACTTCCAAGAGGAGACGGAGGAAGAGCGGGACGCGGTGGGCGATGGCCTGGAGGAAGAGCCGGATGCGGAGCTTGGGATGGATTTAAGCTTAGAAGAGGACGAAGAGGAATTTTTGGAGGACGGGGAACTGGCAGGAGCGGTTTCCGACGCAGAAATTTAAAAAAAAGATTGACAATGCATCTATAAACACTTATACTTTAAAAGTGCGTATATGGGTGCATTGTTTTTTTGATGCAGTGCATTTCATCATACTGCATATGCATTTTGGATAAATTTAACTACAGGAGGTGAAACAGAATGCCAACATTTAATCAGTTAGTAAGAAAAGGACGTCAGACATCGGTAAAGAAGTCTACAGCGCCTGCTCTCCAGAAGGGATGGAACTCCCTCCATAAGAAAGCAATCGACACTTCTTCCCCTCAGAAAAGGGGTGTTTGCACGGCTGTGAAGACAGCAACTCCTAAGAAGCCTAACTCAGCGCTTAGAAAGATTGCCAGGGTACGTCTTTCCAACGGGATTGAAGTGACAAGCTATATCCCGGGTGAAGGCCATAACCTGCAGGAACACAGCGTTGTCCTGATCAGGGGCGGCAGGGTAAAAGACTTGCCAGGTACCAGGTACCATGTGATCAGGGGTACTTTGGATACGGCTGGCGTTGCCAACAGAAGGCAGGCACGTTCCAAATACGGCGCTAAAAGACCTAAGGCTGGTAAATAAACGTCACAGGGGCTTGGGGATTTGTACCACAAACAGAGCTAATTTGTGTTGGAATTCTGTATGAAAATAGAAAACCGCACGAACACATTATGTGGAATTAGAGGACACATGTGAGTACCGTTGAATTATTAACTAATAAGGAGGGAAGAAACGTGCCACGTAAAGGACATATTCAGAAGAGAGATGTATTGGCAGATCCTTTATACGAGAACAAGGTAGTGACCAAGCTTATCAATAACATTATGTTAGATGGTAAGAAGGGCGTCGCTCAGAAAATCGTATATGGCGCATTTGCAACAGTAGAGGAAAAGTCAGGCAAACCGGCTCTGGAAGTATTTGAAGAGGCGATGAACAATATCATGCCTGTCCTGGAAGTGAAGGCTAGACGTATTGGCGGCGCCACTTACCAGGTGCCGATTGAAGTGCGCGCCGAGAGGCGCCAGGCCCTGGGGCTGCGCTGGTTGGTTATGTTCTCCCGCAAACGCGGTGAGAAGACGATGCAGGACAGGTTGGCCAATGAAATCATGGATGCGGCGAAAAATACAGGCGCGGCCGTAAAGAGGAAAGAAGATATGCACAAGATGGCAGAGGCCAATAAGGCGTTTGCGCATTACAGATTCTAAAGGAGGAAGGGACCTTGGCTGGAAGAGAATATCCATTAGAGAGAACCAGGAACATCGGTATCATGGCGCATATTGATGCAGGTAAGACTACCCTGACAGAGCGTATTTTGTATTATACCGGTGTGAATTATAAAATTGGTGATACTCATGAGGGTACTGCGACCATGGACTGGATGGAACAGGAGCAGGAAAGGGGTATTACAATAACGTCAGCCGCAACTACCTGTCACTGGACGGAACAGGAACATTGCAAACCGAAAGCAGATGCATTGGAACACCGTATCAACATTATTGACACTCCCGGCCACGTTGACTTTACGGTAGAGGTTGAACGTTCACTCCGTGTGCTGGACGGCGCAGTCGGCGTATTTTGCGCAAAGGGCGGCGTAGAGCCCCAGTCGGAAAACGTATGGCGCCAGGCTGACACCTACAATGTGCCGAGGATGGCCTTTATCAATAAGATGGACATTATGGGCGCTGATTTTTACGGCGCGGTAGACCAGATTCGGAACAGACTTGGGAAGAACGCTATCTGTATCCAATTGCCTATCGGCAAAGAAGATGGTTTTCAGGGCATCATTGATTTATTTGAAATGAAAGCGTATATTTACAATGACGAGAAGGGTGAGGACATTTCCATCGTTGACATTCCGGACGATATGAAGGATGAGGCCGAACTTTACCGTACAGAGTTAGTGGAAAAAATCAGTGAGTTGGACGACGATCTGATGGAGATGTATCTGGAAGGGGAAGAGCCTACGGCTGAGCAACTGCAGGCGGCGTTGCGGAAAGGCACATGCGAATGCACGGCGATTCCGGTATGCTGTGGCACTGCTTACAGGAATAAGGGCGTACAGAAGCTTCTGGATGCGATTTTGAAATTTATGCCTGCTCCTACGGACATCCCGGCAATTAAAGGGGTGGATTTGGAAGGGAATGAAGTGGAAAGGCATTCATCGGACGATGAGCCGTTCTCTGCGCTGGCATTTAAGATTATGGCTGACCCGTTTGTCGGGAAGCTGGCATTCTTCCGGGTATATTCCGGTACGATGAACTCCGGTTCTTATGTATTGAATGCTACAAAGGATAAGAAAGAGCGTGTAGGGCGTATCCTGCAGATGCATGCGAATAAGCGGGCGGAATTAGATAAAGTGTACTCCGGCGATATCGCGGCGGCAGTAGGGTTTAAGTTCACAACGACAGGCGATACCATCTGTGACGACCAGCATCCGGTAATTCTGGAGTCCATGGAATTCCCTGAGCCGGTTATTGAGCTGGCAATTGAGCCAAAGACAAAGGCCGGACAGGGCAAAATGGGTGAGGCGCTGGCGAAATTGGCGGAAGAAGATCCGACGTTCCGCGCGCATACGGACCAGGAAACAGGACAGACGATTATCGCAGGCATGGGCGAGCTGCATCTTGAAATTATCGTAGACAGGCTTCTGCGTGAATTCAAGGTAGAGGCAAATGTGGGCGCGCCTCAGGTTGCTTATAAGGAGACGTTTACAAAACCTGTGGACCAGGAATACAAATATGCAAAACAGTCCGGCGGACGTGGGCAGTACGGACATTGTAAAGTTAAATTCGAGCCTATGGACCCGAACGGTGAGGAAACCTTTAAATTCGAAACTTCCGTTGTCGGCGGCGCAATTCCCAAGGAATATATCCCGGCGGTGGGCGAAGGCATCGAAGAGGCTGCAAGGGCCGGTATCCTCGGCGGTTTCCCGGTACTGGGCGTACACGCCAATGTATACGACGGTTCTTACCATGAAGTCGATTCCTCCGAAATGGCATTCCATATTGCCGGTTCCATGGCATTCAAGGAAGCTATGAAGAAAGGAAATCCGGTTCTGTTAGAGCCTATTATGAAGGTTGAGGT
>CAJTQO010000015.1:6276-74020 GCA_910578405.1 uncultured Lachnospiraceae bacterium | reverse complement strand
ACCCCAATGCTTTTATCATCCTTCAGTCTATTGATGGCATAGGCCCAGTGTTTGCCGGTGGCATTGTTGCTGAAATTGGCGACATATCCGCATTCACATCCTCAGATGCCCTTGCTAAATATGCCGGCCTTTGCTGGAAATCAAACCAGTCCGGAGGCTTCGATGGAGAAGATACTCCCATGACCAAAGCCGGTAACCGGTATCTTAGGTACTATCTTGGCGAAGCTGCCAACAGTATGAGAAAACACAATGTTGAATATGGGGCGTACTATCGCAAGAAGTACAACGAAGTTCCCAAACATCAACACAAACGAGCACTCGCACTGACTTCACGTAAATTCGTTCGATTGGTTTATGGATTGCTGGCCAGAAACCAACTGTACTCCGGCATATCGCTGGATACATCAACTAAATAATCCATATCGAACATACATTCTTTTTGAAATGTAGGTCTATTAAAGTTACCCTTTTATATAAAAAACATATCAATATCTTTTTAAAAATCAGCTTGACATATCACCAGATTGCTCCTTAAGTCCGATTTCAGAATCAGTGTAAGAGGTATTATAGTCCGGTTTCGGATTTGTGTCAACTGCTTTTTGGAAGGTTTGATAAACATTCCATAAACAGTGTTTCAGGCGGCGGAAGGAAGTTTGTCAGTTTTCCTGTGCGCTTGTTTTTCTGTTTGCAATGGCTTAAAATAAAGTTAAGGCCAAACAATTCCCTCCCTATAACGTTTTGCGCTTTACCGGGACAGGCCAGGGAAGCGGATGTTTTTTGCAAACGGTATGGGGGAATTGGGAAAGCGGCAGGATGCCGTGCAGCGGCATGGGCTGGAGTGAGGCTGAAATAGAGAGGAAAGCATAAAGAGAGGAGCGAGTGGAGGTATGAAACGATGGAGGGGCATTCGGAAAGTGATTCCGGCGTTGATTTTTATGGCGCTGCTGTGTGGTTTGTGCAGTTGCGGCAAAACAGGCAGTGAGGAAGAGGAAACTGCAAAAGCGCGTATAGGGCAGGAGAGGGAGGGCAATCGGACAGCGGTGGAAGCGCAGGCCGGAGAAGAAGAGAAAAGTGAGCCGGGTACAGAGGCCGGAACCGGAGAAAAAGAGGGGAAAACCGAGGCGGCAGGGGAAGGAAAAGCGGAAGGGAGAAGCAGGGAGGAAGGGAAAATCGAGATTGCAGGGGAAGGAAAAGCGGAAGAGGAAAGCGGGGAAGAGGGAATAGCAGAAGCGGCAGAAGAAGGAAGCGCAGCGCCACAGTATGCCCGGATTTATCTGCCAGTGGTGGAGGGCTGGGACGATGATATGGGGAGCGTCTGGTTTTCCCTGCTGTATCTGGACGATGACGGGATACCGGAGTTAGTGGTTGGGGATGATTATTTTGGCTGCTATTCCATATATACGGTAAAGGGGGACACAGCCTTTTGCCTGGTGGACGCTCTTACCACCGTATCGCTGGGATATTATGAAAAAACAGGGGTAGTGGCGGCGTTTTCCAGATGGGATGGCGGCGGAGATGAGGGCGGCTATGGGAAATCTTATTTTCTGACAGGCAAGGATGGAACGGTTACGGAGGATTCCATGCCAGCGCTGCGCTTTAGCTATCATGGCATTTCCGATGCGGAGGGAAATTACACTGGGGAAGGCATTACGGAATACTACGATGGGGAGGAAGAAACGGATAAGCAGTCATTTCAAAACCGAATGTCTGAGTTAGGGATTGTGGAAGGGAATGAGAAGGTATGCCAGGAAAGTTTATGGAGGAAGGCCGAGATGCTGGATTATTTGCGCCATCTTGAAAAGCTTAAGTGAATGACATTGCCATTTTGGGGACTGTTTCGGGCAGCCGCCGTAAAACGGCGGTTACTTATGTTCCGCCTGAGCGAGCGTCAGCCTGTGGTATACGCGGTAATAGGAGCAGGCCAACAGTATGGACGCGCCCAGCCATCCAAGGGGGTTGGCCAGGTAAATGGCGAAACGGCCAAGGAGGTTTGGCAGAAACAGGACGGATACAATACGAAGCCCCAGTTCTATGAAACCCGAGAGAGTAGGCGCAAAAGCGCTTCCCATGCCCTGTAAGCCGGAGCGGTACAGGCACAGCAAAAACATAAGCGGCACGGTAAAGGCCAGTACGGTCAGATATTCGTAACCTGCTTGAAGGATTTGCTGCAATTCTTCAGGTTTGCCTGTAATAAGCAGGCCCAAAAGCTGCTTTCCAAAGACAAGCAGCAAAACGGCCATAACCGCAGAGCTGGCTAACGACAGCCAAATGGAAGCGCGCAGTCCGGCTTTGATTCGGTCCATACGGCCTGCGCCATAGTTTTGGGCGCTGAAGTACGCAAAGGCGCCATCCAGAGCGCAGCCTGTTAAAGTGACCAGGCCGAAATATTTCTCTGCTGCGGCCATACCGGCTACAAACAGTTTGCCGCAGCCATTGATGGCAGACTGCACAAACAGCCCGCCTACCGAGATGACCCCGTTGCGGAAAGCCAGCGGCCCGCCCAGCCGCAACAGTTCCCGCACAAGAGCCGGGGGCATTGCTCCCGGCAGGATGAAATCGTTTCTGGACAGCCTGACTTGCGGGATATCCCATAACTTGCTCAGGCAGTATAAGAAAGAACCAAGCTGTGCCGCCACAGTGGCAAGGGCTGCGCCAATCACGCCCCAGCCGAATCCGCCTACGAAAAGGAGATCGAGGGCGATATTCAGTATACACGAGGCCACATTCCCGATAACGGGAACTCTGCTGTTGCCAAGGGACTGTAACAAGGTTCCTGCCAGCCGGTGAAACATGGTTATAAGCGTGCCGGAGAAAATAACCTGTAAATAGGATACGGCGTCCGAGCGGATATCCAAGGGGACTCCTGTGGCGTCCAGCGCAAACCCGATGGACAATAGCCCAAGCACAGTCAGCGCTGCGCCGATTCCAAACGCTAAAAGGGAGGAAACGGCGATGGCCTGCCGCAGACGGTCCCATTGCTTTTTTCCAAAGATTTGGGCGAAGAGTACGCCGAATCCTTGGGTGAGTCCAAGAATCATATCCACCACAAGCCAGCTTAAAAACCCGGCGGCGCCGACGGCGGCAAAAGCGCCCACTCCAATCAGCCGCCCTACCACCGCGCTGTCCGCTGTGGTGTAAAGGAGTTGGCACAGGCTGCCAAGCAGCAGCGGCAGTGCAAAACGAACTAACAGGCCAAGGGGGGAACCCTCGGTCATATCTGTGATTTTTTTCATACATATACCTCTTTCCGTTTTTGATGGTTGCTAAAAGGAAAAAGGCCCAAAAGTCATTGCTCCAGAGTTTACGGATGAAGCAGGCTTTCGTATCTTATCCGGTATGCCTCCGCTCTGGCTGCCCTTTGGGCCGCAGGGGAGGCGTTTGCACCGGTGTTTGCCATTGTTTGCCATGTTTCTATTTTCCCATTGTTACGGGTTCTTAAGCGATTCATCGTTTTATTCTCCCAATAGGTTTTTACGCACCCATCCTACCATAATCCGCCTGATTTGACAAGCGAAAAGTAAACGCGCATTGGATAGGGAAGCGACTGGCGCTTTACAAATTTTCTTTGATTTTACGAATCATTTCCTCATATTCCGCGTCGGTAAGATATGTCTTGTCCGGGTTCATCTGGAAGGTGCCGCCCCATTCGTCCCCGCCCTCATATTTGGGAACCAGGTGCATATGCAGATGGCAGCCCGTATCGCCATATGCGCCGTAGTTGACTTTGTTGGGATGGAAAGCGGCATGAAGCGCCCGGGCCGCGTGGGCTACGTCCGCCATAAAAGCATTGCGCTGGTCGTCGCTAATGTCAATCAATTCGCTGACATGGTCTTTGTAGGCTACGATGCATCTGCCGGGTTTGCTTTGCTCTTTGAACAGGATGAGGCTGCTTACGTTAAGCTCGCAAATGAAAATGCCAAATTTGCCCAACAGTTCCCCTCCCATACAGTAACCGCAGTTAGAATCTTTCATATGTCCTCCTTTCGGGACTGCCCATTTGCTCTTTGCTATAGCATCCCTGTTTTCTTTTTATGTATTTATATTGTAGTCTTATTGCGCGGCTTTGACAAGGGCGGTTTTACCGTAATGCCATGGTTTTTACGGAAGTCCTCAATGGTTTTCATGCCTGCGTCGGATACGGGCTTAATCCACTTGCCGGAATACATATGGCATTGCATAATCAGGTAGCGGACAGGCTCATCCACATAGCAAAGGGCGAAAATAAGGAGGAAGGGCGCATGGAAGACATAGTTTGCCGTATACACGCAAGGCAGCGCTAACAGGTACATAAAGGTAATTTCCAGGATGGAGCCAAAGGCCGCGTCCCCGGCGGCGCGGTAAGTGTCGTTCTGTGTCCAGTTCCCCATGCGGATAAGGGCGGCCACGCTGTAGATAAGCAACATCCCTGTGCCAATCCGGTACGATTCCCCGCTAAGCCCCATGGCGTGGAGCAGAGGGCTATGGACGGCAATGAGCGTAAGGCAGGCGGAGCCAATGAGGGCGCTGCACAAATATACCAGCCGTTTGGCGCGCTGAAAGGCTGCCTCGTGGTTTCCTGCGCCCACCTCTTTTCCGACCAGGACAGTGGCCGCATTGGAAAAACCGCTGAAAAAGGCAATGACCAATCCCTCCAGAGTCCGGAATACGGCAACGGCGGCAATGGCCTTTTCGCTTTGATGGCCTAACACAATATTAATCATCATATTCCCCACGCCAATCAGGATTTCATTGCAGAGGATAGGGAAACATTTTTGCAGGTATTGGCCAATAAATTCCCTGTCCCAACGAAAATGTCTGGAAAATTCCAGCACATAGGGTATTTTCCTTTTCAGGACAAAAACAAGCAAAATCGTCAGGTTTACGGCTCCGGCAAGCACGGTGCCTAAAGCGGCCCCCCGCACGCCCATTTTGGGCAGGCCGAGTTTGCCGAAAATCAAAAGGTAGTTAAAAAGGCAGTTGGCGGCTACGGAAGCAATGCCGCCGTAAAGCGGTATTTTGACCTGCTCGATGGAGCGCAAAAGCGCGCTGACTGCCATGGTCAAAACCTGCAGCGCATAGGCAAAACCTACGATTTTCAGGTAGGAGACGCCGATTTGCTGGATTTCCGCCTTGTCGGTGTAAATATTCATAATGAACTCAGGGGCGCCCAGGGCCAGAAAACTGAAAATGAGCCCCACCGCCATCATAAAGGAAAGAGTGAGGCCAAAGGAACGGGTAATGCCGTCGTCGTTTTTCGCGCCCCAGTATTGGGAAAAAAACATCATGCCGCCGCCCACAAAGCCCCAATAGCCTGCAAACATCAGGCTGGAAAACTGGGCGCAAAGCCCTACGGCGCCTACCGTCTGCTCGCCCAGGGAGGCTAACATCATAGTGTCCACCATGCTTCCTGTAGTAGTCAGCAGGTTCTGCAGGGCCACCGGCACTGCAATTATGGCAATATGCCGGAGAAAAAATCCCCAGTCAAAAGTTTTTGGGTTGTTTTGTTTTTTCATGTTATTTTTTGCTCCTTGTGTATCTTGGGCTTGTTTGCTTTTCTGGAACATGCGTCTGCCAGGCCCTTGTATTTTTATTGCAGAGTCTATGGCCTATTCTACCATAAAAAATGGAAAGCACAATGCTTTGACGGATATTTCCTGCGCCGTCGAAAGCATAAGGGAAGGACTTTGGCATAATATCCGGTTTTCTCCATATAATAGCAGGATATCTGCAATGCAATTTTGGGAAAGCGGTTTGTAAATCAGCGCCGGCGCTTTTGCCATAAATGACAAGCGGCGCGAACATGGGAGGGAAAAGGAATGAATCGTCTGGAAAAGGAAACAAGCCCCTATCTGCTGCAGCATGCAAAAAATCCTGTAGACTGGTATCCGTGGTGTGAGGAGGCGTTTGAGAGGGCAAAGAGGGAGGACAAGCCCATTTTTTTAAGCATCGGATACAGTTCCTGCCATTGGTGCCATGTGATGGCTAAGGAAAGCTTCGAGGATGAAAGGGTGGCTGACATGCTCAACCGTTCCTTTATTTCCATCAAGGCAGACAGGGAGGAACGCCCTGATCTTGACAGCGTATATATGGCGGTGTGCCAGGCTTTCACTGGCAGCGGCGGCTGGCCTATGAGCATATTTATGGCCTGGAATAAAGAGCCGTTTCTGGCAGGGACTTATTTCCCTTTACAGCCACGGTATGGGATGCCAGGTTTTTGCGATTTGCTGGAAGCGGTGGCGGACAGGTGGGACAACCGGAGGGAGGAACTGCTGCACTCGGCCCAACAGGTCATTGCGCAGTTAAAGCGGCAGGAATCCGGCTATGGGAAAGGAGACGCAGAGGGCGCGGGCGATGTATGCGAAAAGGCAGTCCGTATGTTTTTAGAGCGTTTTGATTATAAAAACGGCGGGTTTGGGGATGCGCCCAAATTCCCGGCGCCTCATAACCTATGGTTTTTGCTGCGGTACGCAATGCAAAATGACAGGCCGGAGGTATTGGAAATGGCGGAAAAGACGTTGACGCAGATGCGCAGGGGAGGGATATTTGACCAGATTGGCTATGGCTTTTCCAGATATTCCACCGATTCTTATTTCCTCGTTCCCCATTTTGAAAAAATGCTCTGCGACAATGCCTTGTTAATCATCGCCTATGCGGCGGCTTATGCAGCCACTTTGAATCCTTTTTACCTGGATACGGCGGAAAAAACCGCGCAGTATGCGCTCCGGGAAATGACTTCTTTGGACGGCGGGTTTTACAGCGCCCAGGATGCGGACAGCGAAGGAGTGGAGGGGAAGTATTATACGTTCACCTTAGAGGAAATAATGGATGTGCTGGGGGAGGAAAAAGGGAAGCGGTTTTCCAAAGCCTTTGACGTAACGAAAAAGGGGAACTTTGAAGGGGCAAATATTCCTAACCTTTTAAAAAGCAAAGGAAAGGCCGCCGATTTTGCCGATGAGATTGGGAAGCTGTACGATTACCGGAAAGGCCGCTGCAGGCTGCATATGGACGATAAGGCGCTGCTTTCCTGGAATTCCATGATGATAGCCGCGTTGTCCGCGCTTTACCGGGTTTCGCGCAAGGAGGAATATATACAGGCGGCGGTGCGGGCGCAGCGCTTTTTGGAAGGGAACTTGTGCGAAGGGATGCAGCTTTATGCAAGCTGGCGGGAGGGAAAGCATTCCGGGAACGGTTTTTTGGATGATTATGCCTTTTATATTGCGGCTTTGACCGAATTGTACCATTCCACCCTGGATGAGGCATATTTAGAAAAGGCGCAGCGGTTTTGCAGGGAGGCTGTCAGACGGTTTGCGGATGATGCGGGCGGAGGCTATTTCCTTTCGGAGCCGGGCCGGGCGGAACTTTTTATAAATCCAAAGGAATTTTACGACGGCGCTGTCCCAAGCGGGAATTCGGCAATGGCGTACAACTTTGTAAGGCTGTGCCAGTTGACCGGGAAGGAGGAGTATAGGGAATTGGCCGAAAGGCAGTTGGATGTCCTTGCAGCCAGAGCGCAGGGCTATTTGCCGGGGCATAGTATGTTTTTGCTGGCCAAACTGCTTTATGAGAATCCGCCGGAGCGGATTAAGGTGGCGTTAGACAACCGTTATAGTCTGGAAGAGGTCAGAAGACAGCTTCCGCTGCTGGCAAATGTGACGGTCGTGTCAGATGAGAAGGAATATCCGCTGGTAAATGGGCGCGTTACGTTTTATATTTGCAGGGGGCAAGTGTGCCTGGCCCCTCAAAATACGCTTTCAAGCAGGCGGGAAAACGAATAAATCCAAAGCGGGGCGGCGCCCCGCTAGGAATTAACGGGGCCATCTATCCCGGCGTCCCATCAGTTTTGGAAAAGGGATATGGGGTTCTGCCTGGTACCAATAGGCCACGGTGGCCACATCGTCCTGCCGCTCAAACAGCCCGCCGTAAGAGACGCCAATCTGCTGGATGGCAACACGGATATCTTCCGCGAACAGCACCGGGTCCATAATATGCCACCGATAGAAGCTGCGCTGCGGCGGGATATCGTCGTTGTGGTAATCGTTGTGCAGCTCCGAATCGTGATGGGAGTAATACGGGTAGCCTAAAAACGGGGTGCAGTACGTATTTTCCACGGTTTTCCCGTCTTTTTGGGTGGCAAAGCTCCATGCGCCTCCGAAATAGTCTTCTGTGCCGGTTCCGCATATGGTGGGATAAGCTTGGTCGCCGTCCAGATAGAATTTGATTTCCCCTTCTCCATACCAATAGCGCTCCAGTGTGGTCAGCGCCATATAGGTGCCCACATACTGGCCTTTTCCTTTTACGTTGTCTAAAATTACGTAATCTTTTGCTTTTTCCGTCAGTCTCTGCCTTCTCCACTGCGCATGGAAGTAACCGGTATTTTCCGGCAGCTTGTCTAAGAGACAGTAATCCACTTGGTAAAAAAAGGCGTTCACATCTTCATCGCACTGGTTTTCCAGCGTTATTTTCATGCTTTTATGGAATGGCATGGGAAAATAGCAGTTAAAGCCTCTGGTAGGGTTTACGGCCACCGGCATGGAATTGACCAGGTAGGATACGCCGAAGCCGCAGCAGAAAAAGTCTCCCAAAGGGCTTTCCACCGAGGGCGCGCTTTCGCCGTCCCAAAAGATTCTTACAACCAGGTCACGCAGGATGTAGCGGTTTCTTGGGCTGGCCTGGTTGGTTACGGTCATCCAGATGTGCTGGATAACGCCAGGGCCTGCCGTTTCGGCCAAGGTTACGGTTTCCCCTGCCTTTACCAAAGGGATGCAGGGGGAGCCTTTGCGGGAAGCGCCAAGCCCGCTGGCGGCCATCCCGCCTTTCCCTTTTTCCCCTGTTTGGTTTTCCCAGTTGATGCTTCTGCTTCTCCCTTCCCGTAAAAAGGGAAGCATGGAAAAATTAGTTTGAAAAAAATCCATCGGCCTGTCCTCCTTGCATAGGTGCGGATGTGTTTGGTTCCGTTTTGGATATTTTAACATATTCGGCGGAAAATCCAAAGGTTTTTTCGGGCCTCATTGACTGTATAAGGGGGAAATGGTATACTTTGCCTTATGGATGTATGAGAATGGAAACGGCATATGGAATACGGTTTAAGCAGGAAAGGCTTTTTGGGGGCAGGGAGGTTACAGATGAAAACGGAAAGGAATCAAATTTCAAACCAGATTACGGAAGGGGTGATTTGGAAGCAGCTATTGTTTTTCTTTTTCCCCATTTTGTTCGGCACTTTTTTCCAGCAGCTTTATAATACGACGGATGCGGTGATTGTCGGGAAGTTTGTGGGGAAGGAGGCGCTGGCGGCGGTAGGCGGGCCGGCGGCCACGCTGATTAATTTGCTGATTGGTTTTTTCACCGGGCTTTCTTCCGGCGCTACGGTGATTATTTCCCAGTATTACGGGGCTAAGAAACAGGAGGATGTGAAAAAGACGGTACATACCGCTATGGCGCTTTCTATTGCAGGAGGCGCTGTTATTATGGCGCTCGGGTTTCTTTTTTCCGGGGCGGCGCTGCGGGCCATGCATACGCCGGAAGATATTTTAGCAATGTCGGTTGTGTATATGCGGGTTTATTTCACCGGGGTGATTCCTTCCCTTCTTTATAATATGGGGTCGGGGATTTTAAGGGCTGTGGGGGATTCC
This sequence comes from uncultured Lachnospiraceae bacterium, assembly GCA_910578405.1. Taxonomy (GTDB): domain Bacteria; phylum Bacillota; class Clostridia; order Lachnospirales; family Lachnospiraceae; genus Kineothrix. The sequence continues at coordinate 64,412 of CAJTQO010000015.1, read as the reverse complement.
AAGCGGCCGCTTTACTTTTTGATTTTGTCCTGCCTGGCCAATATTGTATTGGATATCCTGTTTGTGGCGATTTTGCATATGGGCGTGGCGGGGGTTGGCATAGCTACGGCGCTTTCCCAGGTAATCAGCGCGCTTATGGTAATCGTTGCTTTAAGGAAGACGGAGGATTCCTATCGGCTGTATGTAAAGGAAATCCGTTTTACGCCGTCTTTTCTGCATGATATTATACGGCTGGGCCTTCCGGCCGGGGTGCAGTCTACCATGTATTCCGTTTCCAACCTGATTATCCAGTCCAGCGTCAATGCTTTTGGGACGGACACGATAGCGGCTTGGACGGCATACGGCAAGATTGACGGCATTTTCTGGATGATTATGGGAGCGTATGGCGTAGCCATTACCACGTTTGCCGGGCAGAATTTCGGCGCAGGCAAATATGACCGGATTAAAAAGAGCGTGCGCATCTGCATGGGCATGGCGGCGATGACCAGTTTCTTATTGAGCGTGCTTGTGTTGACGGGAGGGCGCATTTTCTTCCATATGTTCACCGATGATCCGGACGTGATTGCGGTGGGGCTTAAAATGATGCGGGTTATTGCGCCAAGCTATGTGACATATATTTGCATTGAAATATTGGGAGGCACAACAAGAGGATGTGGAGACGCCATCCCTCCTATGCTGCTGACGGCCCTTGGCATTTGTGTCCTGCGTGTGGCATGGGTGTTGGCAGTGGTGCCTTTGCGGCCGGAAATCTCCACCCTGGCTTTCAGTTACCCACTGACCTGGGCGGCGACTTCCGTTTTGTTCCTCATTTATTATTTGCGGGGGAACTGGCTGAAACGCTGCAGGGGGATGATGCGCTAGGATGCCCTTTGCTGTCCGGCTCCACGCTTTTAAAGTGCATGGACGGGGCTGTCAGGGATTTGGCTGCGCTGCGTGGCACATACCGGTTAATTGACAAGACGGATACGGCCATTCGGCTGATTGGAAAGGCGCTGGAGGATATGGGGGCTGGGGAGGCGGTATTTTACCTGGACGCCCCGGTATCCAATTCGGGCAGGTTAAAGCAGCGGATTATAGAGTTGCTTGGCTCTTCCAGCCTAAAGGTGCAGGCAGAGGTGATTCACAATGTGGACGCTGTTTTGGAAACCAAGGATTATGTGATAACGGCAGATGCGATTATTCTGGATAAATGCGTAAGCTGGGTGAATTTGAACCGACGGATTATGGAGGAGGCTTTTGCCGGGTATCCGTATGTGGATTTTATGCGTCCGGAGCCTGTGCGCCAGACGGCTGCGGAAAAAGAGGCGAAAGGATAGGAAAAGCAAGTGGGAAAAACGGAACATGGAACCGCCGCAGGAAACCGGAAAGGCAAAGGGGCGTTGGGACGGCAGGATAGGGAGAGAGACTATGGAATATAAATATTTGCTGTTTGATTTGGACGGCACGCTGACAGATCCACGGGAAGGGATTACAACATCGGTGCAGTATGCGCTGAAAGCATTTGGAATTGAAGAACCGGACAGGGAGAAGCTGACGCCTTTTATCGGGCCGCCGCTTAGAGGGAGTTTTCAGGCGTTTTATGGTTTCAGCGAAGCGCAGGCGCAAGAGGCAGTGGAGAAATACAGGGAGTGGTTTGCGCCAAAGGGGATTTTCCAGAATGAGATTTACGATGGCATTGCGCAGGCGTTGAAGGCGTGGAAGGAAAAGGGGAAGGTGTTGGCGGTGGCTTCCAGCAAACCAACCGTGTATGTGGAAAAAATATTGGAGCATTTCAAAATCCGCGCATATTTTTCAGTGGTGGTAGGAAGCGAGCTGGACGGCACAAGGGACAGTAAGGAAGAGGTGGTGGAAGAGGCGCTGCGCCAGTTGGAGGGGCTTGGTCAGGAAGACAAGCTTATGCAGGACGGCGGGCGTACCGTAATGGTAGGGGACCGCAAGTTTGACGTGGAAGGCGGCAAGCGGCACGGGCTGGTGACGGTGGGGGTTTCTTTCGGGTATGCGCAGCCGGGGGAACTGGAAGCCGCAGGAGCTGATTATGTAGTGGATACGGTAGAAGAGCTGAAAGAGCTTTTGATGAGGTGAGCATATGATTTCTTTTGAGAGCGATTACACAACGGGGGCGCACCCGCAGATTTTAAAAAGGCTGACAGAGAGTAACACAGAGGCGTTATCTGGCTATGGCAATGACCCGTATTGCAGCAGCGCCCGTGAAAAAATCAAAGCGGCCTGTAACTGCCCGCAAGCCGAAATATACTTCCTGACGGGCGGCACCCAGACTAACGCGGTGGTCATAGCGGCTATGCTGCGCGGTTATGAAGGGGTGGTTGCGGCTAAGACAGGGCACATAAATCTGCACGAGGCGGGAGCCATAGAATATACCGGCCATAAGACGCTTGTTTTGCCGCATCATAACGGGAAAATAGACCCGGAGGAATTGGATTGGTATCTGAAAAGTTTTTATGAGGACTCCAACCATGGGCATATGGCGTTTCCCGGAATGGCATACCTGTCCCATCCCACAGAATATGGGACATTGTACGCCAAAAAGGAACTGGAACGCATAGCGGCCATTTGCAGGGCATATCAGATTCCGCTGTACCTGGATGGGGCAAGGCTGGGCTATGGCCTGGCAAGCCGGGAAACGGACGTAACGTTGGAAGATGTGGCAAGGCTTTGCGACGTATTTTGCATCGGAGGCACAAAGGTGGGGGCGCTTTGCGGTGAGGCCGTGGTATTCACAAAGAAAAACGCGCCGCCCCATTTTATGACGACAGTAAAACAGCATGGCGCCCTTTTGGCGAAAGGGCGGCTGTTGGGCGTCCAGTTTGACGCGTTGTTTACGGATGGTTTGTATATGGAGATTAGCCGCCATGCCATAGAAATGGCGGAAAGGCTAAAGGAGATTCTTCAAGGGAAAGGGTATCCCTTTTATCTGGATTCCCCGACCAACCAGCAGTTTGTCATATTGGAGAACGACAGGATGGAAAGGCTGAAAAAGGAAGTGGCGTTCAGCTTTTGGGAAAAATATGATGATTCTCATACCGTAGTGCGTTTCGCAACAGGCTGGTCTACAACCAAAGAGGAGCTTTGCCAGTTGGAGAGGATTCTTTGAAACGGCGGATAGGCAATGCGCCTGGAAGGCAGGAAAAGCAGGAGGCAGGCAATCCTTTGTTTTATAGGTTCTGCCCGCCATTTGTCACCAGGCAGAGCATTTTGCGGGATATGGAAGCTTTGCCGCCGCGGACGGTGAAGGAAGATAAGTTCTATATTGGCTTTTTCCAGGAAACGAAGCTGATGGCTGTTATGGATTTGATTTTGAACTATCCGGATACGCAGACAGCGTTTCTCGGATTCTTTATGATGCGCCCGTGCGAACAGGGGAAGGGGATTGGGTCTAAAATTACAGAGGAATGCTTTGCCTGTCTTTGGAGCGGGAAATACCGCTTTGTCCGTTTGGCATATGCAAAGGGGAATCCGCAAAGCGAGGCGTTTTGGAAGAAAAACGGGTTTACGGAAACGGGAACGGAAAAAGATTGCGGAAATTATACGGCGGTGGTGATGGAGAGGGAGCTGCAGGATTCAAAGAAATAGGGAAAGGGAATGCGTTGGGGAAAGGAGATAAGGTATGGTAAAATTTCATTCAGAAAAAATTTCAGAACATGTGACAAGGATTTACGGCCTGGCCGGGGAGCAGATGTATCTGGTGGAAGGCGCGCAAAAAGCGGCATTGCTGGATACGGGAAGCGGGGCGGGGAGCCTGCGCCGGTATGTGGAAACGCTGACCGATAAGCCGCTGACGGCGCTTTTGACTCATGGGCATGTGGATCATGCCATGGGGGCGCCGGAATTCGATACGGTTTCTATGAGCCATAAGGATAAGGGTATTTATAAGGAGCATTGCGGCATGGAGGTGCGTAAGGGATTCCTTTCGCAGTCCCCGGATTTTGCGCAGGTGACGCAAGAGGACTATGTTCCTGTGCAATCAGCGGAAACGTTTCTGGATTTGCCGGATGGCGCCGTGTTTGACCTGGGCGGCATTTCCATTGAAATTTTTGACTGCCCTGGTCATACAATGGGCAGCGTATGTATGCTGTTAAGGGAAGAACGCACGCTGCTGACGGGGGACGCCTGCAATACGTTTACGTTTTTGTTTGACGATTCTTCCACAGGCGTTACGACCTATGAGAAGAACCTGCAGAGCCTGAAAGCCAGGACAGAAGGGAAGTTTGACCGCATTTACTTATCCCATGGGCCTGGCAGGGATTATCCGGCAGCATTGCTGGACGAGGTGATTGAAGTCTGCGAAGATATTAAAAACGGCAAGGTGGAGGATGCGCCGTTTGAGTTTATGGGGAAAAAGGCGCGGATTGCCAAGGCGACGAGAAAAGATGGAAGCCGTTTAGACGGGAAGCTTGGGAACATTGTATACAATAAGGCGCGGATAGGGGAATAGGCATAGAGGGCGGACATAATGCGCAAGAGAATAGGTCCGCCGAAAACGACATATCCGTCAGGAAGGATATGCCAGCCGCTGACGGATATGTCGTTTTTGGAAAGGCAGGTTCATAGGTACATAGAAAGTATCTTCCGCGCTTTTTCCTTTAATATATTCCTGGCTTCCACAGGCTTTATGATTTCAACGTATTCACCAAAAGACAGCAGATAGAGGAACGTCCAGTCGCTTAGCTGGTAGCGGAACGTGACTTCCAGCGTGCCGTCTTCCAGTTTTTTAATGTCTTTTTCCTGAAATTCGTCGTAGACTTTGTACGCTATTTTTTCGGAAAAATGCAGGACGAACAGAGGAATCTGATAAGTTTCCCGATAGGCAGGAGTGAGGGAAAAATCCTCCGGCAGTTCCCGGTCAAACATTTGGTTTGTAATTTGCAGTTCCCGTATGCGGGACATTTTATAAGTGCGGATTTCTTTTTTGCGCCGGGAGTAGGCAATCAGATACCAGGCATGGGATTTAAAAACCAGCTTTAACGGCTCCACAGTCTGCTCGGTAATGGCCAGCTCGGTATTGAAGTAAGTGAAGGCAATGACGTATTTATTGATGATGGCGCGCTCTAAGGCCGCTATATTGTTCCGCTCCTTTTCCGGGCTGCCCCAGTAGGAGAAATCAATCTCCAGCCATTCGGACTGCAGGCGGTGGCTAAACAGCCCGGCCACTTTATTTAACAGCTTGTCCGCCTCCGGGTAATGGGACGATTTCAGGATTTGGAGCGCCTGTATCATATTGCTTTGCTCAGCCTGGGTGAAATAGGACTTGTCTAAGGAGTAGCCCTGCAACAAAGAAAGCCCGCCCCGGTATCCCTTTTGGGAGGCAATCGGTATGCCTGCGATGGAAAGGATGTTCACGTCCCTGTAAATCGTGCGGGTGGAAACGCAAAGTTCCTCTGCCAGTTGTTTGGCTGTAATATGTTCACGGCTTAACAAAAGAAAAACGATTTGAAGAAGTCTGTCTATCTGCATCATATCACTTGGTTAAAACAACCCCTCTCCTAAATATTTGTCATGCGGGACGATTAAATGCCGCTCGATGGATTTCCAATAGCTTTCGTATAGGTTTTTCTGTGCCATCCCATAATGTTCTTTCGTATCAAATTCCCAATAAAGCATATATTTCACGCTTTTTACAATACGGGTGATTTGGGGCGGGGGAAGCCCTTCTTTAATCTGCGCCATGTCAATATGGTAGCCTCTTTTGACAAAGCGAAGCAAAAGCAGCCCTTCCTGCTTTTCCAAAAAATGTTTCGCTTCCAGCATCAGCGCTTCGAATTCTTCTGTCTTTTGCGGCTTGACCTGGTAAATGCATATTTCTGTAAATGGCATATCAAACACCTCCTTCTGGTAAGAGAATACTTAAAGGCTATTCTATCATCAGGAATGCGACAGCCGTGCGTCGCATTTATTTCACTGACAAAAAAGACGGCGCCCTAGGCTCTATCATACCACAAAACTGTTTTTTGAAAAGTCCAAAATATTTTTCTTTTTTTAAAATATAGTGGCAGTTTGTCTGATAAAATGTTATGATAAATAGGAATTGACTTTTAAATCATACAAGGAGGGGTTACTATGAACAAGATCAGAATCGAATCACCGGATATCCAGGCTTTTGAGAAGGCGCATATAGAAGCGGTGCGTAAGCTGGCGCCGGAATGTATGGTTCTTTTGAAAAATGACGGGACGCTTCCCCTTAAAGGGGCCGGCAAGCTTGCGTTATATGGAAGCGGTGCGAGGAAGACGATTAAAGGCGGCACAGGGTCAGGGGATGTGAATGTACGGCATTTTGTGACAGTGGAAGAAGGGCTGAAAAATGCCGGCTTTGAAATTACCACAGAGGGCTGGCTGGACAGTTATGATAAGGTAGTGGCAGACGCCAAAGCCGCGTTTTTCGGCGGGCTGCGTAAAGAGGCGGAAGCGGCGGGCGTGGACAGGAGGCAGATGATGTTCTACGCCATGGGGAAAGCATGTCCGGAGCCGGAGTACGAACTTGCCCTGGATGGGGAAGGGGATACGGCAATCTATGTGCTGGTGCGTAATTCCGGGGAAGGCGCAGACCGTAAGCCTGTGGCAGGGGACATTAACCTGACGGAGACGGAAGTGCGTGATATTCTGGCATTGAACGAGAAATATGAGAAATTTGCCCTTGTGTTAAATGTGGGCGGCATGGTGGATTTAAAGCCAGTGGAAGCCATAGGGAGCATTCTGCTTTTGGGGCAGTTGGGTTCCGCTACCGGGGATGCGCTGGCCGATGTGCTGTTAGGCAAAGCGTATCCGTCCGGGAAACTGACCATGACTTGGGCGCCGATTGAAGATTATGCATCCACGGAAGGTTTTGGCGACCCCAATGATACATATTATAAGGAAGGGATTTATGTAGGCTACCGCTATTTTGACTCCATCGGCTATGTCCCTGCCTATCCTTTCGGGTATGGCGCGGGCTATACGACATTTACCGTGGAGCCGAAGGATATGCAGGCGGATGCATCCAAAGTGTCCGTTACTGCAGTGGTGACAAACACAGGTTCGTCGGCGGGCAAGGAAGTGGTGCAGGTTTACTATTCCGCTCCGGCAGGGAATCTGGATAAGCCATACCAGGAGCTGGCAGGGTATGGAAAGACAAAAGAACTGGCGCCAGGGGAAAGCCAGGAGGTGACAGTGACATTCGATACACAGTCCATGGCTTCTTACTGCGTTAAGTGCGCTTCCTATGTGATGGAGGCGGGAACGTATTATATCCGTGTGGGCAACAGCTCCAGAAATACCCATATTGCAGGGGCGGTTTCGCTGGATGAGTCCAAAGCGGTGGAAAAACTGAAAAACATCTGCGGCGACAGCGGGTTCCAGGATTTGAAACCGGAAGGGAAACCATGGACATACGAAGGGGAAGCGGAGGAAAAGGCAAAGGCGAAAACAGTGGAAATCAAGGCGGCGGATTTGGCAGTGAAGGAAGCGGTTTACGAGGAAATCCCGGCTGAGCTTCCGGCAGGGCCTTGCGTAAAATGGGAAGAAGTGAAAAGCGGCGCAAAGACATTGGACGAATTTGTGGCAGGGTTAACGGACGAGCAGCTTGCTTACCTGTGCATTGGCGCTTACAAAGACGCGGAAGATTTGATGGAAGTGATTGGGAATGCGGCTTCCACCGTGGCAGGCGCGGCAGGGGAAACCACACATCAGTTGGAAGAATTGGGCGTGCCTGCTTTGGTAATGGCAGACGGGCCTGCAGGTCTGCGTTTATCTCCTACGTATAAGATGGTAGGCGGGATGGCAAAGGCGACTTCCTCCAATTTTGGCGGAGACTTTATGGCGATGCTGACGCCGCAAGAGCAGCAGGAAATGGCGAACCATGCGCCGCAGCCAAGCGAAGAGGAGAAAGCGGCTGCCACCAATTATCAGTATTGCGTGGCGATTCCGATTGGCACGGGGATTGCCCAGTCATGGAACGATGAGCTGGCAAAACGCTGCGGCGACCTGGTAGGGCATGAAATGGAAATGTTCGGGACTCATCTGTGGCTGGCTCCGGCTATGAACATATACCGCTCTCCGTTATGCGGACGTAACTTTGAGTATTATTCAGAAGATCCGCACCTTGCCGGATGCATTGCGGCGGACATTACGGACGGCGTGCAGGCGCATGAGGGCTGCGCGACCACGATTAAGCATTATGCATGTAACAACCAGGAGACGAACCGTTACTTCTCCAACAGCAATGTAGGGGAGCGGGCGCTGCGGGAGATTTACCTGAAAGGGTTTGAAATCTGCGTGAAGAAATCGCAGCCTCATTTCCTGATGACTTCTTACAACTTAATCAACGGCGAACATGCCTGCAGCACGAAAGATATCCAGACGGCTACGCTGCGTGACGAATGGGGATTTAAAGGCGTGGTTATGACAGACTGGCTGGTAACGGGCGGTATGGGCGAAAAAGGGGAGAAGTGGCCTTCCGCATCCTGTGCAGGCAATGTAAAGGCGGGCAACGACATTACAATGCCTGGCATCCCTTCCGATAAAGCGGATATTATGAAGGCGCTTTCCGACGCATCCCACCCGTATGCGTTATGCAGGGCGGAACTGCAGTTGGCGGCCAAACGCGTGTTAGGAATGATTTTGAAGCTGGCTTAGGCCGGGATAATGGCTGTGCCTGGGACTGAAAACGTTATTTGCGTTATAACTGTATAAATTCAAAAAAGTGATATAATTTGAAACAGAAGAAGGGCATGGGATTCTTTTTTTCAAAGGATATCACTTTTTGAATGGATGTAAGGAGAAGGCATTGCTGCATCCATTCGCCATGGCAGAGGCGAAGAGATGGAAATGCGCGGAACCGGAATAGGAGAAAAAATTGACTGGAAGGGATAAAAGTGTTTTAAACGGCATAACAAGTGTGCTTCTGCCGTTTTTGGCATATTATGTGGCGCATGACCTGGCTTCTGTATTTCTGGCGTTCCTGACGGGTTGGAGCCTGGCAGGCTTTGGGGCAGGGCATCGGCATTTCATGGAAGCCCATGCAGGGGCAGTGGATGGCGTGCGCAATGGGCTGGCATTGTGCATTGGCGCCTGGGCGGTCTGGCCAATGGCCAGGAAAGAACTGTGGCCGGAAGGAGAGCGCCAGGGCATATGCGGCATATGGCTGGGAGGCCATGGAGAAAGGCCAAAAAGGAAAGTGAAACGGTTGGAATGTTTTCTTTTTCTTTTATGCGCGGTTTCCCTGGCAGTTGGCATGAACATACTGTTGGCCTTTTTGGGAGTGACGGAAATGTCAAAAAATTATACGGATATTTCCGCAAGGCAATACAGCGTAGGATTTGGCCTGGGGCTTATCCTGTATGGGGCAGTGTCACCGTTAGCGGAGGAACTGGTATTCCGCGGCCTGATTTACCGCCGGATGAAACGCTGCCTGAAAACCCGGCAGGCTGTTTTGCTGTGCGGCCTGCTGTTTGGGGCGTATCATGGGAATCTGGTGCAGGGGATTTATGGCTGTGTGTTAGGCGTGGCGATTACGGCGGCATATGAATGGTATGGCGGCATGTGGGCGCCTGTGCTGTTTCATGGCGCCGCCAATGTGGGGGTGTTTGCGGTTAGCTATGACGCAGAGCGGTTTCGGAAGATGGCAACGCCTTATGCTTGTGCGTTATGGCTGGCAATCGCTGTAGGGGCAGCGGGTGTTTTGCTTTTTTGGAGCAGGAAAAAGGGATAGGAGGCAAAATCATATGTAACATGGGGTGGAATCGAAAGAACAGCATTATTATAAAAGAAAAACAGCCTGCACAACAAACAACTGTGCCTGGGGCTGTTTTACATTTTCGTAAAATATCCAATTTTACGAAAAGCCAAACCGGCTTTTCCATCGGTCAAAACCACTGTATTTACGGTACTTTGATTATGCTATCACAGTTTTTCCAAAAAATCAACCATATTTTTGATGATTTTCACTTACTTCTGTCTGTTTACATATTTTTGTAGTGTGCCGGAGCAGAGAAAAAGATTTTTAAGCCGTCAAAGGAGCCGTCAAAAGGAGAGGATGAGAAAAGCCCGCTATTTCCCATAAAATAAGCATTTTTCACAGATATTCCTAGTATTGGGAGGAGATGGAAAGGATTTATAAGCCGTCAAATTTGCCGTCAAAAGGCATGGCGGCTTTTTTTCATGTCCGGTTTTGCGCATAAAAAGGGGCGTGGCGGACTGCTGTATGTCGAATTTTCGTAAAATTGGATATTTTACGAAAGAAAATGTCGGTCAATCATAGGTATAAAATGATGTAGGATGTACCTGTCCTGCAGGGCAGGAGTTATGGTGCGCAAAAGGAAAAAAGGATAGGGAAAGAGGTATTTGACCTATGGGAGGACAGGATTTAAAGAAGGAAGACAGCCATAGAAAGGAGAAAAGCGGCCGGAAAAAAAGCGTCCATAAACAAGGGGAAGGAAGCGGCCCCAAAAGGGGCGGCCAGCAATGGAAACTCTTTGCCGTGGCGCTGTTGGCTGTTGCAGCCATTGGCCTGGCGGCATTTGGGATTCACCAGACAAGGCAGGGGCAGGACGGCGGCGGACAGACGGCAGGACAGAAAGGCCCGGAAGATGGCTTGGCGATAGAGGAAACCATAGACGGCGATGAAGGAGCCGGGCAGCGGCCGGAGGAAGAGGCGGACGACAGCGTCCAGGAAGAGGCGGAGCCGGAACTTTCGCAGGATTTACAGGCGCTTGTGGACAGGGGCGTCCCCATACCGGAAAAGGAAGTGGATTTTGAGGATTTGCAGCAAAATGTGAATGCGGATATTTACGCCTGGATTTATATTCCCGACAGCGAGGTGGACTATCCTATACTGCAGCATCCATATAATGACCTTTATTACCTGAATTATAACTTGGATGGGAGCTATGGATACCCAGGCTGCATTTATACGGAGAGGTACAACGGAAAGGATTTTTCCGATCCGGTTACGGTAGTTTACGGCCACAATATGAAAAACGGCACAATGTTTGCAGGGCTGCACGATTATGAAGATATGGAATATTTCAGGGAACACCCTTATGTATATGTTTATACGCCGGAAAGGCTGTTTGCCTATCAAATCTTTGCAGCCTATGAATCGGGCAATGAACATCTGCTTTATGGGCATGACTATGCCCTGCAAAGCGAGTTTGAAAAATATATGGAAAGGGTGGAAAAAGTGCGCGGCATGAACTGCAATCGGGCAGAGGACGTGGAAGTGGAGCCGGGAAACCATATTCTTGTATTATCCACCTGCATAGCGAATAAGCCGGACAACCGTTATCTGGTGCAGGGGGTATTGCTCAATGAAGAGTAAGAGGGCAAGGCTTGGCATGGCGGGGTGGCTGCTCGTGGCTTTGGCGGCGCTTTTGCTGGCTGCTTTGCTGGCAGCCATTGTTTTCTGGAGAATGGGCGTGGCGGGAAAGGAGAGCCTGTATAGCCAGGCCGACAGCGGACAGATTATCCTGTCCATGTCGGAGCGCTCAGAAACGGGCGGCGGCATGGAAGAGGAAGAAACGGACTGGCAGGAGGGCGACCTCCGGTATAAGGGGATTCATTACCGCTACAATAAAGACATGCTGATTTTCCTTTTCCTTGGAATTGACAAGATGGAGGAAGTGTCGCCCGCCAAAAACGGCATAGACGGCGGACAGTCGGACGCTATTTTCCTATTGGCAATGAACCCTCATAACAAAGAGCTTTGCGTGATTGGCGTTCCGCGGGATACCATGGCGCAGTTGGATATTTACAACAAAGAGGGGGAATATGAGGGCAGCGGCGAAGGGCAGATTACCTTGCAGCACGGGTATGGCGACGGAGCCGAAATAAGCTGCGAACGCAGCCGCAAAGCGGTGTCCAGACTGTTTTACAACCTGCCTATCCATGGATACTGCTCCATTCATATGGGAGCGATTCCGTTGCTCAACGACGCAATCGGCGGCATTTGGGTAGAAGCGTTGGAAAGCATAGAGTACAGGGATTTCCATGTGAAAGAAGGGGAAAGCGTGCATTTGGAAGGGATGGCGGCATACCACTATCTGCATTACCGGGATGTGACAAGTTTTAACAGCGCGGGCAAAAGGCTGGAACGGCAGAAACAATATCTGACAGCCTATGCGGCGGCGGCAAGACAGGCCATGAAAGCGGATTTTACGCTCCCTGTAGAGTTATACCAGACATTAAGCCGTTACATGGTGACGGATATTTCTATAGATGAGGCCAGTTATCTGGCCATGCAGATGGCGGGCTACCATTTTGACGGGGGGAATTTGTATACCTTGGAGGGGGAAACCGTCCGGGGGGAAAAGTTTGAAGAGTTTTATTTGGACGAGACGGCGCTTTATGAGCTGATTTTAAAAGTTTTTTATGAGGAAGTCCAATGAAGCAGGTATTAGGCTGAAAAGCTTGATATAACCACATGAAATGTTTGGGGAAAGGAGAAAGAGAATGAAAAGAAAGAAAATTTATAGCATGTTGGCGCTTGGCATGGCTATGTCTTTAGTGGCGGCTGTACCGGTAAGTGCGGCGGGCTCGCTTAGCCCGGACACTTCCCAACCGCCGATTGTAAGCGATCCGGTTGATAACGGCGACGGCACGCAGACGGTTGTTACGACCAAACCTACGGTGACGACCCCGGAAGGGAACAAAGTAACGGAAAAAACGGAAGTGACCACCAACGAAGCCGGAGAGACGGTAGGGACCGTGGAAACCGTGACAACGGAAAAAACGGACGGCAGCACGGTGGAAGCGGTAAAGAAAACGGATGCAAGCGGCAAGGTCAGCGAAACGACCACGACCACGGTGGACGGCAATGTAACGGAAGTGACCTTGGACAATGTGGTGACGGCTCCTGAAGATTTGAATGCAATTGTAAATGCCCCGGACACCATAGTGAGCGAAGGGGAAGCAAAGGTAGATTTGGCTGTGCCGGACGCTTTGCCTGAAGGGGAGGACGAGGAGGCGCTAAAAGCGGCTTCCAGCACATTGTTTGCCGGGCTGGATTTGGTGAACAAAACCGTTTCCATCAACCTTCCCGGTTTCAAGGTAATGGTGAACGCCGTGGAAACCACGGTACAGTCGGTGGCTGTGGATGCGGCGAAAGAAATGGCAAAACAGGTTTGGGGAGAGGGCAGTGAAAGTTCCGTTGAGTTATTGGCTTCTGCCAATATCGACATACCGGAGCATGACGGCTCCACACCGGTCCGTGTCAATATTCCGTTAAAGAATGGCCCGGACGAAAACCTGGAATATTTTGTAATGCACTATAAGAACGGCGTATGGGATCGCCTTCCGGCGCATATCAGCAAAGACGGCGTGGTTGTGGCAGTGTTTGATTCCTTCTCTCCTGTATTTGTCGTTACCGCTCCCAAATCCGCAATCCCGGAAGCTCCGGCCGATACGGACAATGACGGCGATGGCGGCAATGACGATGGCGCAGACAGCAGCGACAGCGGCAATTCCGGCAGCAATAATGCGGTCAATCCAGGAAAAGCGGGAAATGCCCCGGCAGCTCCCACAACGCCTGTCAATCCGGCCGTTTCCCCGAAAACCGGAGAATAATTTTTGTAACCATTATTTTTTAGAAGGAATAATTACTTAATCATGCATGATTAACAGCGGGTAACACCGTATATTGATTCCCAACATGTGGTTGTTCTGCCGCCCCGTGGAAACGTGGGCGGCAGAACGCAAATAGTTATAATTGCCAATAATCCCCACCCCTGGCAGCGGCATGTTTTGAGTAAAAGTCCTCGAACATATATTATATAGTGAAACACATGCCGCAGGCCGGGGGTGGGGATTATAATTTTAAAACATCCTGCCAAATCCTGTGCAGACAGGGATTGGATGGGATACAGGGGGATTCCCTGACAGCCCGCCATGTTGGATAAAGGAGAAAAGCTATGGATTCGTTGACCAGAGATGTAGAAAAGATATTCCTTAAGAACGATATCATGCGGTACAAGGGATTATATGCCGAAAAGAGGATGCTTTATAAAGCGGTGAAACGTCTGTTTGATATTGCCGCGTCCTGCGCCGCTATGGTAATTTTGTCGCCTGTATTTTTGATTACGGCCATTGCTATTTTGTTAGAAGACGGCGGTCCGGTTTTCTTTGTACAGCCAAGGGCGGGAAAAGATATGAATCCGTTTTCCATGTATAAGTTCCGCAGTATGTGCAAAGACGCGGACAAGAAATTTGCCCAGATGCAAAAGGACAACGAACAGTCGGGACATGCCTTTAAGATTAAGGACGACCCGCGCATTACGAAAGTAGGCAAGTTTATAAGGAAATACAGCATAGACGAACTTCCTCAGTTAATTAACATTTTAAAGGGGGATATGAGCATTGTGGGGCCGCGGCCTATCCTGACGTTCCAGATGGAAGCGTGTAATGAGTATGAGAAGCAAAGGCTTTTGGTAAAGCCCGGCCTGACCTGTTACTGGCAGATTAGCGGCAGGGCAAATATAGCATGGGATGAGTGGGTGGAACTGGATTTGAAATACATAGAAGATATGGGGATTTTAACGGATATAAAAATGATATGGAAAACAATACCGGTTATTTTTTACGGGGACGGGGCGTATTAACAGCCTGCAGACAGCGTTTCCCCAATGGTTTAAGAATAAATAGGCTCTTTAAAAAAGTTTAATGCAAGGTGGCAGTATGGGAAGCAAAGAGGAAAAGGCGGCAGGCCATATAGAAACATATGTGAAAACCATACCAGGCGTGATAAGCGACTGCAGGGATTGGGCAAGGGAAATCGGCAGGACATATTCTCCGGATTTGATTGTTTTTGTCGCTAAAAGCGGATTCCTTTTCGCAAAACCGATGGCGGAATATTTTAAGTGCGATATGGCGGGCATTTTGGCAAGCCGGCCTTCCAATGGGATAAAGGACAAATTAAAGCTGGTCATCGGGCTTATGCCGCAAAAGGCGATATTGGCGCTGCTAAAGCAGCCATGGATGTATAGGTGGAACGATAGAAACAGGGAAAGGAACGTGGAGACGTCCGTCAGTTTTGAGCGGGAAAAGGCCAAAAGGCACAGGAAAATCCTGATTGTGGATGATTCCGTGGATACCGGATGGACATTGAAACGTGTGTGCCATACAGTCAGGGAAAGCTTCCCGGACGCAATGATTAAGACTGCCGGGTATTCTATGATTTCGTATAGCGAAAAAAGAATTTGCGTGGATTTTTACCGTTACAGGAATGCGATTGTCCTAACGGCTACATCCAGAAAGTCGGAGCAATATCCTGTTTTTCTGGAAGAATATGAGAAGTGGATGTCAGAAAAAGAGTAAGACGGGAAACCAAGCGGATGTATAGGGCAAATACAATGAAAAGAGAGATAAGGCATTGCCTGGGTAAGGCGTTAAGCGCAAAATACGATGAGATAGAACGGGCTGTCAGCCAGGCGCAAATCGTTTCCTTTGATATTTTTGACACGTTGGTGAAAAGGGATGTGGCGGAGCCTGAGGAGGTGCATAGGCTGGTAAGCGCAAAATTCCAAAAACAGACGGGGAAAAGCATAGACGGCTATCTAAAACTTAGGGTGGATGCAGAGAAAAAGGCCAGAAAGAACGCCTGCAAAGAAGGCGTTTCATTGGGGGAAACGTCGCCCCAAAGAATGCAAAAGGGAATATCGTCAGAGGAAATTTCCTTGGAGGAAATTTTCGCCTGCATGGAGGGCGTGACAAAACAGGATAAATTTCTTTTGCAGCGCTTGGAAAGGGAGACGGAACTCCAGGTCTGCTGTCCCAATCTGCCCATGAAGGCAATTTATGAAAAGGCGTTAAAAGGCCAAAAAAGAATTCTGATTGTTTCTGATATGTATTTGGAAGAGCCTTTGATTATAAAAATTTTGGAGCGATGCGGCTACCATGGCTATGAGAAATTGTATCTGTCCTCAGCTTACGGTATGTGCAAATCCACGGGCAGCATATACGAAGCGGTGAAAAAAGACTATGGCAGTTTCCAGGGGAAAATACTGCATATAGGCGATCATGTAAAAAGCGATTTTTTTATGGCTAAGGCAAAAGGGCTTAACGCCCTGCTGACCGACGGGCGGCGCAACGGGTTAAGATTTTGGAAGCGCGTAAACAGGAAGGCAGAGAATCCGTTTCTGTACGGGAGGCTTTTTTCTTTTTTAAATAATCATAAGACTGCTTACGGGGACGCTGCCTGTATTGGGTATGAGGTATTGGGCCCCATGCTGTTAGGCTATTGCAAATGGCTGAAGGAAAAAATAGAAAGCGACCGGATTGAGAAAATCTTTTTTTAAGCAGGGAAGGGAAGTTGCTTCAGGAGGCGTTTCGCATTTTGTATCCGGACTGCGCCGTCCCCCAATGCTATGTATGCGTTTCAAGACAGGCATTGCTTGTTCCGCTGCTTGCGGACGCGGCGGATTTTGACGGGATGATTGCCGTTTTGAAGTGCTTTTTCCACAGACCTTTGTTAAACACATTGGGGGCGGTCTGTAAACTGGAGCCGGAAAGCTTTCAGCGGGAATTGCGCAAAGTGGGATTGTGCGGGGAATCCCAAATACATGAAATCCCCAAAGGGAAGAAACGGGACGTATACGATATCGTGAAGCGGCTTGGCGGGGCGCGGTTTCAGCGGCAAAAAGAATATGTGGAAGCTTATTTGAAAGAAAACCAGTTTCACGGCAATCTGGCGATTGTGGACATTGGCTGGAAAGGGACGATGCAGACGGTCCTGCAAAAATATGCAGGGGCAGGAACGGCGCTTCATGGCTATTACCTTGGCGTGATGAATATGGAGAGCGGGGAATATTATGATGGCATGTGCCGGAACGGGTATTTGTTTGAGCCGGGATGGAAGGAAGAATATGCTTTGATGGAAAGGCTGACCGGGCAAATCTTTGAAATTTTGTTTTTAAGCGCCACAGGCACCGTGCAGGAATACGCCATGGGGAAAGGCGCCGTCCGGCCTGTTTTCGCAGAGCCGGAATATGCGGGGGCGGAGGGCGAATTTATAGACTCCCTCCAAAGCGCTGCGCTGCAATTTTTGGAAATGGCCAGGGAAAACGGGCTCTGTGAAGAAGAGGGGGCTATCCATCCGGATATTGCCATGAGTCCGTATGCGCGGTTTGCCGTGTATCCATCTATGTCTACCATAAAAATATTTGAGAAATTCCGGTTTGTGGACGGGGAGATGCATAAGTTACTGCCGGAACATGGCATTTTTTATTATGCGCGCCATCCTAAAATAGGGAAACAGGATTTGAACGAATGCTTATGCAAGATTTTCTTTCTAAGAAAGCTGTTAAAGGTGAATTTGCCGTATTTTAAGATTTTGCAGCTATTCATAACCAAACTGCATATGAAAAGCGATTATAGAAAGAAATATTACAGCAAGGAAGAGGACGGAGCTTAAGCGTTTGACCGTGGGACAAGGAAAGGAAAATCGGATATGCATATATTACTTGTTGCGGACAGTGACGAAAAATACGGAGCGTCCCAGTCAATGAAGCAACTGGCCGACAGGCTGTTAAAGTACGATAAGGACATGCAAATCAGCGTCGTCCTTCCGCTTAGGAATCATTCGGAGGAATATTATCAACGGTTAGGTTGCCCTACCTATAAAATATTATATGAGCCTTTTTGTCAGAATATCCTGGAGCAAAAATGGAAAAGGCCGCTTAAGTTCCTTGTGCGGGGCGCGGAATATTTATTTGGGAAATATTTCGGGGTTTATTGTTTAAGCAGACGGTTGGATATGGATTCGATAGACCTTATACATTCCAATTCCTCCAGGGAAGATTTTTCCGCCGCCTTGGCGTTAAAATACAAGAAACCCCTCGTCTGGCATATCAGGGAGTTAGGAGAGCATTGTTTTAGCTTCAGGAAAGATTATATATCGCTGATGAACCAGGCGGCGACGCAGTTCATTGCGGTTTCCGAAACGGTTAAGGAGCGGTGGATTAAGAAAGGCTTGCAAGAGGAGAAAATAGTCCGGATTTATAATGGGGTGGACAGCAAGGTAAGCAGGAAGGAAACCTATGAAACGGACAGGAGCCATAAAATGAGGCTATTGATGATAGGAGCCGTTTATGAGGCGAAGGGGCAATGGCAGGCGGTGCAGGCGTGCGGGCTGCTGACGCAGGAAGAAAGAAAAAGCATTGCATTGGATATTATTGGCGGCGGTTCCCCAATGTATATGGGCCGGTTAAAAAACATGATAGAGGAATATGGCTTGGAGGATACGGTTCGTCTGCTTGGATACAGGGAGAACGCAGGAGGAAACATCGCCTGCTATGACTGTGGGCTTATGTGTTCCAAGTCAGAAGGGTTTGGAAAAGTAACGGCGGAGTATATGATGGCAGGGCTGCCCGTGGTGGCGTCGGATATCCCAACCAATACGGAGCTGGTGGCAAACGGCGTCAACGGATGGCTGTATCGGCAGGGCGATGCGTCTGACCTGAAAGAAAAGATGGTGTATTTGCTAAACCACAGGGAGTTGTTGGAAGAGGCCGGAAGAAGGGCGGGAGAGTACGCGCGGTCGCATTTTACCGCAGAGCGCAATGCGGAACTGATTTATAAGGAATATGTAAAAATAGGGAAGAGAGGAAACAGTGGCAGCCAATGGAAAAAATAATAAAAAGCAAAAATCTTTATATGGTGACGTTTTCCCTATGGTTTGGCATGGAGCTGCTTTATTCCACTACATGGAAAGGCGTTATGGGCATACCGGCCGGCGTTATCAACGGCGCGGTCAATGTGGTTGTGCTTATGCTGCTTATGCTGCAGATAGTCCGATTGGCGCGGACATATTCGAAAAGGGAATTGTTTTTGATTGCGGGGATATCTGTCCCGATTGTTATTGCCGCTTTTTTGTCCGGCAATAAATCGCTGTTAGCGGCATGGATGTTTCTTGCGGCGGCAAAAAACGAAGATATGGACCGGGCGCTGCATATGGCATACCGGATGCTGCTTTTTGGGATTCCGGCAGTGTTCCTTCTTTGTTTTTTCGGATTCATAGAGGATAATGTTTTAATAATGCGGCAGGTGCAGCGGTATTCCTTAGGTTTTGTCCACCCCAATACATTGGGAATGAGGATTTTCCAGCTTATCCTATGCCATTGTTACATCCACAGGGAGCGGCTTGGCGTGATTCATTATCTTTCTGTGGTTTTTGCAGTTCTCTTTGTATATAAGTTTCCCAATTCCCAGACGGTTTGCATCTGTTTGTTATTCTTTTTGTTCTTGCTGCTGCTTTCCAGGTTCCTCTCCGGCAGAAAAAGGAATTTGTGGGGCATATACGCCAAGTGTCTTGTAGCAGGAGCCGTCCTTGCCAATGTCGCCAGTCTGTTTTTGTCCTTTTTTGACGTAAGCCGGAATCCGGTTTTGGCACACCTTAATGTTTGGATGTCGTCAAGGTTTGCCTGTGCCAACAGAGTGTGGGCGCTGTATGGCGTTTCTTTTTTGGGGCAAAAAATATATGTTTCGGAAGAAGAGCGCAAACTGGCAGGGATTACGGAAAAGCTTTGGCTTGATAATGCTTACATGAGCATTCTTTTAAGGCATGGCATAGTCACATTCCTGCTTTTTTCCATTGGTTATGTATGGCTGATGAAATATGCGGCGGCACAGAAGAAATATATGCTTTTGACGGTTTTGTTTTTATTTGCGGTATACGGAATTATGGAAACGGGAATGTATGCGATAGGACAGAATCTTTTTTTGCTCTTTTTTGCGGATTTGATTTACCGGAAAGGGGATGGAGGATGTTATGAAAAAAATCATCTATAAGCTCTACTATACTTTAAGGTTTGGCGGGTGGCGTTATGTCTGGCTGAGGGTGGCGGGGAAACCATGGAAAAGCCAGCGCGCCACGCAGTTTTTGTATCGGAAAACAAAAGAAACGCCTCCGGAGAAGTATAAAGAACAGCTTATCCGGATATACGGTTTGAGGACTGGGAAAAAACTGAATCTGGAAAATCCCCAGACATTTAATGAAAAGATACAGTGGCTTAAACTGTACGACGCCAATACAGAGTTAAAAACCAGGCTGACCGATAAGCGGCTGGCGCGGGAATGGGTTGCAGAGAAGATAGGAAGCCAGTATTTGATACCATTATTGGGGGTGTGGGATAAGTTTGGGGAAGTGGAGCCTGATAAACTGCCGGGGAAATTTGTCCTGAAAACCAATCATGGAAGCGGATGCAATGTGGCGGTGACAGATAAGGAAAAGGTGGATTGGGCAGAGGTGAAACAAAAATTTGACGCTTGGATGTCCATAAATTTTGCCTTTATGGGTGGGTTTGAAATGCAGTATTTGAACATCCGCCCATGCATTCTTGCCGAACAATATATTGAAAACGAAAACGGGAATTTATATGACTATAAAATCCATTGCTTTAACGGAAAGCCGGAATACATTCAGGTGATTGGCGACCGGGATTTAAAAACGCATAAAGCAAGGGAGGCGTTTTATAATACGCAGTGGGTGTTGCAGCCTTTTACCTATACATACCCCCGTTATGACAAAGGGAAAAAGAAACCGGAGAAGCTCCAGGAGATGCTGCGGATTGCGGCTGCTTTAAGCAGGGGATTTATTTATGTGCGGGTTGACTTATATGAATTGGAGCATGGCAAGGTTAAATTCGGTGAAATGACGTTTACGCCCGCGTCAGGAATGGATTGCTGGAATCCGCCCGCAGCCGATTGGATGTTGGGAGCAAAAATCAATATAACGGGGAAGCGTATGGATATATGAAACTGAATGTAATGAAAAACGCCAAAAGGAATATGATGTTTGGACTGGCCAACAAGCTTGCGCTTGTGCTTTGTCCTTTTGCGGTCAGGACGGTGATGCAGCTTGTGCTTGGCGCCCAGTATTTAGGGTTAAACAGCCTGTTCTCCTCCATTCTTTCCATATTGAGCCTGACGGAGCTTGGATTTGGCTCCGCAGTGGTTTACCATATGTACCGTCCCATTGCGCAGAACGATATAGAGACGGTAGACGCGCTGCTGTATTTTTATAAAAGGGTATACCGGGGCATTGGAATCCTTATCCTCGCAGCCGGGGCATTGTGGATTCCTTTTTTGCCTTATTTCATCCATGGGGACTATCCTGAGGAAGTGAATCTGACCGTTTTGTATCTGATTTATCTTATCAATGCTTCCATTAGTTATTTTATGTATGCGTATAAGTCCTCTTTGCTTGTGGCATATCAGCGGGAGGATAGGAACAGCATCGCCAATCTGCTCATAACCGTATTATTAAACGGTTCACAGATTGCGGCATTATTTGCATTTCGAAATTATGTTCTCTTTCTTCTCCTGACGCCGGTATTTACCATTGCCAATAACCTGCTTATCGCCTGTATGGTCAAAAAGATGTTCCCGCAGTATCACTGCAAAGGGACGCTGCCTGCCTGTTTGGCGCAGGATATCAGGCAGCGTGTGCAGGGGGCGTTTTTAAGTAAGCTTTGCATGGTTTCCAGAAATGCGTTTGACAGCATCGTTGCCTCTATGTTTTTAGGGCTGACGGTAACGGCTATGTACAATAATTATTATTATGTGATGCATGGCGTAAATGTGATGCTTTCGGTTATCCCTGCTTCTTTTTTAGGCGGAGTGGGAAACCATGTGGCAGTAAAGAGCGTAGAAGAGAATTTCATAGAACTGAAAAAGCTGGATTTTTTATATATGTGGATATCCGGTTGGTGTACGGTCTGTTTCGTTTGCCTTTTCCAGCCGTTTATGCAATGGTGGATGGGGGAGGAAATGATGCTGCCGGAGCCGGTTATGATTCTTTTCTGCCTTTACTTTTATTTGCTGTCGGCTGGGGATATGAGAAGCGTTTATTCCAGCGCAAATGGATTATGGTGGCAGCATAGGCGCCGTTCCGTGGCGGAAGCGGCGGCCAACCTTATCCTGAATTTTATTCTTGGGAGATTCTTTGGCATATATGGGATTCTTACCGCTACTATTCTTACCATATTTGTATGTAATTTCGTATGGGGAGTGAGGATTGTATTTAAGCATTATTTCCAACTGTTTCGGTTAAAGGAATACTATGGCTGTCATATAAAATATGCGTTGGCCACTTGCGTTTTGTGCATATTGACTTATAATGTCTGCGCCTGGCTCCCATGCGGCCAGGTGATTGGCGGTTTGCTTTTGCGGGCGGTGGTTTGCGCTGTTTTGCCTAATATAGGGTATGCGCTGATTTATGGAAGGACGGATATGTTTCGGCAGGTCAGGCAGATGGTTTGGCGCAAGCGTCTGTAATGTTTTATGGCCCGGGAAGGCATGGCTTACGGTTTGCGGGCATTGGGATTGTAATCGCTGTTTTTATGGGGTATAATTATAGAGGAAAAAATCAAATCGCTTCCGTTTTATGCGGAATGTACACAGGCAGGGAAAGACCATGATAACACGGGAAGAAACCACCCCAAAGCAGTTAAAGCAAACAGAACGGCCGGAACAATTAAAAGAGCCGGGGCAAACAGAACGGCCGGAGCAAGCGAAACAAACAGGGCAATCGGAACGGCCGGAACAATTAAAACAGCCGGAACAAACAGAACAACCGAAGCAATTAGAACAGCAGGAGCAAATAAAACAACCTAAACAATTGAAACAGAAGAAGCAAACAGAACAAACGGAACAGTCAATACAATCGGAAAAATTAAAACAGCCGGAACAAGAAAAACAACCCGAACAATTAGAACAAACGGAACAGTCAGAACAATCAGAAAAATTAAAACAAAAGAGACAATTAAAACAACAGCGACAATTAAGACAACAGAAGCATAACCGTGAACATATCCGCATTACGTTCCATATGGCATGGCCATCCATTGTGGAGTCTTTTTTTGTTGCCTTTGCAGGGTTGGTGGACTCTTTGATGGTAAGTTCCCTTGGCGCTTACGCGGTGGCTGCGGTAGGGCTGACAACGCAGCCTAAATTTTTAGGATTATCGCTGTTTTTTGCGTCCAACGTGGCGATTTCGGCTTTGGTCGCCCGCAGAAGAGGGGAGGAAAATCCAGAGGAGGCAAACCGTATTTTATGCACGGCCCTTTTGTTTATTTTGATTATGGGAACGGTTTTAAGCGTTTTGCTTGTGGCATTCGCCAGCCCGATTATCCGGTTATGCGGGTCTACGGCGGAGACGCATAACAGCGCAGTGGCTTATTTCCGGATTATTATGGGCGGAATGATTTTCAATTGCATCCAGATGGGGATTAACTCCGCCCAGCGCGGCGCCGGGAATACGAAGATTACGATGCGCACCAATGTGACTTCCAATACCGTGAATATTATTTTTAATTATCTGCTTATCAACGGGCATTTTGGCTTTCCGGCGCTTGGCATACACGGCGCGGCCCTGGCTACCGTGTTAGGGACGGCAGTGGCCTGTATTATGAGCGTTGTTTCCATTTTGAAGTCTGACAGGTTTATCAGCCTCCCTTATATTCTGCAAAATAAGGTGTGGCCTGCCGCCAGGACGTTACATAATTTGATTCATGTGGGATACAGCGTTTTCTTTGAACAGGTGTTAATGCGGATTGGGTTTATGATGACTGCAATTATGGCGGCGAAACAGGGGACGGACGCTATGGCGGCGCATCAGGTGGGCATGAATATTATGGGACTGTCCTTTTCTTTCGGGGATGGGCTGCAGGCGGCGGCGGTGGCGCTGATTGGGCGGAGTTTAGGCGCCGGGGATGGGAAGATGGCAAAGGAATTTGGCAGTATATGCAGAATGTTCGGCGGCGTGATTTCCGTGTGCCTTGCCGTGCTTTATTTCTTTGGCGCAAGGCCGCTGATGAGCCTCTTTTTTGAAGACGGACATATTGTGGAGCTGGGCGTGGGCATTATGCGGGTTATCATTTTTGTAGTGGCGTTCCAGATTAGCCAGGTGGTGTATATGGGTTGTCTGCGCGGCGCCGGGGATACCTTGTATACAGCGGTGGCCTCCACGGTCAGCGTTACCTTTATCCGTACCGCAGGCTCTTATTTAGGCGGGTATGCGTTTGGGGGCGGCATTGTAGGCATTTGGTTTGGAGTCCTGGCGGATCAGATTTCCCGGTTCCTGTTTGCTTCCGCACGGTTTAAAAAAGGAAAGTGGACGCAAATTAAGATATAGAAATACGGTTTTACACATAGCGCCGTGAAACGGCAGGAGAAAGAAGAAGGGAAGGAAATATGGAGAAAAAATTAAAAGCGGCCCTGCTTGGCTGTGGGGGGATGGGAATGTCCCATAACTTGTCATTAAAGGCGCTGGAAGAAGAGATGAAGGTGGAAGTAATTGCCATAGCCGACTGCCGGAAGGAATTTTTGGAAAAGGGCGCGGCGGTATGGCCGGATGCGCGTGCCTATGAAACAGGGATGGAGCTTTTGGAGAAGGAAAAGCCGGATTTTGTGCATATATGCCTGCCAAGCTACCTTCATACCGACCATGCCGTCGTTGCCATGGCAAAAGGCTGCCATGTCTTTGTGGAAAAACCGGTCTGCCTGACAAAGGAAGAAGGCAGGAGGCTCCTGGCGGCGCAGAAAGAAACGGGGGTAAAGGCAATGGTAGGCCAGGTGCTGCGCTCTTTCCCGGAATACCGATACTTAAAGAAAGTATATGAGGACGGTTCCCTCGGGAAATTGAAATCATTGGTGATGCAGCGCATTAGCGCAAGAGTGGATTGGGGCTTTGAAAACTGGTTCCAGGAGGAGGAAAAGAGCGGGGGCGTGGTGATGGATTTGCACATCCATGACCTGGACTTTTTGCGCTATATGTTGGGAGAGCCGGATTCTTTTGAGGTAAAGGCCACTGCCTATGAGACGGGCATGATAAACCATGTGGCGGTTGCCTATGAATATGGACAGGCTTTCGTTACGGCGGAGGCCATTTGGGATGAAAGCCCGTCCCTGGAATTTGCCCCTTCGTTCCGGGCCGGCTTTGAAGAGGGGACGGTTTCCTTTGACGGTACGAAAACGCCCAGCCTGACGCTGTTTCGAAAGGAAGGGGGCAAAGAATATCCAAAACTGGAAGGGAAGGAGCTGCGCGATACGTCCATGGGAATCAATATTTCCGATTTGGGGCCTTATTACCTGGAGATACGGTATTTTATTGAGTGTCTGAGGGAAAACAGGGAAATCGGGCGGGCGCCTCTGGAAGAAGGCGTAAAGTCCGCGCTGCTTGCCAGGGAAGAGCTGGAGGCGGCCAGGAAGTATGTGGATGGGAAAGCGGGCCGGGGTTTGCATAAAAAGAAGGAAAGAGTGGAAGGGATGGATGACGGGAGGCATTGCGTATGAGAGTAGGGGTATTGGTAAACCTGACAAAGCAAAAAGAAATAGAGAGCCAGTTTCAGGAACTGGTGGAAATGGGGATGTGCAGTTGCCAGATAGTATGCTGGGACAGGACGCTTCTGGCCAAAGAGACGGCGGAAAAAGTAAAGGCGGCGGCGGAAAAGCATGGGATTACGCCTACGGCTTTCTGGTGCGGCTGGGAAGGGCCAAAGGTGTGGGATTTTTATGATGGACAGGAGACGCTTGGGCTGGTGCCGGAGGCGTTCCGCTTCCAGAGGCTTGCCATGCTTATGGAAGGAGCGGATTTTGCGGAATGGATAGGCGTGCGGGATTTGGTGACTCATGTGGGCTATTTGCCGGAAAATCCGTATGATTCCAAATATCATAGCGTCATTGCCTGCCTGAAGCAGTTGGCAGGGAAATGCAAGGAAAAAGGGCTGCGCTTTTTGTTTGAGACAGGGCAGGAGACGCCGGTGACGCTGCGCCGGGCTATTGAGGATATTGGGTTGGATAATGTGGGCGTAAACCTGGACCCTGCAAACCTGCTAATGTACGGCAAGGGCAACCCGGTGGATGCGCTGGCGGTGTTTGGGAAATATGTGATGGGCGTGCATGGGAAAGACGGCTGCTATCCTACCGACGGACATGCTCTTGGCGAGGAAAAGCCGCTGGGGGAAGGGATGGTCGATTATCCCAAACTTATCCGGGGATTGAAGAAGGCCGGCTATAAGGGGGACATTACCATTGAGCGGGAAATAGAAGGCGAACGCCAGAGAAAAGATATCCTGCTGGCAAAGGAATTGCTGGAGAAATGGATAAACGAAGACTAAAGGCGGCGGCAGGGAGGAAAGCGGCAAAAAATTTTTTTTCAGAGAAATTATCAGTTCCCGCAAGGAAAAGGACGATAATAAATATAGGAACAAGGATGTGCAAAATAAATACAAGGATGTGATGGGTTTGAAAATTGGAGAAGCGCAGAAACTTTACCGGGAACAGGTAAGGTCATACCAGAATCAGAAGATACTGGTATCAAAGAAGCTGCAGGACATGAAGAAAAAGATGGAAACGGCGCCGGATGACCGGGAGAAGTTTGCGTCGGAAGCGGCGACTCTGGAATTGACGTTAGAGGCGCTGGACGAGAAGCAGACGCAGTACCAGGACTATTTGAGCAAACTGGCAGACCAGTATTGCGCGCATTGGAACGCAGCCGTGGCGGAGCAGCAAGGGGACGCAGCCAAGGAGTATGCGGCTGATATGGCGAAGCTGATAGAGGTGGCGCGCCGGATTATGAAAGGCGGCATCGTGCCGGCTGCAGATGAAAAGAAGCTGATGGAGTTTGACAACGAATTGTACCAGACAGCGAAAAGCATTGGCGCTATGGCGCGGCGGCAAAAACGGGAGAAATACGACAGTCTTTGGGAGGAGAAGGAAAAGAAGGAATATGACGATCCGCAGGAAGTGGCGGAAAATGCCACGGCAGCCACTCAGGGGCCGGAAATCGTAGAGGCTGCGGATACAATGGCATCGGTTCTTGACGCCTGATTTTTGGCAATGCCATTCACTTAAGCTTTTTCAGGCGGAACAACCATAGGCTTTAAGTCCAGACCATCGAAAGACGCTGGCTTTTGCGCCGTTTTATCTGCCGTGAGCGAAAGGGCGTCTGGATGAGGACTATGATTGCCCTATCTTGGAAACTTAAGCGGATGGGATTGTGCTTGTTGGGTGTTTTGCGCACAGGGGGTTTTTCAGAGCGGTAAGCGTTTGGCTGGCTGCTTTGGAAAACCTTTATTTTATTTTCCGTTTTTTCGGTGCAAAGCTTTTGAATCCATGTTAGTTATTACGGCCTTATGGGGCAGCGCAAATGCCGCACAGGAAAGAATGTCCGCAAGAAAGCAGGTAAGGGCGCGGACGGATAAGGAGAGCTTATGGCGGATTACAGTAAATATGAATTGTATTTACAGGGAGAAAAGTAGTATAATACCAACGGTGCAGTAAGGGACATAGTATCGTTACCGTGAGAAGAAAGGAGCGGGATGCAGGATGGTAAAAGATTTGACGGAGGGTTCTGCGGGCAAGGCGCTGCGGCAGTTTACGGTTCCCATGTTTATCAGTGTGGTGTTCCAGCAGCTTTATAATATTGCGGACAGCATAATTGCCGGCCGGTTTGCAGGGGAGGATGCGTTGGCGGCGGTGGGGGCTTCCTATCCGATTACGATGATTTTTATGGCAATTGCAGTGGGCAGCAACATTGGCTGTTCGGTAATTATTTCGAACTTGTTCGGGGCAAAGAAATATACGGAAATGAAAACGGCAGTGTATACGACGCTTGTGTCAGCGTTTGCGTTGTCTTTGTTTTTGACAGCGACAGGGGTGGCGGGAACGGGATGGCTGATGAAAATGATACGCACGCCGGAAAATATTTTTGCGGACGGGGCGCTTTATCTGGAAATTTATATCGGAGGTTTTGTCTTTCTTTTCCTCTATAATGTGGCGACCGGGATTTTTTCCGCATTGGGGGATTCTAAGACGCCGCTCTATTTCCTCATTGTGTCCTCCCTTGGAAATATCCTGTTGGATTATCTGTTTGTGGCGGGATTCCATTGGGGAGTGGCAGGCGTGGCATGGGCCACCTTCCTGGCGCAGGGGATTGCCAGCGTGTTTGCGCTCTTTACTATGAGAAAAAGGCTGGGGGAAGTGAAAACGGAGGGAAAGGCAGCGTTGTTTTCCTGGAAAATGCTTGGCAGAATCAGCCGGATTGCCGTTCCTTCTATATTGCAGCAAAGTTTTGTGTCGATAGGGAACATTTTTATCCAAGGGCTGGTAAACAGCTATGGCTCGTCGGTGATTGCCGGATATTCGGCGGCAGTGAAGCTAAATACGTTCGCAGTAACCAGTTTTACCACCTTGGGAAACGGGATTTCCAATTTTTCGGCGCAGAACCTGGGAGCGGGGAAGGCCGGCAGGGTCAGGGAGGGCTTCCGGGCAGGGCTGCGGCTGACGTTTGTCATTGTAGTATGCTTTTTTGCCGCGTTTTTCCTGTTCTGCGGGGGAATGCTGCGGCTGTTTATGGGAGAGGAGAGCGCAGTGGCGTTACATACCGGCGAGGTGTTTTTGAAGATTGTTTCTCCTTTTTATGCCGTCATTTCCGTGAAGCTTATTACGGACGGCGTGCTGCGCGGCGCAGGGGCGATGCGGCAGTTTATGGCTTCCACGTTTACGGATTTGGCGCTGCGCGTCCTGTTGGCTTTTGCTCTTTCCTGGCGGTTTGGGGCAGTGGGGATATGGCTCTCCTGGCCGGCAGGCTGGAGCGTGGCGGCAGCGCTGTCAGTCCTGTTTTACCGCAGACTGCAAAAAGCGTGGGAAAATGACAGGAAGGGAGAAAATACGCCTTGATTGTCTGACATTTGAGTATAATATAAAAAGATGGAAGCGTCATATTTCCATATGACATAAATGTCAATTTCAAACAGTCCGGCTCAAAGGACGGGCGAAGGGCCGCCCCATGGGGGTGTTGACTCACACAGTCTGGAAAACGGGCAGGCAATTTGGCGGGATTCTTTGTGAGATGCTGCATTGGAACATGTCCGGCTTACGCCGCTTGGAAACTGTTGGTTTGTTTGGCCGGGCAATGCGTTAAGGAAAGCGCCAAATGGCAGGGACGGAAAAGAAAAAAGATAAAAGGGAAGGAGGGAAAAGAAAAAAGATAAAAGGAAAGGACAGAAAAGAAAAAAGATGAAAGGGAAGGAGGGAAAAGAAAAAAGATGAAAGGGAAGGAGGGAAAAGAAAAAAAGATAAAAGGGAAGGACGGAAAAGAAAAAGGACTAAGGGAAAGGATAGGAAGAAAATGGACATTAAGGGAAGGGACTGGAACGTTGCGCCGGGAGACAGCCCCCAGCTTGCTTTTTATGTAAGGAAGATGCTGGAGCGGTACCGGGAAGAAAAGGGGGTTTGCTTTTTGCTGGAACCGGGGAAGTATCATTTTTACCCGGATTATGCTTATGAAAAAATGCTGTGCATCCCAAATCATGAGGAGGATACGGTAAAAAGGATTGTTTTTGACCTTAGCGGTTATGAAAAGCTGCATATCAAGGGGGAAGGGGCGGAATTCATTTTCCATGGGGACTGCATCCCCTTTTATCTGTGCGGCTGCAAGGAGGTCGTATTGGAGGGGCTGCAGGTGGACTACGAAAGGCCCGGTTATTCCCAGGGAATAATACAGAAAGTGGAAGAACGCCGGATGGAGATTTCCGTGGATAGGGAACAGTTTCCGTATTATGTGAAAGGCGGCAGGGTGTATTTTTGCGGGGAAAGCGATTGTCGTGAACTGGAGCGGTGGCTGGAGATGGATAAGGAAACGAAAGCGCCTGCGAAGGGATTGGGGGATCGGGAGTTTAACTTAAAGGATGGGGGAGTGAATGCCGTTTACAGGGAGACGGCTTACGGCATGTTGGAAATTTCCATTCCGGATGGGGAAGAAGGATTCAGCGCTGCTTCACATCCGGGGAATGCATTGATTTTGCGCCATCATCCAAGGAACTGTCCGGCCTTCTATATGGAAAACAGCCAAAATGTCACGCTGCGCCAGGTGAAAATCTTCCATGCCCTGGCAATGGGGGTCATAGGCTGGCGTTCGGAGAATATATCGCTGGAAGAGGTGTCGGTGAAACGCCGGGAAGAAAAGGGGCATATCTTCACTACGGAGGCGGATGCGTTTCATTTTGTCTGCTGCAGGGGATGGATTCTGGTAAAGGGCTGTCTTTGTGAGAACCAGTTAGACGATGCCTTAAATGTCCACGGCATATATGGAAGGGTTAAGCAGGTAGAAGAAGACGGCAGCTTTTTGCTAGAGTTGGCGCATGGGCAGCAAAAAGGAGTGGAGCTGCTGCGGGCCGGAGAAACGTTCCAGTGTCTGGAGACGGAACATATGGAGTCTTTTGCAGAGGGAAAGGTGAAACGGGCGGAGCGGCTCAACAAGGATTATATAGAAGTGTTTCCGCAGGAGGCTGTGCCTGGGCTAAAGGCAGGCCATGTGGTGGAGAACCTGGATTGGAGGCCCAAGGTGACAGTGGAAGGCTGCGTATTTCGCAACAACCGGGCCAGGGGGCTGTTATGCACAGGGATTGGGCAAGCGTGGATAAAAGGCAATACATTCCAGACGCCAGGAGCCGGAATCTTAATCGAGGGGGACGCTAACGAATGGTTCGAGTCGGGAAGCGCACAACATATTGTGATAGAGGATAATCTGTTTGACGGATGCGCTTATATCAGGGGGTGGGGGAAAGCGCCGATACAGATTACGCCCAGGGTGGCCAGCCCGTTGGAGGGAAAGCATTTCCACAAAAAGATAGAAATAAAAGGGAATGTATTCCGGCGGGCGCATCCGCAGGCATTGCGGGCATACCAGGTCGGGGAGCTTGTATGGAAGGGGAACCGGATAGAGGATAAGGAGGATTATCAGGATACAGGGGAACCCGTGTTTTGCGTGGAACATGTGGGCGTGTGGGAAAAAGACGGCATGGAGGGAAGGCAGGAGAGTTTGCGGCATACACAGGGATAGCCGAAAGGAAAAGGTGAACGAAGGCGCAAGAAAACCAAGTGCGCAGGCAGGGGAAGAATCCCCTGCCCGGTTTAGACGCACAAGCGTTGTTTTCGTTTTTCTGTCTGCAAGGGAGCCGGGGCTTTGGTTCTTTTATAATAGCTGCAGCCCCTTTTCCTCCGCTTCTTTTTTTACATCCTCTGGCCAGAGGGAACACTGGACTTCTCCGATGTGCGCCTTGCGCAAAAAAAACATACAGATTCGTGACTGCCCGATGCCGCCGCCGATGGTATAGGGCAGTTCTTCCTTTAGTACGGACTGCTGGAAGGGAAGGTTTGCGCGCTCCGGGCAGCCTGCTTTTTCCAATTGGGAGAGCAGGGCTTGTTTATCCACACGGATGCCCATGGAGGATAATTCCAGCGCGATATCCAGCACAGGATAGTAAACGACAATATCCGCATTTAACGCCCAGTCGTCATAGTCCGGCGCCCGCCCGTCATGTTTTTCGCCGGATTCCAGCACATCCCCGATTTGCATAATGCAGACGGCTCCTTTGGCTTTGCTGATATAATATTCCCGTTCCTTTGGGCTGTATTCGGGGAACATCTCTTCTAACTCCCTTGTGGTAATGAAAAAGATATCATGGGGAAGAATTTCTTCTATGTAGTCATATTGTATGGCCAGGTATTTCTCTGTTTTGCGCAGCGCCTTGTATACGGTGCGGACTACGTCTTTTAAGGTGTCAAGGTTACGTTGCTCCTTTGTAATGATTTTTTCCCAGTCCCACTGGTCTACATAGATGGAATGGATGTTGTCGGTTTCTTCGTCCCGCCGGATGGCGCTCATATCAGTGTACAGCCCTTCGCCTACGGAAAAGCCGTATTTTTGCAGGGCATAGCGTTTCCACTTGGCAAGGGAATGGACGATTTCCGCTTCCGCATCGTCCTGCTCGCGGATGCCAAAGGTAACGGGGCGTTCCACGCCGTTTAAGTTGTCGTTTAACCCGGAACCCGGGGTGACGAACAGAGGGGCTGATACGCGCAAAAGATGGAGCCTTTGCGCCAGCAGATTCTGAAAGAAATCTTTTACGGTCTTAATGCCGATTTGGGTGTCATGCAGGCTAAGCGCCGATTGGTAGCCTTTGGGTATTTTTAAATTGTTCATTTTTCATAATCCTCACTTTGCTTCAAATAACTTCCTTCTTATTTAACCTCTTTTGGGGAAAGATTGCAAGGAATTTTTTTTGGTTTTTAAAAGAACAAATGTTTGAAAAGGGGTTGCAATCTGTTTCCTATTATGTTATGATGGTTTCAAACATTTGTTCGGAGAGGCTGGTGTGGATGAAATGGCGCAATTCAGGATAGGGGAAGGACAGGATATCATGGAAAAGCTGGGAATACTCACCGATGCGGCGAAGTATGATGTGGCCTGCACTTCCAGCGGGATAGAGCGCAAAGGGGACGGCAGGGGCATAGGGAATACAATAGCGGGGGGAATCTGCCATTCGTTCAGTGCGGACGGACGCTGCATTTCGCTGCTGAAGATTCTATTTACCAATGAATGCATTTATGATTGCAAGTATTGCGTCAACAGGCGTTCCAACGATGTGCCGCGGACTTCCTTTACGCCGGAAGAGGTGTGTACGCTGACGATGGAATTTTATAAGAGGAATTATATTGAAGGGCTGTTTTTAAGCTCCGGGATTCTGCAAAGCCCGGATTATACGATGGAGCTAATCTGCCGGACGATTTATAAGCTGCGGCGGGAATACCGTTTCCAAGGCTATATCCATGTGAAAGCGATTCCGGGGGCCGACCCGGCGTTGGTTCAGCAGGCCGGTTTTTTGGCCGACCGGATGAGTGTGAACTTGGAGCTTCCGACAGCGGAAGGGCTGCGCCGCCTGGCTCCCAATAAACACCGTAAGAATATACTGGCGCCTATGCGGCAGATACAAAACGGAATCCGGGTAAACAAGAATGAAATCACCTTATACCGGAATGCGCCCCGCTTTGTGGCGGCGGGGCAGTCTACGCAGATGATTGTGGGGGCCACCCCGGAGAATGATTTCCAATTGATTCATGTGGCGGAAGGGCTGTACCGGAAGTTTGAGTTAAAGCGGGTGTTTTATTCCGCTTTTGTGCAGGTCAATGAGGACAGGGAGCTGCCTGCCCTGCCGGGAGGGCCGCCGCTGCTGCGGGAACACAGGCTGTACCAGGCGGACTGGCTGCTGCGGTTTTATGGCTTTACGGCGGACGAGCTGCTCAGTGAGGAACGGCCCAACTTTAACATTTTGCTGGATCCCAAGGCGGATTGGGCGCTGCGGCATCTGGAGCTGTTTCCGGTGGAGGTGAACCGGGCGGATTACAAAATGCTCCTTAGGATACCGGGCGTTGGAGTGAAGAGCGCGCAGCGCATAGTGCGGGCGAGGCGCAACGGGACGTTGCGTTTCGAAGATTTGAAAAAGATTGGGGTAGTGTTAAAGCGGGCGCTGTATTTTATTACCTGCAGCGGGCGGATGATGTACCGCACGAAGATGGAAGAGGATTACATTACAAGGAATTTGCTGAATGTGAAGGAGAAGCTGCCCTTTGACAAAGACGGCGTCACATATAAGCAGTTGTCACTGTTTGACGATATGGGCTTTCCCATGCAGCCGGGGCGGGAAGACTTGCCAAAGGCTCTGCTTGGACAGATGTAGCGGGGGTTTTACGCAAAGCTGACATGGCCATAGGGCAGGAAAGGAATGGCAAAGAGTATGGAAGAATATTATCTGGTTTGTGAGGATTCGCCGGAAGGGGTTTTTACAGGGATTTATGAAGCCTATGCGATGCGTAAGCCGCATGGCTCCATCCATATTCAGATAGGGGAGGAAGAGAACCTGCGGCTTTTTGCCACGTATAAAGAAATAGAGCCTGAGCCGGAGAAGTCGCTGCGGGTAGCGGAAACGCTGGAACGGCGCCTTGGGCCGGAAGCCTATGTGGAAATATGCTGCGCCCTGGCGGCGCAGGATGGGGAGAAAGGGGAGGCGGTGTATAAAACCGTAGTGTGCGGTTTCGGGATGAAGGACGGGCGGCAGGTAATGGGGAATTTGGCGCATCCCCATGTGCATAAGGTTTTTGAACTGGCGCGGAACGTAAAAAATGAAGCGCATCATTGGAAGGAATTCCTCCGTTTCCAGGAATTGGAGGACGGCGTTCTTTTTTCCAAAATCGGGCCGAAGAATAACATTGTGACCTTTTTAATGCCGCATTTTGCGGACAGGCTTCCACTGTATAACTTTATGATTTATGATGAAAACCGGAAGATATTCGCCGTCCATCCGGCTTCCGGGGAATGGTATCTGGTAAGCGGCGTGGAAATGGGCATGGAAAGGTTTGAAAAATTTGCGGCAGAGGAAGAGCGGTATCAGGAGCTGTTTCGGTTTTTTTGCAAAAGAATAGCAATAAAGGAACGAAAAAATCTAAAACTGCAGCGAAATATGCTGCCCTTATGGTTCCAAGAATATATGGTGGAATTTGGGGAATAATAAAAAATATGCAGCGAGGCCCATCGGAGCGGGAGAAAAGGGATTGTGCATTCCTACAAAAGTTTTCAGGGAAAGGAGGGACTTTACAGGCAGATTGAAAATTTTTGTCAAAAACAGAATATTGCCGCACAAGCGGGGGTTGAAATTCTGCTTTACTTTTGCAAAATATGGGATATAATACTTTCATAACAAAGAAATGTGTAATTGTCCGACCGCAGTTATGCGCTTCCAGGACAGACACAAAAGCTTTTTTTACAGAAAGGGTGGTGTAGTTATGATGAAACGAAAAATAATGCTGAAGCCCGATGAAGTGAAAGACTTTGTGAATGCCGCTTCGAAATGCGATTTCGATATTGACATTGCGTACAACAGATATGCAGTGGACGCAAAGTCGATTGTTGGCGTCTTCGGGCTTGATTTCAGCCAGATTTTAACCGTATCTTATTCCGGTTATGATGCTAATTTCGAGCAGTTTATGTCGAGGCTGGCAGTTGCGTGCTAACAATCCTGTGAGTAATAAGACGTATAAATGAAAACGTATAAATGGAAAAGACGGGCGGTAAATAATTGGTATGGGCAACATTCGTATGAGTGACATTCATATGGCGAGGAAGGGAAAAAGGCATAAAGTTTGACTCCCCATGAGAGATAGGTTAGACTATTTCCATGGGGAGTTTTTCCGTTGGCGCAAAGAGGTTGGCCCGCTAGAGCGTGTTTGAAAATTGCGTGCGGATTGGGGGAATGAATTTTCAAACACGCTTTAGGGAAAAGGGGAAACGGGAATCGTGTTTGGATGCATAGGACAGGATATCCCATAAAGGATACGGCGCAGGAGCAGGGACTTGCGTTAGTTGGGACAGGAGGATTGGATATGGGGGATGGCGGCAGGAAGGAAGAGATACATATATCAGTGCGTAACCTGGTGGAATTTGTCCTGCGCAGCGGGGACATTGACAACCGGCGGGCCGGTTCGCCGGAGAATGCCATGCAGGAGGGGGGACGCATCCACCGTATGATTCAAAGGCGGATGGGCGTAGAATACCAGGCGGAAGTGACGTTGAAGTTTTTCTATGAAACCAAACGGTATACTATCGTAGTGGAAGGAAGGGCGGACGGGATTATTGCCAAAGCGGCCCATGGAGAAGGAAAGGGCGAAGCGCCCCATAAGTGGCCAGAGCCGGAAGGGGAGCAGCCGGGAGAGCTATCCTGCGGCCAGTCTTTTTCCGTGATAATTGATGAAATCAAAGGCACTTACCGTGAATTGCATAAGCTGTCCCATCCGGTTTTTGTGCATCTGGCGCAGGCGAAATGCTATGCCTATATTTATGCAAAGCAAAAAGGGCTGCAGGAAATCGGGGTGCGGATGACCTACTGCAATATGGATACGGAAGAAATAAAGTATTTTCACTTCGGGTATGCGCTTGCGGAATTGGAGGCATGGTTTTTGGAGGTGATGGAGCAATACCGGAAGTGGGCGGATTTTGAATGGGAGTGGAAGGGGCTGCGGCAGGCTTCGGTGAAGGGGCTGCAGTTCCCCTATGCTTATCGAGAAGGGCAAAAGGATTTGGTCACTTATGTATACCAAACGATATACCATAAGCGGAAGTTGTTTCTGGAGGCGCCTACCGGGGTGGGGAAAACGATAGCAACGGTTTTTCCGGCGGTAAAGTCCATAGGGGAAGGACGGGGGGAGCGTATTTTTTATCTGACGGCAAAGACGATTACGCGGACGGTTGCCGATGAGACGTTTGGGCTATTGCGGGAACATGGGCTGAAATTCAAGACGGTGGCATTGACGGCCAAGGATAAAATATGCTTTATGGAGGAAGCGGATTGCAACCCGGATTATTGTCCTTATGCCAAGGGGCATTATGACCGTATTAACGACGCAATGTATGATTTGTTGACCCATTCAGACAATTTTGACAGAGAGACAGTGGAAAGCTACGCCAGGAAACGACAGGTCTGTCCGTTTGAGATGACACTGGATATGAGCCTGTTTGCGGACGGGATTATTTGTGATTATAATTATGTCTTTGACCCCCATGTGTATTTGAAACGCTTTTTTGCCGACGGGGTAAAAGGGGATTATATTTTTCTGGTGGATGAAGCGCACAACCTGGTGGACAGGGGGAGGGAAATGTACAGCGCGGTTTTGCGCAAGGAAGATTTCTTAAAGTTAAAGAAGACAGTCAAGGGCCTGGATAAAAAAATGGAACATTGGCTGGAAAAGTGCAATAAGGAAATGCTGGCGCTGAAACGGGAATGCGTAAACTATAAGGTGGAAGAATATATTTCGCCTTTTGTAAATGCTTTGCAGCGTTTGGGGAGCGTGATGGAAAGCTATCTGGAAGAGCATGAGCGGCCCGATGGTTTCCATACAAAGGAAGTGCGGATGGAGACGCTGGATTTTTATTTTGAAGTTTCCCATTTCCTGGATATTTATGAACGAGTGGACGAAAACTATGTGGTGTATTCCGAGCTGGAAGAAGACGGGACGTTCCTATTAAAATTATTTTGCGTTAATCCGTCTATGAATTTGCTGGAATGCATGAAAAAAGGGAGGAGCGCCATTCTCTTTTCCGCAACCTTGCTTCCGATTCAGTATTACAAAGGGCTGCTAGGCGCCCAGCAGGGGGATTATGAGGTGTATGCCCAGTCCGTGTTTGATTCGGGGCGCAGGGCGTTGTTTGTGGGGAGCGATGTAACCAGCAGATATGCCAGGCGGACAGAGGCGGAATACTATACCATCGCTTCCTATCTCTATGAGGTGATGAAGAACCGGCATGGGAATTATATGGCATTCTTTCCTTCCCACGCTTTCCTGCAGCGGATTTATGAGGCGTTTCTGGAGCATTTTTACGATGCGGACAGTATGGACTGCATTGTGCAGGAGGGACGTATGGAGGAAGAAGAGCGGGAACGGTTTTTGCAGCGTTTTGCCCTTCCGGGGGAAGCGGACGGGGGGGAGAGGAGCCTGCTTGGATTTTGCGTGCTTGGAGGGATTTTCAGTGAGGGCATTGATTTGAAGGAAGACCGTCTGATTGGCGTGATGATTGTAGGGACCGGACTGCCGCAGGTGTGCAATGAAAGGGAGATTTTGAAAAATTATTTTGAGGAAAGGGGAGAAAGCGGGTTTGACTACGCGTACCGCTTTCCGGGGATGAATAAGGTGCTGCAGGCGGCGGGCCGGGTAATACGCACTGCCCAGGATGTGGGGGTGGTCGCCCTGTTGGACGAGCGTTTTCTGGGGCGGCCATATTTACGGATGTTCCCAAGGGAGTGGGAGAGCTATGAAATAGTGACAGTGGATAAAGTGGCGAAACGGGTGGAGCGGTTTTGGAACGAATGGCTGGCATAAGAAGCGTTTTAGACGCTTACGTTTGACAGGGGGCGGCGAGGCGCTGGATTTCCTCTTTGTAAGGGGGGCGCAGTTTGTTTGGCTGGCTGGGGTCCGGGCGGTAGGGGGTTTCGAGGATTTTGGGCAGGTGTGCAAAGTCCGGGTGATGGACAATGCGGTGCAGAGCGTCGAAACCAATGCAGCCGTCTCCGATGTTGGCATGGCGGTCTTTTTGGGAACCGCATGGATTTTTGCTGTCATTGATGTGCAAAACGGCGACATTGTCTTTCCCAATCAGTTCATCCAGGCGGGCGATGACGCCGTCAAAATCGTGGATGATATCGTAGCCTGCGTCATGCATATGACAGGTGTCTAAACAAATCCGTAATTTTTCATTGTGACTTACTAAGTCAAAAATAGAGGCAAGCTCTTCCAAGCTTCTGCCTATTTCAGAACCTTTTCCGGCCATGGTTTCCAACGCGATATGGCAGGGGGTGTCCTTGGT
The DNA here is from genome assembly GCA_910578405.1 of uncultured Lachnospiraceae bacterium. Lineage (GTDB taxonomy): Bacteria > Bacillota > Clostridia > Lachnospirales > Lachnospiraceae > Kineothrix. The sequence goes on along the minus strand of CAJTQO010000015.1, from coordinate 26,239 downwards.
GAGAATTTCATTTAAGCCTTCTGCGATTTTGCGGATTCCGATTTCCGGGCCTGCGCCTACATGGGCGCCGGGGTGCAGGACGAGGGTATGGCTTCCGATGGCGGCGGCGCGTTCCAGGTCCATGGCCAGAAAGTCCACGGCAAGCCGGAAGGTCTGCGTATTGCCGGCATTGCCCAGGTTGATAATATAGGGGGCGTGGATGACTGGTTCGGTCATATGGCATTCCTCCATGTAACGCCGGGCATTGGCGATATTCAGCTCTTCAATGGGCTTGCGCTTTGTGTTCTGCGGGGCTCCGGTGAATACCATAAACGTATTGGCTCCATAAGAAACGGCTTCCTTGACAGAGCCTAAGAGCATTTCTTTTCCTTTCATTCCTACATGGGATCCTAGTTTCAGCATTTTTCCTGTTTTCCTTTCCTTACTTATCTTATCTTCTTATCTTTTCTTTTGGGATTTGCCTCCTCCAGCAGTTTTGGCTTTTGCATAACCAGTGTTCTAGAGCGTGCAGATTGGGGGGCAGGGAGGTGGATAACTTGGACTTATTATAGCATTGGAGGGTGGATTTTGAAAGTGGAATTGTGGATATGCTCCATTTCTTCCCATAGGATGCATTTGTACGTGTTTTTCCACTGTTTTGCACCATATGATAGCAAAATAGCACTTTTTTGATAAAAAATGAAGGCGCTTTTCTTCAAATGACGTCAGAAAAGAGGGATGCAATTGGGCGGTCGGTAGGGACGACGATGGCGTCGAGTGTGGATAACTCAGTGGAAATGGGGGATTTCTTTTTGGATTATGTAGAAAAATAGTTGAAATATTAAAAGTTATACACATTCTTTTTTTGCAAGTTATATTGCAATATTCTGACTTTATATTGCAGAATACTGACTTAGTCAATAAATAAGGAGAAATAGGGAATTTGCGCGCATCCTTTCCTATTGCCGCCTTGGATAAGCGCAGGCGGAATGCCTTGCGGAAAAATTAGTGTGCAAGTTTGGCCAAATGTGGTAGAATGGTAAAGTAGCTTTTGAAAAAGCCAAATATAATGGAGGTAAAATAAGATGTGGGCCTATGAAAGTGTGTTTTATCAGATTTATCCACTGGGGTTTTGCGGGGCGCCCTTTGAAAATGACGGGGTGTTGGAGCATAGGATCCGGAAGGTGTTGGACTGGATTCCGCATATGAAGAAACTGGGGATAAATGCTGTTTATTTTTCGCCGGTTTTTGAATCGGATACCCATGGGTATAACACAAGGGATTATAAAAAGATTGACTGCAGGTTGGGGACGAACGAGGATTTTAAGAAGGTGTGCGACGCCCTGCATGAAAATGGGATAAAGGTGGTGTTGGACGGCGTGTTCAACCATGTGGGCAGAGGGTTTGCCCAGTTCCAGGACGTGGTGCATAACAGGGAGCGTTCCCCTTTCCTGAATTGGTTTCATATTAACCTGGGAGGGAATTCCAACTATAACGACGGTCTTTGGTATGAAGGCTGGGAAGGGAATTATGACCTGGTGAAGTTAAATCTGCGCAATGAGGAAGTGGTCAGCCATATCTTGGACAGTGTGGATGCGTGGATACGGGAATTTGACATTGACGGGCTGCGGCTGGATGTGGCCTATTGCCTGGACCATGATTTTGTGCGCAGGCTGCGCAGTTTTACAGACAGCAAAAAGGCGGATTTCTTCCTGTTGGGCGAGATGCTGCATGGGGATTATAACCAGTTGATGAACGACAGTATGCTGCATTCAGCGACCAATTATGAATGCTATAAGGGGCTGCATTCCAGCTTCAACAGCATGAACCTGTTTGAGATTGTCCATTCCTTGTTAAGGCAGTTTGGGCCGGAGAACTGGACGCTTTACAGAGGGAAGCATCTGCTGTCCTTTGTGGATAACCATGATGTGTCCAGAATTGCCAGCATATTGGGCAATGAAAAGCATTTGCCTCTGATTTATGCGTTATGCTTTGGCATGCCGGGCATTCCGTGCGTATATTATGGAAGCGAATGGGGGACAAAGGCGGATAAGAGCCAGGGGGATCCGGCGCTGCGGGCATGTTTTGACGAACCTGTGTTCAATGAACTGTCGGAACACATTGCGAAGCTGGCGGAGGCGAAGAAAAATTCGCAAGCTTTGAACTATGGCGCGTTCCGTTCCGTGGTATTGACCAATAAGCAGTGCATTTTTGAAAGGAAAACAGACAATGAGAGGGTGATGGTGGCAATTAATGCCGATGGAGAAACGTATACCGCTCATTTTGACGCAGGCTGCGGGATGGCTGTGGATTTGATATCCGGTAAGAGCCATGATTTTGGCGGGGGCAGTGAACTTCCTCCTTACAGCGCCTTTTTCTGGAAAATGGAAAAATAGGAAACTGTCTGCGGGGCAGGTTTTCCCAAGAGGGGAATGTTCCAATAGGTAAAAATGTAAAAAGCCGTAATGGCGTCTGTCAGGAATTGGGGGCAGGCGCCGTTACGGCTTTTGTATTTAAGAAAAGTGCGGAAACTGTCTGGCTATTCTTCCACAGGCTGATATCTTTGGGGAAATTTGTCTTCGCCGCATACGTGGCATTCTCCATTGTCGTCAAAGATAATGTAATCCCCTTCGCGGATAAAGGTAACGCCGCGGCGGTTTTGGATAAACGGACATACGACGGCGCCGTCCGGACGGGTGATGTGTACCAGGTTGTCAGGGCTAATCCAGCCGTTAGTAATGACTTTTGTGTATAATTCAAATCCGTCTTCCAGCCCCTGGTTCACTTCATACTGCTGCGCGGTCACGGTAAGGGCCGCCCGTGTGTATTTTTTCTTCATGTTGCTTGCCTCCCATTATGGCACAATGTGCTGTATTGTTTGTGTATTCTATTTTTTATTTTAACTTAGTTTGGATAAAATTACAACCGGGTAATTGGCTCTATCCGTAAAAATAACCGCTGTGCCTGGAAAAGCCTTTGCGAAAAAGGCAAAAGACTGTAAAATTAGTATTGACATATAATATTATATGGTGTATAGTATGAAACAAGGAAAGATAGTATATGACGTATAATATTATATAAAGCGGTGAAGTTATGGAAGGAATGCCGCCATGGAAGGAATGTCGTCATTAAATGTTAGAAGAAACGAAGCGCAGACAGGTAATAAGGGCAGAGAGGAGAGGGGCGGTTGTGTGACGGATATGGGTAAGGAGTTTTGGCTGGCCTGCAATAGCCGGAGAGTGCGGATTGTGCGAAAGGAGTAAGGGATATGGTATTTAATACAGGAGCGGCGCTATTGGATGCTATTGTCCTCGCAGTCGTGTCCAAGGAGCAGGAGGGCACTTATGGATACAAGATTACGCAGGAGGTGCGGCAGGTAATCGAACTGTCGGAGTCTACGTTGTATCCGGTGCTGCGGCGGCTGCAGAAGGATGCATGTCTAAGCGTATACGATATGGAATGTGCCGGGAGGAACCGCAGGTATTATAAGGTGACGGATAAGGGGATGGCACAGCTTGGGCTGTATAAAAACGAATGGAAAAGGTATTCTGCAAAAATAAGCATTATGTTTGAAGGGGGAAAGTAAGGCGGTCCGGCTTGGAAAACAGAGGCAGGGCTGGAAGAAAACGAGGAGGTTGGCTATGGATCGATTCATATTTATGAAAGAATTGGAAGCGCTGCTTTCCGATATTTCGCCAAGTGAAAGGGAAGAAGCGCTGCAGTATTATAACGACTATCTGAATGACGCGGGCGTAGAGAATGAAGAGGAAGTGCTGCGCTCCCTGGGGACGGCGCAGGATTTGGCCAGGGTGATACGGGAAGGGCTAAGCGACGGAGGGGAACGGGGGGAATTTACGGAAAACGGTTACAGGAACCGGGCGTTTGGGGAAGAAATGAAGCAGGAGATTGCCCGCAAGGAGAGAGCGGGAAAAGGGAAAGACGGAAGAAGGGCGGGGAATGGGAAGCCGTTATCGCCGGGGATGATTGCATTAATCCTTATTATGTGCCTCATTGGCTTTCCGGCCCTGGCTGGCATTGCCGCCGGCGTTATAGGCACAGGGGTGGGCATACTTGGCAGTATCCTTGGGATTGTGCTTAGCGTAACATTGGCAGGGGCCGTTTTACTGGCGGCTGCAGTTGTCCTGGCGGTGTTTGGGGCGATGACTTTGGCGGCGCAGCCTTTGGCGGCGATTTGCTTTCTTGGGCTTGGCATTTTGCTTGGAGGTTTGGCGTTATTTTTCATCTGGCTGGCAGTCTGGCTCTGGACAGTGGCTATTCCATGGATGATCCGGGGGGCTTGGAAGATAGGCTCCAGACTGTTGCGCGGAAAGGGGGTAAAGAACGTATGAGACGGTTTACAAAGATATGCTTGCTGGCCTCTTTGTTCCTTATTATAATGGGGGGGACGCTGTGTGCCCTGGGCGCATGGGCCGGGGGCTGGAAGTTGGCGAAAGAAGCGGCAGAGGAAGAGGATTCGTGGGTGCGGTTTGCATGGTCGATACCGGCAGCCTACGGCTGGCATTCGTGGGGGGATTGGGAAAGCTTTGAGGATAAGGAGGAATGGGAAGATTACGAGGATTACGGGGAATGGGAGGAATTGGAAGAGTTAGAGGAATTAGAAGAGTTAGAGCGATTAGAAGAGTTGGGAGAGGCTGAGGCGGCCAGGGCAAATAGGCAGTGGGCCGGGCAGGATTATGTGGATACCGGAATCCGGGCGTCGCAGGTGAAGAAGATGAAAATTGAAATAGGGGGCGCCATGCTTTATCTTCTGGAATCTGAAAATGACAGTTTTGGCATTAAAGTGGATGGGGAAGGGGATTATGAGGTATATGAGGACAATGGGACGCTGTACCTGGAGGGGAACCGGGGGGAAGATTGGGAAGACTGGGCGCTTGGGATTGGTGAGGAGCAGGTATGCCTGTACCTTCCCAAAGGGCTGGCTTTAAAGAAGGCGGAGATAGAAGTAGGCGGCGGCATGATGGAAATAGCGGCGCTGAAGGCAGATGAAGTGGATATGGCAGTGGGGGCCGGGAAAATAACGGCAAGGATGTTGGACTGCAAAAAACTGGATGTGGAGGTTGGCGCCGGCCAGGTTTTGTTAGAGCGGGTATCGGCGCAGAAGCTGGATATGGAGATTGGCATGGGAAGCGCATATGTGCAGGGAGACATGGGACAAAAGATAAAGGTGGAATGCGGCATGGGGAAAGCGGAACTGGCGTTAGGCGGGAGCGAAACGGACTATAATTATAAAATAAGCTGTGATATGGGCAAGATAAACATAGGGGGGAAGAATTACAGTTCACTGGCGGCGGAATCCAAAGTTGACAATGGGGCGGCAGTGGAATGCGAACTGGAATGTTCGATGGGGAAAATTGAGGTTCAGTTTGCCCAATAGGCATTCAATTGGAACCGGAAAATAAAAATCAGATTAAGAAAAGGAAAAGAAAAAGAAAGGAAGGATGAACAATGCAGGATTATAAGAAACTTCTCAGATCGAGGACAAACAGGACAATATGTGGCGTATGCGGAGGATTGGGAGAATATATTGGTGTGGATCCTACCGTGATACGGGTAATCTGGCTGATTGCCAGCATCTGCAGCGTAGGCACAGGGTTTGTGGTGTACCTGCTGGCTTCCATAATTATTCCGGAAGAGTAAGCGGCTTATGTTTTATCGGCCGGCCTGCGGCGTTTAGGAGGGCTGCAGGCCGGCCTGGCTATATTTATAATGAGATGGGATTATATTTTCCGGATTTGTTTGCCTGCTGCAGCGCTGCTGCCAGGGAACAGACCGGATTTTTTTATGGCAGGGCGCAGCGCCATATATACGGCTACGGAAGCCACTGCGGAAGTAACGGCATTGATAGAGGTGGAAGCTACGTTCCATGCCAGGGTGAGTTCCGCCGCTGGTTTGCCTAAAACGGCCAGTTTGTAAAAGTAGCCTGCAAGCGGATCGAAAATAACATTGAACAGCAGTCCGCTGGCGGCTGCGGCCACGGTCCACCGGAATACTTTCCCGGAATCGGTTTGTGTGGAAATATGGCCAAGCTTATGGGCCACCAGCCCGGTAAGCAAGCCAATGCAGAATTTTAAAAGAAAGGTTTTCGGCGCATAGACCACATAGACCGGATCAAACAAATCCCCAAGGGTCATGCCGATGGCGCCCCCCAGCCCGCCATATACGCCGCCCAGTAACAGCGCGCCCAATACACAAACGGCATTGCCAAGGTGAATGGAAGTGGCGTCGCCGCCCGGCAGTGTGATTTTAATTTGAAGGAACGTAAATACCACATAAGAAAGCGCGGCAATCACGCCGGTAAAAACCATTTTCTGCATGTTCTCATTTTTTGCCATGTTTTCGTTTTTCATCATTTTCTCCATGTTCTCCTATACTCCATTTTTGTGTGCTGTCCAGGTTACGTTTGGCCAAATAACCAGTGTGTTGTCCGCATCGGTTTTACCCATTTCTGATGGGGAACCGTCAGACCTGTAAAACAAATTATACATAGAAATGGCATTGTGAAAAGAACCATTTTAAGATTTTTTAACCAGGCCAGTTTGAAATGTTGGATTTTACAAGGTTTTTGCATAAGGGCGGGAATTTACCTGGCAATGGAGGGGCGGTTTGTGAACCGGGGGGCGCTGTTTGGCCCATGGCTTCCTATTTATGGCTGCGGAGGCGTTGCGCTGACGTTTTTGCTGAAGCGGTGGGAGCATAAACCGGCGAGGGTGTTTTTTTCATCCTTGGCGCTTTGCACAGTTTTGGAATATTTGGCCAGTTTTGCGTTGGAACGGGTATGGGGGGCGCGGTGGTGGGATTACAGCGGAGAATTTTTCAATGTCAGCGGGCGGATCTGTCTGCTTAGCAGCCTGTTGTTTGGAGTGGGGGGCTGGTTTTTAGTCTGCTATATCACGCCTTACCTGCGTATGCTTTACCGGAAGCTTTACAGAAAAGAGGACGGGCGCAGGGGGCTGCAGTTGGCCAGCCTTGTATTGCTTTTGTTTTTTATAGCGGATGCGGCCTGGGCGGCGGATTTCCCCCATATGCTGTAGACGGCCGCATCTGTAATGGGTGTTTGGTTTTATGATAAATGACAGAAGTGGGAAGGATATTTTCGCATCATTTTGAGAATTTTGTATACAGAAAGAAACGGATTTACAGGCGGCGTAGGGGGGGATGATATTGTGGATAAATTTATTCCCATTTTATTCCTGAGATTATGGTAAAAATGTACAAATGATATTTTATTTCTCTGTCAAAAACAGTTGAATATTTGAGAAAATGGTTTATAATAAGAATAGTGTTAATTTCTAACCAGGGCAGGGGTAAAGGGTCTGAGAATGTAAAAAAGAGAGGAGAGAATGTGTAAATGTTAAAGAAGGAAAAGATTCAAAAGAAGCTGACCAGATCTTTCTTCGCCGTATCCATGATTTCTGCAATTGCGGCAGTGGTTGGTCTGATTGCTATCCTAGTGATATCGAACCGTTATTCCTATGCGTTGACGAATTTCGGTTTTGCGCAGGGGGATATCGGGAAAGCGATGTTTGAGTTTGCGGACGTCAGGTCGTCGCTGCGTGCGGCGATTGGCTATGACGAAGAGGAGGTAATCGCAAAGGTAGTAAAACAGCATGAAGAAAGCATTGTTAAGTTTAAGGAATATTTTGCCCAGGTTGAAAAGACCATAGTATCAGAGGGAGGACGGGAAACCTATGACCAGATTGTTGAGGAATTGGACAATTACTGGGCGCTGGACAACGAAATTATGTCTCTTGGGGCAACGGTAGACCGGGAGAAGTGTAAGCAGGCGCAGGACATTGCCATTAATGAACTGGCCAGCGTTTATCAAAGCATCTACGATAAGCTGGATGATTTGCTGGAAGTGAAGGTGGAGGAAGGCAATAAACTATCGACTTCCCTAACGGTCATCAGCGTTATTCTGATGTTAGTGATTGTGGCGGTCATTGGAGCGGCAGTGGTAGTGTCCATGAGAATCGGGCAGGATATTGCGAAGAAGATTGCCGTGCCATTAGGAAAATTAGGGGAACGTTTGGAAACCTTTTCCAAGGGGGACCTTACCAGTCCGTTCCCGACGATTGACACCGGGGATGAAGTGGAAGAGATGGGGGCGCATGTGGTACATATGGCGGACAGCCTTAGCCTGATTATCGCCGATGTAGGCGAGCTGCTTGGGGAAATGGCAAAAGGGGATTATACAGTCCGCTCAGAGAATGCGGACAGGTATACTGGCGATTTCCATAAGATGTTTGAGGCTATGCGTAAGTTACGGGATCAGATGACGGAGACCCTTTCCTCTATTGGGGAGGCTTCCAACCAGGTGCAGGCTGGCTCCGGTAATCTGGCGGAAGCGTCGCAGTGTCTGGCGGAAGGCGCGACGGAACAGGCTGGCGCAGTGGAAGAACTGCAGGCAACCATCAGCAACATTACGGAGACGATGGAAAGAAGCGCAGAGAGCGCGGAAGAATCTTATACAAAAGCGCAGCATTATGCGGATGAAGCGGATCACAGCCGTGAGGAGATGAACACGATGATGTCCGCTATGGAGCGGATTAGTGAGGCGTCTACGAGGATTGGGAATATTATTTCCGAAATTGAGTCTATTGCAGCGCAGACGAATCTGTTGTCGCTGAATGCGTCCATAGAGGCGGCGAGGGCCGGTGAGTCAGGCCGGGGATTTGCGGTAGTGGCGGATCAGATCAGGGAACTGGCAGACCAGAGTGCAAAAGCCGCTGTGGATACAAGGGAGCTGATAGAAGGTTCCATAAAGGAAGTGACGGAAGGCAACCGTTCGGCAGAACGGGCGTCCAATGCGATTCAGTCAGTGGTGGATGGAATCAAACAGATTGCCGAGTTCTCCAGAGGCTTGAAGGTGATGGTAGAGGATCAGACAGAGGCAATGCGGCAGGCGGAAATTGGGGTAAACCAGATTTCAGAAGTCGTGCAGAGCAATGCGGCAACTGCACAGCAGGCTTCTGCAACAAGCGAGCAATTGTCCGCGCAGTCGGTTACGTTGGATGCTTTGATTGGGCAGTTTAAATTAGATAAGGAAATTTAATCGGATAGTTTGAGAATGTTCCCGGCCTTTCGTTAAGAAAGGCCGGGTTTTTGCTACAATAAGCAGACTTGCGGAGCATGGCGGCGTTTGTTGCAATAAGCAGACTTGCGGAGCATGGCAGCGTTTGTTGCAATAAGCAGACTTGCGGAGCATGGCAGCGTTTGTTGCAATAAGCAGACTTGCAGAGCATGGCAGCGTTTGTTGCGTATGTCCTGTTTTTATCCGTATTTTGCATCCGTAAACGCTTACGCATCACGGAGGGAAAAATAACTTGACATTTTCCGGGCCATTGGTTTATGATAGGAGAAATGGAAAAGGTAGTGAAGAAGAGGAGTATGCACAGCCCCTTAAAAGAGAGGACGGCTCATCGGCTGAAAGGCGGTCTGAAGAAAGGCATGCAGAAGGTAGCTTCGGAACCGGGATGCGGAAACGGTTGGCATGGCATGGTTTACATTCCTATGCAATAGCGCCTGATTTTATGTCAGGCCGGGAAGTGGGCAGATGTCTGCGCCGGAAGTAGGCGTCCACGGCTTATCCCCGTTAGCGGATTGTGCTTTTGGATGGTTTTAAAAGATTGCTTTGGCAGTTTTTTTAGGCTTTTTAGAAGCTATAGAGTGAGAAAAAAAGGTGGTACCGCGTTTAGACGCCCTTTGCCAGATTGGCAAGGGGTTTTTCTTTTGCTCAAATTTGGGCTGGGAACAGGTAAGGGTAGGGGAAAGTAGAAAAAGCAGGAAGAAGAAAAGCGCAGGAAGAAAAAGAAGAGAAAGAAGAAGCAGGAAGAAGAAAAGCGGAGAAAAAGAAGAGAGAGAAAAAAGCAGAGGAAGAAAAGCAGAGGAAAAGAAGAGAAAAAAAGCAGAGGAAGAAAACGCAAGAAAAAAAGCGGAGGAAAAAGAAGAGGAAGACAGGAAAAGGAGGCAGATTATGGGTAAGGAGCTGGCGAAGACATACGACCCGAAAGGAATAGAAGACAGGCTATATCAGAAATGGATGGATAAGAAGTATTTCCATGCCGAGGTGGACTGGGCGAGGAAGCCTTTTACCATAGTGATTCCGCCCCCGAACATTACAGGGCAGCTTCATATGGGACATGCATTAGACAATACGATGCAGGATATACTAATCCGGTTTAAGCGGATGCAGGGTTACAATGCCCTCTGGCAGCCGGGAACGGATCATGCCTCCATTGCCACGGAGGTTAAAATTATTGAAGCTTTGAAGGCAGAGGGCATTAACAAGGAGGAGCTGGGCCGTGAGGGTTTTCTAAAACGCGCTTGGGAATGGCGCAAAGAGTATGGCGGGAGAATTATCAGCCAGTTGAAAAAAATGGGTTCTTCCTGTGATTGGGACAGGGAACGCTTTACTATGGATGAGGGCTGCAACAAGGCCGTGAACGAGGTATTCTGCAGGATGCATGAGAAAGGGTGGATTTACAAAGGCAGCCGGATTATTAACTGGTGTCCGGTATGCAACACTTCCATATCCGATGCAGAGGTGGAATATGAAGAACAGGCAGGGCATTTCTGGCATATCAAGTATCCATTGCTGGAGGCGGACGGGAAGCCCAGTGCGACGGAATTTTTGGAATTTGCCACCACGCGCCCGGAAACCATGCTGGGGGATACGGCGGTCGCCATAAACCCGGAGGATGACAGGTACCGTCATTTAAAGGGGCGGAAGGTATTGCTTCCGATTGTCAACCGGGAGATTCCCATTGTGGAAGATTCCTATGTGGATATGGAATTCGGAACAGGCGTGGTAAAGATTACGCCGGCCCATGACCCCAATGACTTTGAAGTGGGAAAGAGGCATAACCTGCCGGAAATCAATATTATGAACGATAACGCCACAATCAATGCCAATGGCGGCAAGTTTGAAGGGATGGACCGTTATGAGGCAAGGAAGGCAATCGTAAAAGAACTGGATGAAATGGGGCTGCTTGTTAAAGTGGAGGATTATTCCCATAATGTAGGCGTGCATGACCGCTGTAATACAACCATAGAACCGTTGATAAAAAAGCAATGGTTCGTTAAGATGGATGAGCTGATTCAGCCTGCGGCTGAGGCGGTGAAGAAGGGGGAGATACGTCTGGCGCCGGAGCGTATGGAGAAGACGTATTTCAACTGGACGGATAATATCCGCGACTGGTGCATCAGCCGCCAGCTTTGGTGGGGACACCGGATTCCCGCTTATTATTGCACACAATGCGGGGAAACCGTGGTGGCAAGGCAGGAACCGGAAGTATGCCCGAAGTGCCAAAACAAGCAGTTTACACAGGACCCGGATACGCTGGATACTTGGTTTTCTTCCGCTTTGTGGCCGTTTTCCACACTGGGGTGGCCGGAGAAAACGGAGGAGCTGGATTATTTTTACCCGACGGATGTGCTGGTAACAGGGTATGACATTATTTTCTTCTGGGTAATCCGTATGATTTTTTCAGGTTATGAGCAAATGGGGGAAAAGCCGTTCCATACGGTGCTGTTCCATGGCTTGATTAGGGACGCCCAGGGAAGGAAGATGAGCAAATCCCTTGGGAATGGGATTGACCCGTTAGAGATTATCGATGAGTATGGCGCAGACGCTCTGCGGCTGACGCTTGTTACCGGAAATGCGCCGGGGAACGATATGCGGTTTTCTTACGAGAAAGTGGAAGCCAACCGGAATTTTGCCAACAAAGTATGGAACGCTTCCCGTTTTATCCTGATGAATATGGACGCAGGGAAGACAGGGCAGGCAGACGGGTCAGGCGAAGCGGTTTCTGGAGCGCAGGCAGACAGGTCAGGTGGGGCGGTTTCTGCAGGGCAGACAGGCGTGTCAGCCGTGGAAATGGCCGACGGGAAACAGGGGGCGCAAAGCCAACCGATGGAAAGCCTGGAACCGGCGGATAAATGGATTATGTCAAAATACAACCGTCTGGTAAAAGAAGTGACGGAGAACATGGAGCATTTTGAACTGGGCATTGCGGTACAGAAAGTATATGATTTTATTTGGGACGAATTCTGCGACTGGTATATTGAGATGGTAAAACCGAGGCTGTATAATTCGCAAGACGTTAAGAGCCGGACTGCCGCGCTTTGGACGCTGCAGAAAGTATTGGTTGGGGCATTGAAGCTTTTGCATCCTTATATGCCGTTTTTGACAGAGGAAATTTTCTGTTCCCTGCAGTCAGAGGAAGAATCCATTATGGTTTCCAAATGGCCGGAGTATGAGGAAGGCTGGAATTTTGCAAAGGAAGAAAAGGATATGGAAACGCTTAAGGAAGCCGTGCGGGGAATCCGTAACGTAAGGTCGCAAATGAACGTGGCGCCCAGCCGGAAAGCCAAGGTATATGTGGTAAGTGAAAACGGGGACATCCGGCAGACTTTTGAGGAAGGGAAGCTGTTCTTTGCAGCTTTGGCCTATGCTTCCGATGTGAAGGTGCAGGAAGGAAAACAGGGAATCGAAGATGATGCGGTATCGGTGATGATTCCTGGTGCAATCCTGTATATTCCTTTTGCGGAATTGGTGGATATTGCGCAGGAAACGGAACGTCTGAAAAAGGAAGCCAAACGGCTGGAAGGGGAGCTGGCCCGTGTCAACGGTATGCTAAACAACGAAAAGTTTCTTTCCAAGGCGCCGGAAGCGAAGATTCAGGAGGAGAGGGAGAAACTGGAGAAGTATACGAAGATGATGGAACAGGTGAAGCAAAGGCTGGAGCAGTTGCAGTAAGGTCTGGCAGCCAGGGAAATGGCTGAAAACGGAAGGATGAAATGGAATGGAATGGAATTCATATGAAGAGGCGGAAGCTTTTCTTCTGGAGATTCCGAAGTTTGCCAAAAAGAACTGCCTGGAGGATACCAGGCAGTTTTTAAAGGCGCTTGGTTCGCCGGAGGAAAAATGCAAGATTATCCATGTGGCAGGCACAAACGGGAAAGGTTCTGTTTGTGCCTACTTATGTTCCCTGCTAAAAGAGGCGGGATGCCGGACAGGGATGTTCACGTCGCCCCATTTGGCGCAGATGAGGGAACGTTTCCGGGTGGATGGGGAAATAATAGGAAAAGGGCGGTTTTTGAAAGGGCTGGCGGCTGTCATGGAACGCCTGGAAGAGGTCAGACGCTCTATGGGAAGGCCGGAATACCATCCGACGTTTTTCGAGCTGTTATTCCTGATGGGAATGGTGATTTTCCGGGAGGAAGGGGTGGAATATGTGGTGTTGGAGACAGGGTTAGGCGGGCGGCTGGACGCCACCAATGCAGTCAAACGCCCCATTTTGACGGTAATCACAGAGATTGGCATGGATCATATGGAATACCTGGGGGACACGATTGCGCAGATTGCGTGGGAAAAGGCAGGGATACTCAAAGAGGGGGTTCCGGTCGTATTGTGCGATAAAAGAAAGGAAGCCTCTGAGGTAGTGCGCAAAAGGGCGCAAACGCTGGGAAACCGGGTAATTGCGGTAGGAAAAAAGGATTGTGTTTATAAGAAATTAACAAAGAAAAGCATTGATTTTTCCATCCAATGCCAGTATTATGATTATATTAGGCTTTCGCTCTCCACTACGGCATTGTATCAGATGGAAAATGCAGCGGTGGCAGTCCGCTGCCTGGAGGAGCTGCAGAGGCAGTCAGAGGATAGGCGCATTGCCTCAATGACAAGGGAGCAGGTGAAAAGGGGATTTCAGGAAACCGTCTGGGAAGGCCGGATGGAAGAAGCGCTTCCCCATATTTTTTTAGACGGCGCGCATAACGAAGACGGGATGCGGGCATTTGTGGAAACGGTGGAAGCCGATGGCTGCCAGGGCCGGAGGCATCTGTTATTTTCTGCCGTTGCGGATAAGAATTACAAAGGAATGATTGGGATTTTGCAGGAAAAGCCGTTGTTTGACACGGTTGCAGTGGTTGGAATCCATAGCGGCCGGGCGGCTGCGCCAAAAGAGTTGGAAAGCTTGTTTGCATCCGGCGGGCGCTTTAGGGAAACATTGTTGTTTGAGGAGCCGGCGCAGGCGCTGCCGGCATTGGAAAAAAGGAAAAAAGAGGAAGACTTTATATATATAGCAGGCTCGCTTTATCTGGTTGGTGAGGTGAAGGAGCTGTTAAGGAGGAGAACGGATGATTAATTTTGAAGAGGAACTCAAAAAGTTCCATCTTAGCCTTGAAGTGGAAGATGCGGAAGAGGCTATTTATAATCAGGATTTAACGGATATGGCAGATATATTGGTAAAGATGATTAGCGATGTCAGCAGAGAGGCTTATGAAAACAGCCAGGCGGCCCAGGCGCAGAACCAGGCCCAGGAAGAGTCTCCGGCTAAGGACGACAAGAAGGAAGAATAGGGGTGGCGGTATGGTATGTTATAATTGCGGGCGTCTGTTATCGGAACACGGTTTCTGCACTGCCTGCGGGGCAGATGTAACGCTGTATAAGAAAATTATGTTTATTGCCAACCGTTATTACAATGACGGACTGGAGAAGGCGCAGGTGCGGGATTTGACCGGGGCGTTGGTGAGCCTGCGGCAGAGTCTGAAATTCAATAAGAACCATATAGAGGCCAGGAATCTGCTGGGGCTGATTTATTTTGAAATGGGAGAAGTGGTGGCGGCGCTCAGTGAATGGGTGATTAGCAAGAATTTAAAGCCGCAGAAGAACATTGCGGATGATTATATAAATATGATACAGTCCAACCAGTCACGGCTGGATTCTGTGAACCAGACAATTAAGAAATACAACCAATCCCTGTTGTACTGCCATCAGGGAAGCCTGGATTTGGCAGTGATACAGTTGAAGAAGGTGCTGTCCCTGAATCCTAAGTTTGTCCGCGCCCATCAGTTGTTGGCGTTATTGTATATCAACAGCGAGGAGTGGGAGAAGGCGCGCCGGGAATTATATAAATGCCGTCAGATTGACACAAGCAATACCATTACGATGCGCTACCTAAAGGAAGTGGAGCGTATGCTCACGCCGGAGGAAAGCGCGAAAGCGCCGCTTAAGAAGAAGGGGAAGCAGGGAAATGTAATTAAATACCAGAGTGGGAATGAAACCATTATCCAACCGATGAACCGGAGGGAAGCCAAAGGGATGTCCACGGTAGTCAATATGGCCATTGGGATTGCCATTGGGGTTGCCGCTGCGTGGTTTTTGATTCTTCCGGCGCGGATTCAGGCGGTCAAGGCAGTAAATGACGATGAGCTTCAGACCGTGCGGGAGCAGTTGGATGCAAAGACGGCGACCATCGGGGAACTGGAGCAGCAGATTCATGGACTGACAGAGTCAAATTCTGCCTTGCAGGCGGATTTAGATGGATATGTAGGTACGGACGGAGCTTTACAGGCGATGGATAAGCTGTTGAAAGCGGCCAATGCTTATTTGGCGGATGCAACCCAGGTAATGGCAGTGGCGGAGTCGCTGGATGAAATTAACCTGGAAGAACTGGGAGATTCCGTTTCGGCGGATTTCAAAGCCCTGCACCAGAATTTGACTACACTGGTCGGCCCGGAATTGGCCAAGGCATATTATGACGAAGGGTATGAACTGTATAGGCAGGAGCAGTATGCGCAGGCTCTCCCTTTGTTGGCGAAGGCATATCAGTATAATGAAGCCAACGGGGATGCTCTTTATTATCTGGCGCATTGTTACCGCCTGACGGAAAATAACGCCAAGGCGAAAGAGGCATATGAGGAAGTGCAGCAGAAGTTCCCGGGGACGGAGAAGGCGAGGAATTCCAAGCGGTTCCTTACCGAGCTGGATGGGGATCCGTCAACGGCTGTAGGGTGAGCGGGTTACAAAAGAGGGCATGATGGGCGGTGCCTTCTTTTTTTACCTTATTTGCAATCGGCGCTGTTTGAACAATGTAAAAAATGGGTGGTAAAGGGGGAAAGGTTTCCAGAGGAGGAAAAGCATTTAAACGATGTATAATTTCAAAAGGGGGAAGCATAAAAAAGGGAAAGTATTCAAAAGGGGGAAGCTTCAAAAAAGGGAAAGTATTCAAAGGGGGAAAAGTTTCAAAAAGGGGAAATGCCCCGGACAATGGGACGCTTTATCGGGCTATGGCTGTTAGGGTGGGGCGGCATGGGGCAGTGTGGAAGGAGACTGATATGGAAGAGGATTTCAAAGTGATTGACAATTATCTGATGGTAAAGATGCCGGCGGAGATTGACCATCACCAATCATCTTACATAAGCGAAAATGCGGACAGGTTTATTCTGCGGGAAAACGTAAGCAACGTGGTGTTTGACTTCGAAGATACAAGGTTCATGGATAGTTCCGGCATAGGCATTATAATGGGGCGGTATAAGAAAATCGCCTGTTTCGGCGGGAAGGTGTTTGCCATTCATGCCGACCACCGTATCCGGCGGCTGCTGATGATATCGGGTTTGCATAAAATAGTGGAAATCATGGACTAGGGAGGGACAGGATGAAGAACGAGATGAAGATGGAGTTCGACGCCATATCAGCCAATGAATCCTTTGCACGGGTGGCGGTGGCGGCTTTTGTATCGGAGCTGGATCCTACGCTGGAGGAAATTTCCGACATAAAGACTGCGGTTTCCGAGGCAGTGACCAATGCCATTATCCATGGGTACGACGGCCTGGCCAATGGGAAAGTGAAGCTGCACTGCCTGCTGGAAGGGGATGTGATACATATTGAAGTGGCGGATGAGGGAAAAGGCATTGCGGATGTGGAGCAGGCAATGGAGCCGCTTTTTACGACAAAACCGGAGTTAAACCGCTCAGGGATGGGATTTCCATTTATGGAAGCGTTTATGGATGACCTGGAGGTGGTGTCCGGCCTGGGGGAGGGGACCAAAATCCTGATGAAGAAAAAGGTCGGGTGCGTCCCGTGGATTGGGGACGGGGAATAGCTTATGGAAGAAGTTTCTGTTCTGATTGCACGTTCACAGGCAGGAGATAAGGAAGCGAGGGAGGCACTGATTGAGAAGAACCTGGGGCTGGTGCATCATATTGTCCGGCGTTTCCTGGGCAGGGGCTACGACGCGGAGGATTTGTTCCAGATAGGGAGCATAGGGCTGATGAAAGCCATTGACAAGTTTGATTTATCTTTTGACGTGAAGTTTTCCACCTATGCGGTGCCTATGATAAGCGGTGAAATCAAACGTTTCCTGCGGGATGACGGGATGGTGAAAGTGAGCCGTTCCTTAAAGGAAAACGGTTGGAAAGTGAAGCAGGCGGCAGAGCGGATTGCCCAGGAAGAAGGCAGGGATGCGTCCCTGCAGGAAATCGCCCAGGCGACGGGCTTGTCAAAAGAGGAAGTGGTGATGGCCATGGAGGCCAGTGTGGAGGTGGAATCCATATACAAGTCAGTCTATCAGTCCGATGGCAATGAAATCTACCTGGTGGACAGGCTTCCGGAGAAACGGGATGAAAATGAAAAGCTGTTAAACCATATGCTGTTACAGCAATTGATGGGGGAGCTTGGGGATGAGGAAAGGCTGCTCATTACCCTGCGTTATTTTCAGGACAAGACACAGGTGGAGGTGGCAAAGAAACTGGGCGTCAGCCAGGTGCAGGTGAGCCGGATGGAGAAAAAGATACTGGTGAGGATGCGGGAGAGGCTGACATAGGGACAAACGGATGTGAAAATGGGAAACGGCTTTCCCGGGAAATGTCTGGAAGGATGGCTGGATGGAGCCGTGCATTTTAGGAAGCGGCTTGTGATGTTTCCATGCAAGGGGCATTTTTTGGTAAGGCAAAACCGGAATAGGAGAACAGACAGGATGAATGCATTTGATTATGTGGTAGTGAGTATCGAAGGGGATTATGCAAATTTAAAGAGGACCGATATAGAAAGCGATGAGTTAAAGCTGGTGGCGCGGGCTTTGCTGCCGGATGCCATTGTGGAAGGGTCAAAACTTCATTATGAATATATGGAATATTGTATTGTGGAATAGCATTTTCCCCACGGCGCTGCAGGCTTGTTATACACTGCCTGCAGCTTTTTTGGTATGACGGGCATGCCGAACGGCATGGGCGGGGCGGCGTGGTGTCGTTCCTCGCTCCGGGGCAGGACAAGCACACCCGGCTCCGGGCATCCACCCTCGGCGCGGGCTTTGACCCCAAGGACTGGAAATACTTTGTGGGGAACGGGGCGCGGCAGAAAGAAAACCGCCGCTTACCATGCCAAAGCAGAAGTCCCAAAAGCCGTTTTCCCTGCCCGAAGAAAACCTGTGCGGGACGGTTGTGGTATCTTATTTACAACAGAGGGGGATTGATGCAGACATCATTAGTCACTGTATTGCCAAAGGACTTCTCTATGAAAGCCGCCACTATCGCAACTGTGTGTTTGTGGGGCGTGATGCCATTGGAAAAGCCCGTTATTCTAAAACGCGGGATACTTATAAAGAGTATACAAAGTCGCACCATAAAAATATTATGCAGCATACGTGGACGAAATCAAAAAACATGAAGCGGCAAAAGCAGCTTTTGATGCATTAGGGGGCAAGCCTGTTCCAAAAGTGGCGTAGCTTTCTAAGGAATATGCCGAATTATTATTAGAGAAAAAAGCGTGTTATGAGGAGTATAAAACGGCGCGGAAAGAGATGATAGAATACCAGAAGGCAAAGCAGAAACATTGACAGGATTTTAGGGTTGGAATTATCGAAACTGGAGAGCCAGAAAGAAACATAACGCTGAGAGCGCGTGTCAGTTTTCTGGTTTATTTGTGTTCTTTAGAGCAATGCGGTCGTATTGGACAATCGTTTCATTGGTAATTACATTTCGCTTTTCCTTTTTGAGCAGTGTATAACGTGGCTGCCCTTCTGTGTAGTCTTTCACGGTCTTTGGAAAAAATGTGCGGCATACTTGTGTGTCCTCATCGGAACGCTGTGCTAAAAAGAGATAGACAGGCGTACCTTTAAAATCGTTTTGCAAAAGATAGTCTGCTTGTATGGCAGAAAAAATATTTGCTTTCGCGTTATAGCGGAATACGATTTCATTGCTGTCCAGAAATTGTTCTAGCTGTGTCAATGGATGGAGGCGCAGTTTCATTTCGTTGAAAAAGGTGCTTTGCTGTGTATGGGAAAAGGTGAGGCGTCCATCAAGAATTTCCTTCATAATGTCTGCACGTTTTCCTGTCTGGAAGCGCACATTATCCCGCAGCTTATGTAATCCAGCAAGATGATGAAAGTCGGCACGGTCAAAAGAGAGGGTGAACTCCAATGACTTTCCTTTACGCCCAATCATGATATGATACTGGTAAGGAATCAGACGGTCAAATTCTTGCGCACATTGTTGTAATAAATCCATAGGTATCCTCTTTTCTGTATGCAAAAGTCCCTGCCATGTGGCAGGGACTTTTTGAGCATTTTCTTTCAGCAGATCATTCCATAGAACAATTTGCCTGAGCCGGTTTGAGGTTTCATTGCACAACCCCTCCTGAAAGCTCCATAAAACAATGCATACCGGCGCACTCCTTTATTTCCACGCTTTAACAGACACTCATTGTTGTCTGCCTTATACTATTATTATATGTATGATAAGGAAATATGTCAATTAGTTTTCAAATCTTCTGAGCTTGTTTATTTGTTTAGGATTTCAAGAATGTTTTTGCATAACTCAGGATATTCATTCATTAGGTCATCATATTTCTTTTTCACGTTTTTAAGGTGGTAGGTGTCCCAATGGTCGTTGTTTAAACTGGCGTCTCCAGTAATTTCTATCAGTTTTTCCAATAACTCACAAAACAGGACGTGATAGTGATGATTATATAAATCCGTCACTTTTTCTTTCGTCAGTCTAAGCCGTTTTCCAATAGCAGAGTATGCTTTAGAATGTTTTTATATGGAATGTCGTTCAACGTAACAATCCTCAAATTCTCATAAAGAGTATATTTATACTCTTTATGAATGAGTTTTAATAGGAACACTGTAATATCAAGGCTTTTCGGAGCCTGCAAGAACAAAAAAATATAATCAGAGCTATCACA
>CAJTQO010000015.1:0-6266 GCA_910578405.1 uncultured Lachnospiraceae bacterium | reverse complement strand
GATTTGTGCAACATTCATGAAATTAAAAAAGGAGGTAACGAATGGCAGACGAAAAATTGAACGTGAGCCCGGAGGAAAATCCCCAGCCCAACTTGTTCGATACTGGCCCGGCGGATGCTCCTGCCCCGGAAACACCTGCGCCGGAGCCACCGGCCCCGGAGAACATTCCCGGGCATGCCGAACGGCATGGGCGGTGGTGTGAGAGGGGGATTAAATTCCCCCGACTCGATTTTAAACGGATATTGGGTGAAGCCTGGCGGCGTTAGTATGGGGTTGTGTGCATAAAAATTTGTTTTCCTGCCATAATAAGGGATAAGAGAATGGAAGTGTTTTTATGTGTGGTTGTAGCAAGGGCAAAGGGAAAGGCAGGGGAGAGGGAAAGGATTTTTATGGCACAGGAGACTTTGTATTTAAAAGCGGAACGGAATGTGGAGGTGACAAAGGAAGAGGTATTCCTGAAAGACGTGGCCAAGATTTACTGTAAGGATTCCAATATTACGGCGAAAGTAAAGGCGATGAAAATACACCGTTTCGGAAAGGATGAGCAAAAGCGGCAGGTGTTTAGCGTATTGAAGCTGGTGGAGATGATTACCCGGCTCTGTCCGGAAGTGGAAGTGCAGAACATGGGGGAAACGGATGTATTGGTGGAACTGGTGAAAGTGGACAAGCATAAGGGGCTGGCGCAGACATGGAAGGTGGTGTTTGTAGCCTGCATCAGTTTCTTTGGCACGGCCTTTACTATTATGGCGTTTCATAACGATGTGGGGATTAACCAGGTATTTGGCAAAGTATATGAACTGGTCATGGGGCAGCAGGCGCCAGGCTATTCCATTTTGGAGTTTACGTATTCCATCGGGCTTGCGGCGGGGATTACCATTTTCTTTAACCATATCGGAGGCAGGAGGATTACAAAGGACCCAACTCCTATTGAGGTGGAAATGCGTATTTATGAGAAAGATGTAAACGATGCCCTGATTGAAACGGCAGACAGGGAGGGGAAGACCATTGATGTTTCTTAAACAATTATTCCTGGCAGTTGTGGGAACCAGCTTTGGGCTGTTTGCGGCCGGAGGAGTTTTTACCGTACTCATTTCGGTTGGGCTGATTCCGCGCTTTGCAGGGAAAATGCATGTGAGCAGGAAAGTTCTCCTTTTTGAGGAAGCGGTGGTATTCGGCGTAATGGCGGGGACATTTTTCAGCGTTTTTGACCGATATGGAAAAATAGGGGAATGGGTCAGGGAAAACCGGCTGTTGGGTCAGGGAACGGAGGCGGTGTGGACATGGATTGGCACGGCGGTAGTGGTTTTGTTTGGTTTTTTTGCCGGGATTTTCGTCGGGTGCCTGGCGCTGGCCATTGCAGAGATGCTCAATACCATCCCTGTTTTCACCAGAAGAATCGGTTTCCGGCATGGGTTAGGGATTGTAGTGTTATGCATTGCGCTTGGAAAAGCGGTCGGGAGCCTTTTATATTTTATTAAGGCGGTGTATCTGCATGGAGGAATATAAGGGAATGAAACGGAAATATAATCTAAACGGATTTTACGGCCCCAATGCATACAGCGCGCTGCCGGTTGCATAATCCATAAGAAACAGCAGATACTATTAGCGTGGAAAAGGGAATTGCATACAGCGTCAAAGCGAAGAAAGCCCGGAAGGATTTCAGGGAGCGAAAGCGCCCGGAAATGCTTGCAAGGAGAAGGGCATTCGAGAAGAAGATGCCAAACTGGAAACTAAAAACAGCATCGAACCAGAGAAAGCCCGGAAGGATTTCGGGGAGCGAAAGCGACCAGGAATTCTTGTAAGGAGGAGGGCATTCGCAGTGAAGATGCCAAACCGGAATAAAAACAATATGGATGAACAAACAAAACAGGAGTATCAGGAATATGTCAAAGAAGTGACCCCCACGCATAACCTATGGCTGCAGATGGCGAAAGCCTTTCTGGTTGGGGGTGTCATTTGTATTATCGGGCAGTGCATTCTCAATTATGCAACGAATACCTTGGGGCTGGATAAGGAGACGGCAGGCGGCTGGTGTTCCCTGCTGCTGATTCTTGCCAGTATCCTTTTGACGGGTTTCAACATATATCCGTCTATTGTGAAATTTGGAGGCGCCGGAGCGTTGGTTCCGATTACCGGGTTTGCCAACAGCGTAGCGGCTCCGGCCATAGAGTTTAAGAAAGAGGGACAGGTATTCGGGATTGGGTGCAAAATTTTCACCATTGCCGGGCCGGTGATTTTGTATGGAATATTTACAAGCTGGGCGTTGGGGCTTGGGTACTGGCTTGGGAAAACACTAGGGTTCATTTGATGACGCCGGACGGGCGGCGGAAAAAGAACGCGTAAGAAAACAGCGGGCAGGTTCCGGGAATTTCCGGATATCCTGCCCGCTGTTTCTGCATATGGAAAGATGACGGATAGGGAGGCGCTGGTCTGTATGGAAATTTGGAAAGGATTAAGGTATAATTCTGACGTTGGGAATAAACAAGATATTCTAATTTGCATAGAGGAGACGGTTCCATGAGAAAAGTTATTTTATTTATTGCAATGAGCCTTGACGGGTATATTGCGGATGAGTGTGGCAATGTAAACTGGCTTAATGGACAGGACATGAGTGTGGAAAATGTGGATACTTATTCAGTATTTGTACAGGATGTGGATACGGTTATTATGGGGTGGGACACCTATCATCAAATTGTGACTGAGCTGTCTCCCACAGAATGGATATATGCCAATCTGACCAGTTATGTCATTACACATAGAAAGTTACCCTCAGAAAAGGAAATCTTCTTTACGGGAAAAGCGCCGTCTCATCTTGTGAGAGAATTAAAAAACAAAGAGGGGAAGGGCATTTGGATTTGTGGAGGAGCAAGCATAGTTCAACAATTAGTTCAAAATAATTTAATTGACGAATACTATATTTCGGTCATTCCGACGGTTTTAGGCTCTGGTATCCGGCTATTTGGAACAGCGCCGGAAGAAATCAAATTAAAGTTAGTTTCTACACAGACTTATAATGGAATTGTCGAGCTGATTTACACACGCAGATAACCAGAGCCAATGTGGATGGCCCCTTAAAAAATGCGATAATCTTTAAAAAATGTGGCAATCCTTTAGGTGCAAAAAATAACGATAGTTCCTTTGGAAAATGGGTTATCGTTATTTTTTGCGTTATGGAATATCGAAAACGATAGCCTTTTATCGGTGGGTGCATCCGCCATTCCAAGAAGTGTTGACTTTAGGCAGTGCCATTAACTTAAGCTTTTCAAGTTGGCGCCAACCATAGACTTCCGTCCAGGCCATCGAAAGATGTCGGTTCTTAAGCGCCGCAGCGTCTGCCGTGAGGGATAAGCGTGTGTAGATGAGGTCTATGCGCTTATTTCTGGCATGGTTGTTTTGTGCTTTCTATGTTTGAAAATCCCCCAATAAGGAATTCTACATACAGCGTAGGATGAGGGTGAATCAATGCCAAATTTCAATCAATGTCATATTATTGTTGACAAAACGACAGTAGGCGTGTACTATAATAGAGTAGTCTATAAAATAGAGTAAGGAGATGCATATTATGAGTCAAAAAATTACAGAAGCGATTGAAGATGTTAATTTAATTAAAAAAGTCATTGATAAGACACAGAATGACTTTTCCAAAGTGTCAGACTTTTTTATTGGTATTGGAGCTGTCCAGATACTTACCTGTTTTTCGTATGCACTGGTGTTTGGAGTTATGAAAAGAATGGAGGATATCAGTTTGGCAATATGGGGCCTTTTTAGGGGGATTAGCCTTGTGTCGGTTATAGGGTATTTTATGGTTTATCTCATTTATCATAAAAGATTGAAACAGTTTGAAAATGAACTGAGCATCAGCCTTATCAATATATGGGGGATGCTGCTGGTTGGAGGGGAAGCATTCCGTATATTTTTTCATATAGCCAGCTATGGAAAGGCAGGTAATGTTCAATTTATCCAGCCCCTTTTCCGATTTGTTTTTGTGATAACCGGATGTTTTGTTATGGGATTTGTTATTCAGGATAAATTGATACAAAGAGTTTCTCTGGTAATGGTATTTCTTTTTCTTATTTTGGAGGGGACTGGTTTGGAAGTAAGGGTAGCGGATTTTCATGGGAATGATGTGAAAATAAATGCCATTACTGTTTTTACCACAGTTCTTTTGTCAGTCGGTATGATTTTTATGGGATTATATCTAAAAAAGAGAAAGGAAGAAAAATAAGGTGGATTTTTTTTCAATGCCAGAGGCGTTTACCAATAAACTCCGTCTTGCCATCATTTCCGCATTAGTTACGGGCGAAAAGAACTTCAAAGAGCTTCAGCGTCTTACAGACGCCACATCAGGCAATCTTGGGGCTCAGCTTGCAAAACTGGAAGAATGGGAATATATAAATTGTAGAAAGGAGTTTATTAACAGAAAGCCACAAAGCACATATCAGCTTACTGAGAAAGGCTTATCAGAATTTAAAGGCTATGTAATGTTATTGGAAAAAATTTTAAAAGGCATAAGTGAATAGCGGGTTGGTTTTGAATAGCGGCGGTGTTCCATTCACTTACCCGGAAAGCGGATGCTAACCCTTCAATTAGTTGGGAGGTAATGAAAATATTCCAACTAAAAGCGAGACAATACGATTGTTATTATTCCGAAAAATAGGCTGCAGAGAAATGGGGGATTTCTGACAAGCGTGTGCGTATATTATGCGCAGAAGGAAAAGTTTCCGGCGCCACCCGTGAAGGACGCCGTTGGATGATTCCAGCGGATGCAGGAGAACCAGAGGATGGACGGTTTAAAGCAACAGAAAGTTTACTGACAGCTATAGAAAGGAAGAAAAGGGAACTGGATGCCAGACGTCCGCTGACAAAAGGGAATTGGAGCGTCTGACAGAAGAATTTATTGTTGAGTATACCTATAATTCCAATAATGCAATTGAGGGAAATATTCTGACCCTGCGTGAGACGGATATGGTTTTGCGTGGCCTGACGATTGACAGGAAACCGTTAAAAGACCATATGGAGGCAGTCGGGCATAAAGAGGCATTTGATTTTGTGCAGGATTTGGTAAAAGAGCAGATGCCTTTATCGGAGAGCGTCATCAAGCAGATACATTATCTTGCATTGGCGGATAAACAGGAGGAGCGTGGGGTTTACAGAAAAGTTTCTGTCAGGATTATGGGTGCGAAACATGAACCAGTACAGCCATATCTGATTCAGCCTAAGATAGAACAGTTGCTGGAGGCTTATAGAAGCAGTGCAGAGAATTCCATTACCAGGCTTGCACGGTTTCATATTGAATTCGAGGGGATTCAGCCTTTTATTGATAGTAATGTAACACAGAGACACCAGCGGAAAACGGCGTAATAGCGATAAACTACTTTGTATATTAAATTAAATAGTGATATGCCAAAGGACATTTTATCTTTTCATAAATAGGTGTCCCTTTTGTGGTACAATTTATTTTATACTGACTTTTTGACAATAATAGGGAATACTATTTATAAACATGAGTTTTTATATTACGAGGTGAGTGATATGTATAGACATACTGTTGAAAAAGGTCAGTTAAAAGGGTATAATGATAATACTTTATACATTATTGGAGGAATAAAAATGGATAGAATTACTCAAAGCATGCTTGATGCCTTTCAAAATGATTTGAGTTTAAATTATAATGATTCAGCATTATTGTTTGAATATTTTTCAAATTATTGCGTTGTTAATACTATTTATGGAACAAATGACTTTGATTTAGATGAAATAACTACTGGAAAAGGCACACAAGGAATAGATGGAATTGCAATAATCGTAAACCAAAAAATAATAAACAGCATAGAGGATATTGATTTACTTATTTCGTTAAATCAATCAATTTCAGTAAAATTTTTATTGATACAAACAAAAACTTCGACATCTTTTGATAATACAGAAATTTCAAATTTATTTACCTTTTCGAGAATATATTTTAGTGATGATACATCTATATTTTGTACTCCGGAGATGCAAAAATTTATTGAACTTAAAGATTATATTTTTAGTAAGGGAAATAAACTGAAGAAAAATCCTGAATTGATATTGTATTATGTAACCCTGGGGACTTGGTGTGATGATTCTAATTTAAATGCTTCCGTTTTAGTAGGCAAAGAAAATCTCATGAGAACAAATTTGTTTTCTAAAATGGTTGATTATCTCAAAAAAGCCTTGATTTACGGGCTTCTTTTATAGCCTAAATGCGTAGAAAGGTGGTATCTTTTCCGCTGTCTGTCGGC
>CAJTQO010000014.1 GCA_910578405.1 uncultured Lachnospiraceae bacterium | reverse complement strand
CCGCCAGCCCATTGGCTGACATACGAAGCGCATACCCTACCGTAACCAGCCTGTCCTTTTTCGTCAGCCTGGTAAATAACTCCACCGCCGCTAAAAGAGCTGCCAGCACAGCGCCCAAAACAAGGCCATACCGGAACACCTTATCCTTGCGCAGCGGCACCGTATAATGGTATTCCCCAATGATGTTGTGTCCCTCCACCTCATCATAATTGTAAATCAGACGGCTCACATAAGGCGTGCCTGCCTGTTCCGTTTCCTCCAGCCCGAACCAGACCCGGCTCCCTTTCACCCCCTGCAGGAAAAAATAGTAATCCTTCCCCACTTCCAAATCTTCGTTGATATATACAGGGCAGAAACCGGGAATATCAATAAACCGCACGTCCACCTGCTGTTCAAACATAATCTCCATGTCCGAATCCAGCATACGGAACAGGAAATAATCCACCCGCTGGTCATAATTCCACCCATTCTGGAAATCCACCACATACAGGCTGATTGTGCCCAAATGGTCATACTGGGCAATAAAACGCTGCAATAAATAATCCTCCCCCACACTGTCGGAGGAACCTGCCAGCCTCTGGTTGCTTACCGACGGTATCGTCTCCTCCCACAGCCGCAAGGGATATATGGTCAGCATGACAAGAAACGTCAATACAATTATAACGCACTGTATAGCCCGGCTCTGTTTCACCACTTTATACATACCAAATCTCCATTCCTATTTTACATTCCGTATTCTAAATCCTATACTCTATATACCATATTCCAAACAAATGTTTTGCTAGATTTTCCTATTTTCCGCCAAAACATTTTCCGGTAAAATATCTTCTTGCAAAATATCTTTTTGTAAAACTTTTTCTGGCAACTCTTTCCGGCATATTTTACCAACCTCCGGCATAGTATAGCACAGTTAATCCTTATTTACAAGAACTGCTGCAGCTCCCGGCAGCGCAAACCATAAAATCAGCACATAGCGCGGCAGGTAAGTGGGGCCTAAAATCACGGTCAGCCACACAAGAAACAATAGCCCAAACGGAAGCAGCAGCCCATATTTCTTCCTATAATAAGCATATCCACCCGTGAACGCAAATATCCAGAAAAGAAAACCCGGCGAAAACAGCATGGAAACCACCGGGACATTCTGTTGGGCAATTTCCAACGACATAGCCCGGTACCAACGGTCCAGCCAGGGAATCTTGCTTTCCCGCTGTCCCGGCAACTCCACCTCATAGCCGAAAAAGGAACTGTCCCCATAAGTAAAAGTGAACACTCCGTTCCCCCGGTATACGTCAATCACAGTATCCGGGTACCAGAAACCATAAGAAGTCATAAACCAGGCATTCAGGTAAGTAAACGGATGCTGCGCCCCTACCTTTGCCCACAGCCGGATATATTTCCCCGGTTGCGAAGCAAACGCCTCATTGTCAAACCATCGCTTCACCCCATCCGACACTTTCGGCGTATAAAAAGAAAGCGCGTCCTTGGGCAGGATTTCATACAACGTTTCTTTCTGCCCCTGGGTCAGGCTCTCCTCCTCATACTTCCAGACACGGGCAAGCTGCTGCACCGGCACGGTCAGCATCTCCTGCTTTCCTCCCGCCTGTGCGGACAACGCCCCGGCAAACGCCGACGACGTCAGCCCATATGCCGCAAACACAGCCACAAGCAGCAGTCCCATCTTCTTTCGCCGCCCTTTTCCATAAAAAAGAAGCATGACAGGCGCCAGCGCCAAAAAAGCATACAGCCCATTATGCCGGAAACTCATCATCACCCAAGCGCTAAAGCCAAACAACAGCATCTTCTTCCGATTGGAAAAAAACTCCTCCGGCCGCAAAGCCATTTCCGTCAGGCAGACAAGCAACAGCAACAGCGCCCCACTGAAAATGCCGTCCTTGGCCGAACAAAGCACAAACATCACATTGACCGGAAAACAGGCAAAATATAACGCGCTGACCACCCGCAGCCATCTGCAGACCCCTGACCGCTTTAAGCGCATAAGCGCATAAGCAAACACTCCGGCCATTACCGCCATCTGCAAAAGCGTATATACGGCAATGCCCATATTGTACAATCCCGTTATCTTATGCACCGCCTGTATAACGCCCCCCAACAGCAGCACATGAGGAAGCGGATGATGGGTGGTAAACTGCCTCGTCTGCACCTGCGCCAGCTCATCCTGCGCATCATACACAAAAAATCCGGGATAAACCGCCAGGAAAACCACAAACCAGCAAAAAAACAAAAAAACCGCCGTCAAACATGCCTGTTTCCATCCTGCCAGGCCATCCCATTTCCCAAGCCATAGGGACAGCCGTCCCTTCCCAACGCTCCTGCCTCCTCTTCCCGCAGCAGACAGCGCCCCTTGCGTCGCCTCCCGACCGCTTCTCTGTTCCAGCCACATCCAACCATAGTATATCCAAACCGCCCATACCACTGCCCATATCAATACTGCCAGCCACATCCTGCCGTCCCTGAAATCCACATTTTCCGCCCGGTCTAACTGCACCCCAAACGCAGTGCAGAGGGAAAACAGCCCGGCAATGGCGCCCGCCGCCCACAGCCCATGGCTTTTGCCGCTTCCGTCGCCCCCTGTCTTCCCCCTGCCTTTTGCCGCTGTGTTACCGCACACCCTTCCCAACCAGACCGCAGACAATGCCCGGTAACACATAAACCATAAAACGCCATACATAAACACGCTAAACCAACTATTGCTAACCGCCAGCGTATTTCCCTTTAGATTCAGCATCTGCGGCAGGCCCCAGACCGCAGCCAGGGCCAATGCACCCGAAACCGCCAAAACCACTTTATCCTTTTTCCCGTTTTCCCACATACCCTTCACGCCCCTGTATGCCCTCCGCTCTTTTGCCGCTTCCTTCCGCAAATTTTATTTTACAAATATTCTCCAAACTTCCTATAAACCCCTTTTGCCAAACCCTTCCAGGCTTCCTAATTCTATTCCCGTTCTGCAAACCCTTCCAGGCTTCCTAGTTACATTCCCATTCTGCAAACCCTTCCAGGCTTCCTAATTCTATTCCCATTCTGCAAACCCTTCCAGGCTTCCTAATAAACGCCCCTTCCCTTAAACAAAAGCCGACCGTACATTTCAACCGCTTCCAAGCGCTATGCAAAATCTACCGCTTCTCCTCCTGCATACCGGCGCCTTCGCCCACAATCTCCCGCACCACAAACTGAGGGGAACTGTTCATGGAAATGTACATTCTGCCAACGTATTCCCCCACCAGGCCCAGCATTACCATCGTCATACCGCCCATAAATACCACTGCGGCCATCAGCGAGCTAAATCCCATAGGCACATTCGGGTTAATAAATTTTTTCACCACCGTATAAATCCCGTATAAAAACCCCACGCAGGAACAGGCTACCCCAATCACCATAGCAATCCGCAACGGCTTCACACTGAATGCGGTAAAACCATTAAACCATAAAGCCAACAGCTTTCCAAAGGTATAGCCGGAAGTCCCCACTTCCCTTTCCCGGTGGTTTACCGTCACATTGCTGATTCGCTTCGTCGTCCGCAGAACCAGCCCAATCACATAAGGGTAGGCATTGGTATACCGCTTCATTTCCTCCACTACAAAACGCCGCGCCGCAAAATAACTGGACACATACAAATCCCTTGGCTTCCCCAACATTGCCTTCGCCATTTCTTCATTCACCCGACTCCCGAAATTCCGAAACATGGAATGCTTCTTATGCTCATATTTGGCATAAACCACATCGGAGCCTTCCTCTATGCCCTTTAGCAGCTTCCCCACCTCATCGGCAGGCGTCTGCCCATCGTCGTCCAGACAGACCACAATATCGCCGCTTACATAATGGAACCCTGCCATCAATGCCGCGTGCTGCCCGAAATTCTTCGCCAGGTTGATTCCCTTAATCCGCCCGTCCTCCTCCGCCAGCCGCCGAATCGTCCCAAACGTATCGTCCGGCGAACTGTCATTTACCAATACAATCTCATACCTATAGCCTTGCCCCCGCCTTCCCAGCTCTTTCATCGCAGATTGGATTTCCGCCACTACTTTTGGCAGCGTGGCTTCCGAACGGTAACATGGGATTACAAAGCTTACTTTCCTGCGCCTTCCTTTCTCCAGCGTCATAAAAAACATATCCTTCTTCTCGCCATCCGAGCATTCCACTGCCTGCAGCACGGATTCTTTCACAAACCCCGCCTGTTCGTAGCTTTTCACCGCTGCCTCATTATCCGTAAAGACACGCAGGACCAGCCTGGCAAGCCCCATTTCATGAAATGCATAGTCCACCGCCAGGCGGGCAGTCTCCGACCCATATCCCTTCCCAACCGCATCGTCCTCGCCAAGGAAAATCCCGTATTCCGCTTCCTTTTTTTCCCTGTCTATATCCCGGAAATAGACGCTGCCCACCGGACGCATCTCTTTCTTTTCACAAATAATCCACTGCTCTGCCCTTCCGGTTTCCACCATGGTTTCCATCCAATGCTCATGTCCCTTGGGCGTAAACGCCTCCCGGTAAATAAAATGCCCCCTGACCCTTTCCTTATTCCTCCACGTTACAATCCGCTCCGTATCCGTCCGCTCCATCCGCCGGAGAATTACCTTCTTCCCTTCTATCCTGATTTTCCGCATATATGCAACCACGCCTTTCTTTCCGCCCTATATCCTATCCCCTGCCGCATCCTCCATAGGTTTCCCTAAATGCCCTTCCCAATGCCCTCTATTTTATACACCCCAATCAAATCCCCTGCCATATCCACCAGTTCCACTTCCACTTCTATCCCCAGCTCCTTAAAATAATCCTCAAACCCTTCCGTCCCCTTCCGCAGTTCCGCCATCATATATACATTATCCTGATATAACAAAGCATCCCGCATGGAGCCAATCCCAAACGCCTGCAATTTCTTCCGGTAAGAAGGGCTTTTCACCAGCCACCCGCCCATAATGTCATAATTGCCATAACGGTTATCCACCTCCGCAAACATCTTCTCCGCATATGGCGTGCCCTGATAAGGTTCCAGCGGATAAGAAACCGCCGAATAAACGTCAAAAAAGTAAAAATTCCCCGGATGCTCCCTGCAATACCCTTTCATCCCCTTATCCACCATATCCGCCACAGCCCTTGCCTGGCATTCCTTGTCGGCGGCGGCCAGACTTCTTCCCGCCTCCACGGTTCCGGCCAAAACCGTCACCAACAAAAGCAGTCCTCCCAACGCCTCTTTTTTCCACGGCGCAAAGCCCTCCGGCCCCTTCCCCTGCGCAAAAACAGGCAAAACGCCCTTCCTCTCCCGGCGCATCCTGTCCAACTCCATAAAAAACATAGCCGCCAGGATGCAGCGTTCCATCCAATATAAGGAGTGAATAATCCTCACAGGCTCCCTTCCCCTTATTAATATAAACATCCACAAAGCAGTCCTGACGCAGTAAAGGAAAGCCAGTTTCCCAATCCCGGCTGCAAACTCCCAATGTCCGCTTCCTTCTTTCCCCCTTTTGCCTGCAGCCATACCATTTAACAGCATAGCCAGGCATACCAAGCCATACCAAGCCATTACCAGATAATTCCATGGATAGTCAACCAAAACCGCTGTCCCTTCCGCCCCCCTATGGACGCTCCGGTAAACATACCCTTTTAATTTCTCCTTCAACAACGCAAAAAAGGGCCGCTCCCCCCTTTGGGCCGCTGCCTGGTAATCCGATATCCGGTCCAAATCCTCCGCGTCCAATCCGTCCTCCAGCCCGAAATTATACTCCTCCAACAGCAGCGCCTGCTCATGTTCCGTCAGGCCAAGCCCTGCGTACAGTTCTTCATTCCCCTCATAAGGCGGGATTCCGCGAAAATCATACAGCTCTGTCCTGCTGTTGAAAAATTCCGCATACGCTTTCCATTCCGCGCTGCCAAACGCTGCCTGGTTGACCCCAAAGCTAACCGCCATCCCAAACAAAAGCCCGCCAAACACAGCCAGATACTTCACTGCGTTATCCCTTGTGAAAATCTCCTGTTCCAACGACCAGCGGTACATTCCCGCCACGCATATCAAAGGCAGCAGCAAAAGAAGCATCTCCGTCCGAAGCAGATAAGCCAGCAGGGCAAGCAAAATGGCAGGGATGTTTTTTTGCACAAAATCCCTTCCCCTGGCTTCCTCAGACGTAATAAACAAAAAAGCCGCTGTCCCTGCCAGCATTGCACTCACAAACGTATACTGCACAAAGATAAGATGGGACAGCAGCAACGCAAACAAAACCACGCCCTGGGCAAACGCCATCCCGATTTTATGCCCCGTACCCCTGGCAAACCGCAGACTCCTTTCCACCGCCAGCCAGATGCATCCATACTGACACAGGCACAGAAACATCCCATACACAGGAGCCTTTGGAAAAATGCGGTATCCCAGGCTAATGACCAGGCTAAGCGGATAAAGCATCTGTATGTTATGCCCCTCCGGCTCTCCGGTATAAACGCCGGACAGCAAATCTTTCATCGTCACATCGTCATTCAAATCATAATAATAATCATACCGCACCCCAAGGAAAAGCAGCAGCGCCAACACCAAAGCCGTTGCCAGTATTTGATTTTCATGCCGCTTATAAAAGCCCTTAAGCCCCATAAAACTCCTTTACCTTCCCTGTAATGTAATCCACTTCTTCCTCTTTCAGCTTATAAAACATAGGAAGCCGCAGCAGCCGGTCGCTTTCCTTTGTCGTATACCGGTCTTCTCCGTGAAAACGCCCGAATTTTATCCCTGCAGGCGCAGAATGCAGCGGCACATAATGGAATACGGCGTGAATTTCATTTTCTCCAAGGAATTTGCGCAGCGCCTCCCGCTCTTCCAAATCCTTTGCCTTTATATAAAACATATGGGCGTTATGCGTACATCCTTCCGGGATAGAAGGAAGCGCAATCTTCCCCGCCTCTGCCAGCCCAAAAAGCCGCTCCCAATAACGGTTCCATCTGGCCAGACGGTTTTCATTGATTTCATCCGCCATTTCCAACTGCGCATACAGATATGCCGCATTCATATCACTGGGCAAATACGAAGAACCGTAATTGAGCCAGCGGTACTTGTCCACCTGCCCTCTGTAATATTTGCTCCTGTCCGTTCCCTTTTCACGGAAAATCTCCGCATCCTCAATGAATTTCCCATCCTGGATTAGCAAAGCCCCGCCTTCCCCCATACTATAATTTTTTGTCTCATGGAAACTATAACAGCCAAAATCACCGATTGCCCCAAGTGCCTTCCCCTTATAGGAAGCCATAATGCCCTGCGCTGCATCTTCAATCACATACAGGCCATGCCGCTTTGCAATCTCCATAATTTTGTCCATTTCACACCCTACGCCTGCGTAATGGACAACGGCAATGGCTTTCGTTTTCTCCGTAACAGCGTCCTCAATCAGGTTTTCATCTATATTCATAGTATCCGGCCGGATATCCACAAACACTGCTTTTGCCCCCCGCAGCACAAAAGCGTCAGCCGTGGACACAAAAGTATAGGAAGGCATAATCACCTCATCCCCGTCCCCTATATTCGCCAGCAAGGCAGTCAGCTCCGTTGCATGGGTACAGGAAGTGGTCAGCAGGCACTTGGCCGTGCCGGTCCGCTCTTCCATCCACTTATTGCACTTCTTTGTAAACTCACCGTCCCCACATATCTTCTGGTTCTCCACAGCCTGACGGATATAATCCATTTCCTTCCCTGTAAACGGCGGCACATTAAACGTTATCATAAGCTCCTCCTATTCTATGCTCCGGTTCTTTCTTCCGGCCCTTCCTTTCTATCCCCTTCCCTGCATGCCTTTCCCTTCCTTGGTTTTTCCGCCGGCTTCCTTTCCGGCGCCCTTCCCTGCATAAACCTGGTAATTGTTATTTTCATAGACGCAGATATACGAATGGGATGCGATATAATCTAAAATCAAATCCGCCTTCTCCCCTTCCGCCACCGATCTGCCCGTCTCATGGTGCAGGATTACCGCAGGCTCCCACTCTAACTCCATCAAGGCACGGTCCAAGGCGCCATACGTATTGCTTGGTATTTCCGGCCATGTGGTAAAAATAGCCGACGGCACATCCAAAATATAGCTAAGCCCCGGCGCATCCCCCCAGATTAACACCGGTTCCTTTGTTACCCCGCTCTCTTCACAAAAGGCAATCAGCCCTGTCAAACTTTCCGCATTCTCCTGCGTTGTATACATCCCCTTTAATACCACGCTGTTTTCCACCTTTGCCTCCCGCTTTTCCCCATAAATCCCATCCCGGAACACATAATTTAACCCAAACCCAATCCCCTGTATAAAAGTCATACACAAAATCAATACAAGGAACGCCTGCCATGGAAAATGCACCGCTTTCCATCCCGTCCTGCGCAAAAGCCGATAACAGGCCCAAAGCGTATAGGGCGCCACAAGGAATAAATTATTCATATTCTGATAAGTATAATTATTGCTCCCAAGGGGCGTCAACAGAAGAATCAAAAGCGCCACCGCCGCCGCCAGCCGTTCCCGCCTGTCCGGTGAAAAATACCCGCAAATCCCGGCCGCCGCACACCCCGCGGATACAATAAGGAACAGCATCATCCATTGGAAAATGCACCCCTCGTTGTAATAGCGCAGGGAAAACATCCCCTGCCCCCAGTAAAACCGCAGCAATATGGCAATGCCAATGCAGTACAAAACCCGTTTGCCCTTTTCATACCGTCCCTTCTTCACCATAAACAAAACCGTCCCGGCCACTTGGCAAGGAACCATATAAGCCATCCACCGAATCCCGGCCAGATAAGCGTCCGCCGTAGCGGAAACCATCCCCCATAAAGTATAATCCGAAGCCTCCTCTGTCATCCCAAACAGACTTTCCACCATACTGCCAAAAGCCCCTGCCCCATACTGCGCCCCCACAAGAAGCAGCACGCCTCCAAATCCAGCCAGATAACCGGCCAGGCATAATCCTGTCCGCTTTAGGGTCACTGCCGCCTTATCCCGGCACAGCCATCCCTTATACCACACAGCCAAAATCAAAGCCGCCTCGGCCAGATTGGAAAAACGCACCATCACATTCAACCCAAGGCAAACCCCTGCCAGCGCATAATAAACCCCCCGGTCCGTAAACAACGCCTGGCACAGCAGCAGGCTTCCTGCAGCAAATAACAAATACGTCAAATAGTTGTATAAAATCGTGGTAGGACACCAGCAAAGCCCAAGCGCAATGATTTCCCCCAAAAAGGCAATCCAGGACGGCATCCATTTTGACAATGCCGCATAGCACAACAAGGCAATCCCAGCCGCCAGCAAACCTGTATACAGATTCATCCCTAACAAAGTATTCCCCATAGGGAGCCTCATTAGAAACGCCCCGGCCACATTGGCCAGATAAGTGGCCAACACCCAGGTTGCGTCCATTTCCTCCATAAACCGGTAATACCCAAGGGAATATGTCGTATCCGAAATATCCACCCCCTGGTTTATCAACAGAAGGGGAAACACTAACAGCGCGGCAGGAAATATTATTTTCCCTACATTGGCGCCAAATGGAATCCTTTTCCCTTTCACCATTTCCTGCATCCTGCCTCCCTTCCCCTGTCCAAATTGCCCTGCCCCGTTTGCTTATCTGTTAAAATCCGTCAGGAAAGGAACATCCTATCCCATTCCCTTACCTTTCCGGCCAGCCAAGTCCGCCCCAAATATCTGCCTGCAAAACGGAACACATTCAGCCGCACCGCGTCCACGAAAGTCCCGGCCACATACACCAGCAAAACAGAAACCGCCAAACGCCACAAAAACCCGGCAATCCCTGTTTCCGCCACAGGCCCAAGAAACTCCTCCAGCCAGCCCACCCATACATTGCGGATGGCCAAATGCTCATGGAACAAATACACGCCAAAAGTAAACGCCGATAACCGGCAAATCCCCTCCGTCACCGCCCCTGCCGGAAGCTTCAGATAACCAAAGGCCATAAACAAAGCCACTGCCCCCAACAGGCATAAAACAAAATTATAATGAAAAGGCGCCTCCATAGCATAAGCCAGCGCCCCTGTTTTCCCATGAAAAAGATACGCCAATGCCACTGCCCCGAAAATCAAAAGCCCACACACTACATAGCATAACCATGCTTTCCCTGCCGTATCCAGAAAAGGGCAGCCATACCGCCTGATATAAGCCCCCAACAAATACACGCACAAAAACCACCCGAAATCATACCCGAAACGGTCGGTCACAAACTCTGCCGGAATGACGCTTTTCACCCCGCAGAACATCACAAACAACCCAGCCAGCCCAATCTGCATCTGCGCCTTCCCCATACGCTTTACCGCCACATTCAAAAAAGGCGTAAACAAATACAGCAGCACATAAGAAGTGGCGAACCAATAATGCTCCGTATGCAAAGGAAACAGATAGGGCAGCCACTGATACATCCCCCCATCCCCGGCTAACCCTCCAACGCCCAACATCACTGCCGGAATGGCCAGGGAATAAAATAACACCTGCCCGGCCAGCAGAAATACCCGTTTTAACCGGAACCCGGCCTCCGCCAGAAAATACCCGCTGACCAACACATACACATTAACCGCCACAATGCAAAACGACTCCAGAAACGTCCCCAATGCCTGCCGCCCCTGCGCCCTCTCCCCCGGTTCCAGCAAACTCCCCGTGTGGCTCAAATAATGCAGCGTAATTACCATAAGCATAGAAAGAATGCGCAGCAACTCATAATTTGCCATCCTCTTGCGCTTCCCTTCCACAAACTCCGCCCCCTGCCCCATGCTTCTCCTCCCACTCCAAACTTTTCCATGCTCCCGCGTCCGTCCCCCATATCCGCTCCCCTGTTCCCCATCCTGTAAAACGCCTATCCCTTCTTCTTAAATATCCACAGCTTGCTAAAAATGTAATTTGTAACAATCACCACAATATTCCCCACAAATTTCGCAATCATATCGTCAATGCTTATCGTCACCATCCCTACTACAATCACCTGCTCCAAAATCCCCGTAGCGACCCTGGCGCTGACAAACGCGCCGAATTCCTTCCAAACCCCCGCCCTGTCTGTCGTCTTACTTTTAAACACAAAGGTGCGGTTCGTCCAATACGCAAACAGCACAGACACCACCCATGCAAAGGCCGTCGCCGCCATTACCATAGGGACATTCTCCGTATCCGCCCCTAATGCCCATGCCGCCAGGGCATAAGCGACCATATTCACCACAAAAGCAAGCCCGCCAAAAAACAGGTAATTGACGCCCTCTTCGTACTTCTTATACATATCTATTGCAAACTTTATCATAAGATAACACCTTTTTTCCTTTCCAGCCATCCATGCCCTGGTTCCCCTTCTTACCGCTTCCCTCCCAAGCCATTTTCCCTGTCAGATAACATCACCTAACAAGCCAGCCTTCCGATTGGCGCCGCCGTTTTCCTTTTCCTCTCTACCGCACTCTGACAGCCTGTCCGTTTTCCACTCGGTATACCATATCGCACTTCTCTATCGTCTGCAGCCTGTGGGCAATGATAATCAGCGTCTTGCGCCCGTGCAGACGGTTGATGGAATCCATAATCGCCGCCTCCGTTTCGTTATCCAAAGCCGACGTGGCTTCATCCAAAACCAGCACTTCCGGATCTTCATACAATGCCCTTGCAATGCCAATCCTCTGCCTCTGCCCGCCGGAAATGCGGATTCCCCGCTCACCGATTCCCGTATCCAAGCCCTGCGGCAGCCCTTTTACAAATTCATCCAACTGCGCTTCCTTTAACGCCATCCATACTTTCTTATCATCAATTTCATCCTCTGCGCATCCAAACGCCACATTCCGCCGTATGGTGGAATCAATCATGAAAATAGACTGGGGAATATAACCGATGTTTTTCAGCCATGACTCATAATGCTCCCTCACTTCCACACCGTCTGCCAGTATTTCCCCTTCCTGCAGACGCAGCAGCCCCAACAGAATATCCACTGCCGTAGTCTTCCCCGCGCCGGAAGTCCCTACAATTCCCACCGACTTCCCCACCGGAATGCACATATCCGTACGCTCAAAAATAAGCGTATCCGAATTCGGATAACGATAGGTAATCCCTTTTAGCAAAATCTCCTTCGTCACTGGAAGCTTCTCCACCTGCTTCTTTGTACGGTACGCCCTTTCGTCATAATTGACGCTCTCATCCCGGATTTCCTCTTGGAGGTTGTCCGTCACTCCCATAAAAAACGGCTCAAAATAAGAAATCGACGTTAAATAATTATTAATCCGGTTTGCGCTTGGTATCAGCCGCATTGCCGCCGCCGCCAGCGTAATAAGCTGGGGCATAATGTCCACCACCGGAGTCCCCCAGGCCAGCCGGAGCATCATATAAAGAATCATGCCCGCAATGGCCACAGTCTCGATAAGCAGCCTGGGCGTGGCATTGTACAGATTATACCGCTGCACCGCGCTCACATACCCTGCGCCGCATTTACAATATTCATTGATAAAATAACTCTCTTTGTTGGCGACCTTGATTTCCTTAATGCCCATCACCGACTGGTCAATCCATTTATACAGCCCGCTGTAAAAATCCTGGTTCTCCTCCCCCGCTTTCCTCATAATCGGTTTTAGCACACATTTGATTACCACCAACGTCACAATCAGCAATGCCGCAACGGTTCCCGTCATAACCACATCCCGGTACAGGCAAAATACCGTCAGACAGATAAACACAATCATCTCACTAACCAACTGCAGCAAACTTAAAATCAAGCCATACATATTGTTTACATCCGAAGTGATGCTCCTTTGTATCACAGAAGTATCTGCATTCAAATAATATTCATAAGGCCGCTGCATAAAATTAATCATCATTCTCCTGGATGTGGCAAACTGATTGCTGTACACAAACCTAAACTGCAGTTTGCTCTGAAAAAACAAATACGCATTTTTCACGGCATATACCAGGATCAAAGCCCCCAGCATCACCATGGAAAACTGCGTCATACTCTCCATCCCCAAAGCGCTGTATACCGAAGCCAACATCTCATTTTTTTCCAATATGTCCGGATCCGTAATTACCGTCGCCGCCTCCAGGATTAACCCTACCCCGAGCAGCTCCAGAGCCGCGCCCACCAACATAACAAAGATAAGAAATACCATGATCCGCTTTTGCTTCTTATCCAATAATACCTTCAACTTCCTTAAAATCTTTCCCATATGGCCTTATCCTTACCTTTATCCGCCTTTCCTTCCCTGCACAGAGGGCCTGATTCCCTTCTACATTTTTATATTCTAACACATTTGGCTGTATAAATGCAACGTCTATGGGAATTCCTCCCACGAAACGGCCTATTTCATGATTTCAATTAAATCATGAATCCACGCATCGCATGGTTCGTCAATTGGCGCTGCCTTAAGGCGTTTTTGCGCAAATGATTCCACGATTGCCACAAGCCATCTATAGGCAAGGCTATCTTTCTGTTCTTTATTCAGATTTTCGCTTTCATAAGCAATCCATTCTTCAAAAGAAAACAAATGTATTTCTGCTCCTGTCTCTAATTCCAACTCTTTTGCACGGCTGATGATATCTTTTCTTAAATCAATTTTTCCATCACAAACAAAACCCGCTACTTTTACATCGGGATGCGTTAGCAACTTATCACGAAGTTCTTCCAACTCATCCCTAAGATATGGTTTTCCATACTTGGCGTCCCACGATTCGGTAATGACGCCGTTTTCAGTAAGTTCAATATCCCCTACATTACCATGCTTCTTGTTGGCAGAACGCATTTGAGACATTGGCGCTACGTCTGCATCTGCGAGAAAATGCAATTCATCCATAGCCTGATAAAAGCTATGCATTGTTACCTCAAAGGCTCTGGCAGAATAGTCCGTCGCATTAAAAAAAGAAAAAATCAAATCCTTAATTTGGCCGAATGGCTTTCCATTAAATTTTTTTGCCAATAAACATGCTTCTTCTGCATGACGCTTAAAAATATCCGATCTGTTCCGTAATAATGCAATCAAATAACAAAGTCCCAGTTTTGCAGGAAGCGTATTATTTTCTATCGCATCCACGATTGCAATCCATTGATTAAACGGCCCACGCATTTCAGCTTTGTACAGAACCGAATAGGGATAATTTTCCGCTAACGATCGCGTTATAAATACACCGTCCCGGTTGACATTAAGCAAACCATATTTCCTAAGAAATGGTGTATTGTAATTCCTATCCAAAGAGCGCATAGAGATACCATCAACCCATGAAAACTTGCCACGCGTCACACTTCCCTTATGAAGGCGAATGCTCTGTTTAGGGGCAATGGATTTTATCGTCAACTGCAAACAAGCCAGGCCAACCAGCGCCCGTCCAACTTCACTTGTAATCCCATCAACCATATTTCTAAGCAATTCTCTGTTTTCTTCAGATAATGCCAAAAAATCTGTTGTAGGAATTGAGGCAATCGCTTTATCCAGGTAGCCATTTTCTAACTCATGATTGATTTGCGCATATCTTTGCTGCGCCGCCTCATTCTGAAATCCCTGATAATACACTGTAGTCCCATCGTCCTGGTGCAGTTCATATCTATCTTCATACACATCCAAATGTTTTTCATTCCTATTATTTACCATAGGATATCTCCTTTTACCTGAGTTTTTTTCTTAACTGAACGCTTTGCGGAGTCAAGGTCGGAAATACATATGGGATAAGCCAATGGTCTGCATCAATCTGCGGATTCGTTGAGTGATTCCTTATTTCATATCCCAATATCCGCAAATATTCCGCCGCATCCATTACGTCGGAATCAAGGACATTCCACTCTTGCGCAAGCGTATGTGTTTTCTTTATTTCCGGAATCTCCCTATTGCGCATAACCCAACGCAAAACTTCTGCGTACTTAACATTATCAGAAACAACAGCCGTCACTAACAGCTTTGAACGGTATTGATAATACCCATTGAGCTGAACTAAGTCAGCTTTCATCCCATTAACAATTAATTCCTGCTCAAATGCTTTCCAGGCAACCGTTAATCCAGGAAGAATATCCGCCTTAACCGTTAAAATCACGCTTTTTACCTTCAAAGGCCATTGATTGCCACGAGGAACAATAGTTATAGAAGCAGAAGGCGTGTCCCGCACTTCATTGATAGCGGTAACTTCTATTTCCAGCTCCTCTGCCCAATTAACATTCACCATAAATTGCGCATCCGTTCTGCTTGCTTCTTTAAAATGAAAACTGCTGTCTATTGTGCATCCATATTTTCTCGAATCCGGCAATGCGCCAGACTCCTGCTTAAGAGCCTTTATCGCCATCTCAGCTTTTTTCCTATATACGCTGGTAAGCGCGCGTTTTCTTTTCCTGAAGGTAAGTTCCTCTCCCTCTTGTAAAAAGGACAATTCAAATGGGAATTTTGTATCAAAAACTTCAGCTCTTATCGCTATTGCCATCATCCTAGCCAATTGTGGGGGAACGGAATTTCCTATTTGTTTAACTGCAATCTGTTTACTGCCGCTTATCTCATAATCATCCGGAAAAGTTTGAAGCCGTTTATATTCTTCATAGTTAAAGAAACGGTTTTCCCAATGCAGGGGGCCCGTATAAGCGCCTCCGGAAGCCTTAATTGTTCGTACCGGCGCATTGGGGTCGGCCTTGTAAAGAAAATCCGAAAATTTCGATCTCCATGCAAACACCGGATTGGGATGTCCCATCTCTTCTGTATAGAAACTATAATTTAACCCAGGTGGAATATCGCTCAACAACCCGGCATATCTTCCTCCAAGTTTATTGGATTCCTCAGACTCCTTGGACACAACGCCTTCAATTGCCGTTTCAGCATTATAAAATGGCTCTTTATCCAGGGAATCCGGTCCATGCGTCGGACGTGGGAATTTAAAAACCCCTTCTTTCAGCCCTACGATAAGAAGGCGCTCCCGATGCTGTGGCGCCCCATAATCCGCCGCATCAACAATGCGGTAGACTAATTTGTATCCCGCCTTAGAAAAGACTTCCAAAATTTCTCTCCAGGCTTC
The DNA here is from genome assembly GCA_910578405.1 of uncultured Lachnospiraceae bacterium. Lineage (GTDB taxonomy): Bacteria > Bacillota > Clostridia > Lachnospirales > Lachnospiraceae > Kineothrix. The sequence goes on along the minus strand of CAJTQO010000014.1, from coordinate 60,826 downwards.
TCCATTCTGGGCTCCTACAATCCCATACACATTTTCAAATAAAAAGCCTTTAGGAGACAGTTCCTTCAGCAATCGAACATACTCTTTAAATAACATGCCTCTTGCATCCGTGGTTCCAGGCACTCCATTTGCTCTTCTGCCGGCAGCGCTAAATGTTTGGCAGGGAGGGCCGCCAATAATGAAATCAATATCGCCAATGTCTTCTCCTGATAACGCCCTAATGTCAATGCAATGAACTTTTGAGTTGTTAAATCGCTTTCCTTTCCCGGTATTTAATTCAAGTGTATCACAGAATTTCCGTTCAATTTCCACAGAACTAACGATATCAAAACCAACATCTGAAAAACCGATATCCAAACCACCTGCTCCGGAAAATAAACTTAAAGTTTTGATTTCAGGGACATTATTATCTTCTAACCATTTCTTAATTGCCGCCCCAAACTTATCTGGCCATGCAGGGGAATTGTTTTCGCATCCTAAGCTATCGCATATAGCGCTAAAAGTTTTATCTTGGCCTATCATATCTATCATAGAGAACATATTCATTTGCTGCATAAAACCATCCCGCTTCTTTGCAAAATTCTTTTGCGTCCATAAAACAACTATGTAATTATAGCATATCAAGCTCATTTCTTCTATATCTTTATCGCTTCGGCTAAACAAGGGGCTATCTTGAAACATTTTTTCCGCCAAAACCTCCTGCGACATTTCATCGCCCTTTCCTATGATAATGATATTGAGAAAAAGGCTGTCACGCTAAAAAACGCTCCAGCCCATTTCCGGTATCCCCTTACTTTCCACAATATTTCCCTCTCTTTGGCGCCCATCCTTAGGCGCTAAGCACTGGCATGGAAATGCCGTTAATATACACATAACATGCCTTTGTCGCCGCATTCCTCCTCATATGCTCCTCGAAAGAACCGACACTGCGGCAAGCTGCAAAACCGGCATTCCTCTTTTCGCATTCCAAACGGTTTTTCTTCCTTGCTGTGTAAATAGATTCTGCTTTTCCCATAAATAAATTTCCATGTCCTGTCATTTTTCCATCCTCCTGCTTTTTTCGTTTCTTATTATGGATATATTCTACCAGCAAAAGAAGATACCGTATTGCATTTTCATTGGTTTTATAGCATAATTGTTATATAAGGAGGAAATGCCATGGCAGAAAAAACCGTAAATGAAAAGAAACTCCGTTATATGGAGTTCCTCAGCAGGGAAAGCGGAACCAGGCATCATACGGATGCAGAAGATATGCATCAGTATGAGCTGCTCCGCGCCGGGGATCCCGCCGCCGTGAAAGAAGCCGTGCAGATTTTCTCTTCCAATCTGCCTGGCCATATCTCAGACGATCCCCTACGTAACTATAAGTATCTTTTCGTCGCCGCCATCACCCTGGCCAGCCGTACCGCCATCGCAAGCGGAATGGAGGCGGAACGCGCCTACAACATCAGCGACTTGTACATTTTAAAAATGGACCGGTTGGAAAGCGTGGACGCCGTCAAAACGCTGCACGCGGAAATGTTCGCCTTCTATGCCCGGGAAATAGCCGAATTGGATAAAAAAAATATTTACTCCAAACCTATCGTCCTCTGCCTGGACTATATCTACGAACACCTCCATGAGCCTATCCGGCTGGCCCATCTGGCTGGTTTTACCGGACACAACGCCAGTTACCTGTCCACCCTCTTTCAAAAAGAAATGGGCATTCCCATCTCGGACTACATCCTGTCCAAACGGATAGAAGCGGCGAAAAACATGCTGAAATATTCCACTTACAGCTACGCGGAAATCGGGGCGACTCTGGCATTCAGCTCCCAAAGCCATTTCACCAGAGCCTTTAAACAACGAACCGGATATACCCCCAAGGCTTACCGGAACCATTTTTTCCGCCCGTAAACGCCTGGCCGGCTACTCGCCCTCCCCTTCCAGCTCAAAGAGAGCCGTCTTAATTTCATAAGGCTGCAGCTCCATCACCACTCTCTGCTTAGTAAAGGCGCACACTGGCCGCTCCATCAAATCGCTTTCCGCCCATGCCTTATAGGCAAAGGACGGCTTAAGTTCCACCTTCTGCCTTGCCCCCGCAAAATCATGGAAACGCACCACAAGATAATGTCCGTCTTCGGATTTTTTCACCGCATCCACCTCAACCTGCCCATTGTCAAGGGTAAAGAAACTGCCGCATGGCTCTTTTGGCGCCCCTGCATACACATCCATAGGATTGTTCAACGCATACGCAGACTCTTCCACGCCGCCCTCCACAAAGTCCCCCTTGTGCGGCAGCAGGGCATAGGTAAACAAATGCCTGCCCAAATCCTGCAGATGATCCGGCTGCTTTCCGGAACGCAGCAGAGAAATGCGCATCACATTGTCCTTAATGTCATACCCGTATTTGCAATCGTTCAAAAGGGCGACCCCGTAATTGCGCTCAGACAAATCCGCAAACCGATGCCCCACCGACTCAAACCTGGCCTGATCCCAGCTTGTGTTCCAATGGTTGGGACGACGCACATTACCGTACTGGATATCATATGTCGCATACGTACTCCTAACGCCCACGGTAAAAGCCGCCTTCAAAAGCTGCTGACGCTCCTGGAAATCCACCTCTGTTTTAAAGTCAATCCGCCTGTCCTGACTGTAAAACGTCATATCTTGGGAAACCGTTGTATTGCTGTATTTCCATTCCATATGAACAGTCAGACGCAATGCGCCGCACTCCGTCACTGCAAACGCTGTCAGTTGCGTAATCTCCCTCATCTTCTCCTGATAGAAAATATCAATGTCCCACGCATCGTTGTCCAACGGCTTATCTTCAAATACTTGCAGCACATTCCCCCTCTCCCCTTTTGCCAACACTTCCCTTTCCTCCAGCTTGTCAAACAGCCTAATCAATTGCCCGCTCTCATTCAGGCAGACCGAGTAAAAAGGAGTTTCAAGATTTTTTCCATTCACCAGAAAAGCGCTGTTCTCCGGCCTCTCATTCCCTGCCACAAACCGGACAGTCTTACAACCCATGGGAGGCACGTCCTTTATCTGCACGTAATGCATCTCTTTGGCCCGCTGGGAAAGAAGGGGATTCCCCTCTTCATCCGCATAATGCCCTACGCCGTTCCCCCGGATGGCCGCTACCGCATCCATTGTCCATCCTGACGCATTATATACGGTAAAGCAGCCTTCCCGGTCTGTCAGCGCACTTTCCCTATAATCCGCCACTACCTCTTCTCCAATGCGGCGGACTGCCTCATAATCCCGCCAAGAGTCTTCATACACCTCATGGATGGAAGAACCCGGTATAATATCATGGAATTGATTGGTCAAAATCATTTTCCATCCCTTAGTCAGCTTTTCCTGCTGCGCTTCTTCCAGCCGGCCTGCCCTCACCGCTCCCATAACCGTCATCCATTCCGCCTTGCGGTAAAGCAGTTCCATTTTACGGTTCATTCTTTTGTTGTATCCTTGGCTTGTATACGTGCCTCTATGGTATTCCAGATACAATTCCCCATCCCACGTATGTACATATTGCTCCGTTTCCTTTACCGTCTTTTTCAGCTTCCGGAAGTATTCCCCCGCCGTGGAAGTCTTTACATAAGGCAGCCCCGGAATCTTATCCAGTCTGCGCCTTGCCTCCAGCAAGTCTCTGTTCACGCCTCCGCCGCCGTCCCCGTAGCCAAAAGAAATCAGCATATCCCTGTTCACTTCCTTTTCGCTGTAGGCTTCCCATACCCCTTTTACCGTCTTTGCCGTCAGCAGGCCATTGTATGTGTAAAACCAGGAATCCGGGCCGTTCCATGGCTCTGGCGTGGTGATGAAATGGGTCAGCACCTGGCTTCCGTCCATCCCTTTCCAGTAAAACGTGTCATGAGGCATACGGTTACATTGGTTCCAGCTTATTTTCGTCGTCATAAACATATCAATGCCTGACTTTTTCAAAATCTGAGGCAGCGCCCAGGAATACCCAAACACATCCGGCAGCCAGAGATATTCCACCTCTTTCCCAAACTCCTCTTTCAGAAAACGGCTTCCCAACAAAATCTGCCTGGTCAGTGACTCACCGCTTGTCAGGTTACAGTCCGCTTCCACCCACATACCGCCGTCCGCTTCCCAACGGCCCTCCTTGACCCGCTTCTTAATCTCCTCATAAACCTCCGGGAAATCCTCTTTGATATATTCATAAAGCTGCGGCTGTGTCTGCAGGAAAATATATTCCGGGAACATTTCCATCATACGCAGCGCCGTGGAAAAAGACCGGGACGCTTTCTCATGGGTATGCTTCAGCCGCCAAAGCCATGCCATATCAATATGGGTATGCCCTACGCAATGCACATTCACCAAAGACTGCTTTTCCATAGCGTCTATTTTTTCGTTTAATGCCTCATCGGCCCGGCACACTGTCTCATAAAAGGCTTCACTGCCCGGATAAGACCAGTCAATGCAGCGGCAGGCGCTGTCCAGCGCAGCCCGCAGCTCATACTTTACCGGATCTCCTTCTGCAAGCTGCTCCACCGTATCCAAAACAAGAGAGCCCAAATAAAAGAGATCATCGTTCTTTTCATCCAGCCATGCCAAATCCGCCCTCTTTATCCTATGCTCCTGCTGCGTAGGCACGCCGCCGCCCTCCAGCCCTGACCAAAGACGGAACGTCAGACGCAACGAAGCGCCGCACAGCTCCTCCGGGAAAAACACTTCCATATGATTGCTGTCCACACCCTGATAAGGTTTTTCATTGATATAGCACATAGCTTCAAACCCGGAATTGTTCCCAGCCCCTGTTTTGCCGAAATCAAAAAGGCCGACCACCCGCCGTCCCTTCCACTCTTTTGGAATGGACACTTCCCGGTACATCCACAAATAACGGTCACGCCCTGACCAGAAATCCCCCACTTTCATAACGTCCCAGTTTTCATGGCTTACCGGAACTTCGGGATTGACTGCCCCCTGCCCATCCTCGCATACCGCAAATTCCTCCATTGGAATGATATCCCGGTATCTGTAATTCTGCACTTCCTTTATCCTTCTGTCCAACTTCTTATCTGTATGGAACATATGCCTGCCTCCTCCTGCTAAAGCATGTTTGAAAACTTATTTCATAAAATTCCCTTCCATCACTGTCCGGTATTCCCGTTTCCTCCCCTCAGAACAATAAAATGCCTTCGCATCCTCGCTACAAAACTCCTCCCCCGCCATCCCGTCTTTTGCCGTAAAGCCCGGATGGAACAAAATTTCCAACACCCTGCCCCTTTTCCTACTCTGCTCCTTTATGGCAGGCAGCAGCGCCTGGACGCGCTTGCAATCCATATTCCCGCTAAACAGCACCCCCCATAAAAACATAGGCTTTTGCCCGGACGCCTTCCTGACTTTCCATTCCATGGCAGGCGCCAGGAAATTTAACAACAGATTCTTCACCCAGTTCACCGGACGGTATGTCTTCCAAAGGCTAACTTCCTTGCAAAAAGGCAGAATCGGTTCTTTCGTTACCCGGATATAAGACAGCGGATACCTCTCTTCCCTTATAACCTCCAATAACGCGCAGTACACCACCGGTATCATCTGCGTATGCTGATGCCCATCAAAACGAAGCGGCTTCTCCCGTCCGAAACAGCGGATAAAATTCTCCGTTTGCGCCTTTATTTCTTTCTTTAGCTGCGCTTTCACCCTTCCGTATTTCCATGGGCAAAAACTCCACAGCAACAGCTTCCCCCAGCTTAGCGAAAAATACCCCTTGCCGTCCACCAGATCCGGCGCGGCCAAAGCCCCCGCCAAAGCCTTCCCCTCCATAAAATTCAAATGCACTGAAAGGAGCGGCTCTTTCTTCCACTCCTTCCTTTCTTTCAGGTAACGGGATGCATATTCCCCATAACAGGACATATTCGTCAGCACACTGACGCTGTCCAGCTTTCCTGCCCGGATGCATTTTAAAATATTTTCCGAAGCTCCGGCGGACAAAGCGTAATCGTCCGCATGTATGTCAATCTCCACCGCGCTCACTCTTCCCCCTCCTTCCAGATTATCGCCTCAATAATATAGCGGGGACGCGCTTTCGTTTCCATGTAAATCTTCCCCACATATTCTCCTACCACACCGAGGGAAAAAATCGTCAGTCCGCCCATTAAAAGCGATACTACAAGAGTCGTCGTATACCCCTGCACATTCTTTCCTATCATCCAGTCCACCAGGCATACCACAATCATCACCATGCTGAACATACTTACGAGAAACCCCCACACCGTTATCATCCGCAGCGGCCTGGTGCTCATGGAAGTAATCCCGTCCACTGCCAAAGCCAGCATCTTCTTTAACGTATATTTGGAATGCCCTGCCTCCCTCTTTTTCACATCAAAATAAACCACATCCGAAGGAAAGCCCATGGTAGGGATTAATCCCCTCAAAAACAGATTCACTTCTTTATATTCCATCAATGCCTGCAGGGCCGCTTTGGACAACAGACGGTAATCCGCATGGTTCTGCATCACATTGCAGCCCAAAAGCCCCATTAGCTTATAAAACCCGGTTGCCGTCATTTTCTTAAAGAAACCGTCCGTGTCTCTGTTGTTGCGCACTCCATACACCACCTCACAACCTCTTTGGTAACATGCAATAAATTGATCCAATGCCTCAATATCCTGCTGCAAATCCGCATCTATCGTCACAGCCATATCCGCATGTTTCGCCGCTTCCAGCATCCCGGACAGGATTGCGCTCTGGTGTCCGTAATTCCTGGAAAAGCAAATGCCGCAAAACACCGCGTCCTCTTTACACAGCCCGGAAATAATCTTCCAGGTGCCGTCCCTGCTGCCGTCATTTACAAACATGATTTTGCTCTTCCCGGATATTTGCCCCTCGGCCGCCAGCCGCCGCACCTTATCCCTCATGACTCTGGCCGCATGTTCCAGCCCTTCTTCCTCATTATAGCATGGGACGACCAAATATAATATATTTCCTCTGCTGTCCATATCCATTCCCTTCTCCTTCTGACCGCCGCCTGCAGCTCACCTGCTAAATCATCTCATTCTGACGGTGCATCTCCGGCGGCTCATACTGATCCATAAAATCCTCCCCCAAATATACAATCTCTTCCGCAAACTGGATAGCATGAACTACCGTAAACACGGAGATTACCCGCCGGAACCGCAGCCCTTTGATATAATTCAACACTTCCATGGGAAACCTTCCGTCCAAAACAATATATTCCGGAAATGCCTTCCGGTAATCCAGCGCATCCCGGGGATGGGGCTTAATTAACACTACAGACTCTTCTCCGTCCAGTTTCCCATACTGTTCAATGCAATCCCTAAAAATCCTTTCCCTCACATCCAGCCCGCACAAAGGCTCCGTCAACAACAGAACCTTATTTTTCCCCCCTGTATCCAGTTTTTTTTGTATTTCATCCATATTTTCAATAAATAAGCGAACCAGTGTCTCCTTTTCCGCCTCCCCAAGCCCTTCGGTCAATTCCCTGCGAGGCTTTTCCACATATTTGGGACACGGGTAAGGAAGCGCCGATAAATCGTTCACTTCCATATCCAGGCAATACTTCGCCCATCCGTTCTGGATAAAAATCAGATTTAGGGAAGCCAAAAACGCTTTCAGTTTAAAATGGCCCCGGTTATCATATCTGGCCGTATCGTATGTGCTGATACAGTCCAGCCCATCCTCCAGCGCATGGTACGGTATCTTTTTATAACTCAGATAATAACCGATTGGGTCCGAATCACAAAAGACAAAAACGTCCTTATACTCCTTAAAATCCACAGGCACATACGCTTGCTGCATTTTCCCTAAAAGTTTTGTATATTTTATTCTGGCCAACATATTCAGAAGCAAATTCCCCCGGTCGGTATGGTACTTCATCACCTCCGGGAAATTCACATCTTCCTGTTCGTCAAACATATGCACTTCCTCAAACAGCCCGCATCTTCGCGCCCTGTCCTGCAGACAGCCAAAGTCATTGGACATAACGCTTAACACTAACGTCGCCTTCCCTCTCTCTTTTTTTGGAAGGTTCAGCTCTTTTAAACATGCCACATATACATGATAGTATGTGTGGCAGACATATATCCGGTCTTTCATTTTCTTTTTACTGCCCCCATCCTGCCGCAGGCCGCCTCCTTGCGCCCCGCTGCTCTACGCTTTCGTTTTCCGCCGGCGCCGCTTTCTTTCCAATCGAAACTTTCCATTTTAACTTTATGTTTATACGTTACCGCTTAAACGAAACAAAATCGGCTGAGCAAATGAAACTTTACAATCTCACTGTTTTTGCTTCATGCGTAACGACCGTTTTTCCTTCTTTATCCAATAATGGCGTAAAGCCCCCCGCGTATCCATCTTTGTGAAACACGTAATTCACGCCTGTTTCCGTGTCAACCCATATCTCAGTTACCTCCATCGTTCCCTGTTTATAAACTTTTTCAAAACGTTTCATAAACCGTCCTCCTATCAACCCTTCCGTTTTATTGTCTTCCTCTGCGTAATTGCCGTTTTCATCTGGATATCCGGCGGCTTTTTATTCCCATTCCACCTGGATTAGGCGTAAAACTTTTTCCCCTGTTTCCATCGCTTTCTTTGGCGTATCCGCACTGGTAATAATATGTCCCACACGGTCATTGCTGGATTTTATCCCCGCTGCCCGCTCCCCTGCTTTCTTATAAAATACCACCTCTTCCACGCCTTCCAGCCCATACGCCTCCTCCGGCACAAAAATCCTTCGTATCACGCCCTCCTTGGCAGGAATAAAATGTATCGCTGCCCCCCGCTGCCATTTGGGTCGTATATCCGTTTTCTGTCCTGCCGCCAGCTCCACCGAAGCGCCCACCAAATCCACGCCAGTGGAAAGCGGCACCAGCTTGGAAGTGATAAAATCCCCCCCCAGCCTGGCTGCCAGTTCCACCACCTTTGGCCCCTTTGGCGTGACCTTAATTTCCGTGTGGGAAGGCCCGTTTTGCAGCCGGATTGCCCGGACTGCCTGCAAAGCCACCTGCCGTATCCGCTCCAATATCCCCTCTTCCAGCATACTTGGTTCACAGTGGGCCAGCTCCACAAAATAAGGCGGTGGGGTAATGCGCTTATCCGTCACCGTAACGATGCTGGTTTCCCCCTCCACGGTCAAAGCCTCCACACTCACCTCCGGCCCTGTCATAAACTCCTCTACCATCACGATTCCATTCCTGGAATGGCTCCTGCTATATGCATAAACTTCTTCCAATTCCTTTTCGTCCAGCCCGGCTTCCAAGCCCCCGGCTCTTTCACCGCCCTGGCCGGCCACAGCATTCCCTGTTCCGAAAAGCCCGTCTGCCCCATCCTTATCCGCGCAGAAGCCCTGGCCCTCCTTTCTTCCTTCCTGCCGCCCTTCCTCGTCCATCCGCTGCATAACGCTCCTTCTTTTGTCCAACAGCGTTACTCCACGGCTTCCCGCATTATCCGCAGGTTTAACTATGCAATATCCGCCCAGGCGTTCCACAGCCTCGCAAAACCCGGCAAAATCCTCTACGGCATAGTATTTAGGAATCGGTACCCCGTTCTCTTCCAAACGTCTTCTCATATCGCTTTTTACCGTGGCGCAGAAAGAATCCGCATAAGACAAATCCGGCCGTTTTCCCAACTTTTCATTTACATATGCCGCTGTCCGCACCGGGCCGTCGCTGGCGGAAGTAAGAACCACCTCCGGCCGGTAATGCAGCGCCTGCCTATAAACCTCTTCTAAGTCCATGGTGCTGACCACCAGCTTTACATCCGCCAATGCAAAGCCCACCGCATCTTTATCATAATCCACAGCGATTACCTGGTACCCCAATTCCTTTGCTTTCTTAATGGCTGGCGTCTGCAAAGCGCTGGCGCCCAAAATCATCATCTTCTTTTCCATTGCCAAATTCACCCACCTATTCTTAAGAAACTGTTGGGAATTGCTTACGCAAAAACGCCGTCTTCTATGCTATTCCACATGCTCCCAGGAAAGCGGCGTCCCCCGCCTGATATCCACACGCGCTTTCTTGCCCAGCGTTTCCTCATAATGTCTTGGCGGCAAACCAAAGGCCGGACGGATAGAACGCACATTTTCCTCCGTGAAAACATCCCCTGCTTTCATATCCTTCACTACAAACAGCGACCTTCCCTCTTCCCGGCTTTTTTCCTGTTTGTCCGTCAACTGATAGGTGACACTGCCCAATGCTTTCTCCACAATACGCACTTCCTCTGTCATCTTCTTAAATTCGGCAGGTTCCATGGAAAAAGCTGCATCCGGCCCGCCGTCCGCCCGTGCAAGGGTAAAATGCTTTTCTATCATCCTTGCGCCCAATGCCACGCTGGCCACTGCCACTGCCGTTCCCATACTGTGATCCGACAACCCGGTCAGACAGTTAAACGCCTCCGCCATATGGGGGATTACCTTTATATTCATATCTTCATATGGCGTTGGGTATGTGGAAGTGCATTTTAACAGAATAATCTGTTCATTCCCTTCTTCCCGGCATACCTTCACTGCCCTATCAATATCTTCCAGGTAAGCAATGCCCGTGGCCATAATTACCGGCTTCCCCAGCCTTGCAATTTTACGTATCAAAGGAATATCCTGTATCTCAAAAGATGCCACCTTATAAGCCGGCATCCCTATTTCTTCCATAAAATCCACCGCCGTAAAATCAAAGGGAGAAGAAAAACACTCCATTCCCAACCCATTGGCCAGCTCCATCAGCTTAGGCTGCCACTCCCAGGGCGTATAGGCTTCCTGATACAGTTTATAAAACGTAGTCCCATCCCAAATCGTCCCCTGCTTAATCCGGAAATAATCATTATCGCAGTCCATCGTAATCGTATCCGACGTGTATGTCTGCAGTTTAACGGCGTCAGCCCCAGCTTCCTTCGCCGCATGAACCAACTCCTCCGCCCGGTGGTAATCCTGCAAATGGTTGGCTGATAGCTCGGCTACCATAAAGGTTGCCTCCCCCTCCCCGATATAACGGTTTCCTATTTTCAACTTTCTTTCCATCTGTTTTTCCTCATTCCAGTTGCGCATCCGCTCCACTCATGCCCCCTCTATTCCCTGGGCGGATGCTGTTTATTTATTCCTGTTCCGCATCCGCCCTATTCATGCCCCTTCCTTGGAAGCTCCCCCTGCCGCAACGCGCACGCACGCTCTTCCTTCCATTCCCTGGGCGGATGCTGTTTGTTTATTCCTGTTCCGCATCCGCCCTATTCATGCCCCTCCCTTGGAAACTCCTCCTGCCGCAACGCGCACGCACGCTCTTCCTTCATTCCCTGGGCAGATGCTGTTTGTTTATTCCTGTTCCAGATGCGCATCCGCCATCATCTGGTATTTGATTTCCGCCAGTTTCCAATCCAGGGGGTTGTCTATGTCCTGCACCTCTGTTTCCGGTATGTCCATTGGCACATAGCCGTCTGGCAAATCCCCCCTGCATGCCCGGTAACGCTCTACATGATAACAATAAAACTGTCCGCAGTCATGGTACATTTTTTCCAAATCCTGCGACCGCTTCATGGCATTTTCCGGATAGCGGTACTGCAGCCTGCCTTCCTTCACCACCATGCCTCTCTGAGGCGGAAAGGAAAAACATACCACGGGCATAACGCCGGAAGCATCCTTTTCTATTAAAAGCGCCATTGCGTCCCTTAACTTCTGCGCCGTCACAAAGGGAGCTGTGGGATAAATACATGCCATATACTCAAACACCCTGCCCCGTCTTTCGTATTCCTCCAATACCTCCATTAACACGTCGTCCGTTGTGGCAAAGTCATTGGCTGTGGCTTCGCTTCTCATAAAGGGCGTAGCCGCCCCGGCCTTCCTTGCTATCTTTGCAATTTCCTCATCGTCCGTGGAAACCATAACCTCTTCAAATATGCCGGAAGCCAGAGCGGCTTCTATGGAATAGCAAAGAATCGGCTTTCCCAAAAATTCCTTCTTATTCTTCCCCGGTATTCTTTTACTCCCGCCACGGGCAGTTATAATCGCTATTGCTCCCATCCTATCTTCCTTTCCCGCTTCTCTGCTGTCGGCAAAGCCAAATCCCGTTTTATGCCCGGCGTCCCCTCACTACAGCTCTGCAACAGCCTGGGCAATCCGCTGCGCCCCCTTGCCATCCGTTACTTTCTGCAGCGCCGCTTTCATACGCTTTTGCAGCTCCTCATCCAGAAGAATCTTCTTTATGCCGCGGCATATTTCCCCGATGCATTTTTCCCTGTTTGTCCTGATATCCCCTGCAAACAGCATCCTTTCTTCTTTGGCGAAAAATTCACTGTCGTACTGCTGGTTATCCGCACTTACAAAAAAAACGGCAGGCACCCCCATGGCGCTTAATTCAAACAGCATAGTTCCCGCTGCGGAAACCGCCGCACTGCATTTCTCCATTAACCCTGCCATATCCGTTACGTTTTCATGCAGGCGGATATTGGGATAAGCTGCCGCCAGCCTTTCCATCTTTTCCCTGCTCTTATGGAATTTCCCAACTACCGTATGGAAAATTACGTCCTGCAGCTCCCTGTCCTTTACCGCTTCTTCCAAAATCCCCAAAAGAGCGTTAGATTGATCACCGCCCCCTGCGCTTAACAGCGTCTGCTTTCCTGCCAGCGCCTTCCGCGCCTCTTTTTGAGCCTGCACAGGCGGAAGCCGCTTCCCGCCCTGTTCCCCTGCCGCTTCCGGCTCTGGCAAAATCCTGTGCGGCGCCTGCGCCTCCTGCCCTGCCTGCGGCTTATGCAAATCATATCCCTCTACGGGAATACGCCGTCCAAATTCCTCTCGAAGCGGCGCATAAGCCGTTCCAAGTAAAAGCGTTGTCCTCTCCTTATAAACCTTTTCATAAGGAAAACGTACATAATACGCATTATAATTAATAAGCAAATCCACCGGATAAACACCGTCAAAACAATCATCTATATAAACCAGCCTGCATAAATCACGCAGCTTTTCAAAATATTGCGCATTTGCCTGGTAAGAATCCACCAGCAGTTTCCGACAGCCTGTCCTTTTCAATTCCTCACGCAGCCGCGGAAGTTCCCGCTCCATATGGTTCCATTCACTGTGGAGGCAGATTGTCTCCATCCCAGCCTGCGCCAGCCACTCAGAGCCATAAGCGTCCGCCGTAAAGAAAATCACCCGGTTTCCCATTCTCTTTAACTGCTTCGCTATCGTAATGCAACGCATAATATGCCCTGTCGCTATTATCTCATTGGCATCCGCACGAATGCCAATCAACTGTCCGCCAACCGCCGGGCGCCCCACTCCATCCGCACCGTTCGTCTGCCGCTCATACTCCTCCATTACATCCGCAATACGCTCCATCTGCGCCAGCCCATACCTCTGGTCTATGGGAAGCGCCAGCATATGCCCGTAAATATATGCCTCCTCTGCCGTTAATAAGCCTTTATTTTCATTGCCTATTGGCCAAAGCACAGGGGCGTAAATATCATGCGCCGTCAAAAATGCCTGCAGCCTGTCCCGCTCCCTTACGTAAACTGCAAAATACAGCGGCGCCGCCCCCTGCCCGGATTCCGCGCCATCCAACATAGGCGTAAACTGTGTTTTGCCACACAATTTTTCATACAAATACCGATAGTTCCGGCCTCTGCGCGCTTTTGCCTCCCCCTCATCCACATCGCGCAAAATCCGTGCCGCCACTTGGGAAATCCCGCTTATCCCGGTATACTGCTCCAATCTCTCTTCCGCTTCCCTGTTTCTCTTTAAAAATCCGGCCTTCCTCTCTTTCTTTTCCTCCATGGGCGTCCGCTCCTTCAAATACGCCCACTTCTCCGTCAAAGCCTCTATCCGCACCGGAATATAGTCTGCAGGTTCCTCCAGCCAGTCCGCAGGAATTTCCTCTCTGGAAGCCATAAAACCCCCATCCGGGACCGGATACCACTTCCGCAGACTCCCTACCACATAATCCGCCTCTGTGCCAACGCCTTCCAAATAATACGACTGGGTCACATCCTCCATAATGCATACCCCCTGCCGCTTCCACTTTGCAATCAGCCCTCTTGCCGCCTTCCATGTGTCTACGCCGTAATAGGAATGGATAAATGCCAGTCCCGGCCTAACCTCCTCCATCAAGCGGCGCAGTTCCCCTATCTCCGGCTGCAGCTTTTTGTCCACATGGTAAAAAAAGATTTCCCATCCAGCCCGTACAAAAGGAAGAAAAACCGTATCACACATATATGCGGGCAAAAGACAACGCCTGGCCGTCTTTTCCGGCCGCCGCTCCAGACTCCTAAGCGCCAATGCGATGGCTTCCCTGCATGAACCCGTATAAACGCAATGTTCCTTTCCGTATTTTTTCACCTCTGCCAAAGCAAGCGTATGCCCGCAATCTCCCACGGCTGCGACTGCTTTGCCATCCCCGGCTTCCATTCCCGCAAAGGCCGGATTCATTTCATAGATGCTTCCGATTTCCAAATCCATGCCCCCTTCCCGCGCCTTTGCCCGTTTATCCCTTCCGTGACTTGCGCCATCTCCGGTACGTCCACAACAATTTGTAATAAATCAAAAACAGCAACGTAGACTGCTGCTGCATATGAATCAGCTTTTTTTCCTCTGCATGAGTGCGCTCCTGATAATACGGATTTTTTTCAAAGTCCGGAAAAGTCTGTTTCATTTCCTTTCCCATTGCCTTTACAAAACGATGTTTTATCCTGCCCACACCGGCCACATAGGTAAATAATGTATTAATGTAAAATAAAAGCGTGAAACTATATTCCAGTTCCTGTTTGTATGCCTCAAAATACCCATGCCTTTTTGCTTCCCCTAACATCAGCCGCCCTGCCTCCATACGGTCTTCACACCTCTTTTCCGAAATGGTATGCACCGTAGACATATCATGCTGGTAATAGTAATACATCGGTTCCCCGATATATTCAAAACGCTGCGCCAACACCAGATAGGAATTGCCCAAAGCATTGTCCTCATAAAAAATATGTTCCGGAAACCAAAGCCCATGCTCCAGAATCATGGAACGGCGGAATATTTTTACCACCAGGCTCCCCCCGTCCAAAATCAGGCTCCGCCTTTTTTCATCGTCCAAAACCCCCGCCTGGCTGGCCTTATTATTGGGAACTGTCTGCCCTATTTTCATGGAATGCTCCTTCGTCAGGCAATAGTCGCATCCCGCCAGGTCAGCCCCTGTTTCCTCAGCCCGCCTCACAAGACGTTCATACATATCTTCTGTAATCCAATCATCACTGTCTATAAAACCTATCCAGTCTCCCTGCGCCAGTTTCAAGCCTATATTTTTCGCCCCGCCCTGATGCTTGTTCACCTCCGAATGCACGGCACGGAATTTATCCGGGTACCGCGCCTCATATTTTTGCAAAATGGAAAAGGAACTGTCGGAAGAACAATCATCCACCGCAATAATCTCATAATCCCTTATCGTCTGCTTCACAAGCGATTCCAGACAATATTCCAGTTTTCCATCCGCCGCCATATTATAAACCGGAACAATAATGCTCAGCTTCATGCTTCCTCCTATTCCAATTCCGCTCTTCCTTCGCCGGAATGCAAAAACACTCCCGCCAAACCGTAGCTATTCTTTCGCATAATACAAAGCGATTCTTGTCACGGCATGTATCACGTCTTCCACATCCTGCTCCGTCATGGCATAATAGAGCGGCAGGCTGATGATTTCCTCATACAGCTTTTCCGCTTTCGGGCAGATTCCCTTCCGGTAGCCCAGGCGTTCATAGTAAGGGAAATAGTAAGTCGGAATATAATGCACGTTACAACATATATTTTCCGCCCCCAAAGCGTCAAAAAACTGCCGTCTGCCAATAGTCAGTTTGTCCGGCGCCAGACGTAGTATATATAAATGCCTGGTCGTATCCGATTCCGGTATCTCCTTCTGCACCCGTACCTGCGGCAATTTGCGGAAAGCCTCATCATAACGCGCCACAATTTCCTTCCTCCTGGCGGAAAACATCGGCAGCTTATCCAACTGACTAAGCAGCAGCGCCGCCTGGATATCCGTCATCCGGTAATTGTACCCTAACGCTATCTGCTCATAATACCATGGGCCGTCCGGTTCCCGTTCCAACAGGCTTTCCTCCCTGGTAATGCCATGGGAACGGTAAAGCAGAAGTTTCTTATAATATTCTTCATGGTTTGTCAGCACTGCGCCGCCTTCCCCCCCGGTCACAGTCTTTACCGGATGGAAGCTGAATGTGGTCATATCTGCAATGGAACCGTTTGGCTTCCCCTTGTACTTTGTCCCAATCACATGGGCGCCGTCTTCAATAAACGCCAAATGATGTTTCCGGCAGATTTCCAGAAGCTCCTCTTCCTCCACCGACTGTCCGGTATAGTCCACAGCCACTATCGCCCGCGTCCTTTCCGTTATATGAGCCGCCACCTCTTTGGGATCAATGTTGTATGTTTCTTCCTTAATGTCCGCAAACACCGGCTTAGCCCCACAGTACAAAGCACAGTTTGCCGAAGCGGCAAAGGTAAGGGGGGTGGTAATGACCTCGTCCCCTTTCCCCACTCCCGCCGCCAGACAGGCAATGTGCAAAGCCGCTGTCCCATTGCTGCATGCCACCGCATATTTCGCCCCTGTGATTTCACACAGTTTCCTCTCCAGTTCCCCAATCTTAGGCCCGCAGGTCAGGTCATGATGCCGCAGCACCTCCGTCACTGCCTGCACATCCGCTTCATCTATATATTGATGTCCATAATAAATCTTTGTATCCCTGACAGGCGTTCCGCCGCAAACCGCTGGCTTCTCCATATGCATCCCAACCTTTCTCTCTGCAACCAACCTTTTGTCTTCCGGGCCCCACGCGTTCCAACGCCTGTCCCCGCTGTATCCCTTCCGCCGTTTCCGCACTGCCTGACGGCTTTGCAGGCCGTTCTCTTTGTAAGAGTTTCTGCAAATTCTGCATCTCTTTTATTTTTCCAATTCCACCGTCTTTAACAACTCTCTGATATCTTCCACCGACAACCACTGCTCATTGTTGTCTGAGCTATAGGAAAACCCTTCCTGCACCTTCCTGCCGCCCCCGGCAACCTGCTGCTTATTATTCCATACCACCTGGGGATACACAATAAAATGCTTTGCATATTCATACGTTGTAAAAGAATCCTCCGTTGTCACCATAATCTCATGCAGTTTCTCCCCTGGACGAATGCCTACCTCCCTTGTGGGATAGTCCGGGTACATTGCCTTTGCCAAATCCGTTATTTTAAACGAAGGTATCCTGCTGATAAAAGTTTCCCCGCCGGTAGCCTCTTCCAATGCCTTGATTACCAATTCCACGCCCTGCGTCAGGCTAATCCAGAAACGGGTCATCCGGTAATCCGTAATCGGAAGCTCCTTGCCGCCATCCTTTACTATATTATGGAACAATGGAATCACCGAACCGCGACTCCCAGCCACATTCCCGTACCGCACAATCGAAAAATTAATGTCCTTTGTCCCGGCATAGGCATTGGCCGCCACAAACAGTTTGTCCGACACCAGCTTCGTACCGCCATATAAGTTCACCGGGTTGACTGCCTTATCCGTAGACAAGGCCACTACCTTTTTCACACTGGAATCTAACGCTGCGTCAATCACATTCTGTGCCCCGTGGATGTTTGTTTTAATCGCTTCGTTCGGATTGTATTCACAAGCCGGCACCTGTTTCAATGCCGCCGCATGAACCACATAGTCCACATTCTCAAATGCCCGTTTCAACCGTTCTTTATCCCTTACATCGCCAATAAAAAAGCGGAGTTTTTCCCCATATTCCTTAAACTTATTCCCCATCAAAAACTGCTTGAATTCATCCCTGGAATAAATAATAATCTTCTTCGGCTTATAATGCTCCAATACATACTTTGTAAAACAGTTCCCAAAAGAACCGGTCCCCCCGGTAATTAATATCGTTTTATCATTTAACATTCTATGTCCTCCTAATTCCAGTTCCGCATCTCCGCTCCGTACGGCCCCTATCTTTGGAAGGATTTCCGCTCACTTCCGTTCCCTTAAATCCTTCCGGCCTTCCTTCTCTTCGATGCTGTCTTTCCAGTTCCGCATCTTCGCTTCGTACGGTCCTGCCTCGCTCCACTTCCTAGTCTTTCCATAATCTTCAATCTTTAACGCAAAGTATAACACAAAAAAAAGCCATTGACTATATAGCATTCCGCTTTAAATTCCAAAGTTTTTATGAAATAACCGTCCTCTTAGGGAAAAACGCCAAAAATTCCCTAATGCCAACATCCCTTATTGCACATTGCATTTTATTCCTTTATAATAAACTCTTATGTAACTATTTCATTGGAAAACATTGGGAGACTGGTAAGATGCGTTTAACAGAACAAATAAAAAATTATATTCCCTGCAACGAACAAGAAGAGCGTGACCAGGCGCAAATGCTTCATTTTATGGGGCACACACCGGACTGCCTAACCCGCGAAAACACAATCGCGCACTTTTCCGCCTCTATATGGACGCTTAATCCATCCTACACGAAAACATTGATGATATACCACAATATTTATGATTCCTGGTCTTGGATTGGAGGGCATGCTGACGGTGACCCTGACTTGTGCGCAGTGGCCTTGCGGGAACTGCAAGAGGAAACCGGAGTGGAAAACGCCGTTTTGGTAAGCCCTGACATTTTCAGCTTAGAAACCTTAACGGTAAACGGCCATATGAAAAAAGGAATCTATGTTCCAAGCCATTTACATTTAAACGTCACTTACTTGGCCGTTGCGGAGGAATCCGCTCCACTGCGCATAAAGCCGGATGAAAATCAAAAGGTATCCTGGTTCACCTTCTCGGATGCCCTTACCCTTCCAAAGGAATCATGGATGATAGAACGAATATATGCGAAACTAATTCAGAAATGCGTGCGTTTGAAAAACGCTCCCCATGGGTTTTAATGCCATTCCAATAAATTTTTTAAAGGAGAAAACGATTATGGAAAATGCAGTAAACATTATTTCAAATGTAAACAGCGCCATAAACAATGTAGTATGGGGAATCCCCATGCTCATTCTAATCATTGGCACCGGGATTTACATGACCGTCGGGATGAAATTCTTCCAGATTACCCATATCCGGCACTGGATGGACGAAACCTTCCTGGCTATCTTTAAAAAGAAACATGTGACGGCCCATACCGGGAAGGAAGAATCCTCCATTTCCCAATTCCAGGCGCTTTCCACTGCGCTGGCCGCTACCATTGGCGTAGGCAATATTGCCGGGGTTTCCGGCGCCATCATTACTGGCGGGGCCGGCGCCGTTTTCTGGATGTGGCTTTCCGCGCTGTTTGGCATGATGACCAATTACTCCGAAAATGTGCTTGGCATTTTTTACCGCCGTAAAAACAACAACGGCGAATGGTCAGGCGGCGCCATGTATTACTTACAGGACGGGTTAAAACACAAAAAAGGGATTTGCATTCTGGCCAAACCTCTGGCAGTCCTGTTTTCCCTTTTCTGTGTCTTTGCATCCTTTGGCATCGGCAATATGACACAGGTGCATGAAATTGCAAGCACCATGCAGGATACCTTCCGCATCCCTCCCATTGCCACCGGCATTATCATTGCCGTCATTGCAGCCCTTGTAATCCTGGGCGGCATTAAAGCAATCGGAAACGTAGCGGAAAAAATCGTTCCCTTTATGGCTTGCGCCTACATCCTTGGCACTATCATTGTGCTGATTATGAACTTTTCCTCCATCCCCACTGTTTTTGGCGCGATTTTCTCCAATGCCTTCGGGCTGCGCCCCATTGCCGGGGCTACTGCAGGCATAATGATTAAGCAGGCCATGACCATGGGGTTTAAACGGGGCGTATTCTCCAATGAAGCAGGGCTTGGCTCTTCCGTAATGGTACACTCCGCTTCCAATGTGAAAGAACCTATTGTCCAGGGCATGTGGGGCATCTTTGAAGTATTTTTTGACACCATCGTAGTATGCACGCTGACGGCCTTTACCGTTCTTTGCTCCGGACTGGTTGACTTAGAAACAGGCGCGGTCCTGACCGCCTCCACCGGAGCCTCCTTAGTCAGCGAAGCTTTGGCGCAAGGGCTGGGCACGCTTGCCGGAAGCTTTTTGGCCATTGCCATTTCCCTGTTTGCCTTCACCACCGTGCTGGGCTGGTCTTTCTACGGAACCAAGTCCTGTGAATATTTATTTGGCACAAAAGCAACCATTGCATACAAAATTATTTTCGTAATCTGCATTGGCTTCGGCGCAGCCATGAGTTTTGATCTTGCATGGGCCATCGCCGATACCTTAAATGCATTAATGGCCATTCCAAACCTGATTGGCGTCCTTGCCCTCTCCGGTACGGTATTTGCCATTACCAAAAACTATCTGGCGCGTAAAGTAAAGAAAACCGACCCGAATCTAAAGCCGATGCTCTCCTTTGACCCTGAAATACAGAAAATGCAGGAAGAGGCATTACGGAAGGAAGAAAAAGGGCAAGCTTAAACCGCGCTGGCCAAAAAACTGCCGCAGACAACGCCTCATCGCCCTGTCTGCGGCAGCAAATCTTATTCTCCGCTTCTTATTTTCTTCCCCTCTTTGGTTGGATGCCTTTTCCAGCTTCCTTCCGGCGCCAACTTAGCCCAGCTCTAAAGCCCATTTCCCTTGCGGCTTTTAATCCATATAATCCATCAGCCTGTCTACCGTAGTAAAGGCAAGCCCTGTCACCGTATCGGCGCATCCATAATAAATGGCAATCCGTCCCGTTGCCGCATCCGTCAGCGCCGCGCACGGAAATACCACATTGGGCACATCCCCTACGCACTCATATAACTCATGAGGCCCAAGAATATATCTCTTTGTCCTCTTAAGCACTTTCCATGGCTCTTCCAAATCTAACAAAGCGCAGCCCATCCGGTATACAAAACCGTTGCATGTATTAATCACCCCATGGTAAAGCAACAGCCAGCCGTCCTGCGTCTCAATCGGCACGCTCCCGGCTCCAATCTTTGTACTTTGCCATGCAGACTCGTCTCCCTTTATTGTGCCCATCACATACCGATGACATCCCCAATACTTCATATCCGGGCTTTCGCTTAAGAAAATATCCCCAAAAGGCGTATGCCCGTTATCGCTGGGACGGCTTAACATATAATAGTTCCCATTGATTTTGCGCGGGAACAAAACTCCGTTACGGTTAAACGGCAGGAACGCGTTCTCCAATTGATGGAACTCTTTAAAGTCAAAAGTATACCCAACGCCAATTGTAGGAAAACCATGGAATCCATTACACCAAGTCACATAATACCTGTCTTCTATAAAACATACCCTTGGGTCATACCGGTAGTCCCTCTTTGCCACTTCCGGGTGCGCCCCCTGGAACTGCACCGGTTCGTCGGAAATATCCCAGTGAATGCCGTCCTTGCTGAATCCAGGGAAAATATCCATGCTAATCGACTTGCTGTCACAACGGAATACCCCTGCATAGCCATCTCCAAAAGGCACTACCGCACTGTTAAATATACTGTTGGAATTCTTCGTTGCAAACCGCTCGATAATCGGATTTGCGTCATAACGCCATACCGGCTGCCGCTCCCCGCTTTTCGGCTCCTGCCAAGGCATCCCCGGTAAATCTTTTCCTATTATTTTTGTCATCTTACTTCTCCTTTCCTGCTTTTGCAGTCCAACGCCTGTCCCAAAGAACAAAACGACAGGCCCGTTTTGCTTACACTATGTCCAGCCGATATCCCATATAGTCTAAAAACAGCTCCACATACATGGCATTGGCCCAGGAAAACCACTCCCTCGTGAACTTACCGTCGTCTTCACAGTGGAATCCCTCATGCATCACGCCTTTCCCCCCTGTGGTTGCCGCCATTTTTCTCAATATCGCTAACTTCTCTTCCTTGCTGTCGCTGGTCAGTCCCTGCATGGCCATAGCGATATGCCAGATATAGCTGCACGGCGTATGGGGACTTCCAATGCCTGCCGCTTTCGCCCCCTTATAAAAATACGGATTCCCGTCGCTTAAAATATACTTCCTCGTATTCTCGGCCGTTTCCCTGTCCACCGGGTACCCCAGGTATTCCATGGCTAACAGACTAGGGACATTAGCGTCGTCCATCAGGTTATACATCCCAAACCCGTCTGTTTCATAGGCATAAACCATACCGCATTCTTCTGTATAGGTTTTTCCTTCCTTTTCAATCGCCTCATGCACCTGCTCCTTTAACGCCCTGGCCTCTTCCTCCAGC
This sequence comes from uncultured Lachnospiraceae bacterium, assembly GCA_910578405.1. Taxonomy (GTDB): domain Bacteria; phylum Bacillota; class Clostridia; order Lachnospirales; family Lachnospiraceae; genus Kineothrix. The sequence goes on along the minus strand of CAJTQO010000014.1, from coordinate 38,670 downwards.
TTTTTATCCTGGAACAGTTCCTTTGCCAGCTTCTCCAGATAGCCCATTGCCACCACCGCAAACATATTGGAGGGAATCAAATATCCATATGTGCAGGCATCGTCACTGGGCCGGAACCCAGACCAAATCAGGCCAATCCCGGACTTCACCAAGGCCCCTTTCCCATCCCTGGAAAGGGTGTCCCGGAACAATTTGGCCTTGCGCCGGAACCTATACTCGGATTTTTCCTCATGGAACTGCTCTGTCCGGAACACTCGGAAAATATGTTCCACCCCCTTGTGGAAATTTTCATCGAACTGGGAAACGCACCCTGTATTCTTCCAAAGCAGGTATGCCAACTGCACCGGATAGCAAAGAGAGTCTATCTCGTATTTCCGCTCCCATACCCATGGATTCTGATCCGGGTCGTCTTTCTCCCAGCAGGCGCCATTTGGCCCTTCGTTAAAGGCATTGGCATACTCGTCAATGCAGATATACTGAAACTGCCGCCGGACCACCCCCGCAATCAGTTCCCGTATTTCCCCATCCTCCTTCGCCCGGAAGATATAAGGGCGAAGCTGCGCCGCCGAATCCCGCAGCCACATAGCCGGAATATCCCCCGTGATGACATGGACAGAGCCATCTTCCATTTTCTTCATGGTAGTATCCAACGTGTTGTTATAACAGTTGGTAAACACTTCCAGCAATTCCGGAAGCCCTTCCGCCTGCTGCCGGACTTGATTGAAAAAATTGTCCATAACCCTTTTTCCTTTCTCTTTCCTCATTTTACTTCGGCCAACCTAAAACTATAAACTCCGTTACCTAGATTCTAACAGATAATGGATAAGAAAGCCAGCAAAATTATACTTACCAGCTCTTTTCCAGCTCCGTTTTGAAATCCACCGCAAACGGGTTGTCCGCCGCTTCCTGCAGCCCCTTATAAATCCCTCTTCTTTGCGTGCTTTCTTCCTCCGCCCAATATTCGTACCCGGTAAAATAACTTTCCATATAATCGTCCCAGGAAGCAAAGCTTCCCTGTATTGTCTTTGCCACCTCCAGGGAAGCGTCCAACGCCTCTTCCAACGTGTAATAGCCTGCCAGGTAAAAATTGGCAAGCTGGCTAAGCGCCCGGTTATAATCCCAGCCTGAAACCGCATCTTCCGGGTTCTCCTCATATCTGCCATACCATCTTGCATAATTTTGCGCCCATTCCTCATCCAGCTCAAAATTCTCCATCAAGAAAGACACCCTCGCCTGCTCATCCACTTCGCCCAAACCCTCGCTTTCCAAAAGTTCCATTTCCTCCGTAAACTCCGTCCGGTGTCCTTCCTCCATAAGCCAAAGCAGCGTCTCATCCGCGGTTTCCTTATCCGTCACCTCCCAACTGTTGTCCAAAACCTGTCTGGCGACTTCCATGCTTGCCTCATCCGCCTCCAGCCCGCCATACACCCGGTAATCCCACTGGTTTGCGTCAATAAGGACGGAATTGGACGCGTTAAACCACCGCACCGTATCCGTCACTTCCATAGCAGGAACGGATTTCTCCCCGATGGCTTCCTCATATTCCCTAAAAGAAGCGCATATATCTGCAAAATAATTGTCCCTGCGCATTTTCACCATCCCCTCATAATACGCCAGGAAATAATGCGCATAGTCCGTCTCCCCATAAACCACATACAGTTTTGTGGTAAAATCGTCCTGTGTCATCTTATAGGTATATGCCTCCATATTCTGAAGATTAGGGCATTGCGGCGTTTCCATCTCTTTCTTATCCGTAAACCCGTTGGACTCTTCCATAAACGCTATCGCTTCCCCCAGGTTGGCCCATCCGCCCATAAAACTGCCCTTTTTAGGAAACTGCATAACCGCCACGCTGTCCATGCCGTCCTCCGGCTCTAACCCAAGCCAGCTCTCCATCCCCATATCTATCTTTTCATAACCTGCATCCGCTTCAATGCTGTATGTCCCGTCCGGCGACCTATATTCCTCCATCTTAACCTCTTCCGCCACTTCCAGCTTCTTCCCACAGCCGCAAAGAAGCATAAATGCCAAGACTACCGCCCACATTTTCCCTATCTTTCCTTTTTTCCCTTTTGCATTGTTCTTCATATCTTTCTTTTCCCTTCCGTAAACTAATATCTGCTAAGCTTTTCCAATTTCTCTATCCTACAGCTATGCCGCTTCGTTTTCGCTCTCTTATCATAAGCAATGCCAACCAACAGAATGTCCCCGCTATAACCTTCCAATGCCTGTGCATAACATCTATCCTTTATTTGCCGTATCGCGTCATCGGCCGTCTTACCGTATTTTAGCTCCACTACCAGCGCAGGCTTCCCTACAGATGGCAGCGGCAGGAATACGATATCCGCAAACCCGTATCCTGCAGGCAGTTCCCTAAACAGCCGGTAATCCTTCCTTGCGCAATAATAGGCGAGCATAACCGCGCTGGCAAGTGAATTTTCATCATTGTATGCCAATACGGACGCCACTTCCATATGCGCCCTGTCCAATCCTTCCGCCACACGCTCTGCATCCCCCTTCAAAGTATCTTCCAGCAGCTTTTCCGAGGCTTTCAAAACACGCATAACCTCCTGCCAGCCGCCCACACTCATCGCATTTTCGAATTCCTCCGCAATTTCCCTGTTTGGGATAAACGCTTCCCCCTGTCTGGAATCATACCCAAGATATCCTAAATGAATCAACAACGTCAAAACGTCATCCTTTATCTTAAGATGACACATATCATTCTGGAAACTGCGCGTACGGACTTTAACGCGTCCACAACCCATCATCTGCGCTATATCAGCCCGCAGCCCGTCAAAATCCATATCCATATAAACCTTCAAAGCCTCATATGTTTCCGTAGAAGTCCAATAACTGGAAAACCTGCGCCGGCGCATCGCTTCTACCACAGATTTTGGATTATATATATGCCGCAATCCGGCAAACCGGTATCCGTCATACCAGTTCTTTGTCTCTGCAAAGTCCATGCCAAACTGCCTGCATAACGCTTCCACTTCCTTTTCTGTAAAACCCGTATATTCCTCAAAAAGACTCTGGTCTGTCATAGAATATTCCAAAAACATATTTAACGCCGAATGACGTCCATATTTCTTCACAGGCAAAATCCCCGTCATATAGGCAAGGGCTACATAAGGCTGGTCTTTCAAAAGGTTCCTGAGAAAATCCAGATACTGTTTCTGCAAGTCTTCCGCCTCCTGCCGTTCACGCATCACACAGTCCCACTCGTCCACCAGAAAAATAAACTGCCTGTCCGTTTCCACATAAATCTGCCGCAACGCCGCCGCAAGCCCCATTTCCTGCCTGTCTAAAATTCCCCCGTATTCTTTCTCCAGCTCCCTTACCACCTCCCGCTCCAAATATTCCGTTATTTTCCCCGCCTCCGCCTCCAGCAAAAACTGCTGCATATTCAAAAAAATAACATCATACTGGTTCAGATATTCCCGGAATGCCCCATTTTTTTCTATTGTAAGCCCTTCAAATAATCCTGCCGAATCGCAGCCCCTGCTGTAATAGGCGGCCAGCATTTTCAATGCCATGGATTTTCCAAAACGCCTGGGCCTGCTGACACAGATAAACTTTTCATCCGTATTGATGCATTGGTTCGTACAGTCTATCAGCCCTGTCTTATCCACGTAAATCCTGGAACGGAGCGCTTCCCAAAAGCCCTTATTCCCCGGATTTAAATAATATCCCATATTCCATCCCCCGCTTCCAACCGTAGGTTACAGCAATTCCTTCACCCACGCAACGGACTGCTTTAGCCCGGCCAGTGTCTGCGCATAATCAAACAATTCCACCACCACATTCCCCGCATAGCCGTCTTTTTTTAATTCCTGCAGGATTTCAGCAATTTTCATACATCCGCCGCCAACAGAGGCCGGGTACATCACCGCACCGTCCGCACAAACCACCTGCCCGTCCCCCGGATTGCCCTTTGTCATAGCGCGGTCTTTCAGATGCAGCGTACAAATCCGGCTGCGCAGCCGATGAAACGCTTCCAGTTCATCTTCATGGCACACTACGAAATTCCCGGTGTCAAAGCAGCACCTTAACCCACTTACCTGCTCCAAAAACCACTCCAGCTCCTCCACGCAATGATATGGCGCTTCCATGCTGTCATAATCTTCCATGCATACCGCAATCCCTCTTTCTTCCCCATACCTGACGGCCTTGGACAGGGCTGCCTTCATGTTATTTCGTATCCGCTCCCTATCCCCCTTCTTTTCTTCTGAAATCATGCCCGGTACAATCAAAAGGCTCCCGGCCCCGGCCTCCTTAGCCAAATCAACAGCCTTACGGTAGCTTTCCGCCTCCGGGCTCTGCCCAAAGTCAAAAGCCCAATGCAGCCCCTCCACCTTAAGCCCCAGCTTCGAAAACAGAGGGAGCAGGAAATCCTTGCGCTCTTCCAATGCCTCATAGCTGATATAGACCAGTTCCATGCCAAGCCCGGCCAGTTCTTCTAAAACCTTTTCTTCCTCCAGCCCTTCTTTTGTTACGCCTTCCATTATATTCTCATAAAAAACCGCTATTTTCATTCCGGCTCCCTTCCAATTTTACCTGTCCGTTTCATCCCCCGGGAAAACTATCCCTGCCCCCCTGCGGGATCTTTCCAGCGTGTCCACTACATCCAACATGACATCCAACCGCTGATAGATTGCATCATAATCATCCGCCAGCAAAAGCTTTGTCATATTCTGCACTTCATAAAACCATCGATCCGGGTTTGGCTGTTCATTAAAACATTCCTCGCCCGACTTCGTCACTGTTTTTATTTCCGCAAGCCCATTGCTGCCCCCTGCAATGTATATATAACCCTGTTCCCCTTCAATCTGGAAGTAATTCACCCCCCATGTATCCTTTGCCCCGGCCGACTGGCTCACAAACCCATCGTAACACATCATCAGAATCCCGGAGGTATCTGCCAAATTCCCGTAAATGTTAGGATAATAAACCACATTTTGCGGCCTGCCAAACAACGCAACATTCAAATAAACATTATAAAAATTAATGTCCATCAGGCTCCCGCCTGCATATTCCGGGTTAAATACATTGGGGATTTCCCCCTTTAACAGCACATCATACCTGCTGGAATACTGGCTGTAATTTGCCAATACCAGCTTCACCTTTCCCACCTTTGGCAATTCCCTTTTCAAAATCTCCAAATTCGGGAGAAAAGCGGTAGGCGCCGCATCCACCAGGAACAAACGCTTCTCCTTTGCAAGACGGATTAACTCCACGGCCTGAGCCGCCCTTGTGCAAAAAGGCTTCTCACAGATTACATTTTTTCCCGCCTGCAGCGCTTTTTTCACCTGTCCGTAATGAAGCAGGTTGGGTGATGCGATATAAACAAAATTCATTTCTTCCTCTTCCAGGAAAGCGTCCATATCGGTATATACCTTTCCCACTCCATATTCCGCTGCCAACGCTTCCCCTTTTTCCCTGCTGCGCGAATAAACCGCCGCCAGACGGATGCCATCCGTCACTTTTACATTATCCAGAATCGAACGCACAATAATTCCTGAGCCAACGGTACCCAGCCTTATTTCCTCCATCCCTTTTCCTCCTCAAGCTTTTGCATATTCCACATCCGCCTTTTCCTTTTCATACAGGAAAATCATCTTTCCTGCATTTATCTCATGCACATCCCCAACCAAAAGCAAAAACAACAGCCCTGCCCCGCCGGCCGCTGCCAGCTTTTCATAAACTTCCGGAAAGAGAAACAATTCACCATCTACTCAAACTCATAAACGCTCCAAAGCGACTTCTGCGACACCAGCCTGTATCCGGCTAACGCCGGATTGCTTTCCAAAATCAGTTCCAGGCTCTCCCTTTGCGTATCATAATCCGCCGCATAAACAATTATCTTATCGCTGTTACAGATAATATCATCCACAATCCGCTCTTTGTTTCCGGCGCTTACAAAATAGAGCCTGTTATATTCCATCAACTCCTGTGAAAGCCACCACACATGATAAGGCGTTGTGTCATTGTACAAAATAACCACAGGCATATTGGCATTTCCCCTGGCATATTCCACATCCGCCTTTTCCTCTTCATACAGGAAAATCATCTTTCCTGCATTTATCTCATGCACATCCCCAACCAAAAGCAAAAACAACAGCCCTGCCCCGCCGGCCGCTGCCAGCCTTTCCGCCCGCTGCCCCTCACAAAAAAGCCGGACAAGCCTTTCCCACAGCCTATATGCCACTGTGATTACCAAAAGAATCAAAATCCCATATACCGGGAGCTGATACCGGTTGGATGTTTCATACAGCAAAAGCGCCGTCTTGGACACGGTAAAAAAATATCCGCATACAGCAAACAAAAGCAGAAAAAATACACCGCCCTCTTCCCAAAAATCCCGCTCCCTGCCGTCTTTGCCCTTACTCCCCTTCCCGTTTTTGCATCCCCTTTTGCCCTGAATCCATACCAGGCATCCCAACAAAACAATCGCCCCAATCCAATGCCAAAGATACCCGTCAAACAAATATTCATTCATCAACCCTGCAAAAAAGCCAAGCCTTCCCCCCGTATTGGACGGGTCCAGAAATTCGGAAACCGCCCCTGTTCCCCGGTATCCCCGTAAAATATGGGAAAGACAGGCCGGGTAGCTCACCACCGCAAACAGCAAAGACGCCCCGCAGGCGCATCCGTACCAGACACAGCGCAAAATCCGCTCCTTCCACTGCCCTTTGCCCGCCGCAAAGACGCCCCGTCCCTTATCCTTTCCCACACAGTGCAGCAAATTCCACAAACAAAACCCCACCGCCATAAAAAACAGAAAAATAAGATAATAATACTGCGTCAGAAACCCAAGGTAATTGACTGCCATAAGAGGAAGCAGAAATTTTTTTACCCACTCCCCATCCGCCGCCCCATCCGCGCTTTTCACTTCACGCACATGCAGACAGGCGCACAACAGCACAAACACAGTCAGCCATTCGTACATCCGTATAAACATCACCCCGGAAATAATCACCGGATTGAATCCATGGACAGCCGTCACCACCCATGCCAGCCACTTATTCCCTCCGCCCACCATATAAGCCAGCCAGGAAAGCAAACAAAAGTTTAAGCAAAAAGCCACCATATTCAAGCCAATCCCCAGCCACTTGCTAAACACCCCCGGGAAAAAAGAACATACCGTATGCAGCATAAAGTAAAAAAACGGCGGATGCACATCCCAGGATTGCACCGTGGCCACCAAACCATAACGAAACCGCTCCCCCTGCAAAACGACAAACTCATTACGGAAAGCATCCCTCTCCACCCATTCCCGGTCCGGCTCATACAGCCCTGCCGTCCGGTTGGTGGAATAAAAGGAATAATATTCGTCCTCATGGAACCCCGTTTTCCTCTCCCCAAAATAGAAGATAGTCATGATTTGCAAGGAAAGAAGCAGCGCAAACGCGGCAATCCACATCCATTTCCCCATGGACGCTGCGCCATCCCTTCCTGTCCCGCTGCCTGCAGGCCCAATCCCCGCCTGCCCTTTCCCAATCAATCCTTTCCGCGCCTTTCCCTGCCTTCCCATCCAGTCACGTTCCCCCTTCATTTGCCCCCCTTTTGCAGGCGCATTTTCATTTTCCATCCATGTACCCTCCGCACCGTTTTAGGCGCTGCCGTCAACAGCAGCAGATACACTTTTTCCTTCCTGCTAAGAAACGCATTCCCCACAGTATCCGCCACATGCCTGCGCAAATACTTTTTCACCGAAACATAAAAGGAATCCTCCCTCCTCATTTTCCTTACCGGAATATGCAGCATATAGTCCAGCCTCTGATACAGGCCAAAACGAACCGCCTCCTCCCGCAAGGCCGGATACTTCCTCTCCACCAGTTCCCCAACCATATCCGCATTATCCACAATGTCCATAAACACCCTGGAAAATTCCTCCTTTGACCGCTTCCTTGTATTGCTCCCCGTCCGGTAATAGACATGGTAATCCTGCTGGGGCAAAATGGCAATCCCCTCCACTTCCCCCAACATCTTCACTAACAGGCAAAAGTCCTCATTCAATGCCCCCTCAGGGAAAGTATGCCGTTCAAATAACCTGCGTTTTGTCAGTTTCGTACAGTAAGAGCAATCCCCCCGGTGCAGCAAAAGCTCCCGCAAAAACGCCTCCGCCCCACAGACAAAAGCCCTTTCAGGAGGTTGGCACACATCCGCCAGCCGTCTCCCCTGTTCGTCCGTCTCATCCCTGGAAACCTGGGCCATAGCCACCTTTTCCCTATGGATGCACTCCATCAGCCTTTCATACATCTGTGGCTCTATATAATCATCACTGTCCACAAAACCAATATATTCCCCTCTTGCCTCCCGCAGCCCCAAATTACGCGCCGATGAGGAACCGCCGTTTGGCTTATGAAAGACCCGTATCCGTCCGTCCCTTTCCCCCAGCCTGTCCACCAGTTCTTCCGTCCCATCATTGGAGCCGTCGTCCACCAAAAGGATTTCCAAATTGGAATACGTCTGGCGGCGCACCGATTCCACACACCGCGGCAGACAGTCCATAATATTATAAACAGGTATGATAACGCTGACCAGTTCCTCTCCCATGGTTTCTTGCCTCCTGTTTCCCTTTTCCGTTATCCTATCCTTTGTCCGGCCCGGCCGCTTCTTTTCCCCTCCCGGATTTGCTGCAAAGCCTGACAAACTTTATAACTCCCCTTTCGCTCTCATTATAGCATGGCTTTCCCGCCCTTTCTACTCAAACGGCGTGCATCCGTCGCAAAAGTTACCCGCTTCCCTGTCCATATGTTTATATGCCTCATAAGCATACTTATGCGCGCCATCCAAACCGTCCAGCCCAAGGTATAAATCCAATTGCTCTATTTCCGCTTCCGCGTCCGTCTGCCTGGAGAACAAAACCGCGTCTATATAAGGATTGGCCGCCGCCATCCGGTAAGCATATACTATGGCCGCCGCCTGCAGCTTCTCCCCCTTGGAAGAAGTATACCCAAGCTCACTTAACGTAATGGAACGCACCTGCCCTGCATCCGTAAGGAATTCTTTTTGCCGCATATAATCCGTCACCACATGGATATTCGCCATCGTCACCACTGGCGTATCCTCGGTTTCCTTCACATAAACGGACGGTTCCCATGTTTCCACTTTGGTCAGCGGTTTGTTGTAAGGATGGATAGCCAGCCCCCAATCTATGTTCCCTTCCTCCTTCACCTGGCGGTTAAACTCATCCAACACATCCTTGGCCCGGTAACTCCCAGTCAGCAGGTTCACCCTGTTCCACTGGTTATCCAGGGAAATATATACCCGGCATGCGCTGTTTACGCTCTTGATTGCCTGATAAAAAACCCGGTATGCCCTCACATATTCCCGCACATAAGTCTCCAAATCCACATGTTCCATATAATTCCATTCCTTCCGGGCATTCACCTCATTCCCAATGACCCAGTTGGAAACCACTCCTCTGCCATTCATAACGCCGGAATACCTTTCCGCCAGAAATGAACCGACAGCCGCCAAGCATTCCACCCCCTGCCCATCGCCTGCATTGAATGCATAATAAGGTGAGCCGCCTATGCCGGAACGCGCAAGCGGATGAACCAGCCACGGGTAATCCTGCGCCGCGTCATTTAAAAGGATTGCCGTTACCTCAATCCCCCTCTGCGTCAGCGTCCGAAACACCAGGTCATACTCTGACATTGCCCGCCCGTTGAAAACATAATCCTGCCCGTGGTATGTATAATGGACCGCCTCATAAACATCCTCCCCGTCATGCCCCAATATTCTGGATACGGGAATATTATACGCCGCATGTTTTACGCCTAATTCCTCCAACTCCGCCGATAATAGCTTCTCCGGGTCGATAAGCAGCCCCTTCTTCCCCTCCGGCCGCTCCCCATTGGAGACAAATACCGCCAGTTCCTCCGGATTGGTGATATAATGCGGCCTGCTTACCGCCACATACTCCCCGTTTCTTACCACCGCCACCACATACTTACGAAACAGCCCGTTTTCCTTATGGAATTCCGTTTTAAATTCCACTTTCTCCCCTTTACGCTCCCTCCGCAAATACGTCTGCCCGCCAATAAGCCCTTCGTCATAAACCTGCAAGGCAAAAAGGTAATAATACTTATCGTCACTTTCCAAAACCTCCTGCGCCGAAGCCGTTACCGCCACTTCCCCCTTTTCCCTGTCAATCCTGCAGGATTCTATGCGCACCGGAAAGCTCCCTTCTGTCCTCCCCTTCCTATTGCCGCGACCAAACCGCCACACAATGCCGCCATATAAAACGACCTGGTAAACCAAAGCGCTGCACAACATAACTGCGCACAATAAAGCGCCCCATAAAACAACCCGGTTTAAAATAACGCCCCGTTTTCCCTTCCCCCGCTGTTTCCATACCATGAAAGCCCCTCTTTTCCTCTTCCTCCTGCCCTTCCCCTGTTACGGCGCTTCTTCCAATGCCGCATCCAGCACAGCCCTCACTTTTTCCCTGGAAGGCACACCCTCCATAAGCTTCTTCCCGTCTACAAAGAAACTTGGCACATAATAATAATCCAGCGTTGCCGCCAAAGCCGCATCTTCTTCCTCATCCACACGCCGTATCCCCACCTGCCTGTATATTTCCTTTTCCTCCTGCAGTTCCAGTATCATCTTCTCCGCCTGTTTGCAATACGGGCAGTCCGCCAAAACCATCATAAGAACTTCTTTCATTTTCCACACCTATCCCTTTCTTATCCCGTTACCATGCTCACCGCCGCCTGCGCGGGAACGCCGTCACCGGCGCAGCGCTAAACGGCCCTTCCCTGGCCGGAACCATCCGTCCCGTTTCCAGCCATTCCCGCGCAAACCGGAGCAGTTCCACGGCGGCATGTTCCGCATTCCACAAATCCGCCACAGTCCGGTAAGCGGCCCATCCCATCTGCCCTATCTTCCCCCTGTCCTTTGCCAACGCTTTCACCTGCGCCGCAAAATCTTCATAGGAGCGATGATATGTCAGCCCATTCTCCCCATGGCGCACCAGACAAGGCACCGCCCCGGCCTCCACATTGCCCACCACTGCGCAGCCACTGTTCATCGACTCATTTACCACAGCCCCCCATCCCTCCAAATGATTGCTGGTAAACAGATGCACATGGCACCTCTCCATCACTTCCCGCACCCTGGCAGGCTCCATATAGCCATAAAAAGTAAAGGCGTCCGCCAGCCCCTTTTCCTGCACCTGCCGCTTCAACGCCTCCTCCAGTTCCCCGCTCCCGGCCATATGGATATGGAAACCATAGCCTTCCCTGCGCAGCTCTTCTCCAATCCGCACGGCAAATTCCGGGTGTTTCAAAGGCATGAAACGCCCTGCCCACACAAAGTGCAGATTCCCGTCCCCCGGTTTCTTTCCTTCCAATTCCTCCCGCGTAAAATGCCTGGTTTCCGGAAAGTAACCGAAACGGAACATTTTTCCCGGATACGCCCGCACCAAATGAAAATCCGAGGCCACATATTCCCCGGCGCAAAGCAGCCCCACCTGTTCCCTCCTAAAACGGGTATGCTCCTTATATTTTTTTAACAACCCTCTTGGAGAAACCGCTTTCCACTGCCCCTCCCGGTACAGCCTTTCACTGACGCGCAGCGACGGCTTTCCTCTTTTTAGCCTCTCTTTTATCACAGCCGTCACATCCAACAGCTCTTCCCGCTGAATCCACCCGAAAACCGCTATATCACTGTTCAAAAGCAGTTCCCGGCAAGCCTTCGGCTCCTCATAAAAGCATTTCACATAGGGAAGCCCTTCCAGGCCCTCTCCCCACCCCATAGCGACCCGCTCCGCCTCCATAGGCTCTGTCTGGATAAAATGATATCCTTCCCCAAGTTCCCGGTAACAGGCATTGGAAAAAGGAATCTGGTGATGATTGATATAATTGGATACAAAAGTAATCGTCATTGACAAATCTCCCTGTAAATGGCAAGCAGCCGTTTATAATTCCTGTCGCCGTCATGGGCCAAAAACGCCCGCTCTCTGGCATATTCCGCCCGCCTTGCCGTTTCTTCCGGCTCCTGCCAGACTCTCTTGATACACGCCGCCAGCTCCTTCACATTCCCACGCTCAAATAAAAGCCCCTCCCTGCCATCGCAAATCATGCTGGGAATGCCGCCTGTGCGCGCCGCCACTACCGGAGTCCCAAGCAACATCGCCTCTCCCATGGAATTGGGCGAGTTTTCCAAAGAGGACGGACAGACAAACATCCCCGCCTGCAAAAACGCCTCCCGCATCTCCTCTGCGGAAAGCTTCCCAAGCACACGCACATGCCCGGCCAGCCCTGCATCATTGATCAGCTCCAGCAAATACTTTCCGTAAGAAGAAAGCTTCAGCCGTTCTTTCCATGTACGGTTTCCCGTAACGCTGTTCCCAGCCACCATGACATAAGCCTCCGGGTACTCCTTTAGCGTCTCCGGCAGCGCCTGCAGCACATAATGGAAACCTTTTAACGGATAATCCCCCTGGCTGACGAAAATGCCATAAGACGGCGCCTTTCCCTTTGCCGCCCCCTCCCATCGCCCTTTATAAAACGGCGTCCGCATCGTTTCATTCATAAAGTGATACTTGGCTCCCGGGTTGACCTTTCCGGTTTCCGTCCGGTCAAAGTCCGTCCGCCCCGTTATATGCAAGACCCCCCGCAACGTCTCTTTTTCCCGCTCTGCCCGTATGCGGAACTTTTCCTGCTGCTGCAGGATACTGTCCTTTCTTACCCTGTCCCGGAACGTCCGCCTTTTCACCACATATGGCGGCAAATCAGCCAGATATGCCTCGGCGCAGGCAAAGCAAAGCCCCTGGATTCCTACCAATGTCCGCTCCGGCCTGCCAAAAGCCCTCACCATAGCCAAAGCGTGTGGAAATTCCGTCCCAAAGATATGCACCATATCCGGTTGAAAATCCTCCAGAATCTCCCGGAACCGCTCCTCCATCCCTTCCTCATACCTTTCCGGCGAAGACAGCGCCTCCCGGAACGCATAGCAGGCTGCCCCTGTTCGGCGCAGCCGAAACCCTGCCCTCCCATAGCATCTGTCCGCAATACAGTCCGGTATTTCTTCCATAGGAAAGCAAATGCCAATCTCCGTCTCCCTGCCCTGCGCTTCCTTCCCTTCCTTTGCGTCTGCGTACACCCTCTCGTAAATCCCCGTCAGCCATCCCTCCCGGTTGCTGTAGGGAAGCCCAAACTCCTCCGCTATGGCAGGAATCATGATATTGCACAGCCATAATATTTTCACTTTCCTACCCATCCTTTCCCAAGCCGTTCCCCTTCTATGTCCATTCCGCTCTCCAAACCGCCGCTACATTAGAGAATCAAACAAACTTAACTGGACATACTCCCTTTTTTGCTCAAAACGATTTAAATATGCGAATATCTTATCATTATCATGCACCATTCCGCCCTCTTCACAAAGTTGGTGGAATAATTTCATCAGCTCACGGTTCCTTGGGCTGTTTATCTCATACCGCATACCGTAAGCCCTTATATACTTGGCTTTCATGCCTGGAAACAGTCGGTCAAGCTGACGGTAAAAATATTCCCGGTTCCCGTCCCGCAGCGTCAGCCCCATGCCAAAACAAATCACGCCATAGACTCCCGCTTCCATACAATCGGTTAAAATCCCCCGGATGTTTTCCTCTGTATCATTGATAAAAGGAAGAATGGGGCAAAGCCAGACCACCGTTGGAATCCCTGCGTCCCGCAGCCGTTTTAGCGCCTGGACCCGTTGCCTTGTGACGCTCACATAAGGCTCTATCTTCCTGCACAAATCCTCATCATACGTTGTCAGCGTCATTTGCACCACACATTTGGTTTTTTCCTGAATCGCCCTAAGCAAATCCAAATCACGCAATACCCTGTCCGATTTGGTTATTAACGTAAGGCCAAAGCCGTACTGGTCTGCCAAAGCCAGTGCCTTGCGCACGTTCCCTATTTCCTCTTCCAAGGGGATATAAGGATCCGTCATAGAACCCATGCTAAGCATACCTTTCAAACGCTTCCGTTTCAGGGCCTGCTCTAACAGTTCGATGGCATTGGCCTTTACTGCAATGTCCTCAAAATCATGCTCCATTTGGTAACATTTGCTCCTGGAATCACAATATATACAACCATGGGAACAGCCACGGTATAAATTCATTCCATTCTTTGCTGATAAAATGCTTTTCGCATCGACAAAATGCATCGTCCCTCACCTGAAATACTTCTTACTAACTAAATTTCTTCTAAAACCAAAGCAACAGCGTCCCCTATCTTCTTTCCTAACTGCACTTGCCTCCCCTCCCATACACCAACCCCTTCCCCCATTGATAAGCGCGGGCCGTTAGCCTATTCCCTGCCAGCCACGTCCGCAGCGGCGCCAAAGTCAAAGCCATAATCGCCCTGTATTTCCACACCTGCCCCCGTGACATATACCTCCCAACGATTTCCCGATGCTCCCTTGCCGACGCCTTCCGGTTAGCCTTTGTCTCCGAAAAACCGCCTCCTTCGTAATTCGCTACAAGCTCCGGCATATAAACCATCTCAGCCCCTCCTTGAAAGAAACACCAAAGAAAATGCTCATAATCCGCCCTTACCCGGTACCGCAGGTCAAACCCCTTATCCCGCATCAGACCTGCCCCGTAAAAACAGGCTTGATGACATGGCACATTCCGGTAACACCCAAAGGCGTCTATGGCAGGGTTGGAAGCCACCCGCTGTCCCGTCAGACGTTCGTAAATATCCCCATAAAAAACATACCGGCTTGCGCCCTCCTCTCTTTTGCCCTCCTTCTCCGTTTCCCGGATATGCCCTTTTACCCGCTGCAGCGCCTCCCCATCGAAAAAAACATCCCCGCAGTTTAAAAAATAAATATACCGTCCCTTCGCCTCTTCCACGGCCTGATTCATCGCATCATAAATCCCCCGGTCTTTCCTGCGCAGCGCCCGAATCCTCGCATCCTCCGGCAGCCTGTCCAAACTGCCGTCCGTAGACATCCCATCCTTCACCAGAATCTCATACCCCCCATAGGACTGTCCCAAAATGCTGTCCACCGTTATCCGTAACCGCTCTCCCGCATTCAGGCAAACTACAATAATGCTAAATTCCACCCTTTCCTGCCCTAACACCATCCGGTCCCCCTTTCCGCCTTTAAGCCGCCACAGTCCAAAAAACCTTTCTCTGCATCCATCCCTCAATTCACATCTGACAAAATCGGAACCATCTCATGAAACATAAAAGTCCGGTACGGCAGCACCCGAATCCCATCCTGCCCTGCCCGCATTAAATACAGCGCAAAATATCCCGCCGCCGCCAAAGCCACCGCCACACTCCAAAACCGTCTCTGCCGCCTGTCCTTTATTTTAACCAAAATAGCCGGGATAAAAAGAATCTGCGTCATGTTCAGGTAATACCCAATCCTGGTAATAATCGGCAAAAAAGAGCAACACGTATACAACACCAAAGCTCCCAGATTGCAGAAAAAGTAAAACCGATTCCGCCTGCTCCCCTCCACGGCCTGACGGTAATAGAGGAAAGACAATGCCAATACCCCGGCGCAGCGCAAAATATTAAACCAACTGACGCCGCCCTCCAGATACTCCGTATCTTCATAAGACGGATATAAAAACACCACTGCGCGCAAATAAAAATCCTGCATGAAAAAAAACGTAGTGCAAAACAGCGCCATCAGCGCAAGCTGCCACTTTTTCCACGCCAATGCGGCCAGCGGATACAGCAATATCACTACAAACATTGACTTATGGAACGCCGCCCCCACCAAAACGGCTAACAGGAATTTCCCCCACTCCCTCTTTAATACGTACTTCACCGCATACAGCGCCAATGCCAGCGCCAGATAATACCGCACCGTATTAAACGTGGAAAAATAAAATCCAAACGCCATAAACAGAAAGAAACTCCATCCGAAGCTGTCACTCTGCTCATACATCGCTTTCAGAAAAAGCCCAATGGTAAAAAAAGCAAACACTCCAAACACCAGAAGAAAATTCTCACTTCCAGACAGCCGGTAAAGCGCCGCGACCAAAACATTGAACCCAACTTCCGTAGGCACATAATTTACCGCGCCGCAAGCAATCAAATGCATAAATTCCACATATTTTGCATAATCATTCCCAACGTTCAGCCGACACGCCGACACTGCAAACAATATGGTAAAAATAGAAAACAGGCACAGCATATTACATGCCTGCCGCCTGCTGACTCCCTTCGCCCCATATCCTCTACAGGCGCATAGCCGCACGCCTGTATCCACATACCCAAGCGCCCCTTCGTTTTGCTTTCCGCACACACCTGGCTGCGCATCCTTATCCTTACCAAAGCTTCCGCTTGTCTGCCGGCATGCATCCATCCTCTCCGGCTCCAACCTTACTAACGCCGCCAAAGCCACGGTTGCCACCGCAATTGCCAAATAGAAAACCATAATCAGCCTTTGCCTTCCTTTATCCCTTCCTTCATCAGCCCATATGCCTCTCTCCACCCGGTTTCCCGGCACATTTCCCCTCTATGCGCAAACAGAAAACGCAAGGAGAAAGGCGCTGCCATCTTCCCGTACAAAAAGTGATACAGCACACCCCTGTCCTTAAAAAATTTGTCCGTATAACCATGAAACCAGGTAGACTCCCGTTCCAGCTCTTGCCCAATGACCACCGGAGAAGCCATCAACCGCAGTCCCGCCCTCAAGCAATCCCGCAAAAACAAACTGTCCTCCCCGTTGCTATACCTCGCGCCTCCGCCAAACAGCAAAGAGAAGTTCACATTGGCCCTATGCAGCGCATCCGTCCGCGCCGCCACACTGTAGGCCGGATACCTCCCATAATTGTACCACCTGACCCGCTTCTCCCCTTCGTTCCAGTAAGTCCTCCTTGCAGGCGCCACCTTTACATTAAACAGCACAACATCCACATCTTTATGTTGTTTAAACACTTCCTCCACCTGCCTGGCATATCCCGTTTCATATACAATGTCCTCGTCTGCGAACATGCACAGCCCTGCCTCTGCCCGCATCAGTGCATTATTTCTGGAAAGCCCGACCCCACGCTCCTTTAAACTATAGCAGCGTATTCTGTGTCCATGACATTCATATTCCTCATAGCCAAAGCTGTCGCATTGGTTGATTACAATTGCATCCGCCTCCAGGTTCATCCGCTCCGCTATCGTGCGCACCTCCTGATTTACCGCAGACACCAACATCTGTATGCCCATTTCCATACCCTTTCCCTTTTCCGCACCCATATCACATTCGTTTGGCTTTTTCCCCATCGCCTATATCAAGCATTTTCCGTTTTTCCCTCGCCTACCTCATTTCCGCCTTTTCTCTTTTCGCCCATATAATACCATTTCAAAAATGTCTCATCTGCATGTACCACCACTGCCCCCAACACCTTACCATCCTGCTTTTTCAAATTCCCCAATGCCCGTTCCAGCCGCTTCCCGTTCCGGCCCCCGTAACGCACCGCCAATACTACGCCGTCCGCCTCCCGAATCCGGCAGAACAAGTCCGCATCCTCTTCCAGGCTCCCCACCGCCACCAGCCGCGGGAACGCTTCCCTTTCCCCGTTCCCTCTTATGCCTTCCACTGCCCTGTCCTTTGGCGCCAGTTCCCTGCCCTGCGTCTCACCGCCTTCCCCTATGCCTAATCCGCCATAGCTTCCCCTTTTTGCCGAAAGAGCCGCGCCAGCCCTTCCGGCCTCGTCCGCAGACGGCGCATGGCCTTTCCCAAGAGCCTGCCGGACATTTGACGCCTCTGCATCCAGCGTCTGCGCCAAAATCCTTCCGGCCTCCTTAGCCTCTTCCCTGTCCTCCAGACCTGCCAAAACAACCGTTTGGACCCCTCTGCACAAATAGGCGTAATTTATGGCAAATTCCCTGCCAAAAGGCTGTCCCTTTCCCCCATTTCCAGCCACAAGCACGCCAAACGCCGGTATCCCGTAACGTTTTTCCACATCCTCCGCCACATATACCGAGTCATCCAATACATAATAAAATGCCATAACCATCAGCGCCAGGCATAAGCCAAGCGCCGCTCCGGCCACTGCAGCCCGTCCCGTCCGGTTGTCCCAAACAATCTGCTGCGGCCCTACGGTACTGTATACCTCTATGCTCTCAAACAACGAATCCGTTTCCCCAAGATGCACCAGCGATTCCTGCGTGGCTTTCATAATCTGCGCCGCCATCTCCGGCTTTCCCGTAGTGACCGTAATCGTCAGCAAACGGATATCCGACAAAATTTCCGCCTTAGTCGCCGCTGCCACCACTGCCCTTTCCGTTCCGTCAGGAAGCCCCTTCATCGTATAATCCAGAATCGGGTCCGTCGCCATTAAATCATTCCATGTATACCCGTTATAGGAAAGCTCATTAAAGTCTTCCGGTTCACAGTTAAAATTCAAATATAATTTCGACACTGATTGGAATTCCCTGGCTGGCGCAAACACAACATGCGTCAACAGATAGATTCCTGCGCAGAAAATAGCTCCCGCCACTGCCGCTGCAACAGGCATCCATAGCTTCTTTCGCATCAGCAGCGCCACCCGCTTTATATCCAGCCCTTCCCGCATATAATTCTGATTTTCCATCCCGGCCCTTCCTTTTCCTATGCTGCACGCCGCTCAGCTATCCTCTTCCTTTTTCATCGCCGTCACCTGCCTGCTGTCCACACCCTCCGTGCTTTCCAGCTTAAACAGTATTTTCAGCGTCAGCAGCATCAGCTTCAAATCCAGCCACACCGTATAATTCTCAATGTAAGCCAAATCCAGTTTCAGCTTGTCATATGGCGTGGTATTATACTTCCCATAAACTTGGGCATATCCCGCCAGCCCCGCTTTCACCTTCATACGAAATACAAACTCCGGCATCGTTTCCACATACTGTGCAATAATTTCCGGCCGCTCCGGCCTTGGCCCGATAAACGACATATCCCCCCGCAGGATATTAAAAAGCTGCGGCAGTTCATCAATCCGCACCGCCCGGATAAACTTCCCCACCGGGGTAATCCGGGAATCGTTTTTCGCCGCCAGCCTGGCCACGCCATCCTTCTCCGCATCCACCCGCATACTGCGGAATTTCAAAATGTAAAATTCCTTCTGATCCTTGGTGCAGCGCACCTGCCGGTAAAACACAGGCCCTCCGTCATACAGCTTAATGACCGCCGCCGCTATTAACATAACCGGAGAAGCAGCCACTGCCAGAATCAACGCGCATACCAAATCAATCAGCCGTTTCACCGCCCGCTCTTCCACCCGCAGCGAATATTCCCTTGTTAAGAAAATAGGCGTATCAAACAGATGCAGTTGGGAAGACCCCTGGATTAGCACATCCGTAATCTTCGGCATCATATAGACACGGATTGACCGCCCATAACAGAATTTCAGAAGCTTATTCCGCTCTTTGGTAGGGATATCCCATAATACAATCGCGTCGTACCCTTCCTGCACCTCTTCTTCAATGGCGCCCACGCCACTGTTAATATTCATGCATTTCTTCACCCGGTATTTATCCTTCCTGGTGGAAAATTTGCCAAGAATGTCATCAATGGCTCTTTCCCCATAGACAAGCAGCAGTTCCCTAGGTGGGAAAAACCTCCGGTAAAAGGCATTGCAGGCCCAGGTCCACATGCCGGATATCACCAATTGTATCACCAGGACTGCCAAAATAGGAGCCACCGGAACCATCCAGTTCCTAAGCAGCATAATCTGCGCATAAGAAATCACATTCACTGCCAGCAGGGAAAAAATCTGCGACAGAAAAATTTCCGATGTCTTCAAATATCCGATTTTCAATCCCCCGTACGTATTTTCAAAAAAGAAAAGCAGGATAAAATATATTCCAATAATGATAATATGCCCGTTTTTATAATAATTCACCTGACCAAGCCTGGCCAGATAAGGATAATATTCCACCAGCCAGACATATGCATAGACCGCTGTCTGCAGGCAAAGCCCAAGCAAAGACAGCAGTAGGACAATCACCCTTTTCTTTGATTCCTTTTGTTTCACTTTCCTACCTCATATCCGCCTATCCGGTTTTGGCCACATAGATGGCCCTGTTCCGCTAAAGCCGCCGCCACGCCGCACGCCACGCCCATCCTACAAAATTCCAAAGGCTGCACGCCACCGAAAGCTTCTCTACCCTCCGGTACAGATTCCATATCCTGACAATCGCCTTGCCTTTATTGGAAGACAGCGACCGCTCCGGCCTCCGGTATACCACCAGCGCTTCATTTAATCCGTACGCCGTATAACCGTGACGCAGCGCCTTCCACCAGGTAGCCGTATCCTCACTTGGCACATTGGGCATCTTTATCAATTCCCTGTTTATTTTTTCCAAATCAAACAGCACTGTACTCGTAAAAATAACCGTCCGCGACAATGCCTGTCGGTAAGACAGCGTCTTTGGCACATTTACCACTTTCCCCGTCCTTACCGCCCTCTCATCTCCGAATTCATAAGCCGTAAAGACAAAAGCCGCCCCCGTTTCTTCCATAAAACCCAATTCCCGCTCCAGCTTATTTTCCATCCAGATATCGTCCGCATCCAAAAACGCAAGATATCTCCCGGCCGCATGTTCCACCCCGAAATTACGCGCCAATGCGGCGCCGCCGTTTTTCTCTCTGGCAAGCAGACGAATCCGGCTGTCCCTCTTTTGCCACTTTTCGATTTTTTCCCTGCCATCATCCGCCGAACCGTCGTCCACCAGCAAAAGCTCCCAATCCGTATACGTCTGGCGGCACACCATGGCAATGGTTTCTTCTATATATGCGCCCGCATTATATACCGGCGTCACTATACTGACCAGCCCGCCCATCGTCTTCCCCGCTTCCCTTCCAACATTGCCCGCTTCTTCCCTATGCACGCAAGGCAAACCATAGCTTCCCTTTCCGGCCGGCCAGCCCTACCATTCTTCCTTCACCAAATACACCGGCCTCTTTTTCACTTCCATATAAGTCTTTGACAAATACTGCCCCACTATACCTAAGCAGAACAACTGGATGCCGCTGCACATCAACATAATGCAGACCATGGACGGCCAGCCTGCCGTCGGATCGCCAAATGCCAGTTTTCTAACAATAATAAACAAAATCATTAAAAATGCCACCACGCAAAACAACACCCCCATAAAGGATGCAATGGCCAAAGGCACCGTAGAAAATGCCGTAATCCCGTCAATGGAATATAAAAACAGTTTCCAGAAAGACCATTTCGTTTCCCCCTTTTTCCGCTCTATGTTTTCATACTCCAGCCATTTCGTTTGGTAGCCTACCCATCCGAAAATCCCTTTGGTAAAGCGGTTATACTCCGCCATGGCAAGTATGGAGTCCACCACCTGCCTTGTCATCAGCCGATAGTCTCTGGCCCCATCCACGATTTCCGTCCTGGAAATCTTATTAATCAGCCGGTAAAACATACGTGCAAAAAAAGAGCGGATTACCGGTTCCCCTTTCCTCGTCACCCGCCTTGTTGCCACCGAATCATAACCCTCCCCGATATAACGGAACATCTCCGGAAGAAGCGACGGCGGATCCTGCAAATCACAGTCCATCATTACTGCATAATCCCCCTTTGCCTTCTGCAGCCCTGCATACACAGCCGCCTCTTTGCCAAAATTCCTGGAAAAAGAAACAAGATGCACCCTTGCGTCTTCTGCCGCCAGCTCCTTCACCTTTTTCACTGTCCCGTCTTTGGAGCCATCATCAATATATATAACTTCCACTTCCAATCCCCTGTCCTGGAAAAACCCTCCGTTCTTCATCAATTCCTCATAAAAATCGCGGATATTTTCCTCCTCATTGTAACAAGGGACAATTACGCTAAGCAATTCCATCCTCTACTCTCCATCCACAGCCTGTCCGGCATTTTTCCCTTTCCCCATCCCCTTTTCCTTATTTTGCATTATAACAAATAATACCCTGTGTGTAAATATCCGATTCCCTGACAAAGCGCATTGCGTCTGCCCTTTCGCCGTCTGTGTCCTATGCGGGGAAAACACGATTTCCCCTTTTTCCGTATTTGTGGTATAATAGAAGGGTAAAAAAGAACTGAGAGGTGAAAGTATGTGCGGAATACAGATTTATAGTAACTAACAAAAACAAAAAGGAGACACCCATGAATTATAAAATCAGAGAAATAACCAAAGAAGAATGCCAGTTGCTTGAACTATTTTTGTATGAAGCCATATTTGTGCCGGACGGCGCGCCGGCGCCGCCAAAATCAATTATCAGACAGCCCGAATTGCAAGTATACATCAAAGATTTTGGCAAAGAAAAAGACGATATCTGTTTCGTGGCGGAGGTGGATGAAAAAGCAGTCGGCGCCGCCTGGGTACGCATTATGGATGATTACGGACATATTGATGACGAAACGCCGTCTTTTTCCATCTCATTATATAAAGAATACCGGGGATTGGGCCTAGGCAGCGCCCTGATGAACCAAATGCTTTGCACTTTGAAACAGCGGGGATACCGGCAAGCATCCCTTTCTGTCCAAAAAGCCAATTATGCCGTGAAAATGTATCAGAAAGCAGGATTTACAATATTTCGTGAGAAGGAAGATGAATATATAATGGTTTGCCGCTTATAATGTAACGGTTTCCATTCTTACCGCTGACATAAAGCCCTATTTTCCCACCGCGTTAAATGCCGTCGCCCTCTGTTGGCGGCGGCATTTTCGCGGCGGCCCAAGAGCATATCACGCACCTTGCCCCGCTAAACCACCTGCGCAATTTCCTTACGCAGTTCAAGACTGATTTTGTCCGCAATCTGGGCAATGTATTCACTGTTAGTGGGACGGCCGGAGCCGGTCAGTACAGAATACCCAAACAATTCTTCAAACGTATTGGTATTGCCGCGCGTCCAGGATACTTCAATGGCATTCCGAATGGCGCGTTCCACCTTTTGCTCCGTCGTTGCGCATTTCTTGGCAATCTCCGGATATAGCAGCTTCGTTACGCTCCCTACCACTTCCATATCCTCGATTGCCATAAGAATGGAACAACGCAGAAATTTGTATCCTTTCAAATGCGCCGGCACCCCCATTTCCAACATCATCTTTGTCACATATTGTTCCAACTGAGTATCCTCCATCCCTTCCCTCCCCATATGTCCCCCACCGGATTCCCCTATATCCAGAGTCTTGAACCATCCTCCGAAATCTACAAATTCCAACATTTCCTGTTTCTGCATCATACCACAAATTTACAGGCTGTGTAAACTGTAATGCATCGCGTTAGCCAAAAACAGGCCGTTTCCGGTTACGGTCCACCTGCCCTGTCTTTCTATCCTTTCCGCATCCGTTTAAAGCATCCTGACCGGTATCCTGTTTAGCAGCGTTGGATAATCCCTCCTCTTCTATCCCATTATTCCATAAACCCATCCACACACTTCTTGATTTCCTCCGCCCCCATTGTTTTCAGCAAATACCCCTTCGGATTTAACGCTATGACTTTCTGGACGCTGCTTTTGTCCATCCGGCCAGTCAGGAAAACAACCGGAAGCTCTTTAAACTCCTCTTCGGAACGAATCATCTCCAAAACCTGGCTGCCATCGCAAACCGGCATTTCATAATCAAGCAAAACCAAATCCGGCCGGTCCAACGTAATGCACCGGATGGCTGACACCCCGGAATTGGCCATGGACACTTCATAGTCCTTCTCCAACAGCTCTTTCAAAGCATGTCGCATAATATCAGAATCATCCACCACAAGTATTTTCTTCCTCTTGCTTTTTTCATTCTCATCCAGGTATTTCCTTAACTCTGCCATTGCATTCTCTGCCTTAATGGAAGCGGAAATCCTATGTTCATCCCGTATCAAATGGGGCGCAATGACGCAATACGCAAAATAACCGGAACCTCCTGTGCTAAACAGCACGCTAAACTGCGGACTCTGTCCTTCAAATATTTTCTGCACTTCCTCATAGGATAACAAATTCTCTTCCAACATCTCATACTTGTCTGCGGAAGAAAAATGCCCTCTCACACGGCCCACGAACTGCTGCGCCATATACCTGGCCGCATTCAATAACATCACGTTCACCGTATCCGACTTGGTATCCATCATGCTGCCCACCGTGTTGACAATCAGCTTCTGCTCAAAAATAAGAAGGATTTCCCATTTATTCCCGTCCGGCGCGCCATAAACAAGACGATAGTAAATCCCCTCCCCAAACTTCTCCCCGCCGTAACATTCGCTCACCACCTTCGCATCCAGCAGGAACATATCATGCAAAAGCTCCATAATCGTCTGCTTCATAGCCGCCTGCTCATCCTCCGGCAAAAGATCCCCCCATTTACTTAACGTTTTCCCGGTAATGGCACGGTCTTCGGTCAGGGTATGGCCAATCAGCCACCCGGAGCAAACCCCCAGAAAATGGTTAATGGCTTCTTCCGAATATCCTGACTGCTGCAGCTCCCGCTCCAGCGCCGGAAGCGTTTTTTTCCGGAAATTATCGTGCAGCCGCCTATGCGTCTCAAACCCCATATAATTGATGGAAGCCATGTAAGCTTCCTCTTCCGTAAAATGCTTCATAGCGTGGTCTTTAAAATATTTAATCCCCTCTTCACAGACCCACTGGCCCCTCTCTTCCTGCTGCCGATATGTAAACAGCTTATTTAGTATGCTGAAAAGCTTCTTATGCTCTTCATCAATAAACTTCACTCCTATATTATACCGCTCCTGCCATACAACCCGATTACCCATTTCTCTGCTCCTTTATTACAAAAATATATCTTTGGCATCCTCCATTATGCCACAAAAGCGCTCATAAGTCCATTATTTCATGAAAATATTGGACTTTGTGTCAAAATACCAATTCCTGCTGCGTCACCTCAATCCGGGACGCCAGCGCCACCTCTTCCTCCGACCCCCGCATATGATCCGCGTTAAGATACTGCATACCGCCGCGCAGGTTAGCCGCAATCAACGTCAGCACATAAATATTGTCAAACCGGTTATAAATAGATTCCCCGCTAAGCCCTGAGAGGCAAATTAACTGGGTATTGGTTTTCTTTGCCATATCCATCAGCGGCTTTAGCAGATGGGACGCATTGGTCTGGGCAAAAGGGTTATCCATTAACAGGACTTTCCCCTCATTCCTGTCTGCAAAAATATCCGAATCGTCTTTGCGCATATAGTACAGCAGCGCCGACAAAACTACAAACGCCGACAAAAACCCTTCCCCGCCGGAGTTGCGCGCCACGTCCGCCCAAGCAATCGGATACTCCCGCTGCGCCTCTATTTTATAAAGCCGGATCTGCACATTCCCAATCCCCACCACGGCATCGTAAAGCGCCCTGGTTGTGATTTTGGCTCCCAGATACTCCTGCACATTCTTGTTTTCTTCCAATAACGCAATGCCCTTCCCCGTAATGTCATCCACGTAATCCTGAAGCCGCAGACGAAATAAGCTCTCATTCTCCGTCCAGTCCGGCAGTTCCATCTTTAACATCTTCACTGCGCGTTCCCGTATAACGATAGTGGAATTGCGGTCGATTTTATTCAGGTTGTCATGCACCTCTTTCAGATAGTCCCCCACCAGTTCCACGATTTTCGCCTTTTCTTTCTCCACCAAAGAAATATCCACCAACAGCTTTTCCATCAGACTGTGATAAGAAGCCACCGTAGTGTCCAACTGCTTCAATACACGCTGCGCGTCTTCGGTCAACTGCAGCATAGCTTCCAAAGGCTTCCGGTAAAACTCATCCGCAAACTGCTCCATGCGGACAATCTGGTTTAATGTCCGTTCCAGACCCGCCTTGGCTTCCCTGCACTGTTCCACACAAGCATTGTAATCACGTACCAGAATGCCTTTTTGCCTGGCCAGTTCCACCCCGGCCATAGCCTCCAGGCTGCATTCCCATTCCACTGGCCCAGACCAGGCAAACTCTTCGTACTCCGCCAAAGCCGTCAGGCTGTTTTCATAATCCTGTATCTTCTTTTGCAGCCTCTTTACTTCCTTTTGCGCATTCTCCTTTTCATATTCCAGTTTCCGGATGGCATCCGCAAAATCAATGGTCCGTATGCGCGCTTTGGCCACAGGCTCCTCTTTTCCGCAGCGTTCCTTCATCTGGGCCATTTTCCCTTCCTTCTCCTGCCCAAGCAGCGCGCACTGGATTTCCTCCTCATGAATCAACTCTTTTTTCCTGCGAAGCTTCCTCTCCTGCTCCTCCAGCCGGATTTCCTGATGGGTTTCCTCCTTGCGGTCATAACGCACCCCTTCCCAGTCTGCCTCCGTCAGCCTGTGCTTCTCCTTTAACAGCCCCCACTCTTCCAAAGCCCTGCGATATCGTTTTTCCGCCGCCTCTGTCCGCGCTTCCAGTTCTTTCTGCTGTGCGCTGACGCCTGCCGTAATCGCCTCGTAACGGGCTTCCGCTTCTTTGGCTTCTTCCGCAGACATCCCGGCGCCAGCCGCTATGTTTTCCTTTCCAGCCGCCACGCCTTCCCCAGCCCCTTGCAGCGCCCCTTCCTTTCCAGCCGCCATGCCCTTTCCGGCTCCAAACGCCGAAGGGTACTGCCGATACCGCGCCTTCTTCCCGGCGCATTCCTCCAATTCCCGCTCCAATGCCGCCAATCGGTTCTTTTCCGTAGCCAGCCCCTGCTCCAATTTGCCAAGCTTCTCTTTGCTAAGCTTCTGCAAATTCAGCGTCCGCTCCTTCTCTTTGCGGTTCTTTTCCAACAGCCTGCAGTTTTCCCGGTATTCCGCATAACTTTGGCAAAGCCTGGCAAAATCCGCCAGCCTCCGGTTCTGACAGGCAATCTCCTGTTCCAGCTCCCCAATCTGCCATTCCCTCTGCGCCTGGAGCTTTTCTAACGTCTCCATCTCTTCCCGCTTGCCAAGGATTTCCCTCTCCTGCGCCTCCATCTGCGCCCCCAGCCTGCGGATATCCTCCTGCGCCGCCTCATAGGCGGGCTTTGATACCTTCTGGCTGCTTATCTTCTCCCGTTTGCCAATATACTGTGCATATTCTTCTTTTTTGCGCTCAATGGACTTTTGCAGCTTCCGTATCCGGCCTTCCTGCTCCTCCAGCATTTGCCTCAGCTTCTCCTCGTCCAGCAGATTGTCGTTAAACCATAAATAAAAGGATAAATTTTCAAATTTTCTAACTGCTCCTTTTCCCCCCGTCCCTTTCTTCTCCAATTCCTCCCTAATCATCACCGGAACCGGAAAAGAAGTATAGACCTGTTCCGGAAGCCCTGACAGCCGCTCCAGCTCCTTTTGGGATAAAATAATGGAATAGGGCAGAAACGGATGCCCTTCCACCAATTCCTTATTCCTCTCCTTCGTCAGGCTGTTTTTTAACAGCCACTCCATCCCATATACAAAATGAAGCCCGGCCTCCTCCAGCATCGCCCGGAATTCGTCCGATAACTCCAATACCTGCCCCTGCGCCAGTCTGCGGTATTCTTTTTCCAGGCTGTCCGCCTCCTTTTCCAGCCCCTGCCTGGCCAAATCCACCTCCGCCAGCTTCCTGGACGCAGCCGCCAAAATTTTCTCTGTATCAAACAAATCCTCCTGCCCGATTTCAAAATACGCAAGGATGGTCTGTCGTTTCTCCAGTTCCTGCCCGTACTCCTCCAACAAGCGTTTTGCCTCCTTTTGTTCGGACTCCAGCCGAATCTTCCCTGCCGCCTTATCCTCTAACAAACGCTGCAAACCCTTGCGCTGCTCCTTGCATTGCTCTGCCTCTTTTTTCGCCCTTGTCCGGGCGCGAACGCTGTTGTCCATTTCCTTTTCATATTCCGCCTGCCGTATCTGCAGCTCCCCTGCCTCATATTCCCCTAGGATATTCCTGTGCCGGTTTTCCTTATATTCCTCGTTAAACCGGTCTTCCTCCTTATCATACGCCTGGATTGCCGCGGTTAACCCGCCCGCCTGCCCCTCCAGCCTGGTTTGCTCCTGACGCAGCCCTTCCAGCTTTTCCTGCCCTTTCTCCTGCTCTTCCTCCATCTCCCGGACAGCGCTGGCGCAATTTTCCTTTTCCTCTTGCTTTCCGGCATACAAAGCTTCGTAATATCGCTTCAACTGCACCCCCAGGCGCTTCCGCTCCGGTTCCAGGTTCTCTTCCTTTTGCCTGCACAAAAGCAGCTTCTGCCACTCCCTGTCCCGTTCCTCCCTGCATTCCGCTGCATTTTCCTGCAGCTTAACACAGGCCAGCACATGCAGCGCTTTTGCTATCTCCTCCCGCACCCGCTCCAACTCTTCCTCTTCCATCCGCAGCATTTCCAGGTTACTGCTGGCAAACCGCTCCTTATCCGCTATTTTGTGGATTTCTTCCGACAGCCTTTCATATTCCAGACGCCCCAACTGCTCCGCCAGCTCTTCCATCCGTTTAAGGACAGCCGCCGCATTCTCCCTCTCCTTTTCCTCCATTTCATGGAGCCGGCGGATAAAATCCGCAATCCTCCCCTCCTGCCCTTCCACCGCCTTGGAACTTTCCTCATAATGGACAGCGCAAGTCCGAATCCGTTCCGCCTCCTGCCCAAACAGACGTATCGTATCCCTCCGCTCTATTTTCGATTTATTGTCCTTATACTGCCCGGTGTATTTTTCCATAATCCCCTGGAACTGCGCCATCCGGTTTTGCTCCTTATTCAGCTTGTTTTCCACCGCTTCCAGAAACCACTTCTCCACCAGCCCCTTTTCATCCTTACAGTCCGCAAACAAATCCGACAGACCGGACTCTTTCAAATTCACTTTCTTAATGATAGTTTCCCATTCCTTATAATAAATCCGGCACTCTGTCAATTTCTGGAAATACTGTTTGGACTGCGCGGCATAATTCATATCATAATAGGAAAAGGCGGCGCCCCGCTCCCGTTTATATGACTCAAAAAGCTGCAAGCACCCATGGAAGCCCTTTAACGTGACTTCCTTGTCCGTTTTCTCCACCACCGGAAGGTGGACAATGTCGTACCCGCAGCGTTCCTTATATTCCGCTATAAAATTAACTGCTTCCAGCTCTTCCTGACGTTCTTCGGAAATCTCCTGGTTTTTACGCACCATCATCCCGGTCAGCGCATATCCTGCCCCATGGTCTAATTTCCACTCCACCATAATGAAGGTAGGTTTGTTGGTGGTAAAATAGCTGGCAAAAGGACGGTCTTTGGCATTCTGGTACCTTTTATGCACAAACGGAGCCATCATCATCTGCACCAGGACAGACTTTCCGCCCCCATTGCGCAGGGAAAGCAGTGTGCTTTCCCCATTTAGCCAAAATATCTCGTCACTGATACGGATGGAATTATTATTATAATTGAGGTTTACCAAACGCACTGCATTAATCTTACTCATCCTGCCCCTCCAATACCCGCCTTACTCTTTGGAAATGGTTCTGGTTCAAAAGATTCCAGTCCATAAAATTGTCCAGTTTCTTTGTCGTCTTTAGCATCTCATCTTCTTCCACATATTCAATCAGCCCTTGCTTTTGGAGGAAATTTAAAATATTATGCAAAAATCCTTCCTTGGTCGTCTTTGCGCGGGAACCCCTCTCGTCAGACTTTAACGCCTCATATGCCTCCGCCATATTGGAAAAGGCAATCCCTGCTTTTGCCTCGCCCTCTTCCCCCATGCGCTGCGCCCCTTCCTTCAGGCGCTCTGAAATACAGTTTTGCAGTTCTCCCACACGCATATAATTCCTTGTCTTACTTGTCACCCCCTGCCCGTCGTAGAACTCTGCCAGAAACGTAAGAATGACAAACTGGGAAAGATAATAATCCTTATCCGTCCCATTGGATTTGCACAACGCCTGTTTTAACTGCGCCTTGGAAAAACCAAGAAACGCATTATCCTCTTTCGGAATCAGGTAAATGACATTCCCGTACCGCTCAATATCGCACTCCGCCACCTCTCCTTGCGACTTTACCAGATTTTGTATCCTCTCATTTTCCGCATATCCCCGGTACAGCCTCTCCTGCGCCTCTTCGCTCAATTCATGATGCTCTAACAGATAGTAAAAAATCTCCTGCCCGGTACGGATATCTTCCAACTCATATGCCATCCTTCCACCCTGTCCCTTTCCTGCAGCCCATGCCAATGCATAGCCGCCCTTTAAAACCATGCCTCCCAGGCGCCGTTTTTCCAAACCATGCCACTCTAAACCACTTCTTAAGACAACCGGAACAACACGTTGGAACAGCGGATTTGGCGCCTCCCCCCGTCATCGTCCCCCACATTTTCAAAAGTGACCGCTTTCCCGTCATCTATGCGGTAAACCTCTATCCGCCGCAGCTTTGGCGCCATTGTTTCCGTCAGGTTTAAAATCATTTCATTCAACTGAAACCCGCCGGAAAACTCGCCGATATAATTGCGCCGTTCTTCCCGAAGCTGCCGGATATCAATGTCCCCGCCCTTAATCAGCTCCACCATAATCTCCTTAAAAATCTGCACATTGGGAATAAGCCCGCTGTAATCCTCTGTCCCATCCTCTGTTTTTCCACCGTCTGCCGTCAGGCTGCTTTTGATTTCTTCCAGGGAAACTTCCCATTGTTTCGCCTCTAACGCCTTTCCCAACAGACACCCCAGGCTCCTTTCATACTTTTTCAGCTTTTCCTGCCGCCGCTTCTCTTCCTCCTCCATCCACCCCTCTTCTCCAAATTCCATTACTTCCCCACTCTCTTCCGCCTCTTTCTTACGGATGGGGCGCTGCAGTTCCGTGCATTTTTTTAAATTATAAATTTTCTCCGGCGCATTGCCAAAAAGGGGGCGCAGGAAAATCTCCATACGCCCCAATCCCTCCGGCCTTTCCAATATCTTTTCGTACAAATCGTTGCGCAGGGAAAACCTGCGGATAAGGGACATCTGTGAAAGCTGCTCCAATTCCTTTGTATACAACAGTTTCAGGTCAAAATGACTGCTTAATATCTTCTGGTGTTCATCAATGGTACGGTTTAAGTATGTCTCAATAATGCCCAGGTTCTTTAAATTCTCTTCCTCTTTTTTCTCCAGCCGCCGGATATTTACGTCCATTTCCTCCAGCTCCTTCACCCTTGCCCTCACAAGTTCCCGGTAATTACGGAACTTTTCTTTCGTGTCGCTGAGGGTGTCCAGGTTTTCTTCCAAAATCGTTTCATATTCCGCCACCGAATAACTAAGCGCATTGCGGCGTATCCGACCCATAGCGTCTTCCATCTTCTGCAGTTGAATCCGCAACAGGTTAAAGACATTTTTGATATCGTCCACCGCCCTGTCATAACTTTGTTTCTCCAAATGCAGCTTGAAAATCATCTCATGGATTGTCAGCTTCATATTATTTTCAATTTCCAAAGTGGACAACAAAAGATTGTATCCGTCTTCCGTTAAATAATAAGACGTCCTGCGCACCTCCGCATCCACATAAACAATCTTATTGGCCACATAACTTACATTCATAATTTGGTAAGCCCGCTGCTCAAAATCGAACCCGTCAAAATACATCGCTTTCCCTTCATTGGAAAGCGCCAC
This sequence comes from uncultured Lachnospiraceae bacterium, assembly GCA_910578405.1. Classification (GTDB taxonomy): domain Bacteria; phylum Bacillota; class Clostridia; order Lachnospirales; family Lachnospiraceae; genus Kineothrix. Next base: position 7,257 of record CAJTQO010000014.1, on the reverse strand, counting down.
ATTGATAATAAAATCTCCCAGGCTCTTGCAGTCCTCATATCCCATATTTTTCTCAAAATAACGCATATTCAGGCTGTCCAGATAAGCTCCGATATCATCTATCGTGCAATTCTCTTCTTTGAGCGACTGCTCCATCAGATATAACATCACTGCAAAAATTACATTGATTTGCTCATCCAGTTTCAAGAACCCATACTGCTTCCAGATTGTCTTCTGGCTGCTGTTGGCAAACAACAGCACATAGGCGCCCACATGCTTCATCCGCCTGGGGAACTGCTTTAAAAATTCATACTGCATCGTTTTTCCCATGTCTTCTTTCTCAAAAATCCCCAATATTCACAATTTCCTGCGGAATGTATTTCCCAATCTGAAGCACCCCGTTCATCTTCTGTTTCATTTCCTCCGAAAAAAATCCGAAAAAATGTCCCGTCAGATTTTGGTTCTGGTTCACACTGGAAGTGGGTATAAACCCGAATCCGGACTGTTCCATCTTTTGAATCATTTTTTCATATGCCTGCACAAATGGCTCCACTTCCGGCAAAGGCATTTCCCCCGCCATCCCCGGTCCTTGTTCCGCCAACCACTTCTCCGGTTCCGTAAGCGGCTTGTCCCCTTCCAACTCCTGCCCGCCGCTTCCCATATTCCCAAACATCCGCGCCAGCAGCTCATATATCCCGACCCCTTCGTAATCCAAATCCCCAAAATACAACAATCGGTTTTTCCCATTCCTAATATAGGGCTCCACGCAAAAACGGAAATCTTCCGCAGAACGCAGTATGCCCTTTCCCGCGCCATAGATTACCGTCCCGACTTCCTCTCCGAAAATCTTCCGTTTCCCCTGCATCAAAAACCTGCGCATACTATAAAACGTGTCCTTATTTTCCACAATCACTATCGTCTGCGGCACTTGCCTGCTTATGGAATAGTAAGCTAACGGTTCCGTTGTCCGGTAAATGCGCAGTTTTTCCAACCCTATCCCGCAATGCGCCAGCACCTTCTTTCCATGCTCCCTTTGCAGGAATTTTTCCCTTCCCCATATCTGGAAACTGCGCTCGTTTAAAGAAACAAGCTCCGGCTCTTCCTCCCCCTGTTCCAAAAAGTAACGATTGAGCAGCCTAACCCATTTCACTTCATCCGCATATACATCCAAATGCTTCATATAATAGTCGGTCTGTATGGCCGGAGACATCTCAAACTGCAATTCCTCTATCTGCGCGCTATAATCCGCTTCTTCCTTCAATACCCAGTAACTTACATGCAAAGCGGGTTTTTTGCCATTCAGGGAAGACGTTTTGACTGGCCGTATCCTCCTTTTATCTATCTGGCCGATAACATATTCATACTGCTCCTTATACCTCTTCGACCCGCTTTCTTTCAATAGCTCTTCCAATGATATTTTCTTCACCCTGTTACACCGCCTTTCAGCCAAATAACTCCTTCCTGTCCACCTCTTCAATCCTTCCTTCCGATACCCTGTAAATAATATCGCAATTCTCGATGGTATTGAGCCGATGGGCAATAATAATCATGGTTTTCTTTCCATGGAAACTGTTAATGGCATCCATCAGCGCCGCTTCCGTTTCGTTGTCCAGCGCCGAAGTAGCCTCGTCAAAGACCAAAATCTCAGGGTTATGGTACAGCGCCCGGGCGATGCCGATTCTCTGGCGCTGCCCGCCGGATATCCTCACTCCCCGGTCACCCACCTTCGTATCCAACCCTTCCGGAAGGGATTCCACAAACTCCTTTAACTGCGCTTCCTCCAGCGTTTCCCATATCCGTTCCTCGTCAATATCCTCTGCCTTGACGCCAAACCCGATATTTTCCCGTATGGACTCATCAATAAGATAAATGCTTTGCGGAATATAGCCTACCTGCGCCAGCCAGGAAGCGTAGCATTCAAAAATATCCCTTCCGTCACACGTAATCCGTCCCTCCTGCACATGAAGCAGCCCCAGGATAATATCCACCACCGTAGACTTTCCCGCCCCTGACGCTCCCATAATGCCCACCGATTTCCCATAAGGGATTACCATATGGGCATGTTCAAAAATCTTCTTTTCCGTATTGGGATACGCAAACGTAATGTTTTCCAATGCAATCCTGTCATGGATTCCCATCTTTTTCCCATAATCCCCTGTCCTGAGATAGCCGTTTTCCTCCATGCTCTTTCGGTTGACGCACATATTTTCATATACATAATCCAGACATGGCTGATAATAGGCAATTTCTGTAAGGTAAGTGTTAATCCGGTTAATGCAAGGCATCAGCCGAATCGCCGCCACGCCATAAATGGAAAGCCCTGTTGCCAGTTTCCCCGTATCATTGCCGGAAGCAATGTAAACCATAATATATCCTACCAGACACCCTATAAATACCGTTTCAATCAAATTCCTCGGTATACTGTTCAAAACCGCATATTTCTGCGCAAGGACAGCCCCATACTTCCCTGTATGCTCATAATTGTAAGCAAAGAATTCTTCCCGGTGCAGCACCTTCACATCCTTTATCCCATAAATTGCCTGAATTCTCCATTTGGCAATTCTGGACTGCGTCTCCTGGTTCTTTTTCCCAAGCGCATTCAGCCGCGGTTTCATCACCTTATTCATCAGCGCCGTTACCACACCGAACACACCGACCATTAAGAACGCCAGTTTCCAGTCCGTCACCACCAGCGCCACCGACAGGAACACAAATACAATCAGCTCAGAAGTCACCTGCAAAATCACCATCATTAACTGGAATAAATTGGGGATATCAGAATCCGTCATACGAAATACCGTTGGGATATCCGCGTCCAAATAGAACTCATAAGGGCGGTTTAAAAATTCCCGCAGCACCTGGCTTATCATCCGGTTCTTATTCACTGTAATAAAACGGTTCTGCATAAAAGTCAGCCACACAGTGTAAAGGCTTTTAAACGCATAGACTACAAGCAGCGTCCCTAACAGGAACATAGCAAAAGACTGCATGGTTTCCAGATGCAAAAAACCCATCGCCTTCCGCACAATCCCATACTTCTCCAGGGAATGCTGATCCAAAATCACGGCAATGACAGGAACCATAGCGGAAACGCCCAGTATCTCCACAATCCCGCCGACAAAAATCATAATCCCCAGCAGGCATAGATGCGCCTTCTGCTTCCGGCTGAATATTTCCATCAATTTTTTAATCATCCCATTCCTCCCTTGGCACCGCGTCTATGCTTTCCAATCCATATTTGATGCAAAACACCTCATTAATCCAAAAACTTTTTTCCGTGGAAATATCGTTCTCATACATAAAACTATATTCTGTCTGAAACTCCGGCCGCAGCATAGGGAGCGTCAGTTCCCTATTCCCCATGGCTGTCTGCTCCAAAATATAAGCCTCCCGTTCCTCAACCTCCCGCTTAATCCGCGCTAAATCGGCCCCGTTTTCCGTATAAGAAAAGAACATCCATATAACAGCCGCCGCAATCCCCCCTACTTTCAGTGAAAATAGCACAACCTCTTCCCGCGGAATCCGCCATACGAGCCGGATACACGCTATGGCAAAGAAGATATTCGCCCCAAAATAAGCCCTTGGCATAGGCTCCGGCGTCAAAACCAGCACATAACTGGTGGCCAGCCCCGCCAGGCTGAAAATAAAAACATCCCGGAACGTATCCCTTAGCCCCCAAAGCCTCTTCCCCTTATATTTATAGAAAAAATAAGCGCTAAGAAGGCAAATAACCGTAATATAAATCATCATATAACTGTTTATCGCTTTATTTATTTTCAGCCCTCTGCTGACATAGGCCATTATTCCGCTGTAGGATTCCTCCGCCAGCATCAACGCCCCCCTCTCCCTGTTTCCAGGAGCAAGAAGCAAAAACAAAAACCCCACAATCATCCCGGCAAGCCCCGCTATAATCCATGGGCTTATCCTTTTCCTCTCCCCTTCCAGCTTATTCCCTTTCTCCCTTCCCCGATTCTCTCCGATATGCTTTTCCCTGTTTCCAGGAGCCTGCCTCCCCTTGCCTTCTTCGATAGGCTTTTCCCCGTTTCCAGGAGCCTGCCTTCCCTTGCCCTCTTCGATATATCCTTCCTTGTTTTCCTCTCCACTTCTTTCCTTCGTTTTCCCTTCTGCGCGCTTTTCCCTGGCATTGCCTTCCTTACTGCGCCCTTTACGCTTCGGCAAAAGGTTTACATCAAAATAAGTGAAAAAAGCATAGAACAGCGCAATCAAAATTCCGCCGCCGGAAGTGTTCTCATTCCCCCAGCCTGCCAGCGCCCCAAAGAAAAAAAGAAATATACTCAGCCCTATTGTTTTCCCCCTGCCGGCTTTCTTGCCCCCCTCTCTTCTGAGAAAGTAACGCAGACAGGTCAAAAACCCCAGAAGGATTACTATGCCCCACAGATAATTGCAGGCGCCGCCCATCCAAAGCACCGTCTGGTCAAACTCCACACTGAAATTCCACACAAGAAGATTGATAAACACATAGAGCAGACCGTCGTATTTTTTCCTGCCTCCCACATTGAAGTAAATCAATAACAGCAAAAACACAAAGCAAAGGCTGTTGCATAAGTCAAACACCCACTTGGGCATAAGGCTGAACGCCTTTAATATAATCTGCAGCACCGACCTCCCATTCCAAGTCATATACTGCTCATATTCCAGACGAAAAATATCCCATATAGAATGATAATCCGACGGACGGAACAACAGATCGTCCGACATAAGCGGCGTCAGAAAATTATAAATCCATATCGCTGCAAAGCTAACGCCCACCAGCGCAAAAAATGCCGCTTTGCGTCCCCTGCTTTCCAAATTTGCTTTCTCCATATCTGCCTCCGTTCCATCCCGCCCTTATCCTCTATAACTACGCTTCCCTCTTATGGGACAGGCTCCCTTCGATTATAGCAAAATGTAACTGCCATTTCAATAAACATTGCGGTTAATCGCAGAAAAACTGCAGCAATTCCGAAAGCGTACACTCCCCCCCTGTCATTATAAAGCTTCATTCCGCAAGCCTTCCTGTGAAAGCTCTTTCCCTTTTCTTAGGTTAAACAATTTTCTCCAAATGTCTTGGATATGTCCTTCTTAATTTTAATAGGGCTATTTTATCTATTTAGGCTGTAACTTTCTATCTTTTCTGAATTGCACTTTGCCAACGCTAAGTTGCAGACATTGAAAACCATATTTCGCCACAAGAAAAGGGCAAAGCCGTAAACTACAGCCTTGCCCCATCCTATCCTTCTCCCTGCCGCCTTATTTCCCTGCGTATGCGATTCCATCCACCTGAAACTGCAACCCGCTTTCCCCACCCGTATGCGCAAATTCCGTTTGTATGGATTTTCTTACCGGGTATTTTCCATGGAACCTCTCTTTAATCACTTTCTCCATAATAGGGATATTCCACACATCCCTAAACAGACAATCCATCTGAACCACCTGTTCCAGCGTCAGCCCTACCAGAGCCAGCCTCTCTTCCATCTGGTCAAAAGCCCCGTTAATCTGCTCTTCCACTGTGCCTCCAATGTTGCCCACACAATAACTCAGATAACAAAAGTCGCCCGCCTTAATGATTCCGGTATGCGCCCAATCTTCATTTACATCCAGTCTGACAATTTCACCCATTAAATCTTTTCCTCTTCTTTCCCAAGCTTGCTGCGTCCGCAAAGCTTTTACAACAATATCCTTTCTTTATATAAACACATATTTATGTAACCGTTCCATCGCTTCCTCCACCAAAGCCTTGGGCAATGCCAGATTTACGCGAATTCCGCATGGACTGTGGAACGGCCTCCCGTCCTGCCAAATCACCCCTACTTCCACGCCGGCCCGTTGCACCTCGTCAATCGTCTTTTCATGCTGGCTGCACCATTCGCTGCAGTCTAACAGCAGCATATAAGTCCCCTGGGGCTTGCTTACCTGAACGCCCGGGAAATTCCTGCCGATATATTCGCAGGCATATGCCACGTTTTCGCTCAATACCTGGCACAGCTCGTCCGTCCACTCTGCGCCTTCCCCACTGTATGCGCCAAGCAAGGCATACATAGACAGCACATTCATGGAATTGTAATGAGACAGCGAAGACTCCTTCACTATCCTGTCCCTAAGCCATGGATTGTAAACAATATGGTAACTGCCCACCAGCCCCGCCAGGTTAAAAGTCTTAGATGGGGCATAGAATGCAACTGTACGCATTTTCGCGTCTTCCGACACCGTCTGCGCCGGAATATGCTTATGCCCGTCCAGAATAATGTCCGACCATATTTCATCCGCCACTACAAACACATTGTATTTTTGGAACAGCTCCATTGCCTTTTCCAATTCCCACCGTTCCCATACCCTTCCACATGGATTGTGAGGAGAACAAAACACTGCCGCATGGATATTCTCATCCCGAAGCTTAGATTCCATATCTTCAAAATCCATCCGCCATACGCCGTCTTCATCCTTCTGCAGCGGACTAAGCGCAATATCATACCCATTGTTCCCAATGCACCCGGTAAACCCGATATAGGTCGGTGAATGCAGCAACACCTTGTCCCCTTTGGAGCAAAATACATTCAAGGCGCTGATTACCCCGCCCAAAACGCCATTTTCGTACCCAATGCACTCCTTTTTCAGCCCCTGCACGCCATGCCGCTCTTCCTGCCAGCGGATAATCGCATCATAATATGCGTCCTTCGCTTCAAAATAACCATACAGCGGATGCTCCACCCTTTCCTTAATGCTTTGCGGCACGGCAGGCACGGTAGCAAAATTCATATCCGCCACCCACATCGGAAGCCTGCGAAACCCTTCCTTTATCTCCACCCCGGCAAAAGGAATCACCTCCGCCGCTATTGCATCCTTATCCTTGCGGTCAATAATATCTGTAAAATTATACTTCATAGCCCGTTCTCCTATTTTTATTCCGGTTACGCATTCCGCCTCCTCCTGCCCCCATTTATCCGATGAAGCATTTATTTCCTTCGAAAGCGAAACCGTACTTCCTTATGTTCTCCGGCAAAATGCCCTCCGCCAGCAATTCTGCTTCATACTTCTTTTCTTAACCCCTTGTAAATTCCGATACGCCTCCTCCTTCCACATGGACAACCCCTCAAAAAGCTCTTCCCTGCCTGCATACTGATTGGAAAAAAACATTCCACCATACTCAGGTTCAAAGTCTTTCCGAAACGGCGCGGGCGGGCATCCGCAAAATCCTGCAGCCCAATCGCCACCTTGCCCAACCTAATTCGCTCCCCTGCCTAAAAACCGCTGTTTACCCTACATTATATACCCTTTCCC
>CAJTQO010000013.1 GCA_910578405.1 uncultured Lachnospiraceae bacterium | reverse complement strand
CACATCTTGGGGAAAGCAATTTTCAAACACGCTCTAGAAAAAACGCTGAAAATGTTATGCTTATGTCCCAGGCGCAGTACGATAACTTGATGGAAAATCTGTATATACGGGAACGTAAAGCAAATTATAAATGCTTAAAGAAATCTATTAAGCAAGCTAAAGAAGGAAAACATATAAAATTTGATGTGGAAAATTAGATTATAAACGTGTGTTTGCGCGCAATGCCAATGCTTTTCATTGATAACATATAGGGGATTATTTATATTGCCAAAAGATAGATAAGAACATTGCCAAAAGGATTAATGAATTAATAAAAGGTATAAAGAAGAATCCATTTTGGAATTGGTAAGCCAGAGCCACAAAAATATGACTTGACTGGAAAATGGAGCAAAAGAATAACGGAAGAATACAATAAATTTTGAAAGATTATCTGCCGGACGATGACAAAGGAAAACCATCGTGCGGCAGAAGTATTTTACATACCTATCCGTAAACGGCAGCTTTTGAGAAATCAAAGCCGCCGTCTCTTTTTATCGCTTAAAAAATGACAGTCTATTTATCAAGTCCCATAGCTAAGGGGATATTGTCCGTCAGCTTTCCAGAAAATGCCGCTGCACCGCAATTTCATCCGGAATCTGAGCGCCAATTTTGTTGATTTTCTGGTAAAGGTTATCCATATGGTGCAGTTTCTGGGCGTTGCGGACATCGTAACGCTCCAGGATTTCCTTATATAAGGGGTTAGCCTTTAACTTTTCGCGGATTGCCTTGGAAAACGGACAGTAATTGAAAAGAATGACTCGCGCCACTTTATTCATACGTGGAGATCCTGTTCCTTCAAACATAATCCACGTTACATAGTCACGCACAAACATTTCTTTGTAATTATTTTTCGCTTTCTGCATAGCGGCTTTGATTTTATCCTTTGCCTCCGGTGTAAGCGCATTGTTCTTTTTATAAAACTGGATATAGTCAAAATATTCACTGGTAAGAGACGGCTCTGACAGATCATTCCACCTGGCTCCCTGGACACGTTTGCACATTTCCCAACGGAATTCCCCGGTAAGCCTAGCAAGGATGGTCATTAGGTCTTCCATCTGGAAGATGGAAAGCATCATACGGGCCGGGGTAGTGCGTCGCTTTCCTTCAATTTCCTGCCACATAACGCCACGGATGCCGATATTGGGCATAAGGATAATATCCGGCAGGATTTCCACATTCACGCTTTCTTTAGGAATGCCACATTCCGGATTGGAATAGACGGTTTCACGGTAGTAAGCGCCAAAGTCAAGGGCGCAGATTTCTTTTAACGCATCGTTGGACTTTTGGGCAGTTACCAACGATTTTTCCAAATCCTTCAATACATTGTGTTCTGAGAAGACCGGGCAGAACGTCGTCAAACGGCCGAAGGTAATCTTGTTGACCAGGGGGAACATATTGTTCAATTCAAACAAGACTTTTTCGGAACAGTCGGATGCCATTTCTTTTTCCTTTTCCGCTGTAATTTTCCCTGTAGTTTTCAGCTCATGGATATAGGCGGTGTAGTCTGCGTCAAATTCATTACGGCTAGGTTCTTTCTTCCCTTCGTAGATGGCTTTGAGCCATTCGTATATCGTATATACATGGTTTTCCGGGGAAGACGGGAATTTCTCCGCAATGGAATACAAGTAGTCGGCATTTTCTTTTCCGGCCAATTCCTCATCCACATAGCCAAAAAGGAAAAACATCTTCAGCACAGTTGGAATATTAGGGTCTTTTAGGCTGACATGGAACGCCGCATTGTACACTTGATAAAATGTTTTGGTAAGGTTTAACCTTAGTTTGCGGTTGACGTCATCCGTCGCATTCTTATCTATCTGGCGTTTATATTCTTCCACCTGGCTGCGGAAGGCTGTCTTGATATCCGCTTCACAATCCGCATATTCCAGTATGGTATTTAAAGATCCTACAATGGCATTGGCATTGCGCGCAAACTCTGGATTTTCTTTCGGCGGCTCCAGGCCATTGGCTTCTAAGTTGGCAGACAGCTCCCTATATTCTTTTACCCTGCTTTCATACATGTCATGGTCGATAGAACCGATGCTTTCCAAATGAAGCATCATGCGGCTGAAAGCGCCTGTAATGGCGGTGGAGTCATCCTTATCATGTCCGATACGGAGAAAAAGCGAAATATATAAATCAAATAAATCCAACCGGTTTTCATTCATAAGCAAACGGGAAATATCTGATTTATAATCTTGCATCATACGGCAAACTGACATCACATTAAGTACATTCTGGCTGGTATCCATAAGCAGCCCGTTAATAAAGTCTTGGGTTGGCACCTTACTGTTGGAAATGGCAGGCAGAAGGATTGGGGACATACTTTCATAAAAATCAACCAGCCACTGTGGGATATCCTCCTCCAAAGACAGCGGCGCAATGGTTTCCAAATCCGGCAGAAGCCGTGGGGAAATGGAGTACCGTTCACAGAATGTAGAATATTCTTTATAACTGTCAATTACATAATGGTAAAGGCTGTTGCAGTCGTATTTTGAAAGTTCATATGCTTCAACGATATGCTTCATCTGTTTTAAGCCTGATTTGACAATAAGCTGGGCAAAATCCGGCTTTTGGGAAAGAAGCGTTGTCAACTGGCCTTCTTTATAAGGGAAAGAAGCGATGGTAACATCATCCGAGGCGATGTAAGTAAAAATATAGGAACCTGGATGCAGGGCGCACAGGCCAATAACATCTCCTTTGCCCAGAAAAAATTCCGCACCTGGATGGACGGCGCGCACCGTTCCTTTTGCAATCATATTCAAAGATTGGATTGGCTGGCCGCCTTGACAGATGACGGAGCCGTTTTTAAATTCTTTTGCCATAATACTCCTCCTAGCAGTCCTTTTTTATCGTTTCTATTATACTAATTTTACAGACAGAATACAACAAAAGTTTGCTGTACATTTTGACATTTTATGTTATACTTTATTAAAAAAGGGCTGAAAAAATTTGTTCAGCCAGGGAATAAGGAAATTCCAGGCTAGAATAGAGATAGGAGACATAAAACATGGATAAGGATGAAAACTACATGCAGGAATTGGCTGACGGGTACCGTCCGGATGTGGAGCGTTTGGTCAAATATATTCCATGGCTTGAAACGAAGGCAGGGGCGAATATATCCAGAATCTATGCTGGTGAGGGGATAGGCAAGCATTCCATTACTTTCCCGGTTTATGACAGTGCAATGATGAGCCTGGTGCAGGACGCAAAACGGACGAAGCTTTTGGATAGGAACTATCCATATATATATGCAAGGAACCGGATACGCACCGTTGCCCAGGAGCAAGAATATATAGAGCAGGCAACTATACGCCAAATGGATGGCCTTTGCGGTATTCTTTCCAAGTATATTCTGGGCGGTATGACAAAAGGGACTGTGTGGACGGAAGGGGTGTCCAATGGTTCCATCCTGAAAACGCTTATAAAGATGAAGGAAATATTGGAATTCTGGCAGAAAAGGTAGGACAGCGGGGAAGCGGCCAGCCGGGCATGGCGCAAGGCAATGAACGGCGGGAGGTGTTTGGGCATGTTTCAGGAGAAAGAAACTGTACGGCAGGTAAGAGGTTACATGGATGAGCGAGAAGTCAGAGCAGAAGAAGCAATATATTGTGGATACGGCAAGGGAGGTTTTTGTAGAAAAAGGGTATAAAAATGTGACAATGAAGGATATCGTGGATGCTTGCGGCATCAGCCGTGGAGGGCTGTACCTGTATTTTTCCAGTACACAGGAGATTTTTCTTGAGGTATTGGAGGCGGAGAGAAAAGGACAGGAGGATAGCGGGGAGATGGAGGAGCTTCTTGGGAAGGACGCTTTTGCATCGGATATTCTTGCGTTGTTTTTAAAGGAACAAAAGAAGGAGCTTTTGCGCCGGAAAAATAACTTGACGATGGCAGCTTATGAGTATTTCTTTGCGCACAAAGTGCCAAAAAGGGACAATCTTCTGAGGAAACGTTTTGATACAGCAGTTCGGATTATAGGCCGCCTGATTGCTGCAGGAGTGGAGAACGGAGAATTTTATTGTGAAGATACGATGGGGGCCGCGAGGAACATTATGTACGTTCTGGAAGGGTTGAAAATTGCGTCGCAAACACGGGGAGTTACAGAAGAAATGGTGGATCGGGAGATTCTCTATATTATGCAGGGGCTGATTATTGAAAACGAGGAATAGCATATTTCCGAAAGCCGGAAGCAATTGGATAACGCATTATTAAGACAAGACAACTGCTGGAAATCCTACTAAAAGGATGTGAAAAGGGAATAATACGGGACTGGAATAGGAGGATATTTAGATATGGGCGACGTAAGACGCGTTTATGTGGAAAAAAAGGAGCCTTTTGCGGTAAAGGCGCGGGAACTGAAGGAGGAGATCCATAGTTATTTAAATATTGCAGGGGTAAATACGGTAAGGGTATTGATTCGCTATGATGTGGAAAACTTATCAGAGGAAGTTTTTGAAAGAGCCTGTGGGATTGTCTTTTCAGAGCCTCCAGTGGATATCCTTTACCGGGAGGATTTTGAAATGCCGGAGGGAGGCCGTGCATTCAGTGTGGAATTCCTGCCTGGGCAGTTTGACCAGCGGGCGGATTCCGCTGTCCAGTGCATTAAATTTCTAAAAGAGGATGAGCAGCCAGTGGTACGGACGGCAGTCACATATCTTATCACGGGCACGCTTTCCGAAGATGAGTTTAACAAAATCAAAGCATACTGTATCAACCCGGTGGATTCCCGTGAGACAGATTTATGTAAGCCAGAGACATTATTGACGGCTTATGAGGAACCTGTGGACGTGGCGACGCTGGAAGGTTTCCGGGATATGCCGGAGGATAGGTTCCGGGAACTGTATGGCTCTCTTGGGCTTGCTATGACCTTTGAAGATTTTAAGCATATTCGGAATTATTTTCGTGGGGAGGAAGACCGGGACCCGACTATGACGGAAATACGGGTATTGGACACCTACTGGTCTGACCATTGCCGCCATACTACCTTTTCCACAGAATTAAAGGACGTTGTGTTTGGGGAAGGGTATTACCGGACACCAATTGAAACCACTTACCAGAGCTATCTGGATACAAGGGAAGAGATTTTTGGGGGCAGGGAAGACAAATTTATCTGTCTGATGGATTTGGCTTTAATGGCGATGCGCAAATTAAAAAAAGAGGGAAAACTGCAGGACTTGGAAGAGTCTGATGAAATCAATGCATGTTCCGTCATTGTGCCTGTGGAAATGGATTATGGGGATGGGCCTGTGACAGAGGAATGGCTGGTGTTCTTCAAAAATGAAACCCATAACCATCCTACGGAAATAGAGCCTTTTGGCGGTGCAGCCACCTGCCTGGGCGGCGCAATCCGCGATCCCCTTTCCGGACGCGGATATGTTTATCAAGCCATGCGCGTAACCGGGGCGGCAGATCCTACAGTCCCCGTATCGGATACCTTGAAAGGGAAACTGTCCCAAAAGAAGCTGGTGCGCGGCGCAGCCAGTGGATATTCTTCCTACGGGAATCAAATTGGTTTGGCAACCGGGTATGTAAAGGAGATTTATCATCCGGATTATGTGGCAAAAAGAATGGAAATTGGCGCTGTAATGGGGGCGGCTCCAAGGAAAAATGTAATCCGCGGGAATTCGGAGCCAGACGATATCATTATCCTTTTAGGCGGACGGACAGGACGGGATGGATGCGGCGGCGCAACCGGTTCTTCTAAGGTACACACAGAAAGTTCCATTGAAACCTGTGGCGCGGAGGTGCAGAAAGGCAATGCCCCAACGGAACGTAAAATACAAAGATTGTTTCGCAGAGAGGAAGTTAGCAGGTTAATTAAGAAATGCAATGATTTTGGAGCAGGCGGCGTATCCGTGGCGATTGGCGAACTGGCTGACGGTCTGACCGTGGATTTAGACCGGGTTCCGAAAAAATATGCGGGCCTGGACGGAACGGAATTGGCAATTTCCGAATCACAGGAAAGGATGGCAGTGGTAGTGGCGCCGGAAGATGTAGAAACTTTCCTTGATTATGCGGCGCAGGAGAATCTGGAAGCAGTTCCTGTGGCCGTAGTCACGAAAGAACCCAGGCTAACGCTAAAATGGCGAGGCAAAGCGATTGTAGATATTAAGCGTTCCTTCCTGGATACCAATGGCGCTCATCAGGTAACAAGCGTAAAGGTGGAGATTCCGGAAGAAAAGGACAATTATTTCCGCCGTATCGCTACTGACCATATAGTGGAGGCATTGGAAAAAGATGATGTGAAAGCGGCATGGCTGGAGCAATTGCGGGATTTGAACGTATGTTCTCAAAAAGGACTGGTGGAAATGTTCGATTCTTCCATCGGAGCGGCTTCTGTGTTGATGCCCTATGGAGGGAAATACCAGCTTACGGAAACGCAAACTATGGTGGCAAAACTTCCGGTTCTGAAAGGAAAAACGGACACAGTAACCATGATGAGCTGTGGATTTGATCCATATCTGTCTTCCTGGAGCCCATACCATGGCGCCATTTATGCCGTAACGGAATCCATGGCCAGAATTGTGGCAAGCGGCGGCGATTGTCGGAAAATCCGTTTTACATTCCAGGAATACTTCCGTAGGATGACCGGGGAGCCGGAGCGCTGGAGCCAGCCTTTTGCAGCGTTATTAGGCGCATATGATGCGCAGATTGGGTATGGGCTGCCTTCCATTGGCGGCAAGGACAGTATGTCCGGTACGTTTAATGCCATTGATGTGCCGCCTACGTTGGTTTCCTTTGCCGTGGATATAGCTAAAGAGCGAAATATTATTACGCCCGAACTTAAAAGCACTTCGAACTGTCTGGTGCAGTTTTGGTTTGATAAGGATGCTTATGATGTCCCAGTGTATGAAAAAGTATTGGAACTGTATTGCCGGATTACAGAATTAATGCAAGAAGGCAGTATTCTGTCGGCATATGCCATGGACGCCAGGGGGCTTGCAGCGGCAGTAAGTAAGATGGCATTCGGCAATAAGATGGGCGTAAAGCTGTCCGATGAATTGCCAAAGAAGGATTTGTTTGAAAATTGTATCGGTGACATTTTGGCAGAGATACCGAAAAACCAGTTAGGGAAACTGGAAGGAATTGAAAATTACCGTCTGGTTGGCGAAGTGACGCAAGAAGCTGTTTTTGCCTATAAAGAAATGTCTCTTCCGATAGAAGAAGCTTTAGAGGCATGGTCTTCCAAGTTAGAAAGTGTATTCCCCACCAAGTCCTCCAAAGAGACTGCGCCAGTGGAATCATCGCTGTACCAGGCTAAGCAGATTTATGTATGTCGCAATCAGGTAGCGAAACCTACGGTATTTATTCCGGTATTCCCGGGGACGAACTGTGAATATGACAGCGCAAAGGCATTTGAACGCGCCGGGGCGCAAGTGGTGACGAAAGTATTTAAGAACCGTACGGCAGAAGATATCCGGGAATCGGTGGATATTTTCGAAAAAGCCATAGACGGAGCGCAGATTATTATGTTCCCAGGCGGATTTTCTGCAGGAGATGAACCGGATGGCAGTGCAAAATTTTTCGCAACCGCATTTCAGAATGAGAAACTGAAGGAAGCGGTGAGGAAATTGTTAGAAGAAAGAGATGGACTGGCGCTTGGCATCTGCAACGGCTTCCAGGCATTGATTAAACTGGGTTTGCTGCCTTATGGGAAAATTGTCGGGCAGACAAAAGACTCCCCTACGCTTACTTTTAATACCATTAACCGTCATATATCCAAAATGGTATATACGAAAGCAGTATCCAACAAGTCGCCCTGGCTGCAAGAGGCGGAATTGGGAAAAACATATGTAACGCCAGCGTCTCATGGGGAGGGGCGTTTCGTGGCGCCAGAGAATTGGATTCAGAAACTGTTTGCCAATGGGCAGGTGGCAACTCAATATGCGGACATGGATGGGAATGTCTCTATGGATGAGGAGTGGAATGTCAATGGATCTTATGCGGCAATTGAGGGCATTACTTCAGAAGATGGCCGATGCTTTGGCAAGATGGCTCATGTGGAGCGGATTGGCCGTTCAGTGGCGGTGAATATTTATGGAGAACAGGATTTGAAGATATTTGAGTCAGGCGTGCGGTATTTTAGAGGGTAGAAGTTTGAAACGGCAACAGGAGAATTAAATCTCAAAAAAATATTGACACACTTTCCAACTAATGCTAAAATAACGAAGTATGCCGCATAGATAGGTTTTAAGCGTATCTGCATAAGCAGATGCCGCCGACCCTAGCGAGTAGACAAACCATAAAGTTTGTGATAGGAGGTGCAATATGTACGCAATTATTGCCACAGGTGGAAAACAGTACAAGGTTTCAGAAGGTGACATTATTAAAGTGGAAAAACTGGAGGCGGAACCAGGGGCTGTAGTAACATTTGACCAGGTTGTTGCTATTAGCGACAACGGACTTAAGGTTGCCGGAGAGGTAGCGAATGCAACGGTATCTGCAACTGTCATGGAACAAGGCAGAGGTAAGAAAATCATTGTATACAAGTATAAGAGAAAAACCGGTTACCATAAGAAAAACGGTCATAGACAAGCATACACGCAAGTTAAAATTGACAAAATAAATGCATAAGCATTCTATTTATATTTTAACAATTTGGCAGTGTTAGACATGACAACGGTTATTATTCGCAAAACAGCAGATGGGTCATATCAGGGCTTTACCTGCAGAGGGCACTCTGGATTTGCAAGAAAAGGAAGAGATATTGTATGCGCCTCCGTATCTGTATTGGTTATTAACACCATAAATTCCATAGAGAAATTAGCGGATGGAAAGATGGATATAGAGACGGATGAAAAGGCCGGTTATATACAATGTCAGTTTTCGCTTCCTTTGTCCAAAGCCGGAAAGCTATTTATGGACTCGATGATACTGGGCTTGTCAGAAATTGCAGAGCAATACGGCAAGAAATATTTGACGCTTAACTATGAGGAGGTGTAAGGCCATGTTAAATATGAACCTTCAATTTTTCGCCCATAAAAAAGGGGTTGGTTCCACAAAGAACGGCAGAGATTCCGAATCCAAAAGGCTTGGTGCGAAAAGAGCTGACGGACAATTCGTAAAAGCAGGAAATATTTTGTACAGGCAGCGTGGGACAAAGATTCATCCAGGCATCAACGTAGGCAGAGGTGGGGATGATACTTTATTCGCAAAAGTAGACGGTGTACTTCGATTTGAAAGAAAAGGAAGGGACAAAAAACAAGCTTCCGTATATCCTGTCGAGAAATAGTACGAACGAATCGGGCTTCAAACATACCATGTGTTTGAAGCCTTTTTGCCTTGTGATTCTATATACTTTTGAAAGCATGGAAGCCATATTATTTATGAAAGGCTATGGGAAATAAATATGTTTGCAGACAGAGCACAAATATACGTAAAGAGTGGCAAAGGAGGAGACGGTCATGTTTCTTTCCGTAGGGAAAAATATGTCCCAACCGGAGGCCCGGACGGTGGGGATGGTGGAAACGGGGGAAGCGTCATATTTGAAGTGGATGAGGGTTTGAATACCCTTACAAATTTCCGGCATATCCGCAAATACTGCGCCGGAAATGGAGAAAACGGCAACAAAAAGAACTGTAAAGGAAGAAACGGGGATGATATCATTATTAGAGTCCCTCAAGGCACTGTGATTAAAGAAGCGGAAAGCGGGAAAGTAATTACAGATATGTCTGGGGAGAATCGGCATTTTGTGCTTTTAAAAGGAGGCCGGGGCGGAAAAGGGAATCAGCATTACGCCACCAGTACCATGCAGGCCCCTAAATACGCCCAACCAGGACAAGAGGCCATGGAACTGGATTTAATGTTGGAATTAAAAGTAATCGCCGATGTGGGACTGGTTGGTTTTCCTAATGTAGGCAAATCCACCTTCCTTGCCAGAGTTACAAATGCCAAGCCGAAAATAGCTAATTACCATTTCACCACCTTAAATCCTAATTTGGGCGTGGTAGACTTAGAAGACGCCAAAGGGTTTGTCATTGCAGATATCCCTGGATTGATTGAAGGAGCCTCACAAGGCGTAGGACTGGGGTATGAATTCCTGCGCCATATTGAGCGCACCAAAATCATTCTCCATATCGTGGATGCAGCATCTACGGAAGGACGCAATCCAGTGGAGGATATTTATGCCATCCAAAAAGAACTGCAAGCTTATAACGAAGAGTTAGCCGCCCGTCCCCAGGTTATTGCCGCAAACAAGATGGATATGTTCGCCAGCCCTGCCGAAAGAGAAGATGCCGTAAGCCGTATCCGGGAAGAATTTGAACCGAAAGGGATTCCTGTTTACACAATCTCTGCCGTCAGCGGTCAAGGTGTACGGGAACTGCTATATACCCTAAACAACCTTTTAACGCAGATGGACGAGAAATCAGTGATTTTTGCCCAAGAATACTTTCCGGAACGGATAGAAAAAGAAGCTGCTTTTACCGTTACTTACGATGAAGAAAAACAAGAGTACGTAGTAGAAGGCCCACGTATTGAAAGGATGCTTGGCTATACAAATTTGGAATCTGAGAAAGGATTCACTTTTTTTCAAAATTTTATGAAAGAGAACGGCATTCTTGAGGAATTGGAAAAACTTGGAATAGAAGAGGGCGATACTGTGCGCCTATATGGGCTTTCTTTCGACTATTATAAATAAATTTTCCTGTAAAAAGGCCAAAAAAGAAGAGGGAATATATCGCCATAAAATATAAAACTGTAATAATCGCAATAACTACAAAGGGAGGAGTTATGACTAGCAAACAAAGGAGTTATTTGAAAAGCCTTGCCAACAACCTAGAGCCGATTTTCCATATTGGCAAATCCAGCCTGACGCCAGAAGTGACGCAAGCAGTTTCGGAAGCTTTCCATACACGGGAATTGATTAAAGTATCCGTACTGAAAAACTGCCTGGAGGATCCTAAAATGATTGCAGATACACTGGCTGGCAGGACACGTTCCCAGGTAGTGCAGGTTATTGGGAAAAAGATTATTTTATATAAAGAAAATAAAGACAACAAAAAGATTATCCTTCCATAATCCATGCATGGGAAATCTGCCCCTGCATGTCTGGAAAAAAGTATGGGAGCATTATGGATGATTGCAGAATTTGTAAAAATAAAGGAAATAGCAGGACAAAAGAGGAGACTGGAGATAATGGCGCCAGTACAGGAAGCGCTGCCAGAAAAGAGAGGAAAAAAACCGGAATTATGGGAGGCACCTTCAACCCCATTCATATAGGGCATCTATTGCTGGCGGAAAGCGCCAGGGACAATTTCGAATTGGATGAAATCCTGTTTATCCCCAGCGGCCGTTCCTATATGAAAAGAGAAGCAGAAGTCCTGGACAGGCATATCCGCTATGAAATGACACGTCTTGCCATTGAAGACAACCCGGCGTTTTTCATCTCTGATCTTGAAGTAAACCGCACTGGAAACACTTACACTTGTGACACGCTTTCAGAATTAAGGGAACTGGAACCTGAAACAGAGTTTTATTTTATTGTTGGCGCGGACAACCTTTTTTCCATGGAAACCTGGCGGAAACCGGAATATATTTTTCATAACTGCACCATACTGGCCGCCATAAGAGAGGACAAAGGAGATGACAGGCTTCAAGAGCAAATTGCTTATCTGGAGGAAAAATTCGGCGCAAACATCTGCCAGATTACCTTCAAGGAAATAGACATATCCTCCACGGATATCCGTATGCGCCTGGCTTATGGACAATCTATCCGTTATATGGTTCCTGAGCCAGTAATCGCTTATATCAAAAAACACCAACTATATAAATTTTACTGAAACATTTCAGAGAGTGACAGGAAAACAGCGTCTGCGCAAAAAGCGCCAGAAGAATCGCTGGCTGTGTTTTTCAGACAGAGATTCTTCTGCCAATCTGCGGCTTGGGCTGGCAGACGCGGGACTGGAATAAAGGAGGATTCACGATGGAAGCCAAATCTTCCAGCATTAAGAAAATCCGCAAAGCAATGGAAAAAACATTGGATCCTAAGCGTTTTGAACACACTCTTGGGGTTGCTTACACGGCAGCGGCGCTTGCCATGCGGTATGGCTATGATATGCAAAAAGCACAGACTGCCGGCTTGCTGCATGACTGCGCCAAATGCATGAGCAATGAAAAAAGGCTTCATATCTGTCGTAAACATAACATCACCGTAAATGAAATTGAACGCCGCAATCCCTTCCTGCTTCATGCAAAAGTAGGAAGCTATTTGGCGATGCGCAAATACAATATCCACGACAGTGACGTAATTAACGCTATATTAAATCACACCACCGGCAGGCCAGATATGTCCCTGCTAGAAAAAATCGTTTATGTTGCCGATTATATTGAACCAGGCCGGAAGCAGGCGCCAAACCTGGGGGAAATACGTCGGCTGGCCTTTACGGATTTGGATGCCGCTCTCTTTAAAATATTGAATGACACCCTGGTTTATTTAAACCAAGTAGATGGCGAAACCGATCCCATGACGCAAAAAACTTACGATTTCTATAAAGCGAAAGTAACAGGCACAAAATAACCGCCCATGCCATTCCTAAAGATTCAGGCAAAGCAATTGGAAGAAACTATCTTTCCCAAAGCATTTCAAGCCAAATACTGGCTTTGTTTTTGTGGAGAAGATTTGACATAATAAATAAAGAGGCTTTGGCAACCATGGTGGGCGGGAATCAAGAAAATATAGGAGTAAAAATATGACAGGAAAAGAACTGGCAAAAGAAATGGCGAAACTTACCATCCAGGCATTGGAAGACAAGAAAGCAGAAGACATTACTGTAATAGACATCAGTGAAGTATCTGTACTGGCAGACTATTTTATCATAGCCAGCGGTTCCAACCGCAGTCAAATCCAGGCTATGACAGACAATGTGGAAGAACTGCTTGGCAAAAGCGGTTCTCCAGTTAAGCAAATTGAAGGCTATGATGCAGCGAATTGGGTTCTGATGGATTTCGGCGATATCATTGTCCATATATTCGACCGGGAAAACAGGCTCTTCTATGACTTGGAGCGCATCTGGAGAGATGGAAAAAGAATAGAGCCGGAAGAATTAAAAAAATAGGAAGAATCGAAAAGTAGGAAGAATCGAAAAAACGAAAAAAATCGAGAAACTTAGGAACGAACTGCAACAAAAAGAAAAGCAAAAACCTATAAATGCCGCACCCATAAAAATCAGGTGCGGCATTTATCTCATATTCTTTTTACTGCCTGTTTAAGGCTATGATTCTTCGGCCGTGCGCCCCGGATTCATATAAAACGAAATCAGGTATATCCCGCAGACGCCTACGACTGCGTATATGATTCTGGATATCCACGTCAGATTACCGAAGATAAAGGCAACAAGGTCAAAGCTGAAAAAACCGATTAACCCCCAGTTGATGGCTCCGATAATAGCCAACGTAAGGGCAGTGTAGTCCAATGCTTTATGATTCATTTCCAAAACCTCCAATCTTAATCTTGCTGATATTTCTTCATATACCAAGGTTATTTTGCCCATAAAAAAAGAAAATTATCCAAGAATATTGCCATTTCTCACAAAATGTAAAAAATAACATTGACAAAGATGTTTTTTCAGAGTAGTATTATCAAAAAATTATTTATGGAGGAGATATTATGAAAAAGTATCACAAAATCATCAGCTCCGTTATGGCTTCCGCAATGGCTGTCGCTTTATTTGCAGGCTGCGGAAACGCTGCAGACAACGGCAATGCACAGGCAGACGATAATGCGGCTCCTGCAGAGAATGCAGCAGACAGTTCTAACGCTGGCGCAGAAAATGCAGAAACTGGCGGGGAAACCGCAGCGACAGAAAACAATGCTGGCGGCGTCATCAAAATCGGCGGCGTAGGCCCGACTACCGGAAGCGCAGCCGTTTATGGATTGGCAGTGCAAAATGCAGCGCAGCTTGCTGTAGATGAAATCAATGCTAACGGCGGAATTAACGGCGTGCAGATTGAATTTAAATTTGAAGATGACGAGTGCGACCCGGAGAAATCCGTAAACGCATACAATACTTTAAAAGACTGGGGAATGCAGATGTTAGTAGGCTCTGTAACCAGCGGATGCAGCGTTGCAGTGGCGGAAAAGACAGCCGAAGACAATATGTTCCAATTGACCCCCTCCGGTTCGTCTGTAGACTGCGTTAAATATGACAATGCTTTCCGGGTATGCTTCTCCGATCCGAACCAGGGGATGGCTTCCGCAAAATACATCGGCGAAAATGCAATCGCTTCCACAGTGGCTATAATTTACGACAGCTCCGATATCTATTCTTCCGGTATTTATGAGAAATTCGCGGCAGAAGCAGCAAACCAGCCTTTTGAAATTGTTTCGGCAGAAGCTTTTACCGCAGACAGTAAGACCGATTTCTCTGTACAGCTCCAGAAAGCAAAGGATGCAGGAGCGGAACTGGTGTTTTTACCCATTTATTATACGGAAGCTTCTCTAATCCTTTCTCAGGCGTCCACCTTAGGCTATGCCCCCATTTTCTTCGGATGTGACGGCCTGGACGGTATCCTGAATGTGGAGAATTTCGATACTTCCCTGGCAGAAGGGGTTATGCTTTTAACGCCATTTGCAGCAGATGCGGAAGATGAGCTGACCAAGAACTTTGTAGCCGCTTATAAAGAAAAATTTGGCGATACGCCGAACCAGTTTGCGGCAGATGCTTATGACGCTGTTTATGCAATCAAAGCAGCCGGTGAAAAGGCAGGCATTACGCCGGATATGGATATGTCCGCTATATGCGACGCCATGAAAGCGGCAATGCCTCAAATCACATTGGACGGCCTTACTGGCACAGGCATGACATGGGATGTTTCCGGTGAACCGAACAAAGAGCCTAAAGCAGTAAAGATTACAAACGGTGTATATACTGCAATGTAATTTTAAACGGTTTTCATGAATCCACAGGCAATATGCCGCCAATGACGGGCGCGGAAGAAAGCTTTAAAGGGGCTTTCCGCGCCCTTTCTTTTATCCCTTGATTCTGCCAGAATTTAATGATATAATTTAATCTGGTAATGCATAAAAGACAAAGAGGTGTTTTCTTATGAGTTTTATTTCTTATTTGATCAATGGCGTCAGTTTAGGCAGTGTATATGCGATTATCGCATTAGGTTATACCATGGTATATGGCATTGCCAAAATGCTCAATTTTGCCCATGGCGATGTCATTATGGTTGGTGGCTTTGTGGTGTTTACCATTGTCAGCTCCTTAGGGTTGCCTCCTGTTTTGGGGATTGTGGCGGCAGTGGCAATCTGTACAGTTCTTGGCATGATAATCGAGCGAGTTGCCTACAAACCTTTGCGGAACGCTGCATCGCCTCTGGCTGTACTGATTACTGCTATAGGGGTAAGCTACTTATTGCAAAATATCGCATTGCTGCTTTTTGGAGCAAATACAAAATCCTTTACTTCCATTGTTTCCATACCGCCCCTAAAATTGGCGGAAGGAAAACTGATGATATCCGGAGAAACAATTGTCACTATTATTTCTGGCATTATTATTATGGTTTGCCTGACCCTTTTCGTCAACCGGACAAAAGCGGGGCAAGCTATGCTTGCCGTTTCCGAAGATAAAGGAGCGGCCCAATTGATGGGCATCAATGTCAATGGGACCATCGCCCTTACCTTTGCCATCGGCTCAGCCTTGGCGGCAGTGGCCGGGATGCTGCTTTGCTCCTCTTATCCTTCCCTGACGCCTTATACCGGAGCTATGCCAGGAATCAAAGCCTTTGTAGCGGCGGTATTTGGCGGTATCGGTTCTATACCGGGCGCCATGATTGGCGGTATCCTGCTGGGGATTATTGAGATATTAGGAAAGGCATATATATCTTCACAAATGGCAGATGCGATTGTTTTTGCAGTTCTCATTATCGTGCTTCTGGTGAAGCCAGCCGGTATTTTAGGAAAAAACATTCAGGAGAAAGTGTAAGGTGTTGCAATGGATAAAACAAATTCTAAATTTAAGTTAAGTAAGACGACCAAAAGCAATCTCATCACATACTTGATTGTCATTATAGCGTATCTGACCGTACAGCTTCTGCTGGCAGGCGGACATATGTCCAGTTTGATGGAGGGGCTTCTTGTGCCTCTTTGCATTTATGTTATACTGGCCGTATCCTTAAATCTGACCGTAGGCATCCTTGGCGAATTAAGTTTAGGGCATGCAGGTTTTATGTGCGTAGGGGCATTTTCAGGCGCATTCTTTTCCAAATGCACGCAAGGCTCCATGCCGGATATGCTCCGTTTTCTGCTGGCTCTAATCATAGGCGCTGTAGTGGCAGGGGTTTTTGGTATCCTGATTGGCATTCCGGTTCTGCGCCTGAAAGGGGATTATCTGGCGATTGTTACGCTGGCTTTTGGGGAAATTATTAAAAATCTTGTCAATGTGCTGTACATCGGAAGGGATTCCGATGGATTCCATTTCTCCATGAAAGACTCCATATCCCTGCATTTAAAAGAAGATGGGGAAGTCTTAGTAAACGGAGCCCAAGGAATTACTGGCACACCGCATGATTCCAGTTTTACAATAGGCGTCCTTCTGATTTTGTTAGCCTTATTCATTATCCTGAATCTCATCCATTCCAGGGACGGACGTGCCATTATGGCCATCCGTGACAACCGCATTGCCGCAGAATCCGTAGGGATTAATATAACCAAATATAAACTGATGGCTTTTTCCATTTCGGCAGCCATCGCCGGAGTAGGCGGCGTACTCTACGCCCACAATTTATCCACATTGACGGCACAGCCCAAAAACTTCGGTTATAATATGTCCATTATGATTCTTGTATATGTAGTGCTGGGCGGCATCGGGAATATCCGTGGTTCCATCATCGCTGCTGTACTTCTTACCTTGCTGCCGGAACTGCTCCGCGGGCTGAGTGACTACCGTATGCTGATTTATGCAGTGGTGCTTATCGCTATGATGCTCTTAAACTGGAGTCCGAAGGCAATTGAATGGAAGGAACGGTTTCGGGAGACCTATTTTTCCGGCCGGAAAACGGGAAAAAGCGAAACTGCGCAAGTATCCCAAACAGGAAAGGGGGTTAAATAAAATGCCTTTGCTGGAAGTTAAAAATTTAACCATATCATTTGGCGGATTACGAGCTGTGGATGATTTTCACCTTTCCATAAAAAAAGGGCAGCTTTATGGCCTGATTGGCCCAAACGGCGCCGGAAAAACAACGGTGTTCAACCTTCTGACCGGAGTTTACAAACCTGATGAGGGAATCATTACACTGGATGACAAAGATATTACAGGCTTAAAAACGATAGAAATCAACAAAGCAGGAATTGCCCGTACTTTTCAGAACATCCGTCTGTTTAAGGAACTGTCCGTATTAGACAATGTGAAGGTCGGCCTTCATAACCACCATCCTTACAGTACATTTGAAGGAATCTTTCGTCTTCCAAACTATTATAAAGTGGAAAAGGAAATGAACGAGAGAGCAATGGAGCTTTTAAAGGTATTTGATTTACATCAGGAGGCAAATTATTTGGCCGCCAATCTGCCATATGGAAAACAACGTAAACTGGAGATTGCCCGCGCCCTTGCTACGGAGCCAAAGCTGTTGCTCCTGGATGAACCGGCAGCAGGCATGAACCCGAATGAGACTGGGGAATTAATGGATACAATTCGTTTTGTCCGAGAGAAATTTGATATGACAGTATTGCTGATTGAACATGATATGAAACTGGTTTCAGGTATTTGCGAAGCGTTGACAGTGTTAAATTTCGGACGAATCCTGACACAGGGCAAAACAGCCGATGTACTGAATGATCCACAGGTAATCACGGCATATTTGGGTGAATAGGAGGTGGCAGGAGATGGCGATGCTTGAAATCAGGGATTTGGAAGTATATTATGGCGTAATCCAGGCTATTAAAGGAATTTCTTTTGATGTCAACGAAGGGGAAGTAATCGCATTGATTGGCGCTAACGGCGCCGGAAAAACAACAACGCTCCATACCATCACAGGGCTGCTGTCCGCGAAAGCCGGAAGCATTACCTTTGAAGGACAGGATATCACTAAAATACCCGGTTATAAAATTGTCTCCAGAGGGATGGCTCATGTACCGGAAGGCAGGCGTGTTTTTGCACAGCTTTCCGTATTGCAAAACCTGCGGATGGGCGCTTATACCAGGAAAGACAAAAACGAAATAGAGGAGAATTTAAAGCAGATATATAAGAGATTCCCACGTCTCGAAGAACGCCAGAATCAAATGGCAGGCACATTAAGCGGCGGGGAGCAGCAGATGCTTGCTATGGGACGGGCGCTTATGTCTCATCCGAAGATTATATTAATGGATGAACCTTCCATGGGCCTGTCACCGATTTTTGTAAATGAAATATTTGATATTATTAAGGAGGTTAGTTCCGGCGGAACTACCGTTCTTCTGGTAGAACAGAATGCTAAAAAAGCATTGTCCATCGCAGACAGGGCATATGTATTGGAAACAGGCAAAATAGTGTTGGAAGGTAAAGCAGAAGATCTGCTGAATGACGATTCCATCAAAAAAGCGTATCTTGGTGAGGCATAAGTTTCTGCTATATTGAATTTTAGAAGTTCTGACGGATTCCTAAAACTTCTTGTAAGTTTTAAAATTGCATGCAGAATTGCTTGTAAGTTTTGAAACTGTTTGTGAGTTTTGGAACTGCTGTGTAATCTGGTTATAACGAAAAACTGGAGGGATGATTATGGAGAAAGTAGTAATCACAATTGCAAGACAATATGGCAGCGGGGGACGCACCATAGGTGAAATGCTGGCGGAGAACATCAACGTTCACTATTATGACAAAGAGTTGCTGAAACTAGCTTCCGAAGACAGCGGCATCAATGAACGTTTGTTTGTCAATGCCGATGAAAAAGTGAAATTCGTACATTTATGGAAAGTTGTAAAAAATGTATATACAGGGCAGTTGATTCCGCCAGACAGCGAAGACTTTGTGTCCGATGATAATCTATTTAATTACCAGGCAAAAGTCATTAAGCAACTGGCACAGGAAGAGTCCTGCGTAATTGTAGGGCGTTGTGCGGATTATGTATTAAAAGACTATGAAAATGTTCTAAGCGTCTTTATTCATGCGCCCAAAGATTACTGTTTGGAACAAGCTGCTAAAAAAGTAAGTATGTCTCCCCGTGAACTGGAACGTTACATTGCCAAAACGGATAAACGGCGCGCAGAATACTATAAATACCATACAGGACGTGAGTGGACAGATGCCAGAAACTACGATTTGTGTCTGGATAGTTCCAAACTGGGATTTGAACGATGTGTGGATGAAATTAAAGCTTATTTAAAAGTGCGGTTTGCGCATCTGCTTTAGTTTATCCTAAAAATTAACGTTTCCAAATTTCATATATGAAATTTGCGCCAAATTTAATCAACGCAACTTACCGCGTCTCTTAAGTTTGGCGCAAACTTTTCATAAAGGGGCATTGGCATCTTAGAGAAATCAATCTAAAGAAATCAATCAGCAAATGTGCATTTACAAAGATTACCGCTTTATGACATCTGGAACATGCGAAAAATACCAAATACCTTTCCCAGTATCTGGCAGTCATCCACTATAATCGGATCCATCGTATCATTTTCTGGCTGTAAACGGATATGGCCATCTTCCTTATAAAAAGTCTTAACAGTCGCAGAATCATCTACCAATGCTACGACAATATCCCCATCCGAAGCGGTACTGCAACTGTTCACAAAGATATGGTCACCATTATAAATTCCTACATTAATCATAGAATCCCCTTTCACTTTTAGGGAAAAAGACTCTCCAGGCGGTACGTATTCTGCCGGAATCGGAAAATAACTTTCAATATTTTCTTCCGCAAGGATAGGCTGTCCTGCAGCGACGTTCCCAACCACTGGCAGGCTGACCATCTCTGTCCGCACTGTCTGAAAACTTTCATCGCAAATCTCAATGGCACGCGGTTTAGTAGGATCACGGCGGATATATCCATTCTTTTCTAATGTTTCCAAATGGGAGTGGACAGAAGAAGTGGATTTTAAATGTACAGCTTCACATATCTCACGCACAGCAGGGGGATATCCTTTGTTAAGAATACAATTTTTAATATACTCTAAAATTTCCTTTTGTTTATTCGTAATTTTTCCATATCCCATATTTTTTCCTCCTTATATATATTTAAGTATACCATATCATTCAGAAAAAAGCAAACATATATTCCAAAAATTTGTTCGTTTTATATCTTGACAAAGGAATATTTGTTCGATATAATTCCATTACAAAGAATAAGAACATTTGTTCAATTATTTTAGATTGGAGGGATAAAGAATGGGCGAGGGTAACAGTGTTTTGTTTAAGAGGACGCCTGATAGGTTAGGCAAGCTAAAAACAATTGGTCATTATGCAATGTCTAAAATGGCATATGATGCAAGGTTTGATATATTACAGAATCAAGCAGGCAGACATTCGTTTGGGAAGCAGTGGTGGCACACCTATATCCAGGCAGACATAGCAGCCTTCTGCCTAATCTTGGCCCTATCCTGTACAGCCGGCAGCTTGCCATTCCATGTCCAAGCAAGCGCCGCAGAGGATATGTGCAAATATTATAAAAGTGTTTTAATCGAAAGCGGCGACACTCTATGGTCTATCGCAGCTAAATACAAAGCCGCCGGGATGAATACCAGCTCTGTAGTGGAAGAAATTAAAAGAATGAACGGCCTTTCCAACGACCAGATTATTGCAGGCAATTATTTGATTATCCCCTATTATCAGCCTAAAACGTGTTTGAACATGCATTCCTGACAATGCGCGCTCCACTTTACGTGATATTTGCGCCTAATTCAAATTATAAAACCTTCCTTTGGCGCAAATCTCCTTACACCTACAAATTATGACATACATTTGCCAGAAGGCAATTTTCAAACACGCCCTAGAGAGCAGCGGTTCACTCCTTAAATCATTTAGCCAAATAACCGGGTTGGAACGTTAGCTATAAATCTTTTTATGACTATGGCAAAATTTGGCGCCCTAAACCTGTGAAACCTTGCGGGACTGCTCATTCAAGGCTCCCGCAGTTTCACAACATTGGCGGCTTTCCTACGCCGTTCATCTTCCAGGGCAGCGTAATGCTTTCTGGTTGTATTGACATCCTTATGTCCAAGCACATCGGCTACCAGGTAGATATCTCCGGTTTCACGATAGAGCGATGTGCCATATGTACTTCTAAGTTTATGTGGCGTTATTTTCTTTAGCGAAGTTACATTGGACGCATATTTTTTTACCAGGTTTTCCACAGCGCGCACTGTAATACGCCGATTTTGCATAGAAAGGAATAAAGCGTGTTCATGGCCCGACAGTGGTATAATATGTGACCGCTGCTCCAAGTAACCCAATAGCGCCTGCTCCACTTCATCGCCAAAATATACGACTGTTTCATACCCACCCTTCCTTCGTACCTTTATTCCATTGTTTTTAAAATCGACGTCTTCCATGTCCAGGCCAACACATTCCGAGACACGGATGCCCGTACCAAGAAGAAGGGTCAAGAGAGCTGTATCACGCACTTTTGTTTTTTCATGGTATTTTTGTTGAGACTTTGTCAACTTGGTTCCATCCTCTACCTGGTCCAGCAAAATAGCCACTTCATCTGCATCCAATCGTACAATTTCTTTTTCATGCAGTTTAGGCATATGAATCAAAGCCGCCGGATTTTTTTCAATCAGTTCTGCCTGGTAAAAGTAATTGTAAAAGCTGCGGAGAGCAGAAAGCTTACGGGATTTCCCTTTTTCTTCGTTAGTGATTTCCCGGTCGTCTTTCTGATAATAACTGATATATTCCATATATTCTTCAATGTCTTCCCTCGTAATGCGGTCTAAGATAGACAATGGAAAATCCTTTATTTCCATCCGGCTGCAATAGCTGTTATTTTTATGCATATACTCAAAAAATACTCTGATATCATAGGCATAAGCAAGCCTTGTCCGGGCAGAAGTGTTATTTTCAATGCCACGGAAAAATTGCCTGCAGAAAGAGGGCAGTTCTTCCAAAACATTACGCATCCGTACCGTATTTAATTTATTTTGTTCATCATGATAATTTTTTCTTGCTTCCATAATTGTTATATTGGCCATCCTTTCATATTTCCAGTGCGAATCGCAGTAAACATACGTTCCTTTACGCCAGGGTTTTCATAATTCAATTGTTTTAACAGGCTTTTCACATATTCCCTTTTCGTATGTCCATCTGCAGGACAGGGACTTTTGACTACAGGCACCCCATATTTATGAACGAACCCAATAACGTCAGCCTCCCCCATGTAGAGCAGGGGCCGGATTACAGTTATATCTGTCCTATCCAGATACGTTACCGGGGAAAAAGTATGAAACCTTCCTTCAAAAATCAGGGACATCAGCATAGTTTCCACCACATCATCTTTATGGTGGGCATAGGCCACCTTATTGCAGCCGGCCTGCTTCATAGCGTCATTTAATGCACCCTTTCGCATTTTTGCGCACAAAGAGCAAGGATTGGATTCCTTCCTTTCCTCAAAAATAATATGAGCAATATCGGTATGGACAATGGTATAGTCGATTTCCAATGCTTTGCATAATGTTGCTATTTCATCCAGCTTAAGGTTGTGGAACCCTAAATCAACAGTTACAGCATGGAGCCGAAACGGCTTTGGATAAAACCGCCTTAGTCCATGCAGGGCATAAAGAAGGGTAATACTGTCTTTCCCACCGGAAACACCGACTGCAATGCGGTCCCCCTCCTCAATCATATGATACTCGTCAACAGCTTTGCGGACATAGCTTAATACCTGCTGCAGCTTCATATATAGCTCCTTCCCTTATCATTTTTCTTCTAATGCAAGCTTCCTTCTATTATTAAGGCTTGCGCTTAAGGTTTTCAAATGTGAACAACATTAGGAGTGAACAGCAACGAAATGCTTTCTGCAAAATATTATAACATTTATCCGGTTGGTTTCATAGCCAAAATATGTTATAATAGTATGAATATAATAAAAGGAGTACCCAAAATATGAAATTCCATATTGACAAAAAATACATCCGATGGGGTGTTACCGCATTTCTTGTTGTTGCAGCCAGTATTCTGTTTTACTATTTATTATTTCATGGTTCCAATATTTCATTGGCCTTTAAAACCCTTGCCAGCATTACCATGCCTATTTTAGATGGGTTGCTTCTGGCCTATATTCTTACGCCAATGTTAAATGCACTGGAAAAGAAGGCCATTATCCCCCTTTGCGCCAAATGCAATGTGCATACGCAGGAAAAAAAGCAGAAGAGAAGAATCCGCGCCTTTTCCATTTTGTTGACTATGGTTGTGGTTACACTTGCTTTGTATTCCTTCTTTGCAACCGTTATCCCGCAATTAATAAGGAGTGTCCAAAGCATTATTTTTCAGTTCCCAATTTATGTTAATAATCTTACAGTATGGATTACAAACTTACTGGCAAACAATCCAGATATAGAATCGGCTGTTATGGAATTGTTTGATACCTACTCAGTGGAATTAAATAATTTTCTGAATTTGAGTGTGCTTCCGAAAATGAATGAGCTAATCCGTAATGTCTCCTTAAGCTTTTTAAGTTTTTTAAAGACTTTATGGAATCTGATTATTGGTTTTATCATATCTATTTATATTATGGGAAGCAAAGAACTTTTCGCCGGACAGGCGAAAAAAATGGTATATGCCCTTTTTGAAACTGATACGGCCAATGCAGTAATATCTGATGTACGCTTTACGCACAAAACCTTTATTGGTTTTATTGTAGGGAAAGTGATTGATTCTATTATTATTGGCATTATCTGCTTTGCCGGGACAAGCATTATGGGAACGCCATACGCAATCCTAATTAGCGTAATTGTGGGGATTACTAACGTAATACCTTTTTTTGGTCCCTATTTGGGAGCTATCCCAAGCGCTTTGCTTATTTTAATGGTAAATCCCATACAATGCCTTTATTTTATCCTTTTCATCCTTGTCCTGCAGCAGTTTGACGGCAATGTGCTAGGGCCTAAAATATTGGGAGATTCTACCGGTTTATCCGGATTTTGGGTTATTTTTTCTATCACGTTGTTTGGCGGAATATTTGGCATTCTTGGAATGATAGCGGGAGTGCCTGTATTTGCAGTAATCTATGCCGCTATCCGTGCCATCATTAACTCCCTGCTGATGAAAAAGGAATTGCCCACAGATACTGTAAAGTATATGGATGTAGGTTCCATCGAAGGTTCTAAATTCCATCCATACTTACCGGAAGAACAGCAAAAAGAAAATGGACACTCTGCCTCGCCTATGCGCAAAAGCATTGTCGGCAAATTTTTTGGACATAGCAAAAATATAGAAGAGGATGAGGATGAAGAAGAATAGGAGTAGAAGATATGCGTTTTATCATACAACGTGTAAAACACGCTAATGTTCAAGTAGAAGAACAAGGACATCGTTCAACAAATAAAACAGTAGGGGAAATCGAAAACGGATTGCTTGTTTTCGTCGGTATATCTGCAAATGATAATAAAGAAACTGCGGATAAAATGATAAAAAAATTGTTAGGGCTTAGAATTTTTGAAGATATGAATGGAAAAACAAATCTGGATTTGCAATCCGTTTCCGGCAGTCTGTTAATAATTTCACAATTTACATTATATGCTGATTGCCGAAAAGGAAACCGTCCATCCTTTATTCAAGCAGGCCCGCCGGATATGGCAAAGGAATTGTATGAATATATATTAGATGAATGCAAAAAAACAGTTCCAATAGTTCAACACGGAATATTTGGCGCTTATATGAAAGTTTCTCTGGTTAATGACGGCCCCTTTACCATTATATTGGATTCGGATGAAATTTGCCGTTAAATCAAAAGCCATACTGCATACTGCCAATAAATTATCCATTATGAAATGCTAAATTTGAAAAAGAGAGCGACTGATATGAAAATAATGCTTATAGGTATGATTGTTATTTTATTCATTGTCTTCCTGGGGTTCTACCCACGCATAAAAAGAATGAAAAAGAGAAAAGATGGAAGAAGTTCCGTAGAAGAATTCCACAATAACTATATAGAACGCCGGAAAGAACTGCAAAGACACCGCGATGCTGCGGCAAAGGCTACCAATTATGTCACAAAATACAATAGCCAGGAAGATTACCGTGAAAAATAATTTCCTAAAAAAATAATTTCTTAGAAAAGTTAATTTCTTAGAAAAGTTAATTTCTTATCCATAGGTTTAACGAAAGCGGCTTTAAGCCGCGTTTGCTGGCTGGAAGCCATAGAAAAGGATATCCCTCTATTTACCAACCAACTATTCGTTAAACTCGCATTTTGCGAATAGTTATATATTTCCTCTTATCTAATCTCTCCATTAACAGACTGCCAGAAACTAAATACACCATTTATCAGGTGGCCTTCATTTATCCTTTTTATCTTTTGGATGTCAGAAATAAAATTCCATTTTTACCGTTTATTAATGCAATTACCGTTCACTAATCCAGAATTTCCAAAATGGACAAATCTTTACGGATTGCAAGATCTATAAAACTATTCCCAATTTGCACTAAAGGGCGCGTCAAATTAAATTTATTAATTAAGACAATCTGCCCAATGGTGTTATTGCTTAAACGCACTTTATGTCGAATAAAATTGTTGGTAATACGAGCAATAAATGTCATAAGCATAGTAGAATCATATTTCTGATATCCAGTGTCTTCCAGATGCTTTAAAAGCCAAAAAGGCGATTTCGGCGGAATATCCCCTTCTCTCATCGTCATAGTATCATATGTGTCCGCTATGGCAATCACGCGGGAAATTGCATTAATATTTGGTATTTTCACTTTTAATGGAAAACCGCTCCCATCCTGACGTTCATGATGCGTCAGTACAGCCTGCTTCACTCTTAAGTCAACATTTTTCTCTTTAATCAAATTATATCCCAATACAGTATGTTTCCCATAACGGCCGCTTAATTCTCCATGAAAGGTAAAATCCGCCGGAAGTTCTGCAGTGTCAGTCAATTTCAACAGACCAATGTCATGCAAAAGCCCTGCTGTCCCAACCAGTTCGATGTCTTCAGGTTCAAAATTCAGCCATTTCGCCAATATCTGACCCCAAAGGGCAACATTAATGGAATGTGTATACAACCCTTCTGCGTTGTTTTTCATTTTGAACAACATATTGCAGAGATTTACTTCATTTTCTGATTTTCCAACAATATTATTCAACATATCCAAAAGAAGGGGTACATCCAAATCCTTATCCTTTGTAACCACCTCTTTTAGATTATCGGAAAGCGTTGCTTCCGCAATTTCAAAGCTCCCCTTAAACGCTTCCATTTGCTGCTGTTTAATCTGAGGCACTGATTCCGGGGACGGGATATCTGCTGGACTGGAAGCCGTCGCCTGATAATCCACCATGACATAATCAATAAAATGCTTGGTTAAAATGGATAACACATCTTTTGTCACAGGCGTATTTACAGGGACAAGAATTGCGCCAGTCCTGGAATAGACATCGTTTTTTATTACCATACCTTTACGAAGGCGGTCTGTATGTACTCTGAAACATGCCATATCAGTAGTCTCCTAAAACTCAATTTCTGGTCTCAAAATCTTCCACGAACTGGGTTACAAGCCGGACTGTCCCATCCACGCCTAAGACACTGCTGTTTATGCACAAATCATAGCTGTCTGCACGCCCCCATTTTTTTGAAGAATAATAATTGTAGTAGCTTTGACGCTGCTTATCCTTCTTACTAATCATTTCCTTTGCCTTCTGTTCGTTCAGGCTGTATTTTTCCATGATACGTTTTACTTTGGCGTCATCGTTGCCATAGATAAACAAATGGACACAGTTCTTATAATCGCTTAAAGCATAATCTGCGCAACGCCCAACAATTACACAAGGGCCTTCATCCGCAATTTTCTTTATCGTATCGAACTGTGCCAGAAAAACTTTATGGCTGATTGGCATATCTACAAAAGAAGATGCATTATAGCCAAAAGAATATGTATCCATAACAAGGTTATAAAGAAAAGAATTGGTGGGCCTTTCATCGTGGTTTTGAATCATTTCTTCACAAAATCCGCTCTCCTTTGCAGCCCTGGTAAGCAACTCCTTATCATAACACTTGATATTAAAATACGCTGCTACCTTTTCACCAATTTCACGTCCTCCAGAGCCAAACTGTCTTCCTATTGTAATTACTGTATTCATATAATCCCTCCTGTCTGCATTTAAAGTCACAAAGCTGTACTATAATTATATATAAAAAAAAAGAAAATTTCAACAATATAAATGGGAAGTTCCATATTTTTTCCAAATGGGCTTGATATTTCAAGGCTTTACAAAATATCCAGCAAATGCTGAAAATAATCCGGAAGCGGTGCATCCGTTTCAATATACTGCCCTGTGCGTGGATGATGAAAGCCCAATATTTTCGCATGAAGACATTGGCCCTCCAGTTTATGGGGACATTTTCTGCCTGGCGCATACATGATATCCCCTAACAAGGGATGCCCCATGCTGGCCATGTGAACACGGATTTGATGGGTACGCCCGGTTTCCAGCCGACATTCCACATAGGTATAATTTTCAAACCGCCGCAATACTTTTATATGCGTTACAGCCGGTTTTCCGTTCTTCTCATTTACCGCCATTTTCTTTCGCTCTATGGGATGCCTTCCAATAGGAGCGGATATGGTTGTCTCCTCTTCCTTTAATATGCCATAACAAATAGCATGATAACGTCTGACCAAGGAATGCCCCTTTAGTTGCGCTGCGATATGGTTATGGGCAAAATCGTTTTTGCAAATAATAATCGAACCTGTTGTATCCCGGTCGATGCGGTGTACAATGCCGGGACGCAGAATGCCATTTATGCCCGACAGATTATCTTTACAATGCTCCATTACCGCATTTACCAACGTCCCGGTATAATGTCCGGGGGCCGGATGCACGACCATGCCTTTAGGCTTGTTTACTACAAGGAGATCCTCATCTTCATATAAAATATCCAAGGGAATTCTCTCCGGCAAAATATCAGGCGCCGTTACAGGCGGCAGTTCAAGCCGTATATCATCCCCACATTTTACATGATAATTCGGTTTTACCGCTTGGCCGTTAACCTGTACCTTTCCCTCTTTCAGCAATTTTTGAACATAAGAGCGGGAAAGGGATTTCAGCCTGGAGCTTAGGACTATATCAATCCTGGAATTTTCCATTGCCGCCTTATCTGCCTCTCCTGCCCCATCTATCCCCACTTCTCCCATTCCATCCGCATTTTCCGCTTCTTCCACAATATGCAGACAGTATACCTTGCTATCTTCCATTCCCTATTCCGCCTTGTCTTCCTCACTGAAATAAATTTCCCTGACTGCATGTAAAATATCTTCTTCTGTAACGGTCCTGTCGATTACTGCATTCCCAACCTTCTTTAATAGAATAAACTTAATGTTTCCCGCTTCCATTTTCTTGTCTGACTTAGTCAGTTGAACTATTTCTTCCGGAACGATGCCTTCCACAGAAATAGGAAGATGATAGGGGACGAACATATCCCGCACTTCATAATACTCTTCCATTTCAAGCAGTCCATGTTTCCAGGAGATATAAGCCGCAGCAACACAGCCAAGAGCAACACATTCCCCATGGCAAAGTTCAAAATTCTTTGCTTTCTCTATGGCATGGCCAATTGTATGTCCAAAGTTTAGCAAAGCCCGTTCCCCTTTTTCAGACGGATCCTTTTCCACGACCGCTTTCTTAATCATACTGCTTCTCATCACCATTTCTTCTAAAACTGTCAGATTACGCCCACATATTTCATACATATTATCTAACAACCATTCATAAAAAAGGGAATCCTTAATTAATCCATGCTTCATAATTTCTGCGAACCCGGAAAAAAATTGCCTGTCATCTAAAGTCTTTAAGACAGAAACATTCATATAAACCAGTTTGGGCATATGAAAAGCTCCTACCATATTTTTATATCCATCAAAATCCACTCCGGTTTTGCCGCCGATACTGCTGTCTGCCTGCGCTAGAAGCGTAGTGGGAATCTGGATAAAATCAATCCCTCTTAAATAAGTGGATGCCGTAAACCCAGTAAGATCCCCTACAACGCCTCCGCCAAGGGCAATCAGCAAATCTTTACGTTCAAAGCCCTCCTGTATCAAAAACTTATAGGCATCCCTAACCGTATCCAATGTTTTATTTGCTTCTCCAGCCGGAAAACAAAACATCACTGCTTTTTTGCATTTCCCTTCCAAAGCATCCAGCGCCTTACGTGCATAGAGCGGTTCCACTATAGAATCCGTTATGACACAAATTTTCCGCTCTGCCGCTCCTAAGTTTTCCAATTCCTTTCCAAGTCCCATAAAATCTTGGGAAAACACAATATCGTAACAAGGTTTTTCCTCATAGTGGATAGTTAATCTCCGTTCCATAAAATCCCTTCTCCCTTTCCATCCATATACTTTTCAAAGTTCCAATACTCCATAACATTTGTAAAACAATTTCTGTATGTCATAGTGTACTATAAACCAAACATCTTAGTCTGTCACCATAAAAGGGCAAGCTCTTTAGGCGCTGAAACATATAAAAAACTTCCCACAACGGGAAGTTTCGCAAACTCTTTACTTATCAATCGGTACATCAAAAGATCCGGAAATCAGTTCCTGAAAGTCACCGGAAATATCCACACTGGCTGGCGTGATGATAAATATGTAATGCGATATCTTCTGTAGGTTCCCACTAATTGCAAAACAGGAGCCAGATGTAAAATCTATAATCCTCTGGGCCACATCCACATCCAGACCTTCCAGATTCAGCACTACTGTCCGGTTAGCAAGGAGTGTTTCCGTAATTTCCCGGCCATCTTCTACAGAAGTGGGACGAATAACACAAACTTCCATCCCTACCCCTGACATTTTTCTCGGCTGCCGGTTCATAGGGGTAATCTTGGGATTTTGCCTTTTGACTGGCTCCTCACCCTGGCTGATTTCTTCTTTTACAGGAATCCTCTTAGGCTGTGGCGCTTTCGGTTCTGCATCCGGCTCATCATAGTAATCGTCGTCATCATAATAATCGTCATCATCATTCAATTTCATATAGTTCAAAAATTTATCCATTACACCCATTACTTCAATTGTCTCCTTGCTATATGACGGTGTCAACATATGCGTTAAAACTAAGACGCCAAAACGCAGGCGTTAAACACAGCGTTAAAAATGCCTCTCTCCGAATATTCCAGTCCCTACGCGGATATAAGTGGCTCCCTCTTCCACCGCCACTCCATAATCACCGGTCATTCCCATTGATAAAATATCCATGCTAATATTATCAATGTTTTCATTAGTTATGTCAACAGATAATTGGTACAAGTCTGCAAAGTATTGCCTGTTTTTTTCGGGATTTTCTACATAAGGCGCAATTGTCATCAACCCTTCGACCCGAACCGACGGAAGTATGGAAATCTCCCGAATCAGCCGAATGGCTTCTTCCCTTGTGGTTCCGAACTTGGTTTCTTCCCCGGCCAAATTAACTTCCACTAAGATATGGACAGTTACCCCTTTCTTCCCGGCTTCTTTGCTGATTTCCTCTGCCAGACGCAAAGAATCCACACTATGAATTAAAAATACTTTATCCACAATATATTTTACTTTGTTCCGCTGCAAGTGCCCAATCATATGCCACTTTACATCCGACGGCATTTGCCCGTATTTGTCCACCAATTCCTGCACCTTATTTTCGCCAAAATGACGGCATCCTAAACGGTATGCTTCCTCCAGCATAGACACAGGCTTCGTCTTGCTGACCGCAATCAACGTAACATCCTCTTCCTTACGTCCTGTCTTTTCACATGCTCTGCGAATCTCTTCTTTTACCTGCCCAATCTTTTCTTCCATTCCCAAACTCACATTATATTCCGCCATATCCTAACTCCTAAACAGATAAGCCAAATCCCACCGCCTGCAATGTTTCCGGCAATCGGGGAATCGCCCCTACCTTTCATAAATCAACTCGTCTTCACTGACTGTGGAGGCGTCTAATACAATATAATCATATACATTCAACCCATACGCTGTATTGGATTGTACGATGGAATACTCATCGTTGCTGTACAGAATATTAATCTGTTTAAAATCGGCATACCCTTTGTTTATATTATAAACCCCGATTAAGCTGCCACGTTTACTGCACGCATACTTTTCTGCAGAATCCGGTTTCACCAGATAATCCCCAATACGAAGCGTGGAATCGTCCAGATAGTATTCCTCTTCCGTTTCATTGTAAATCGTGGTTTCCACAAATTCCGTCGTAGCTACGCCTTCCTCATAGGTTTCCCGCATAACGCCATAGTTGCTGCTATTCCCGCCTTTGGTCACATAATCCTTTGGGACAATGAAAAACTCTTTTTCCACAATGGATGAATTTGGAATTTTCAACCCGGCCTCATCTTCTAAGATTAGCTCAATATCCACAAAACGGTCGTTGCAAAAAGTTATCATGGAATTGGTAAACGTCAGTTTTGCAAATATCTCCCCTGCCTCATTCGTATAGGTTTCCACCTGCCCCCATGAAGTTTCCTGATTTTTCAGAAACCGCACTTTTACATATTCCGCTTCCAGCAGCTCCTGTTCCCTTTCCTTGTCCACCTGTATGACCACCGACCAGTCTTCATTGGTGGAAACTTTATAAACAGGGCTTCCAAGCCCAATCAGGGCATTGCCAAGAAACTGTGTCTTCTCATAGTTTTTCGGATCCATCCGTTCGGAAGTCATATCTTCCAGTTTCAGTTCCTCATAACCGTCCATAGAATAAACTACAACGCCTGCCAAAGGCGATGTGCATTGCTTTACCAATCCGGCCAGCCCGGCTTCCTGGATAGAATCAATATTTTCCACAATATTATAATTGGACAGCTTTAATACCATTCCTTCCATATCATATTTAAAATCATATACGCTGGAAAAACTGGCGCTGTCAAAACTATGGGCAAAACTTACGATTTCTGTTTTCAAGTCATTTAAGTCTGCATCGGACAGTGTATTTTCCCCTACCGAATCCGCTGCAATATAATCCGACAGTTTCCCGGTTTCATCCACGGCGTAGACTAAATCCCCTACTGCCACTTTCGAACCTTCTCTGGCAAAATAGTTGGCATACCCGGCATCCGTAGCCAACACTACCGTTTCATCCCGAAGGGCCACCGCCTTATAGATATTGTTTGTGGAAAGGGTGCCAGCCGTTACTTCATACCAGATAATATGCCTTGAAGTAAAATACATAAAGACACAGATTACAATATAAACAAAAATCACAGCAAATATAATCATCCCAATATTAAGGTTTAACGGCCTTCTGTATTTTGTTATCTTATTGGAACCCTGATTCGCCAATGCAAAAAAACCTCCTATAAGGTGAAAAGTATGCATACGCCTGGACGGCGCAGTTCCCTATAAGGTAAGAAAGGCCCCGGCTTTGTATCCGGGGCCTTCGATCCCGCGGCCTTTATCCCGCGGGTAACGGGTAAAACCATGACTTATACTTAAAGAGATACGATAATCTTTGATTTCAAGTCATCAGGCAGCTCCGTTTCATCAAGGGATATGCTCAGGATGAAATCAATTCCAAAGGATTCTCCAATTTTTTCCAGTTTCTCTACTACAGGGCCTATTTCCTTGCCTTCCAGACAGGCAATCTTTAAAAAGCTGTCAAAATACATCTGCTGCAAATCATGATCCTGAGAAATGATGCCGCAGATAAAACCTAAAAATTCATCGCTGTTCGTAACCATATAGTCCGATACATTAATCAGCCTTACCTTGTTGTTCAGCTCAAACATATGCTTTGCGCTCTTATCCAGATATGTAATATTCCCTGATGCGGTTTTTACTTCAGTATTTACCTTATCCAATAAGTGTTTTGTTTTGCCTTTCCCTTTATTGCCTGCTATTAATTGAACCATTGGTGAACCCTCCTTAAG
Source organism: uncultured Lachnospiraceae bacterium (assembly GCA_910578405.1). Lineage (GTDB taxonomy): Bacteria > Bacillota > Clostridia > Lachnospirales > Lachnospiraceae > Kineothrix. Next base: position 46,397 of record CAJTQO010000013.1, on the reverse strand, counting down.
TAAATTCGGCCCGGAAATACGAACCTAGCCTTATTATAGTTTATATTATCCTAAAAAACAACTGTTAATTCTTGATTTCCTCCAATAAATCTGTCATTCCTGCATAAAGGCTCTCCCTTGTTTCGGAATGCAGCATAATGGAAATATAAGATTTCCCCGCTGCGTCCTTTGATAAAAGGATCAGGCACCGCCCTGCCGCATTGGTGGTGCCGGTTTTACCGCCAATCACCGTAATTGCTTCCGGCGCACTGGCGTCCCCTGTCAGGTACAGGTTGGAATTATTAACGGAAAGCTCCTTTGCATTGCCCTCCCTGTCATGATAGACCGTAGTATAATTGGGCATATGGATAATTTCACTGATTATATTGTAATCCAGCGCCGCATTAAAAATCAGGTACATGTCATAGGCCGTCACATAATGGTCTTCCGCCGTCAGTCCATGGGGATTGGAAAAATGGCTGTTGGTCGCCCCAAGCTTTTGCGCTTCCTGGTTCATCAGTTCACAAAACCCTTCCACAGACCCGCTAATCCCTTCCGCTATCAACACTGCCGCGTCATTCCCGGAATTGACCAGAAGCACATGAAGCGCCTGTGTCAGCGTCATCTGGTCGCCTTCCTTAATCCCGGACAACTGCGCCCCCGACTCCGTAATTTTTACGTTGGCCGTAGCCGTCAGCATAGCATCGGGGGAACCATATTTTAGAGCAACCAATGCCGTCATTAATTTAGTCAGGCTGGCCGGAGCCATTTTCTCATGCACATTTTTTGCATAGATGGTCTGATTATTGTCCACGCAGAAAAGCGCCGCCACTTCCGTCTCCGACATATCCACATCTGTTCCTGCCGAAACATCCTTGTCCACCACGCACAAATCTTTGGCAAAAGGCTCTGCCATATCATAACTTTCCGCCGGGGAATCCAGCCTGTAACTGCTGACCGGATAATCCGGCGTATAAGCCATTTCATAGGGCTTGTTTCCGCAACCGGTGAAAGTTGCCCCCAACAGGAACAGACCAGTTAAAAACCCTGTTATGTTTTTCTTATTTATACATTTCACGCCACTCTAAGTCTCCTCTGTCCAGAGATTTGATTAATAGTTCCGCAGACGCCAAATTCGTTGCCAGGGGAATATTATACATATCACATAGCCGCATCACATTGTTTACCCCTGGCTCATGTGATTTCGGCGCCAATGGGTCACGCAGGAAGATTACCAAATCAATATCATTGGATTCAATCTGTGCGCATAATTGCTGTTCACCCCCCAGGTGTCCCGCAAGATATTTATATACGCTTAAATTGGTCACTTCTTCAATCAGCCTTCCTGTAGTCCCTGTGGCAAATAACGAGTTTTTGCTAAGGATCCCCTTGTATGCAATGCAGAAATTCTGCATCAGCTTTTTCTTTGCATCATGTGCGATTAGTGCAATATTCATTGTCATACCCTCTCCTGTCTAGTAATATTTTTTGCATTGTAACCCAACATTCAGCACGAAACCGATCCCGATATAAAGGCTGACCAGGGATGTCAACCCATAACTCACAAACGGAAGCGTCACCCCGGTATTCGGGAGCAGCATCGTTGTCACCCCAATATTCAGGAAACCCTGAAAACCAATAAGCCCTGCCATCCCTGCCGCAATAATGCTTCCAGCCAAGTCCTTTGCCCTATGTGCGATAAACAGGCACTCCAGCGTAATTAAAACCAAAAGCACAATCACTGTGCAGGAACCGATAAAACCAAATTCCTCCCCAATTACAGCAAAAATGAAGTCTGTTTGGGGTTCGGAAATAAAATTGCCATTTTTCACAGAGCTAATCTCATTGGTATCATATCCTTTCCCATATAACTGCCCGGAACCAATTGCCATCATGGAATTCAACTGCTGGTATGCCTCTGCGGTAGCATACTGTTCCGGATTCAGGAAAGCAAGGATACGTGTCTGCTGATAGTCCTTAATCAGCGTCTGGTCTGGCTGTATGACAATACTGAACAAAATCACCGCGGTAGGAATCAGGACTGCCAATATTCCACCCACCAATTTCCAGCTAATTCCTCCTACGAACATAATGATGCAGAACACAACAGCCACCACGATTGTTGTGGACAGGTTGGGCTGGTCGTAGATTAGCTTCAAAGACGGAAGTATAAAGATACAGCATAATGCAAGGCACTTAAAAGTATTCAGCTTTTCCCTATGTTTCATTATAAACTGTGCATAGAAGAGAATCAACAAAATTTTCGCAAGTTCTGAAGGTTGGAAGCGGATTCCAAATAAAGTAATCCAGCGCTGGGCATTATTGGAACTTTCCCCAAACTGCCCTACCAGTAAAAGCAAACCGATATTCCCGATATAAAACAGCCAATACAGCTTCAGGAGTACGGAATAGTCAAACAGCGAAATTACCAGCATAAGGAAAGAACCGAAGATAAACCCCATCATCTGCGTTTTCTGCAGCGCTTCCTCCGCAGCGCTCCCAACGGCAAAAATGCCGATAACGGTAAGCGCCGCAACCAATATCACCAGTTTGAAATCATAATCCCGTACCCTGTATTGCTTTAACATGTTTTATCCTTTCCAGCTTTTCCTTTATAAAAACCTGCGTCGCCAGACGTATGCATTCACAAGTCGGCATTACTTGTTAAAAGCGCAGCGCTCCCTCAAGCACAAACCTTGTGATGAAATTCCAGGCGTTTACAGCTTATGTAAATCCAAGATTGGGATATTGGCATAAAGCGCCGGCGTTTTCCCCATCCCCTTCGTACCTGTCTTAGTAATTTGGATTTCCATGCTTTCCGCATCAATCTTCATGTATTTTGATATAACTTTTGCAATATCCGTTTTAATCATCTCCATCATTTCAGGCGAACAATTCACCCGGTCGGAAATCAATAAAATCTTCAGTCTGTCCTTTGCAATCTCTTTCGAACTCTTCCTCCTGAAAAAATTGGCGAATCCCATACCAAAAACCTCCCTCCTAATTTTTGTGGAATATACCCGTCACCCTTGTCCAAAAAGAGATGGTCCTTTCAAAGTCGATAAAAGGTATTTCCTTCCCCAGTACCCGCTCGCAGATATTCTGATATGCCCTGCCTGCCATGGTGCTGTTTCCTACAAGAGGTTCCCCCTGGTTCGTTGCGATTACTACGTTCTCATCATCCGGCACAATGCCAAGCAGCGGGATGGACAGGATGTCCACCACATCCGATGCGGTCATCATTTCGCCCCGCTTCACCATATCGTAACGAAGCCGGTTGATAATTAAATCAATTTTCTTAAAATCATTGGCTTCCAACAGGCCAATAATGCGGTCTGCATCCCGGATTGCGGACACCTCTGGCGTTGTAATGACCAATGCCCGTTCCGCTCCTGCAATGGCATTCTGGAAGCCTTGCTCAATGCCTGCCGGACAGTCTAAAACAATATAATCATACTGCTCCTTGAGCTGTTCTATCATCTTCACCATCTGCGGCGGCGTTACAGCGGACTTGTCCCTTGTCTGTGCCGAAGGCAGCAGATACAGGTTTTGATAACGCTTATCCTTAATCAATGCCTGCTTTGCACGGCATTTCCCCTCAATCACATCCACCAGGTTATAAACAATCCGGTTTTCCAGGCCCATAACCACATCCAGGTTACGCAGTCCGATATCCGTATCAATCAGTACAACCCTTTTGCCCATAGCTGCTAAACCAGTACCAACGTTTGCGGTAGTAGTGGTTTTCCCTACCCCGCCTTTCCCTGACGTGACGACAATTACTTCACTCATATGATATGCCTCCTATTCCGGCCCCATATTCTGCCGGGACCGGATGAAATGATTGTTTTTGCCGTCCCCTGAAAACCGCCTAAATCGGCAGGTCATTCAGTAATTCTTTGGTAATGGGTTCCATCACAACCTGCTCTTCTTTTACGTACGCTATTTTCGGCTGTACCTTTGGCCTGATCGACCATCTGGCCGGTTTGGTTTTCTTATATTTAAAATCACCAATCTGTATCCTTTCCGGAGACATTTCTAACGCAACCACATAGTGGCCTTCACTGCCGTTCCCGCCCGCATAAGCTTTCCCAAACAGCCCACCCAGGATAACAATATCTTTGGTGGAAATAATGGCGCTGCCTGGATAGACGTCCCCAAGCACCACAATACTGGATTCTGTTTCCAGTATCTGCCCGTTCTTTAACGTCCCACGGTAGAACTGCCCGTCGTCCCGGTCTTTTTTGTTACGGTATTCCATTTGCTGTATTGCCCGGAAATAGCTCTGATTGGTTTCTTCATCTTTCCCAACGATACAGACAATATGTAAATCGGAGTTTTCACAGATCACATTCAATACCAGCCGCTCCTCCTCTTCCGAAAGCTGCCTTCCTTCAAAAGAAATTGCCATTTTCGCATCTTTGAAGAAATGGCTGGATTCCCGGAATTTATATGCCACTTCACAGAGGAGTTCCTTAAATGGGATTTCTTCGTTAAGATAAACCGAAATCCCATTCTGGAAACTTTTGATAATAACCATATTTTTCATGCGTATCAGCTCCCTTCCCCTGGCTCTTGCCTTAATCGGCATTGAGGCTTCCGCCTGCCAGCTCTTCTGCCGTCCCTGCCAGTTCTTCTTCATCTGCCAGATTATAATAAAATTTTATCACATCTTTGGCTATCTGTGCGGAATAATCCGAAGTATAGCCATTGGCGACACGAACCGCAATTGCAATTTCCGGATTCTCATAAGGCGCATAGGCAACAAACAGGGCATGGTTGGGCCTGCTCCTGCTTTCCTGGGCCGTACCTGTCTTGCCTGCCACATTGACGCTCAAATCGCTGAAATAACTCTTCCCTTCAATCACCCTTCGCATACCGGCATGAATAGCGTCCCAATAGGAACTGTCCATCTCAATGATATTACGGACTTCGGCGGAATAATCCTCAACCAGGACATGGTTATGGTCTGTTACTTTGTCCAATAATGTTAAATTATAACATATTCCGCTGTTTGCTACCGTTGTAATGTATCGCGCAAGTCCGACAGTGGTAAAGTTATTGGTTCCCTGTCCAATGGCGGAACGCACGGCATCCATGTCCGAAACCTGGGGTTGGGACTCTTCAATCTCGATTCCCGTCGTTTCCGTCAAACCGTACATATCCGCGTATTTTGTCAGTTTTTGCAGACCGATATCGGGTATATACCTATCGCCTGCCAACCCCAGACGATACCCCAATTCGTAAAAATACAAGTTGCAGGAATGCTGGATACTGGCCGTCAAGTCCTGCATGCCATGCCCATGACGGTTCCAGCAATGGGGAGGCTGGTTTTCGTCCAATTTGTCAAAAGTCCCGGTACACTGCACTTGAGTGGAAGTATCGACAACATTTTCCAAAAGCCCCGCCGTGGCAGACACCATTTTAAACGTAGAGCCAGGGGCGGTGCGTTGATAAGTGGCATAGTTAATCAGCGGCGTGGATAAATCATTTAACAGCGAATTAAAATAATCCGCATCCACACCGTTGGCCATCCGGTTGTTGTCATAGGACGGATAGGACACCAAAGCCAGCACTTCCCCGGTGTTGACGTCAGTCAGCACAGCGGAAGCGGAATGGGGGTCCAGCGCCAACTGCGCTGGGGTAATGTCCAGATTACGGATACGGCTCCGCATAAACTCATAAGCGGAAATCCTACCGTCACGAAACCGTTCCAGTTCCCCTGCCTCCACCTCAATAATCTCCTGCTCTAACAGCAGGTTGCATACCTGTCTGCCGGTAATTTCATTGTCACGAATCATATAACGGTAAACTCTTTTATTAAAGCCAATATTATTGTCAATATTTACAAAAACATATTCCAACAGCTTCTCATAAACTTCCCCTGAATTGGAATACTTTCCGGTCAGCTCCAATTTCGTTACATCCACCCAGTTTTGCGCAATCACATAATTGAGGTATTCATGCAGACTAATCACTTCGTCTGCGCTCCATGCAAGATAAGTCGCATCGGAAGCGTCTATTTCATTTTCCATAATAATGGCATTGGAATAAAGCAAAGAGACAATATAGCTCTCATACACTTGATATTCCACTGGCAATTGATTATAAGGCGTTCTTTTTTCCGTTAATTCTTCCCGCAGTTCGTCCAAAACAGCCTGCTTGCGCGCAGTAAAAATTTCATGGACGGCCCGTTCCGTTTCCCCTGCATCCTCCTGCGCAAAATGCGCCGTATCTATGATATTGTTATTAAACAATGCATAATATACATCGTCAATCGGAATCAGGATACTGCTTCCACTGTTTTCCCCTGGGTTATATTCCTTCATATTACGAATCTGAGTCAGCAGGATGCTTGCCAGCTTGGTTTCCAGAATATGGTAAATAGCCACCTGCAGTTCACTGTCCAAAGTCAGGTATAGGTCATTCCCTGCGCTCGGTTCTACCCGGTTATCGGTTTCTATTACTTTCCCCATGTGATCCACTACCACATCCTCAGAGCCTTTCGTTCCCTGTAACTGCGCTTCCATGGAATATTCAATGCCTGATTTCCCTACGATATCACTCATTTCATATTTAGGATTTATTTCCTTTAACGCGGTCAGCTCATCCTGGGAAACCTTCCCTGTATAACCGATAATCTGGGAAAAATAAATGCTGTCCACATAGCGGCGCACCGTATCCTCCGCTACAGAAACCCCTGCTAACAAGTTACTGTTTTCCATTACCACTGCCACCGTTTCTTCGCTGACATTAGTCGCCACCGTAGTTGCAATATATTTCTGGAAACTGTTGGCATTCATCGCATAGCGCACGGTGAGAATTTTCAATACTTCTTCTTTGGTATATCCCATTCCAGGCACAAAGGTGGAGCGGTCTTCCGGATCCGTATAATCCCCTATTCCGAACCGCCCAGTGGCGCACAAATCATCCACCACCTCTGCCGCAGTCTTTGTCGCATATTTATAGCCGTTCTTTTGGTCAGCCACCATATCATCATAGGAAATAAAGCCGTAGACATCGGCAAGAAACCGCCGAAGCTGCCTGTCTTCCACAGCAAACGCGTAATTACCGTCAGCGTCAATAATCACATTAAAATCATTGATAATGCTGTCCCCATTCTTCTCTATCATCTGGATTAAGCGGTAAATCGTCTCGTTAAGCTGTGCATTTTTATTTCTTCCAGATTCAAAGACATCTTCCATGGTCACATTATAAGCCAGTTCATTGTATGCCAAACACTTACCGTTACGGTCATAAATGTTTCCACGGGTACTGGGCAGCGTACGTTTTTTGGTTGTCATAAACCGAAATTCTTCCAGATATTTTTCCCCCTGGACAATCTGTAAATCAAAAACCCGGTATATCAGGATTCCACCGCCGCAAAGAAACAGAACAATCAGTACCATCAGGCGTATGCTCACTGCATTCAGGAAATTTTCTTTCAAACGATCAAACAAACTTCTTCGCACTCCTTTTTTCACTGTCTTCCAGTTTACGGTTAATCCAAAGGATAACCGGATAGAGGAAAATGGTAACTACAATGGTATATACTATTTCCGGTAAAATCACATACAGAAAATAGTGTCCAAAATGGAACCTGGTACGCATCAGGAACATTAAAACATAACAAACCAGGCTGTAGCAAAAATCGCTGCAGATAATTAGCGCAATGGGGAGCTTCACATCCTCCGGGAAAAAAATATGATTGAACTTTCCATTGGCATACCCCGCATACATGTACAGGAGGGCATAGAAACCAATGACCTCCCCGAAAAATATATCCATCAAAAGCCCGCAAAAAAAACCAATAACCAGGCCCGTTTTTTCTCCGCGCATAAACCCAAAGGAAGCAGCCAACACAATCAGCAGGTTTGGGACAATACCGCCAAATGCCACGGCATGGAACACGGTGCTTTGCAGCAAAAAGCAGAAAATAATCAACACTGTTACAACAATTGTCCTCTTCACTCTGCCCTCCACGCTGTCTCAGCCATTTCCTGAACCTGCTTCAACTGGGTAATTACCAATACTTCTTCCAGATGCTCAAAATCCACTGCCGGAGTCAGCAGCCCGGATTTTGTAATATTGTTGGCATCTACATTTATTGTGCTGATATAGCCGATTAATATGTTAGGAAGATATTTGTCACTGATATTGGATGTCACGATTTTATCGCCTTCCACCACCCGTTCCTGGCTGTCCACCAATTTATTAAATGCAATCACTCCGCCCGCATACAGCTCCAAATCGCCGGAAACCATCAGATAGTCCGAAGTAGCTAACACCTTCCCGCTGACATTGGAATTGTCCGCAATAATAGTCGTCACTTTGGCCCAATTCGGCCCGACATCCACAATACGCCCTACCAGCCCACTGCCTGCAATCACATTCATGTCAACGGCAATGCCATCCTCCTCCCCTTTGTCAATGACAAAAGAATGAAACCAGTTTCCCGCATCCTTTGCAATAATCCGCGCCCCTACTTTATCGTAACCTTCATATTGGGAATCCAGGTCATACAATTCCCTTAAATTTGTCAGTTCATAACGATCCTGCTGCAGCACGGCGTTTTCTATGGACAGTTCATCCACCTGTTTGCGAAGCTGCGCATTTTCTGATAAAAGATCACGAATCTGCACAAGCTCCGCCGAACGGTTGGAAAGCCAGCTCCCCACGGAACTGACGCCCCGCTGGAAAGGCACAATTACATAACCTACCACTGTGTTCAAAGAACCGCTGAAAATATTCGTATTAAATGTAAGGATGATTGCCCCTGCACACAATATTGTTAAAATAAAAAGGAGATATTTACTTGGTAACGTAAACTTCTCTCCTTTTTTCTTGATGATTGGACTCATTTACCCATTCCTTCAATCGCATCAAACGCTACGGATTTATAGTTATCGTCTTTGATAATCTTCGCAAGCCCCAATGCCACACTGCTGAGCGGATTTTCAGAAAGCTGGACCTTTAACCCTGTGCCCTCGCTAAGCAGTTCTGCCAAATGGCTAATCTGCGCGGCGCCCCCAGTTAGATAAATCCCATGTTTATAGATATCGGCAGCCAATTCCGGCGGCGTCCGCTCCAGAATGACTTTCACATTATCTATAATGGCATCGAAGTGTTCTGTCAGGGAATTGACCACAAGGTCGGTGGGAATTTCCCGCTCTACCGGAAGGCCGGTTACAATATCCCTGCCATAAACCACTGCCGGCTTCCCTTCCTGTTCCAGCTCTTTTAGCGCAATCTTTACATTCTCCGCTGTCTTACCGCCGATAATCAGGCTAAACTCCCGCCGGATAGCGGAACGGATGGAATCGTCAAATTTCTGCCCTCCCACTTTGATTAACCTGCTTAACACTATCCCGCCAAGAGAGAGAATGGAAACCTCCGTAGTGTCATAACCAACATTCACAATGAGGACGCCCTGGGAGTTTTTTACATCAATATCCAACCCCAAGCCGTCCGCCACTGCCTTCTCCACCACCATGATTTTACGCGCTTTTACATTAGCGTCCCGAATCAGGTCGTAAAAGGCCCTCTTCTCCACAGCCGTTACATCCGTTGGCACTGCCACGTAATATTCCGCCGGTTTTACATTCCCTTTGCACAAATCGGAAATGAAAAACTTAATCAAAGTCTCCATATTGTGGATATCCGCAATAACGCCGTTGCTAAGCGGATAAGAAATGTGGATGTTTCCAGGCGCCTTCTCATACATTTCAAAAGCGGAATTGCCATAGGCAAACAGTGTATTTTTATTTTCGATGGCAATCATGTTCTTCTCTATCATGACATTGTCATCGCTCCTACTATAAATTTTAATATTACTTGTCCCTAGGTCAATGCCGAATGAATTATTTCCCACGTGCCTAAACCCCTTTCTATAAAAATCCGGCTTCTTTGAAGCTCATGTATTTGTTATCCCCAATTATAATATGATCTATAAGCGGAATATCTATCATCACGCCAATTTGCCTGATATCTTCCGTTACGTCCAAATCCTGACGGCTGGGCGAAGGGTCGCCATTTGGATGGTTATGCAAAAGCATAATATAAGCAGCCTGCATTTTCAACGCCGCCAGAAAAACTTCCCGCGGCGAAAGCAGGGAAGCCTTCATTGTCCCGATGGACAGCACTTCTTCCCCCAGCAAACCGTTCCGGCCATTCAACAGTAACAGCAGGACCTGTTCCCGCCGTTCATGCCGCAGCCGTTCCATATAATAGTCCGCTACGGTGGCAGGATTTAAAAACTGCAAATCCTTCTTTGCCGTGCGCATTGCCATACGCATGGATAACTCTGCCAGGCATTTGATTTTCACCGCCTTGACTTCCCCTATCCCTTTGATGGCAGTCAGTTCCCTTACCGTTATATGGTAAAGACCGTTTAACCCCTCTTCCTTTACGGAAGGCAGATTTAAGATTTCCCTTCCGATTTCCAGAGCCGGACGCTGCGGCGTTCCGGTGCGTATAATAATGGCAAGAAGTTCCGCCTCCGTCAAAGCCCCGGCCCCAAGCCGCAAAAATTTCTCATAAGGCAGTTCCTGCTCTGCCATAAACGCCTTGCCTGTGCAGCCGCTTTCCTTTTCATTGAATTGCTCCAAATCCCACGCTTTCCCAATTGCTTCTCCGGGCAATCGAAAAACCTGCCTGTCATAGGAACCGATAAACGGCAATACCTAATAAAATCCCAAGAATACTGGCAATGGTAATCCGGATGGTAAGACCGAACGTAATGCTTAAAATCCCCAAATCCAATACAAGAGGACTGGACAGCCCAAATGTCTGCCCATAATTAACCCAAGTATCCGGGAACAGGCTGCCAATAAAACCACCCAGCACAATACCGGCAAGAATCAGTAAAAAACATGTCCATGTTTTTCTGTTCCGCATAAACTGCCTCCTATCTGCATTATCCATCTTAACACATATCAGTTTTCCTGTACATAAATTTCCAATTAATTTTTTTAAAAGTTTTCAACAGAATCTGACAAAGCAACCACGCCGTCCCCTACCAACTGCTGCAGGGACTTTAAAATACCGAATTTAGCATGAGGCCAAGTCAGACCTCCCTGGAAATAAACCGCATAGGGCGGTTTGATAGGGCCGTCTGCAGATAATTCAATGGAAGAACCGGACACAAAAGCCCCTGCAGCCATAATAACCTGACTGTCATAGCCAGGCATATCCCATGGCTGCGGCGTAACAAAACTGTCCACAGGAGCCGCGGCCTGTATTCCTTTGCAAAACGCCACCACGCCTTGCGGCGTTCCAAACGTCACCGCCTGTATAATATCATGCCTCTGTTCCCTTGCGTCCGGAATTACGGAAAAACCCAGCCGCTCATAAATATTAGCTGCAAAAATAGCTCCCTTCAAAGCGCTGGCTGTCACCGTAGGCGCCAAGAAAAGCCCCTGATAAAAAGAAGCCGTCATGCCAAGAGAAGCCCCCACCTCCTTGGCCAGGCCAGGAGACGTTAAACGACAGGCTGCATTTTCCACGCACTCCTTTTTCCCCGCAATGTATCCTCCGGTAGGCGCAAGCCCGCCGCCTGGGTTTTTAATCAGGGAGCCTACCACCATGTCAGCCCCCACCTGGGAAGGTTCCTGCAGCTCCACAAATTCCCCGTAACAATTATCCACCATACAAATCAAATCCGGCTTTATCCCTTTCAAAAAAGCAATCAGCTCCCCAATGGCTGCCACAGAAAGCGTAGGCCGTGTCTGATATCCTTTGGAACGCTGAATCGTAACCATTTTCGTCCGGCTGTTGAGAGCCTGGCGGATTCCATCATAGTCAAAACTGCCATCCGCAAGCAGCTCCACCTGTTTGTATGTAATGCCATATTCTGCCAGAGAGCCTCTGGACGGACGGATGCCGATTACCTCTTCCAATGTATCATAGGGTTTCCCCACCGGAGAAAGCAATTCATCCCCCGGTCTTAAGTTACTCATCAAGGCCAACGCCAACGCATGGGTCCCGCATGTAATCTGCGGCCGGACCAAAGCGTCCTGCGTTTGGAAAATCCCCGCATACACCGCTTCCAGCGTATCCCTGCCCAAATCGTTGTACCCATATCCTGTTGTACCCAAAAGACAGGCTTCGCTGACCTTTGCTTCCTGCATTGCCTTCAACACCTTTAATTGATTATACTCCGCCACACGGTCAATGGCTTCAAAACGTCCACCAAGCCCTTCCAATACCTTATTTCCAAATAAAAACACCTTTTCGGAAATTCCCAATGCACGGTACATTTCTTTTCCTTGTTCCCATTCCATACTCTGCAATTTTTTACTCCTTCTTTGTCCTGAAACCATTCCTCTTACAATGCTTTTAAACCATTTTTTCGAAAATAATCCAACATAAACTCCAGCATAGCGTCCTCATCGTAATGAAAATCATCCTTATGAATCCATACGACATCCTTTTCCCTGCGAAACCACGTCAACTGCCGTTTGGCAAAATGCCTGGTGTCCCTCTTTATCAAATACACCGCCCGCTCTAAGGAAACCTCGCCTTCCAGATAGCTTAAAATTTCTTTATATCCAAGCCCCTGCATGGAAACCATATCCTTGGTGCAGCCCATATCCCGCAAAGCTTCCACCTCTTCCACCAGCCCAGAAGCTAACATATTATCCACCCGTTCTTCAATATTGGAATAAAGCTTTTCCCTCTTATCCGTCAGCACAAAATAACAGGCGTCATAAGCCGCTTCTTTTTGCCTCTCCGTTTCATTGTGTTCGGAAATCTTCTGCCCGGTCAATTTGTAGAACTCCAGCGCCCGGATTACCCGCTTCACATTATTTTCATGAATTGCCCTTGCCGACATGGGATCTACCTCTTCCAGCATAGAATGCAGGCAGGCATTTCCCTTTCTGACCGCTATCTCTTCCAATTCCTGCCGCAGCGCCCTGCCCTCATCATTTTCCCTAAAATCAATATCATATAAAACCGCCTGGATATAAAACCCTGTCCCGCCCACTAGCGCCGGAACCCGTCCCCTTCTATAAATCCCGGCCAGCGTGTCCTTTGCCATCTGCTGGAAACGCACTACATGAAATTCCTCTTCCGGCTCCAATATGTCAATCAAATGATGAGGTATTCCTTCCCTCTCCTCTGGCCTAATTTTTGCCGATCCAATATCCATATGTCGGTATACCTGCATGGAATCCGCAGAAATAATCTCCCCGTCCACTGCCTTTGCCAGCTTTAAGGAAAGAGCTGTTTTTCCTACTGCAGTAGGGCCTGCTAAAATAATAAGTGGATGTTTCGCCGCTTTTTTGTCCATTCGATAATCCCTTCCAGAACCATTTCCTTCCTAAATTTCTTTCTTGTTTCCTTCACTGCTATCTTTCCTTGCGCTGTCCTTCTTTATACAATCCTCTTAAACTTCTTCTCAATCTCATATTTGCTCATAGAGATAATCGTCGGCCTCCCATGCGGGCAATGATAAGGATCCTCTAGGGCAAGCAACTGTTCCATCAATGCCTCCATCCCGGCGCAGTCAAAAGAAGTGTTCCCCTTTACCGCCGCTTTACACGCCATAGTGGCGATTCTCTGCCGGACAACCGCAGGCGCGCCATGAATATCCCCCTCTGTCAGTTCATCCAGCATTTCCTTAAACAGCCCGCTTTCGCTGCAGCCATACAACTCGGCCGGAACACTGCGCAGTGCATATTCATTGCCGCCAAATGCCTCAATCTCAAACCCCATTTCGGAAAATACCCCGGCAGACTCTTTTAACACGGCTTCTTCCTTCCCTGTCAAAGTCACAATAACCGGAGGGTTTAACATCTGGGACTCTACATTACGCTCTTCCAAACGCTTCATAAAACGTTCATACTTTACCTTTTCATGCGCCGCATGTTGATCCACAATAAACAGCTTATCATGAAAAGCAATCAACCAGTATGTATGAAAAATCTGCCCTAATATCTGGTAATTTCCCTTCGCTTCCTGCGTCAGCAGTTTCTCCTCAAAAAAATTAAGCTGTTCCGGTTTTTCAACAGAATTATGCTCCGAAACTTCCGCCTCTGACGCTGCATCCGCCCTTTGTGAAAGTTCCTCCTTTTTAGGCATGATGCGTTGATCCACAAAAAAAGACTCTCCTTCTGGTTCCATGGAACTCTCAGTTTCAGTTTCTGTCTCCGCTCCCATGCCCTTCGTTCCTGCAGATACAAAACCAGCATGTGCAGGGACCGTATACCGCATTCCTTGGGCCACTGCTTGCTCCGCTGCTCCACTGTATGTTTTATTTTCTTCCGGTAAATATTCTTTTGCTATGCTTTCCGCATTTTTTTCATTTGCTCTTTCCGCTGTATAATTTCTGAATTCCCGCCATTTTGCGCTGTTTTTCCCTATGCCGCTTTCCTGGCTTTCTGCTTCCCCATATGTATCGGCGCCTGTTTTTTTTGCCTGGCTTTCCACCGCGCTTCCAACTGCCGGAATAGTTTCGCCCTTTAATGCATTATCCTCTGCTTTTGCGCTTATTGTTTCACCTTCCGCCGCGCCCGCTTTTACATGGGCAAAAGAAGCCCCCTCTGCCTTCGCTGCCCGCTTTTTTTCAAAGGGTTCCGGCAAGGTCCCGGCAGGAAGAGTTTTGCCTGTTTTTCTTTCCGGCTTGGACAGGGACACTTCCGGTATCAGTTCCACCTGATGCAGCGCCTCCTCCACCTGACTGGCAATAAAATTGTATAACACAGGCTGGTTAGTAAAACGCACTTCCATTTTAGTAGGATGTACATTCACGTCAACCTCCCCTGCGTCAATATGAAAATGCAGCACGGCAAAAGGGAATTTGTGCTGCATCACATATTTCCGGTATCCTTCTTCCATTGCCTTGCTGACAAGATTGCTTTTAATAAAACGTCCGTTTACAAAATAAATTTCGAAATTCCGGTTTGCACGGTTAATTTCCGGTTTCCCAAGAAAACCTTCCATATGAATCCCCTGTTGCGTCACATCTATGGGAAGCAGGGCGCAGGAAATATCCCGTCCGTAAATCCGGTAAATAATTTCCCGCAGATCACCGTTGCCGGAAGTATGAAAACGCACCTGCCCGTTGTTGATATATTGGAAGGAAATGTCAGGGGTCGCCAACGCCATATGCTCCATCAAGTCTGATACATATCCCCCTTCCGTCTGTGGCTGCTTGAGGAATTTTTTCCGTACCGGAGTATTAAAAAATAAATTGCGGATAAGAAAAGTGGTTCCATCCGGAGCCCCGACTTCTTCCGCTTCCACCTCTTCCCCACCCTCAATCCGGTAACGGAGCCCGGTCAGCTCCCCGGCGGTTTTGGTAATCAATTCCACCCTGGATACAGCGGCTATGCTGGACAACGCTTCTCCCCGGAAACCAAGGCTGGCGATATGGGACAAATCATTTGCCGTACGGATTTTGCTCGTGGCATGTCTTAAAAAAGCTTTGGGCGCCTGTGCATGTTCCATCCCACAGCCATTGTCCGTCACACGGATAAAGGAAATGCCACCCTCCTTAA
The DNA here is from genome assembly GCA_910578405.1 of uncultured Lachnospiraceae bacterium. GTDB lineage: Bacteria > Bacillota > Clostridia > Lachnospirales > Lachnospiraceae > Kineothrix. Next base: position 30,918 of record CAJTQO010000013.1, on the reverse strand, counting down.
TTTCCACCGTAATAGCCCTGGCTCCCGCATCCACAGCATTTTCCAACAGCTCCTTCACCACGCTGGCCGGACGTTCCACCACCTCTCCTGCCGCAATTTTATCAATGGTTTCCTTGCTTAATACATTGATTTGTGCCATCCACAGCCTCCTTATTCCACTGTCTGTTTTCCATATCACCAACGGTTTTTCAATTTATTCTGCAGCCGGTACAAAGTATTCAGCGCATCCAATGGCGTAAGGTTGGTTACGTCCACCTCCATCAGCTCCTTTAGCACGTCAGCATCGCTGACCGTATCCAGAAAGGAAATCTGCTCCAAATCCACATCATCGTATTTCTTTACCGCACTTTTTTTCTCCGTTTTATGCTGGATGGCGATGCTTTGCACCTTCTGCGTAATATCGTTGTCACTCAACTGTTCCACGATTTCCTTTGCCCGGTCAATAACCATATCCGGCACCCCTGCCAGCCGCGCCACCTGGATTCCGTAGCTTTTATCCGCTCCGCCTTTGACAATTTTACGCAGAAAAACAATGTCATCTCCTTTTTCTTTCACGGCAATGCAATAATTGTTGACATTATTCATCTTGCCTTCCAGTTCCGTCAGTTCATGGTAATGGGTGGCAAACAGCGTCTTTGCCCCTAAAATCTTCCGGTTGCTGATATGTTCAATCACTGCCCATGCAATGCTCAACCCGTCAAAGGTGGAAGTCCCCCTTCCGATTTCATCCAAAACCAGCAGGCTTTTCGAAGTGGCATTGCGCAAAATGTTGGCCACTTCGTTCATTTCCACCATAAAAGTACTCTGTCCGCTGGCCAGGTCATCCGATGCCCCAACCCTTGTAAAAATGCGGTCCACCACACACAAATCCGCATGGGAGGCAGGCACAAAACTGCCAATTTGCGCCATGAGCGTTATCAGCGCCGTCTGCCGCATATAAGTGGACTTTCCTGCCATGTTCGGCCCGGTAATGACGGCTATGCAGTTTTTATTATTATCTAAATATGTATCATTGGAAATAAACATATCATTCACAATCACTTTTTCCACCACTGGATGGCGGCCGTTTTTGATATGGATTACCCCTTTTTCATTGATTTTCGGACGTATGTATTGGTTGCGCTCCGCCACTAAGGAAAGAGAGGCAAATACATCCAATGCCGCGATTGCCTTAGCGGTGCGCTGGATTCGCTCAATTTCGGCGGCAATGCTGTCCCTGATTTTGCAGAACATATCATATTCCAGGGAATACAGCTTGTCCTCCGCATTCAGAATAGTATCCTCCAATTCCTTTAAACGGGGTGTGGTAAAACGTTCTGCATTGGTCAGCGTCTGCTTGCGGATATAGTCCTCCGGCACCAGGCTCAGATAAGAATTGGTCACTTCAAAATAATAGCCAAATACCTTGTTGTACTTAATCCGCAAGTTCTTAATGCCAGTCCGTTCCCGGTCTTCCTCTTCCAGAGCCGCCAGCCAGTTCTTCCCTTCCGTTTTCGCATGACGCAGGCTGTCGATGGTTTCATCAAAGCCTTCCCGGATGATGCCGCCTTCCCGTACCGTAATGGGCGGCTCTTCTATAATGGAATGGTCAATCAACGCATAAATGTCTTCCAATGCATCCATATCTTGGTTGAGCTTTGCTAACAGCCCGCCTTCCAGCTCTCCCAGCGCCGTTTTAATATGAGGCAGCATCTCCAGGGAATTGCGTAAAGCAATCAAATCCCTGGGGTTGGCCGTTTTATAGCTGATTTTTCCCAACAAACGCTCCAAATCGTACACTGGGTGTAAATATTCCCGGATTTCATCCCTGGTCACTGCATGGCTGCATAAAGCTTCAATAGCGTCCTGTCTACTGGCAATTTCCTTCAAATCAATCAGCGGCTGTTCTATATAACTGCGTAAAGTCCGCGCGCCCATCGCCGTCTTTGTTTTATCCAAGACCCATAGCAAAGAACCCCTTTTTTGCTTTTCCCGCAGCGTTTCCGTCAGCTCCAGGTTCCTTCTGGTAGAACTGTCCAACAACATATATTTGTTCGTCAAATAGGGATACAAATGCGTGAAATGGGCTAATGAAGTGTCCTTTTGCGTTTCATACAAATACTGCAACAATGCTCCGGCGGCAATCATGCCGGTAGGGAAATCCTCAACGCCTAGCCCGGTCAGCGCCTGTACATGGAAATGCTTCATCAAACATTTCCGGCACGCATCATCATCGAAATAATGGGACTCAATGGCATTGACGGTAATTCTCAGCCGTCCTCTCATATCTTCGATATCTACGCCGCTGACTAAAAACGCATCGTTGCAAATTACCTCCGACGGCATGTACTTATTGATTTCGTCCATTAATTTCCGGGTATCCTCCAATTCCGTCAGATAATAATCCCCGGTAGTTACATCGGCGACGGAAAGCCCTATTTTGTTTGGCAAGTAAGCAATGCTCATCAGATAATTGTTTTTCGTTTCTTCCAAAGACTGCACATTCAGGTTTGTCCCTGGCGTTACAATCCGGATTACCTCCCGCTTTACCAGCCCTTTTGCCTGTTTCGGATCTTCCACCTGTTCACAAATCGCCACTTTATATCCTTTGGAAACCAACTTGGTCAGATAACTGTCCACAGCATGATAAGGAACGCCGCACATAGGCGCCCGTTCCTCCTGTCCGCAATTTTTCCCTGTCAGGGTAATCTCCAGTTCTTTAGAGGCAGTCAGCGCATCCTCATAAAACATCTCATAAAAATCACCGAGCCGATAAAAAAGAATACAATCGCTGTATTCCTTTTTCGTCTCCATGTATTGTTGCATCATAGGCGTTAATTCAGCCACTTTTGTTCTCCTTTAAATTCGTGCTTCTATCTTTCCCATTCGTTTCTGCAATCCTAAGCTTTTCAAACCTGTACCGCTTTTCCCACATAATAAAACCCATGACAAGCTTCCAACCGTACATCCATGATTTTCCCAATCATAGAAGCATCGCCGGGAAAATGCACAATGGTATTATTGGAAAGCCGTCCGGTCAGCAAAGAAACATCCTGGCTGTTTACCTCTTCTGCCAGCGCAGGCAAGGTTTGCCCCTGCAGCAAAGCCACCCGCTCCCTTGCCGTATCCTGCACCACTTTCAGCAGTTTGTCAAACCCTTCTTTTGCCACGGCCTCCGGCGTCTGGTTTTCCATGGCGGCTGCAGGAGTCCCTGTCCTTTTGGAATACAGGAACGTAAACGCATTTTCAAACTTTACCTGCCGCACCACATCTATGGTTTCCTCCACATCCTCTAAAGTTTCCCCTGGAAACCCTACAATAATATCCGTAGTAATCGCAATATCAGGTATTTCCCGTCGTATTTTCCATGCAAGCTCCAGATACTGCTCTTTTGTATAGCGGCGGTTCATAGCCTGCAAAATCCGGGTGGAACCGGATTGGAGCGGAAGATGCAGGTGTCTGCATATTTTTTGGGACTCCTTCATTACCTGGATAAGTTCATCGGACAAGTCTTTGGGATGGGATGTCATAAATCGGATACGCTCCAGACCATCAATTTTCTCCACTTCCCGCAGAAGCTCTGCAAAACTTACAGATTCTTCTAAATTCTTACCATAAGAATTTACATTCTGTCCAAGGAGCATAACCTCCACTACGCCATCCGCTGCCAGTTGTACGATCTCCCGCAGGATATCTTTCGGCCTGCGGCTCCGTTCCCGTCCTCTGACATAAGGCACAATGCAATAACTGCAAAAATTGTTGCAGCCAAACATAACATTGACGCCGGATTTGAAGGGATATTTCCGTACAATGGGCAAATCCTCCACAATCTGGTCTGTAGACTGCCATATATCAATGACCCTTCCATCCGATTCTAACATCCTATACAAAAGTTCCGGAAATTTGAAAATATTGTGGGTGCCAAAAATCAAATCCACAAAACGGTAGCTTTTCTTTATTTTTTGAATAACGCTTTCTTCCTGCATCATACAGCCGCAAAGAGCAATCCGCATATGGGGATTTTTCTTTTTCATGCCATTTAACACGCCCAGCCTGCCATACACCTTCTGGTTCGCGTTGTCCCTTACGGTGCAAGTATTGTAAATGACAAAATCCGCATTTTCATCTTCTGTCATCTGATAGCCTGCCTGCTCCAGAATCCCTATCAGCTTTTCACTGTCCCTGGCATTCATTTGACAGCCCATACATACGGAACATGCCGTTAGCGGACGCCCCATTTTATCCGACTTTGCCCTAATGATTTCCCGGCATTTTTTTATAAAATAATGCTGCCGCTGTGGTTCCTGTCCTGGCGGCGGTAACATCAAATCTTGCGCTTCCATTAATTTTTTTATTTCGTCATTTTGCCCCATTTTGCAATTCCTCTTCCCTAGAGCGTGTTTGAATATTCATTCCTACATCTGCCAGAAAGCAATATGCAAACACGCCCTAGAACGCATTTAAATATTCATTGTAAATAAAATATACCCGCCCATTATAGCACAATAGGAAATGAAAAGCGACTGTTTTCTGCGGCTATGTAACCTGAATTTGGCGCAAATATCTCGCAAGGTGGGGCGTGCATTGTCAGGAATGAATGTTCAAACACTAGGTAATAGCCACCTGATATAAGTATGCCCTTCCCTTTTTGCCAATCCGCCCAATTACCTCCAGATAACATAAAACATGCACTGCCAGTCCTGCTGTCCGCGCCGGAATCTTTGCCGCCTGCGCCAAGTCTGCCGCCGTAAATTTTTCAGGCAAAGAGTTTGGAAGAAACTGAAGGTAATCCTCCCGCTTTTCAATTACCATTTCATCAAACAATGCCACCGGGATTCTGTCATAACGGCTGGAACCTCTCTTCTTATCCCGGCTCCAACCGTTCAGCAGACGATATTCCTCCATATCCACCAGCGGAAAGCGAAACCGGAGCTTATCATTTGTAAGGTAATTTTTAATCCGGTAAAGCTCTGCAAAAGCAAGGTAGACGCTTCCGGTCCGTGGGCTTTTCCTCTTTGCGGAACATTCACCGCTCTCTTCGTCTACCCAAATCAGCCATTTCTTATGGGGGATAGGATATATAACCGTTACTGGGCATAAAGGCAGGAAAGCATCCAGTTTTCCCCGCATTTTATAGAAATTCCCATTCTGTATTTCCATAATCCCTTCCCCGGTATAAATATCCGCCACATAATTCCCAACGGTAATTTCATGCATGGCTTCATCCGGTGCATAATAATGCTTCATTACCGCATGGACGGTTTTCTCCTGCAAGGTTCCAATGCCTGTCCGTTTGGGCTGTCTGCCGATAACTTTATTTCTTGCTGCCTCAAACCTTTCCCCGCCTGTTTCATCCATTCCATTTTTTGGCGCCATCTCGTTTACCTTGTTTTCCTGTTTCTTTCTCCTTAACGCTGCTCAGATTACGGCTCATTGTTATATGGCTTTCGTCTTCCTGTCAAACACTGCGTTGCCTGACGGCAAAGCCTTCGGCAGCCGGATTATCTCACCCGCTCAGGAAAACCTACTTTCTTCTGCACCTTACGCAGTGTTTTTGCTGCAAAATAGTTTGCCTTATCCCCATTTTCCTTTATCACACGGTCGATGTAGGACTTATCTTTAATCAGTTCTGCAAAACGGCTCTGCAGTGGTTTCAGGACACTGACTACAGCTTCCCCTACAGCCAGTTTAAACTCTCCATAGCCCTTGCCGTCAAATTCTTTTTCCGTATCCTCCGGTGATTTTCCAGTGCATACACAATAAATATCAATCAAATTGCGGATTCCCGGCTGTTCTTCCCGGTACCTTACCTGCGCCTCCGAATCAGTAACGGCCCTTTTAAATTTACGGATTACCGTATCGGGGTCGTCCATCAGATAAATGCTGGCATTGGCATTTTCATCGGATTTGGACATTTTTTTGGACGGATCCTGCAGGCTGGCAATTTTAGCCCCTGTCTTTCCGATAAATGGCTCCGGGATAGTAAATACATCGCCATATATCGCATTAAACCGCTGCGCAATATCCCTTGTAATTTCCAAATGCTGTAACTGGTCTTTTCCCACCGGCACCACATCTGCCTGATAAAGCAGGATGTCCGCCGCCATTAATACCGGATAGGTAAAAAGGCCCGCATTGATATTATCCGCATGTTTGGCCGCTTTGTCCTTAAACTGCGTCATGCGGTTTAATTCCCCCATATAAGTAAAACAGTTTAAAATCCACGCCAACTCCGCATGGCCGGATACATGGGACTGGTAATAAATACAGTTTTTCTCCGGATCCAGCCCTGCTGCAATATACAGGGCGAGCAGCTTCCTGGCGCGCTGCCTTAATTCTGAGGGATCTTGCCTTACCGTAATGGAATGCAAATCCACTACCGAATAAAAGCACTCATACTCTTCACTTAAATTGACCCAATTTTTAAGGGCGCCCAGATAATTTCCCAAAGTCAGATTCCCCGTCGCCTGCATTCCGCTGAATAACACCTTCTTACCGTCTAACATATCCACGCCTCCAAACTTTTATTTTTCAAATGAGATATTTATTGAGATTTCCTTTCAATTCTCCGCATCCCGGCATTTGGGCAAAGCCAATGTCCCGGTTCTTGCCACCTCCACAATGCTAATCGTCTGCAGCATCCGGATAAACAACTGAATCCGTTCCGGTTCATCGCAAATCTGAATAATCATCATATTTTTGGACATATCCACAATCTGCGCTTTCATAATATCGCAATTTTCCATAATATCCCGACGATTGCTGCGGTTATATTTCACCTTAATCAACATTAGTTCCCGGCTGATGCTGGCGTTTTCATCAAAGGTCTTTACTTTAATCACATCCAGCTTTTTATTCAACTGTTTTTCAATCTGTTCAATAGTCCTCTCATCCCCGCTGCTGACAATCGTCATACAGGAAACTGCCGGGTCGTCCGTCTCCCCTACTGCCAGGGAATCAATATTAAAGCACCTCCTGGAAAACAGCCCTGCCACTTTACACAAAACCCCGGAACGGTTTTCCACGGAAACCGAATATATTTTTTTCATCCCTTCCACCTCCTAATGCCTATACCAGATCCATAGGGTCAATCAAACATTCCAACAATACAGAACGATCCCCCTTCAAAAAAGCGTCAATCGTTTCTTCCGCTCTTTCCATATCAGACAAGCGCAGGAAATCCATATCATATGCCGACGTCAGCTTCTCCAAATCCGGGCTGCCGGAAAGATCCACAACGGAATAACGGTCTTTATAGTTATAATGCTGGAACTGCCTTACCATGCCAAGATAATTGTTTTTTAACACAACGATTTTCACCGGAATTCCATGCTGACGCATAGTCGCCAGCTCCATCATAGACATCTGGAAGGAACCGTCCCCGCATACGGCAACCACCTGGCGTCCTCTGTCTGCCAGCTTTGCCCCCATGGCAGCCGGAATGGAATAACCCATGGTTCCCATACCGCCCGAAGTTAAGAAACGCCCCCTGCGCACCACATGATAGCCGCAAGACCAAATCTGGTTCTGCCCCACATCCGCTACGTAAATGCCGTCTTCCTCCATTTTTTCGGAAAGCATGGCTATAAACCCAGCCGGATCAACATACCCTTTCTTTGGATTCCTTTTGACTTCCATTTGTTCCCGGTACTCATCCAACAGGCTGACCCATTCTCCATAAGCCTGGTATGTATGGCCGCTGTCTATATCTTGCGCCGTCAGGTCTTCAAAAATATGTTTCACATCCCCCACCAACGGAATATGCGGGCCAACATTTTTTCCGATTTCCGCCGGGTCCACATCCATATGAATCAGCACCTTATTATTGGTTATTAAATCCGGCTGGCTGACCGCGCGGTCTGCCACCCTGGCGCCCACCATTAAAAGCAAATCCGATTCGTTCATGGCACGGTTGGCATACGGCTTTCCGTTATTTCCTACCATGCCATAATACAGTGGATGCCTGGTAGGCATAACGCCAATCCCCATCATAGTGGAAACCACAGGAATCCGGTATTTTTCGGAAAAATTCCGCACGGCTTCCCCGCCATCGCTTAATAACACGCCGCCCCCAGCGCAGATAATCGGCCGTTTCGCTTTTTCCAATTCTTTGACTACCTTTTTAATTTGCGCCATATTCCCTTTCACCGTAGGCTTATATGTCCGCATATTCACTTCTTCCGGGTAATGGAATCTGGTAACAGACGCATTCTGGACATCAATGGGAATATCAATCAACACCGGCCCCTTCCGCCCGGTATTGGCAATGTGGAATGCCTCCTTGAATACCTTTGGGATGTCGGCGGCATTTTTAATCAGATAGCTATATTTGACAAAAGACTCCACAGCCCCGGTAATATCCGCCTCCTGGAAGACATCGCTGCCAATCAGTTCACTGTTTACCTGCCCTGTAATGCACACCAACGGGATACTGTCTGCAAAAGCTGTAGCAATGCCAGTAATCACATTGGTTGCCCCTGGCCCTGAAGTAACTGCGCAAACCCCCGGCCTGCCCGATATCCTGGCCACTCCGCTGGCCGCATGGGCTGCATTCTGCTCCGTCCGTATCAATATAGTACGGATGCCGGAATCCAGAATGCTATTATAAAAGGGACAGATTGCCACCCCCGGATACCCGAATACATATTCTACCCCTTCCGCTTCCAAACATTTTACAATCGCATCTGCTCCTATCATATCAAAAACCTCATCTCCTTTTTCTTTTCTGACTGCTTCATGCTGTTCGCTTTTTCTGGTTTATGCCATTCCAAACGCATTATCGACCCGGTCAGTCATTCATATTCAGTATCCGTTTGGCTAATTTTACCGCATCCGCTGCATCACCGGAATATCCATCCGCTCCTATTTCATCTGCATATTCCTGGGTTATGACAGCTCCGCCGATAATGATTTTGGCATCCACTTGCTGTTCCCTGGCATAATCAATCACCTGCTTCATTTCCTGCATGGTTGTGGTCATCAGCGCAGACAATGCTATTATGCTGGCATGATGTTCCTTTGCCGCCGCGATAATCTCTTCCTTCGGCACATCTTTGCCCAAGTCAATTACTTGGAAACCATAATTTTTCAACATCAGGGCCACCAGGTTTTTGCCTATGTCATGGATATCCCCTTCCACGGTTGCAATGACAATGGCAGGCATTTCTTTGCTCCCACCCTCTTTAGCCAAAAGCGGCTCCAGATATTCGATGGCAGTCTTCATAGCCTCTGCGCCGGCAATTAACTGGGGCAGGAAATATTTCCCTTTATCAAATAAATCGCCTACTTCATTGATTGCAGGCAGCAGTATCCCATTCAAAACCTCTTGAGGCGCCATGCCCTCTTTTAAAACGTCTGCCGTATATTCCGTAATTTTTTTCCGGTTTCCCTTCAGCACAGCTTCTCTCACCTTATCCGCCGCTGTCACGGCCAATGAGTCCTTAGGCTTGCCTGTTAGGAGAGCGTCTGGCTGCCTGTCGTTCATGCACTGGATATAGCGGATATCCGCTTCTTCTTTATTTAAAAGCAAATCGGAAGCAAATGCGCTGCTCACCAGAAGCTCTTGGGATGGGTTAGCAATAGCCATAGTCAGTCCAGCCTGTATGGCCATAGTCAGAAACGCTGCATTAACATACCCTCTCTGCGGAAGTCCAAAGGAAATATTGGAAAGGCCGCACACTGTAGCATATCCTTTTTCCTTGCAATAACGGATGGTTTCCAAGGTTTCCAAGGCGGCTTTTTTATTTGCCCCAACCGTAGTAACCAGACCATCCACTACAATGTCCTTTGAGTCCATGCCCAATTCCAGCGCCCGGCTGGTAATCTTCTCAATGATTTCCTTCTTTTGCGCCAAATCCTTTGGCAGTCCTTCGTCCGATAAAGGCAACAGGATAAACATAGCTCCATATTTTTTGGCAAGGGGCAGCAAGTTTTCAAATTTTACCTTTTCATAAGATATGGAATTAATCAGCGCCCGTCCCGGATAACGCCTCAGCGCGGCTTCCAGTACATCCACATGGCTGGAATCCAGGGATAGGGGAAGGGAAGTCACGCCTGCCACTTCTTCCAGGGCGCGCAGCATCATCTCCTTTTCATCAATGCCGCTCATTCCCATATTCACATCCAGTATTCCGGCTCCGCAGTTTTCCTGCTCTTCCGCAAACTGCGCCACCATATCCAGATTTCCCTGCCGGAGTTGTTCCTGAAGTTTTTTCTTCCCTGTTGGATTAATCCGTTCACCAACAATGATAAAATTGTCCTCTAAGCCAAAAGCTATCGTTCTGCGTTCGGAAGTCAGATAGCGTTTGTCTGGCTTTGCCCGTTCCTTTACTGCCATCTGCCCGGTACGCTCTTTCAGCCTGCGGATAAATTCCGGCGTCGTCCCGCAGCATCCTCCTAATATGGATGCTCCGGCTTCCACCAACTGCACCATTCCGTCCGCAAATTCGCCGCTTTCCATATCATAAACCGTATTCCCCTCTGTATCCAGGGCTGGAAGCCCTGCATTTGGTTTTGCAATAATCGGAATTGTGGTCACTTCTGCCATAGCGCGGATAACCGCCGCCATTTTGTCCGGCCCTGTGGAACAATTGGCCCCGATAGCCGCCGCTCCCAGGCTCTCCAACACTACGGCCGCAGTCCTAGCGTCCGTGCCGTACAGTGTCCGCCCATCCGCTTCAAAAGTCATAGTCACCATCACCGGAAGCGCACAGCTTTCCTTTGCTGCAATCAAAGCCGCCCTGCTCTCCTGCAGGCTCATCATAGTTTCCACTACAAGGAGATCCACACCTGCTTCTTCCAGATAACGAATCTGCTCTTTATAAATCTGAATTAATTGTTCAAAATCCATAGTCCCCATGGGAGCAAGCTGTTCCCCGGTCATGGTCAAATCCCCGGCCACCAGACACTTGCCCCCGGCCGCTTCTTTGGATAAAGCCACCAGTTCCCGGTTCATCTGGCCAATTCGGTCTGCCAGCCCATATTCCTTCAACTTAACAGCATTTGCCGAAAATGTAGGCGCATATAAAATATCCGTGCCTGCCGCAACAAACTCCCTCTGCAGTCCAATCAACACTTCTTTGTTGCCTAAAATCCATTCTTCCGGGCATACCCCGGCAGGCATACCCCGCCTTTGCAGGTTGGAGCCTGTGGCGCCATCCAGATAAATGGGGTATCCTTTCCCTAATGTCTGAAATTCTTCTCTTGTCATCTGATTACTCCTATATATGGCATTTCTTCAAATATGCATACCAAATTCATCCATGGCGTTACATTCACCATATGTCTTTTCTCCACAATATAACGCTGTGATTATGTTACCATGGATTTGCGAAAACTACAATAATAAAAAAAGAAGAGAACTTCATGTAACAAACAGCGTTCCCCTCCGTGCCCGGAACATAGCTTCCTAATTCACAGTTGCAAAAAACTCCTTACCAAAGACTAAGCATTGCATAAAACAATCCATAGCCTTCCATAAGGAGGTTTTTGCATAATTCCTATTTATTTACCATTAATTTCACCATCGCCTGATTCAGGCCGTCTACGGTAAGTTTATACATGGGAAATATATTCTTAATCGCTGTTTCGGCTTCCCGCCAAGGCGCATTGCCGGGCGCCATCTTTGGGTTCATCCACACAATTTTCTTATAATGTTTTTTCATAAGAAGCAGCCAGTCCATGCCTGCCAATCCACCATTAGGCCCCCGGTAGTTGCCTGTGGTAGAATACAACTCTTCCGGCGCCATGGCTGCATCCCCCACAATAATTACTTTATAATCGCTGTCCAGATTGCGGAACATCCATTCCGTATCAATCCAATCACCATTTTCACATTCCGGCGTTTTATATAGTTTGCTATAGATGCAATTGTGGAAATAATAAGTTTTCACATCTTTATAATGGTTGGACTTATGCACCGACTGGAACAGCTCGTTTAACAATGTAGTATAGGGAATCATTGTCCCGCCGGAATCCATAAGCAACAGCAGTTTCACCGAATTTTTCCTCGGCTTTTCCATCACAATCTGCAGACAGCCGCCGTTGTTGCAAGTCTTGTCAATAGTGCCGTTAATATCCAGTTCTGTCTTTGGAATATCCAGCTTCGTTGAAAACTGACGAAGCCTGCGCAGCGCTTGCATAAATTGCCGATTGTCAATGATTTTGTCATCCCTAAAGTCCCTGTATTTTCTCGCTCCCACTACCGAAAACGCCGACTGATAACCGGTAGCGCCTCCCACACGGACGCCTCCCACATTCCCTCCGGTATTTCCAAATGAAGTCTTCCCCATCGTTCCAATCCAGAAGCTCCCGCCATTGTGTTCACTGTCCTGGTCTTTTAACCGTTGCTTAAACTTCTCTTCCACGTCTTCTTTGTCGATTTGCACTTCTTCCATCCGGTTTAAGTGATCCCTGGCTTCCTCATGGGCTAATTCCATCATATCCGACTTGTCCAGCCATCTAAGCATTTGGGAAGTAATCTCATCATCCGAATGAATCCCCTTAAACTGCTCTTCAAAAGCCAAATCAAATTTGTCATACTCCGTTTCACTCTTTACCAAAATCATCCTTGCCACATAATAAAATTCCGTCAGGCTGCTGCCGCACAGCCCCTTATCCAATGCGTCCTGCAACGTCAGCCATTCGCTTAGCGTCACATTCAGCCCCTTCGCTTTTAAGGCGTCAAAAAATTTGCCGAACATATCCCCTGCCTTTCTGCAGCCTGCCATACGAAAAGCCAGACAGACGTCTGCCTACCGCACACTCCCCTTTACCGTCTCCATATCTTCGTCTTTCTTCACAATCACTCCGACAAAAGGCAGTTCCTTCCTGATTTTCTCCAAAGGTATCCCGCCAATCTGAAGCGCATTGACCCAGTCAATCAATTCGGAAGTGCTTGGTTTCTTGCGCACATCCTTTAAGGAGCGAATCCAATAAAAGACATCCATGGCATTTTTTAACAGATTTTCCTCAATCTTAGGAAAATGGGTTTTTACAATCTCCTCCATCAATTCCGCGTCCGGGAAATCTATATAATGGAATATGCATCTGCGCAGGAACGCATCCGGCAGTTCTTTCTCTGCATTGGATGTAATAATAACGATTGGACGGTGTTTGGCCTTCACTGTCCTTTTCGTTTCATGGATATAAAACTCCATCTGATCCAGCTCCCATAAAAGGTCATTGGGAAATTCCAAGTCCGCTTTGTCAATTTCATCAATTAAAAGCACTGCCTGTTCCTCACTGTCAAAAGCCTCTCCCAGCTTCCCCAGTTTAATGTACCGGGCAATGTCATCCACACCCTCTTCTCCGAACTGCCCGTCATATAACCTCTGAATCGTATCATAGACATAGAGCCCTTCCTGCGCTTTTGTCGTTGATTTAATATTCCATATAATCAGCTTCTTGCCTAACGACTTTGCAACAGCCTCTGCCAACATCGTTTTCCCTGTCCCAGGCTCCCCCTTAATCAAAAGCGGCTTCTGCAAAGCAATCGCCACATTCACACTTGCCATTAACTGCTCTGAAGCCACATACTGCGAGGTACTGCCAAATTCCTGTCTCATTTCACCCATCCTCATCCTCTTTCCGCGCGCCGGGAATGCCTTCTCCTGCTGCGCATTACTTTATTTATATCTTACGATATTCCCCAAATAAAAGCAAGCTTACGGGCCTTACCATGGAATATCCAGATTCTCTAACTTCTTATCCCGAAGCATCAGCTCCTTTACCGCCTCATCCGCTGCCTTTCCCTCAAAAAGCACCGCATTCACCTGTTCAATAATCGGTATTTGCACATTGTATTTTTGAGCCAGCGCCATTGCCGCCTTCGCCGAATATACCCCTTCCACTACCATTTTCACTTCTTTCATGGCCTCTTCCATCGTATATCCCTTCCCTATCAGGATACCGGCCCTGCGGTTTCTGGAATGCATGGAAGCGCAAGTGACAATCAAATCCCCGATTCCGGTCAGACCGCTGAACGTTTCCGCCCGGCCTCCCATGGCAGTGCCAAGACGGGAAATCTCCGCAATGCCTCTTGTAATCAATGCAGCCTTTGTATTATCCCCGTACCCAAGACCGTCTGCAATGCCTGCCGCCAGCGCAACTACGTTTTTCAAAGCTGCGCCCAATTCTATGCCCAGCACATCCGGGCTGATATAAACGCGAAACGCCTCATTCATAAACAAGTTTTGCAGATATTCCGCCGTTTTCTTTTCCTTTGCCCCTACTACAATCGTAGTTGGGATTCCCTTCCCTACCTCTTCCGCATGGGACGGGCCGGACAATACCGCCACTTGTGCCTGTGGAATCTCCTCTTCGATAATTTGGGACAGGGTCATCAAAGTTTTTTCTTCTATCCCTTTGGCCACATCCACAATCCGCTGCCCCTTAGCCACATATTGCCGCATCCGGCGCGCCGTTTCCCTTGTATAAGGAGACGGCACAGCCAGCGTCAGCACGTCCTGTCCCTTTACCGCCCGCTCCATATCCGTGGTGAATGTCATATCCTCAGGCAGCTTTACCCCCGGCAGCTTATCCTTATGCTCATGTTCCGCTTCCAACATGGCAATCTCATCCGCCAGCGCAGACCACATAGTCACTTCGTGCCCATTTTTGTGAAGCAGCGCCGCCAGGGCAGTCCCCCAGCTCCCGGCGCCAATCATTCCTATCGCAGCCATTTTACTTCCCTCCATTCCCCTGGCATTTTATCCAGACAGAAATCAGATTTAACGTTTCATGTAATGAAACTCATGTTATGAATCCTTTTTTTTGAAAAGATACGTTTTCCTCTCTTCCCCTTTTAACAGCCTTTTAATATTCTCCCTGTGCTTATAATATGCCATAACTGTCAGAAATCCCGCAATTATGTACATTTCTGCCAAAGCCGCCTGCGTCATTCCGTGAAACAGCCCCAATTGCCCCGACAGAATAATCTGGATAATAAAAGCCGCATAAACCAAAAGAGAGCCTAATGACACATAATGGGTCAGAAGGAAAGCGCCAAAAAACATCACTGCCCCTACTGGAAGAAAAGCGGGATGAAAAGACAAAATCAGCCCTGCCGTGGCTGCAATTCCCTTCCCTCCTTTAAACTTCAGGTAGAACGGAAAATTATGCCCTAAAATGGCTCCTGCCGCCGCATACATTTTATATAAATATATCATATCCGGATGGGATTTTCCAAACAGCAACGAACAAATAACCACTGCAAAGATACACTTTAGCACATCCCCCGCAAATACAATCAATCCCGCTTTCGTCCCAAGAACACGCAATGTATTGGTTGTCCCAGCATTCCCGCTCCCATGCTGCCTGATGTCAATGCCATGCAGTTTGCCATAAAGATAAGCCGTCTGAAACAGTCCAAAAAGATATCCGATTGCCAAACATATAATCCGCTCCACTTTATCTCTTTTCCTTCCTTTCCCTAATTAAAAATTTAAGGGGCGTCCCACGGAAGCCGAATGCCTCCCTGATTTGATTTTCAATGTACCGTGTATAAGAAAAATGCATCAATTCCTTATCGTTGACAAAAATGACGAAGGTAGGAGGTTTTACCGATACCTGTGTAATATAATAAAGGCGAAGCCTCTTTCCTTTATCGGAAGGCGGCTGCTGCAAGGCCACAGCCTCGGCCATAATCTCATTCAGCACGCCTGTCGCCACACGCATGGAATGATTCTCGCTGACCACATCAATGGTTTCATACAGCTTTGTTAAACGCTGCCCCGTAACGGCTGAGATAAATATAATCTCCGCATAGGACATAAAGGATAATATCTCCCGCACCTTGCCCGTAAACTTTTTCACCGTATAATTATCCTTTTCAATGGCGTCCCACTTGTTTACCGCAACAATCACCGCTTTCCCCCGTTCATGGGCAATTCCTGCAATTTTGGCATCCTGTTCCGTCACTCCTTCCGTAGCGTCAATCACCAATAAGGCAATATCGGCCCTCTCTACGGCGCTGACGGTACGCACAATCATATACCGTTCCAGCTCTTCTTTAATTTTGTTTTTACGCCGCAGCCCTGCCGTATCTATGAAAACATATTCTTTTCCATTATACTTAATTTCGGTATCTATGGCGTCCCTGGTAGTTCCGGCGATTTCGGACACAATCACCCGGTTTTCCCCTGCCAGACGGTTAATGATGGAAGATTTCCCCACATTGGGCTTTCCGACTATCGCTATTTTCACCCGGTCGTCCTCTTCCTCTTCCCCGGCAGCCTGCCCAAGATAGGACAGCACCTCATCCAACATGTCGCCTATACCCAGCCTGTTTGCTGCGGAAATGGCATGGGGTTCGCCAATGCCCAGGTTATAAAACTCATACACATCCGGCATATATTTTTCAAAACTGTCCACTTTATTTACTGCCAGCACCACCGGCTTTTTGGAACGCCGCAACATATCCGCCACCTTAGCATCTGCATCCACCAAACCTTGCTTTACATCCGTCATAAACAAAATCACATCCGCCGTATCAATGGCAATCTGTGCCTGCTCACGCATCTGCGACAAAATAATGTCCCTGCTGTCCGGTTCAATCCCACCCGTATCAATTAGGGTAAATATAGTATCCAGCCAGGAAATATCTGCATAAATCCGGTCTCGGGTAATCCCCGGCGTGTCTTTGACAATGGATATCCGCTCCCCTGCCAACGCATTGAACAATGTGGACTTCCCCACATTCGGCCTCCCCACTACTGCAACGATAGGCTTCTTATTCTTTCCCATTTTATTGTTGTACCTATGCCTTTCTGAAAAATATCATTAAGTCGCGCAACTGTCTTTTCTCTTTCCATTTCCATGTTGTGCAACTGCCCCTGCAACGCATTACCCGTTCGGAAACCATATGGCATCTATAAAATCACGTCCGCTTGATTTTACAATATCTACCTTCACTTGTAAAGTATTTTCCAACCCTTCCACCGTCATATCATCCAAAAATACCCTTTCCCCGCTGCGCAGCACATTGCAGGGCAGCAGCAGCCTCTGTCCCAGTTTCTGCCCGGTTAGCTGTTTTACTATATCCTGGCCCGTCAGCAGTCCCGATACCGTAATCCGTTCCCCAAAAAATTCATTTGTAATGGGATAGACCAAAATCCGCACTCCCGGACAGGCTTCCTCCATCCGGCTGGCCATCGCGGCAATATAAGGATATGCCAGCTTCCCTGTGGCGATTGACACCGTTTCATTTTCCCTGCCGGCTCTGCCTCCAGGCCCCCCTGCTTCCAGTATTTCCTTAAATGCTTCGTCAAATTCATCTAGGAAAAGACGCAGCATCCCAACTCCATTTTCCAATTGCAGATAACCGTCATACCGTCCCGCCTCCGGCAAGTCCTGCCCTGCCAGGATATACCATTCATCGCTTGCATGGATAAAATGCCGCCCATATTGCGCAAACGCTTTGGCCTGCCAGCTATGGATTTGGCGCAGCGCCTCCTGCGCGTCCTCTTTGGTAAACGGCTCCAAAGGATACAACCCTTCCCGATGTTTGGATAACCCTACCGGAACTACTGACACACTTTCCAAATAAGGCAAATACCCAATCAAATCCGAAATGCTCCGCTCCAGCTCCTTCCCGTCATTTACCCCCTTACAAAGCACAATCTGCCCATTCATCCGGACGCCCGCTTCATACAGCCTGTCCGCTTTCTTCAAAGCCTCTCCGGCAAAACGGTTATGCAGCATCTTGCACCGTAATTCCGGATTCGTGGTATGGAACGAAATATTAATTGGAGATAAATGGTATTTTATAATCCTTTCCACATCATAATCCGACATATTTGTAAGCGTCACATAATTTCCCTGCAAAAAAGAAAGTCTGGAATCATCATCTTTAAAATACAGCGTTTCCCGCATCCCTGCCGGCATCTGGTCGATAAAGCAAAAAATGCACTTGTTGCAGCAAGAACGGTATTCGTCCATCAAACCATTTTCAAAAATAATCCCCAAATCCTCGTCAAAATCCTTATCAATCTCCAACAGCCATTCTTCCCCGTCCGCTTTCTTTATTAACGCTTCTATATAATCATCCTGCACCAAATACTGATAATCAAAAATATCAGTAATTTCCTCCCCATTCACCGCCAAAAGCCTATCCCCTGGCCCAATTCCCATTTCCTGCGCAATCCCACCATCCAAAACGTCCCGAATCAAATGCCCCTTTTCTTCCATAACCAACCTCCGTATTCTCCCATCCTATTCCCACCACTCATTCCTTTCCTCCTATTCTACTAGAAATCCCTTGACGTGTCACTACCGGGAATGATATAAAATATATAGAACGGGTTTTTCCAGTTGCAATGCCGCAGCCTGCAACTGGACTTCCATTGTTTACATACTGACATTTTCTACATCAGGGAGGATATTATGCCTAATTTACGCGAACTGGAGGCTGCTATTCCGGTAGCCCCTCTAAAAATTGTTGCAACGGAATCCGCAGCTATGTTGGCAAACAAAGTCAACCGCTATTTAATTGCATTCAGAAAAACGGTAAAAAGCATTGCCAAAAATGACCCCGCTTTCCAGGGCTATACGGAAGACAACTATCTGGTGGACATTTCGCTCCCCCGTTTTGGCACAGGGGAAGGAAAAGCCGTATTTAATGAATCCATCCGTGGCAAAGATTTATTTTTTCTTGTAGATGTATGCAACCACAGCATCACATATCAAATGAACGGTTATATCAACCATAAATCCCCTGACGACCATTATCAGGACTTAAAACGCCTGATTACCGCCTCCAACGGCAGGGCGCACCGCATCAACGTCATTATGCCCTTTTTATATGAAGGCAGGCAACACAAAAGGAACGGGAGAGAATCCCTGGACTGTGCTTATGCCATTGAGGAACTAAGCCGTATGGGCGTATCCAATTTTATCACCTTTGACGCCCATGACCCCCGTGTCCAAAACGCGGCGCCGCTTTCAGGTTTTGATAATTTTATGCCTCCCTATCAGTTTGTGCAGGCTCTGCTCCATATGGAAGAAGCCCTGCTAATCGACAAATACCATACCATAGTTATCAGCCCTGATGAAGGAGCCCTCGACCGCGCCATCTATTTTGCCAATGTGCTTGGCGTAGATATGGGCATGTTTTATAAAAGGCGGGATTATTCCACTATCGTCAATGGAAAAAACCCTATTGTAGCCCATGAATTCCTGGGAGACAATATTGACGGCAAGGATGTCATTATCATTGACGATATGATTTCCTCTGGCGGCAGTATGATTGACACGGCAAAACAACTTAAGGCAATGAATGCCAAACGAGTCTTTATCTGTTGTACATTCGGCCTGTTTACAGACGGCCTGAAAACCTTTGATGAGGCTTATGAAAAATCTTATTTTGATAAAATCATAACGACGAACCTAACCTATCAGCTTCCGGAACTAAAAGAACGCCCCTATTACCTGGAAGCGGATATGAGCAAGTTCTTAGCTTCGATTATTGATTTTATGAACCATGATTCATCCATGGCAAATGTATCCACCCCTACGGACAAAATACATGAAATCCTGGCAAAATACAACAACCGGGAAGGGCTGCAATAACCGCCCTTCCCATAAACATATCCGGGCATGCTTCCCATTAGCCGTAAGCCATCGTTCCCACTCAAAGTCGTTGAAAGACATACGTAAAAATCCCTGCAGCCCGGTCACGCCTTCTGAAACTGCAGGGATTTGCCCGTACTATTTTATTTACAAGAATAATCCGCTATATCCCTGCCTGTGAAAACTTATAGCAGAGGAAACGTCAAAACCACCTTAAATAAATCCCCATCTAACTGAATTTCAAATGTCCCTTTTTGAGCCTCTGTCAGATTTTTCGCAATGGAAAGGCCAAGGCCGCTCCCTTCCGTGCTGCGTGCCACATCCCCACGGATAAAACGTTCGGTCAGTTCATCTGCGCTGATATTCAACGGCTGGGCTGATATATTCTTAATGGCAAATTCCACATAACCGTAACCTTCCCCCCCATCGGCACATTCCTTCATATCCATATACACCCTGGTTCCCTCCATGGCATATTTGAAAATATTGTTAAACAGGTTTTCCATCACCCGCCATATCCTCCTGCTGTCCGCTTCTATATAAATGCCGCTGTCCGTGGCATTCATAACCGGAGTCAGGCGTTTGAGTTCAAACTTCTCTGAAAATTCCCCAAGAGCCTGATTGACCAGTTCCACCAAATCAATCCTCTCCCATTGGAGCGCAATATTTCCGGAAGATATCTTGGAAGCCTCCACCAAGTCATCGGTCAACTGCTTTAACCTCTGTGATTTGGAATCCAGCACATCCACGTACCCACGCACTCTTTCATCTCCAATATTTTCCCTTTTAATTAAATCCACATAATTGATAATGGAGGTCAACGGCGTCTTAATGTCATGGGACACATTGGTAATCAAATCCGCCTTCAGCCGCTCATCTTTCATACTGGTTTCCACTGCTGTGCGAATTCCTTCCCCTATGCTGTTTACTGCCTGGGCCAATGCCAAATTGTCTCCATGAAGGTTCTTTTCATCCACTTTGTAATGGAAATCCCCTTCCTTGATTTTCTCAATTCCCTTAACAATACGTTGCCTGTCCTTCGTATTCCGGTAAACCAACGCCCCGAAGATAAGGTCCAGACATACCGCAGCTATCATCCCCTTCCATCCGAATAGGAATAAGACTGCATTGACGGCCAAAAATATCACATAAGGCACCCAGGTCTTGATAATTACATTTCCATTGTCATAAACTTTCCATACGGTTTGCCTGCCAGTGACGAAAATCCGGTAAGTCAGGCTTTCTTTCCAAAGGTTATCCGCTTTCAGCCTGCGAACCATACTATAATAAAAACCAGTAAACAGCAGTTCGCATACTAACGCTATTCCCCCTCCGACCGCCTTAAACCAAGGCTCATAATAAAAGGCAAAAGACATAGAGTCAAAAACATAAGTCAGACTGACAATAATCCCGCCCAAAAGCACAATAATTCCTGCAACGGCGCATTCTGTCGGTATATGGTCAACGCCCCGCAAAGCAATATATATATTCCCTTCCCCATCTAAGGCGCGTCCTTCCTGGACAGTCAGATATACATACAATCCAAGATACAACGCAATACATACGCCCGCAATCACAATCAACTGCCAATAATATGGCACATACCTGATATAGCCATTGTGTCCCTGTATATAGACGTCTTGCGCAGGATAGGAAGTATCCACGCCAATCCATACCTGTATGCTTTCCGGATATGCATACTCAAACCCGTTGAAAATGCGGCGCACCGTCCCTTCCTCAATCAGTGTATTGGTTTCAAATATCATATTTTCCGGATTAAAATATAAATATTTCCCATATTCCTTAAACCGCTTCCCAATTTCCGTTTCTGACATATGCCGGGAATCAATATTCGTATAAACCTCTTTCCTATCACCGATTTCCTTTAAGATATAGAAACGGAGGTTCGAGTTTTCTGCATCATAATAATCTTTATAGCGCAGATAACTTTCATAATTTAAGTTCAAGTCCGAAGCAGTGGCGGTTACATACTGGCACAGTTCATAATAGTCTGGCCATGTGCCTACGTACTCCTCCAGATTTTTCCCTTCCGTAGTCTGGCAACGATTAAGCAAAACCTTTGCGTTGGTTTCATCCCGGTGAAACTCTCCATTTTTCATTTCATTGGCAGATACTGTATATTCTTCCGTAATCTCTTCCATCTTGGCATTAAAAGGAGTTACAATGCTGCCCTGCAAATTGGACGGGCTGTAATTGATGCTTGTATAACGGCTGGTACGGTTTAAGAAAGCATCCGCCTGTTCACTGGTAAACCATCGGTCTTCATATTCAAATCCATACTGCCCCCATTTAATCAAATCCTCCAGACGGTATTTCACCGTCAAGTATCTGTACGGAAGACCCTCAAACCGATAATAAAAAGACGCTACATCAATTTCCTTATCCCCGTCAAACCGGCCATTCGTTTCCATCTGGGAACGCACTGCCACCATACTGGCCACATCCGCAACTCCACGCCCGTAAATGTAATTGAACAAAAGGGAATCCTCATATATTTTATCCTTTTCCTCATCCTTTAGGCTATAGCTGTAATTTTCATCCACGCCATTCATCATCACGCTGGAACCGGTCAACACCACTAAAATAAGGACTGCCGCCGTGACAATCAAAGCATGTTGCAAAATATGTAATGTCTTCCCCGTACTTCTCCCAAGCGCCTTCCCTCTCATCCCGTTCCTCCTATTCCAGTTCCGCATCCTACAGATACAGCGACATATCCTCTCACTTACTGCTTTTCCACTTTATACCCAACTCCCCACACTACTTTCAAATACCGCGGTTCCTTTGGGTCTATTTCTATTTTTTCACGGATATGCCGGATATGGACGGCGACGGTATTGTCCGCTCCAATGGCTTCTTCATTCCAGATGCTTTCATAAATCTGCCCGATGGAAAATACCCGCCCTTGGTTTTTCACCAGAAGCAGGAGAATATTGTATTCAATCGGCGTCAGCTTTACCGGCTCCCCGTCCACCATAACTTCCTTGGTTTCATCATTTATGCAAAGACCGCCTGCCTGGAACAAAGCATTGTTCTCCGTATTCAGGTTCCCCAGGGTGGTGTATCTGCGCAGGTTGGACTTTACCCTTGCCATCAATTCCAATGGATTAAACGGTTTTGTCACATAATCATCCGCCCCTATATTCAGACCCAATATCTTATCCGTATCTTCTGATTTTGCGGACAAAATGATAATCGGTATGCTGCTGTATTCCCGTATCTTCAACGTGGCACGGATGCCGTCCAGTTTCGGCATCATCACATCAATGATTAAAAGGTGGATATCCGTTTCTTTCAACACACGGATTGCCTGCTCCCCATCGTATGCTTTATATACCTTATACCCTTCCTGCATCAGGTAAATCTCAATTGCATCCACGATTTCCTTATCATCGTCACAAACAAGCACTGCCGTCATAACCTAAACCTCTCTTCTTGCTTCTACTATAGCTACATTTCTTTAAGGCATATGTAGGAAAATTTTTAAGATTTTCTTAATATGCCAACCCTAAAAATGCCCCCATGTTTCCGCGCTTTCCCTGGCTGGCCCGATGGGAAAAAAGATAATCCGGGTTGCAGCAGGTGCAAATATCCGTTACCGATATCTGCTCTGCAGGCACTCCGGCCTCTGTAAAAACATAAAAGTTCGCTTTCCATAAATCCAATAAATATTTGTCCCCGCCTTTGGAAATCAGAATTTCATCCGCTATTTTCCCGGAAAATTCCTTAGCGAACTGCGCCGCCACATCCCCGCTGACTTCATAACAGTCCTGACAAATGGAAGGGCCGATAGCCGCTGTCACATCTTCTGGCTTTGTTCCATAAGCTTTTTCCATAGCCGCCAGCGTACATGCCCCCATCCGGCCTACCGTCCCTTTCCAGCCTGAATGGGAAAGCCCAATGGCTCTGTTCTTCCGGTCTACCAGAAACAGAGGGACACAATCTGCATAAAATGTCACCAACACCACTCCGGCTTCATTGGTAATAAGGCCATCGGTATCCTGGTAATCCTTTGGCTTCGTAACCCCTTTGCCACGGTCTGCCGCTGTAACTTTACGTATATTCGTTGTATGCGTCTGGTCTGCACAGACAAAATCTTCTATCGCACATCCAAGCGCCTTCGCCACCCGCCGGAAATTCCCATCCACGGCTTCCTTCCTGTCCCCCCTTGTGTAACTAAGGTTCATGGAAGCAAATATCCCCTCACTGCCGCCACCAAGCCGAGTCGTAAAAAGATGCCTCACCATCCCGGTTTTCTCCAATGCCGGAAATGTCAGCCACTCCATTTCCCCTACTGTATTCCGCTTCAAAACTTCTGCTCCCACGGTTCCTCTTTGGCCTTTGCGTTTCACTTCCATCCAAAACTCCTTATCCAATCCTATATTCTTTGACGCCCTTCCAGATTTCCGCTATTCCAACGCTCCCCTGTTCCAACGCCGTACACAACTTTACTGCACTCCACTTCCATTCCTTCCTGCATACCTATGGTAGAATGCATTTTTATACCATAGGATTTCAAGGTTTTGCGCCCCATCCGGCCCCGTATTTTCTGCGCCTTCTATCGCCACCACATCATATCGTATAGCCCTGTCATCTCCGATTCCATGCAAATAGCGGTAATAATCCGCCGTCCTGCATATCCTTTTTTGTTTTGCCGCCGTTACCGCTTCCGCCGGACTGCCGGATTTTGCACAGGCCCGGTATTTGACTTCTACAAACACCAGATATCCTTCCTCTTCCCCAATGATATCCACTTCCCCCTGACGGCATTGGAAATTCCGTTCCAGGACACAAAACCCTTTTCCTGCCAGATAAGCGCAAGCTTTCTCTTCAAACCGCGCCCCCACTTTCCTTTTATTTCTCATTTCATCCGCTTTCCTATAGGCTATGCATTGCCCGGCGCAAGCCATACCCCTAATCCGTTGCGATTCCGCCTATTTATTTAATTTTGCCCGTATTTTCTCCATACCATCCACAAATACAAGAATTTCCGCCACCACTTCATACAGTTCCGGCGGAATCATATCACCGATTTCCAACCGCGACAAAGTATCTGCCAATTTATCGTCCCGATGTACCGGAACTTCAGCTTCCTTTGCCCGTTCAATAATCCGCTCTGCCAGCGCCCCTTTCCCACTGGCTATAACCCGCGGAGCTGTTTCCGACGGGTCATAGGAAAGAGCTATGGCCTGCTTGGGTTTTTCCGGCTTTTTGCCACTTTTGCCTGTTATCGCCCGCCTTGCATATTCTCTTCTTTCTTTTTCATTCATGGTCTATGCCCTCACATCAAAGGAATATTGTGCCAGAAGCGTTGCCTTTTTCTCCTGTGCCGTCAAAGTCTCAATTACGCTTGCGCCGCCCTTTTCCTCTTTGGTCATTTGCATTTCTGATTGGAAAGAATATCCCCGTTTCCTAAGCCGTTCTTCCAACAGATGGATATTAGCGGCGATAAAGTCCAGGATTTTTTCGTTTGACAAATAAAATTTTGTACTCACATCCATATCTTTCATCCGCACATAAATATCCATAGGCCCCAAATGTTCCATATCTAAATGCAGAAGCGCACTGACGCTGTCGTCCTCTTTCCTTGCATTCTTCCGGTTTGCATATACATACAAATCCCCATGGGCTTCTCCGCCTCCCATTTTCAGCGGAAGTTGTATGTACTGGAACATCTGGTTCATCTGGTTCATAAAATCTATGTTGTTTTGTGCGGTAGACAAGTTCTTGGCCAGTGGAGTGTCCTTTCCTGCCTGCCCTAAACTTTCCATTAGCTGGGCTGTCTGTGCGCGAAGTTTTCGGTAAAAAGATTCCACCTCTTTTTTTTCCGCCACTTGCTCCGGCTTCATTAGCCATTGCTGTTCTATCGCCTTTGTCAAAACCTGATGGTATTCCCGGCTGGAAAACAATTTCATCAGTTCAGGATGGTTGCTTTTTGTACCCTGACCGGAAACCGCCTGTTGAATCTCCTTCATTAGCCGCTCTAAGTCAATGCTTCCCTCTTTTACCTGGGCAAGCGTCTCCTCAGGCAGCCCCAGTTTCCCCAGCATAGAGGCAAGCTGCAGCCTGCCTTTCGCATCCAACGCCCCTGCCAGGAACTCATCCTGTAATGCCTGCCCTACATTGCCGTTTCCATTTTCCATTCCACGAACTGCCGATGTGGCTGGGTCTTCCTTATTTTCTCCGGTATCTTCAAAGATACCCATCAGTTCTTTTCCCATCCCTGCCTGTAGTTCATTCCGTATTGCCCCTGCCTGCTGCCCGGCTGTCGCTTTGGCGTTTCCCTCTGCCCCTTCCATCAGGCTCCCGGCATTCTCTGCTTTTGCGTCTGTCTGCAACAGAACGCCGCCTTCTTTCCCGTCCCCTGCAGCAGACTCTGCACCGCCTGCTCCAGCCTGCCCGGGCAACGCAGTTTCTCCTTCCGCTCCTGCAAGATCTGCAAAAACACGGCCTGCCGTACCGCCTCCCGCCTCCCCTTCCTGCGTCTGTCCGGCGAACAAATTTAGGAGCCGTGTATAAAAGTCCAGCGCCATATCCCCTTTCCCACCGTTTACCATGGACTGGAAAGCCTTAGGTATCTCCGCTAAGATATCATTCACATTGGCTAAAAGCTGATGTTTATAATTCTGATAGTTTTCAAACTGCTGGATGTTTTCCGGGGTAATTGGGAGATTCAAAGCTTTCATCATAACAATGGTTTCCGGGTTTGCGCCCGGATTGGCCATAACCGCTCTCCCCATATCCATTAATGCATTCCGGTCAATGGACATTCCTTGACGCATCATAGCCGCCACCATCCGCATCAGCTCATTGGAGGCCGGAAGCCTGGCTGCTTCCAGAGCCTTTAAAGCATTGGGATCCATCGCCAAATTTTCAAATAAAGGGCGCAGTGCAATCTGTGCCCCGGAATTGCTCTTCACTTCAAAGGTCATGTTCTGCCCGACGGAAACCGGGATATCCCGATCCAGCCTGGCTGTAATCACCACATCCTTATCCATCCGAATCTGCACTTCATTGCCATTTTTCGAAACCACCTCCCCCTGTATGCTCTGTCCCTGCGCTAACCCTTTTACCGTCTGTGAAGCATTTCCTGTGGATGCCTGCCCGCTGACGCTGCCTTTTGCGTTTACGGTTGTCCTGCCGTCTGTATTCTTCGTCCCATATTGAAATAACCCTGAAAGATTCATGCCTCCCACCTCCCATATCACTGTTTCCCGCATATAGCTATCTGTCTTTAGGAAAAATCCCCATAAACCCCTTCCATCTTCCTTAAAAAAGACCGTCTATGTATCGGAGTTGGCCCATATACCCTGAGCGCTTCCAAATGCTTCTGTGCCCCATACCCTTTATTCGAAGCAAACCCATACTCCGGAAACGCCTCATCATATTGCACCATCAGCCGGTCCCGCGTTACTTTGGCAATGATGCTTGCCGCGGCTATGGAAATGCTCTTTGCATCCCCCTTCACAATCGGGACCTGGCGAATGTCCACCTGGGGAATTGTCACAGCGTCATTTAACAACAAATCCGGTTTTACCTTAAGAGCGGCAATGGCCTGGCGCATAGCTTCATAAGTAGCCTGTAAGATATTTATCTCATCAATCCGCTCTGGCCCTACATATCCAAGCCCTGTGGCGACCGCCTGCTCCATAATTCGCTTATATAACTCCTCTCTTTTTTTTTCGGACAATTGCTTGGAATCATTAAGGTATAACATTCCACAATCTTTCGGCAAAATGACAGCCCCAGCCACCACCGGTCCGGCAAGCGGCCCCCGGCCTACCTCATCCACGCCGCAAATCCAGGCATACTCTCCATATTTCTCCTCATACTCCCACATTTTCCGTATTCTGGCTTTTTCCTTTTCCCAAGCTTCCAGCCGCTGCTTTCCCCTTTTCACCAAAGCCTGCACCCCGCTCCGCTCATCCTGCCCATATGCTTTTATTAATTCAGGCAGCCCCTCTGGATCGGCTGCCTGAAAAATCACCTTTATATCATTTATCCTCTGTCCCATTCCAAACCTCTCTCATGAAAAGCGTATCCGAAATCATTCAAAAGAACGCCCTCTTACGGTCAATCACAGCAAAGGCCAAACCCTTACATGCTCTTATTGGTGTTCCAATACCCCGAATTTATCCAACGGCCAAATCCGTATCCATGCCCGGCCTATAATATCGCTGCGCGAAATATTCCCCACCGTGGGATCCCTGCTGTCCGAACTGTTATTCCGGTTATCCCCCATAACAAAATATTCATCATCCCCTAAGGTTATCGGTTCATAAGCCAACCCTGCATCCAGGATTACTTCCTTCCCATAGCTTTCCTCCAGCACCTCGTTATTAATATAAATAGTCCCCTGCTCATCAATATAGACTGTCTCTCCAGGCATTCCGATAATCCGTTTAATATAAAACGTATTTTCTTCTTGATGAAAGGGGAAGACCACAATGTCAAATCTCTTCGGTTCATGGAAATGATAGGTTAGTTTATCTACAATCAGGTTATCGTTATTGCTTAATGTACTTTCCATAGACTGGCCCACTACCTGCGTCCTCTGCCCTATAAAGTGGATAACCACATAAATCCCGCACAACACTATAAATAAATACAGACTGGTATTTAATATTTCCTTTAACACCTTTTTCATTTCGATACCCCGGCCTTTCCACTGGCTTCCGGAAACTCCAATGTAATCCTTCCCAGTTTCCCGCTCCTGAAATCATCTATAACTATGCCTGCCGCCTTCCCCAAATCCAGTTCATCCCCTTTGGCAATGCAGCGCCTGTTTTCCGCTATCTGATAAAGCGTCTGGACTGCCTGATTGGAAATGCCTTCCGTTTCACCGCATTGCGCAGCTTCCCCGATTCCATACCGCTGTTCTAACAGCCCCGGATAATGCTTTTGCAAATAGTCAATCAATCCAAAAGCCAATTCCTCCATAGACAGAATATCATCATTTATGGAGCCAATCAGAGCCAGCCGAAACCCGATGGCCTGATCTTCAAATTTGGGCCAAAGAATGCCTGGCGTATCCAACAGCTCCAACCCCTTATTCAGGCGTATCCATTGCTTGCCCTTCGTTACCCCCGGCTTATTTCCAGTCTTTGTGCAGGCTTTTCCGGCAAAGGAATTGATAAAGGTAGACTTTCCCACATTTGGAATGCCCACTACCATTGCCCGAACCGGACGGTTGACAATGCCGCGTTTCCTGTCCCGTTCTATTTTTTCCCGACAGGCTTCCTGCACCACACCCTGTATGGATTTCACCCCGGAACCATTCTTGGAATTGATTTCCACCACATGGAACCCCTTTTCCTTAAAATACCCGGCCCATTCTTTATTGTAATGTATATCTGACAAATCAGATTTATTTAAAAGGATAATCCGGAATTTGTTCTGGGCAAGCGCGTCTATATCCGGGTTGCGGCTGCTTAAAGGAATCCTCGCATCCACCAGTTCAATCACCAGATCAATCAATTTTATATTCTCCTGCATCATACGCTTTGCCTTCATCATATGACCAGGATACCATTGATAATTCATCCTTTTCCATTCTCCTCTCCCAAACCTATGGCTTATTTCTTGTTGCCTCCACAAAGCCTATGCTTTCCGCTCCGGACGATACCCCTATCACTCTATAAACCCCATGCCATTCTTGCCTTTTAAGCAAAACCAGGCTTTCCCATATATGGTATTCCTGCGAATCGGGCCAATGTTGCCGGAACGGCTGTCTTCACTGGCGTTACGGTTGTCCCCCAGCACGAAATATTCATCCTCTTCCAGGCGGATTTCATTTTCCGCAATGCCGCCCTCTTCCATTTTATCATAATTTTCCTCTTCTGGCACGCCGTTTATATAAAGAAGCCCATCTATAATCTGCACCGTATCCCCAGGCACAGCCACCACTCGTTTCACATAATAGTGTGAATTCGGGTTTCCCCCTGGAAGGAAGACCACCACGTCATTCTTCTGCGGTTTGGATAATTTATAAATAAAACGGTTAACCAACACCTCATCCCCACTGCATAATGTGGGTTCCATGGAAACCCCTACGGTGTTTGTCCGCATCCCCATATTGACTGTCAGCACGACTGCCAGAAATATGGCGGCAAAAGTCCCAAAAACCATCCCAAAGATTTCCTTTACCACATGTGCGTTAATCCGTTTCTTTTTCTCGTAAAAGCTTAATCCCTTTTGTTTCCTGCCCATCTGCCGTTATCCTTTATGCCGCTAATAAACAACAAAGAGCAATTACGCGCCGGTAACTGCCCTCCGATTGTTGTATTACTTTTGTTTTACTTTCGCCCTCTTACCTACACGATCTCTTAAGTAGAACAGTTTCGCCCTTCTTACTTTACCCCTTCTTACAACTTCCACTTTCTCTACATTCGGGGAATGCAACGGCCATGTCTTCTCCACGCCGATTCCATTAGAAGTCTTCCTTACCGTAAAAGTAGTCCTGTTGCCGCCGTTTTGGATTTTCAATACAGTCCCTTCGTATACCTGAATCCTCTCGTGGTTCCCTTCCCGGATTTTCCCGTATACCTTAACGGTATCGCCTACGTTAAATGCAGGCGCGTTCTCCTTCAACTGGGCTGCTTCAATTTCCCTGATAATATCGTTCATATGTGCCTCCTTCATATCTAGATGTTCTTAATCCCCACTGTCTGTCAAAAGACAAGGGCAACAGAGGACCATCCCTATTTTGCAACACGAATACTTTATCATAAAATGTGTGAAAATGCAATCTTTTTTTCAGATTTGTGCTTTGTCTAAAAATTTCAACCTTTTTTTGAACAATTTTTCACTTTCGGCATATTTACTAATTGGGTAGTGGGTATTTTGTAGAATTTAACTATACAGAATGAAATACAGCAGATGTGCTACCCTCACTATACCAGAGTGCGCCCGCCTTGTAAACTCCCTTTTGCTGGAATGGGCGCAGTTTTAAGGCTGCCACTGCTGCCAGCCTCTCAAAGCCGCTGTATCTGATATTAAGCCAGCTTTTCCAGCTCTTCTGTGAAAAGCTCCCCAGCAGAACGGTAGCCATGTATCCTGCGTGGGTAGCCGTTTATCCAGCCCTCTATTTCCTCTATTTCCTCGTCGGTCTTGTCGTCAAAGTTTGTCCCCTTTGGCACTTTGCGCCGTACCATTTTATTTGTTACCTCATTCGTGCCACGCTCCCAGCTGCTATACGGGTGGCAGTAATATAAATGTGTCCTCTTTTCCCCCTCTTCCAGTATAGAACGCTCTAAGCCGTTCACGTCGGCAAACTCGCTGCCATTGTCTACCGTGATTGTCTTAAATATCTGTCTAAACATATCCGCACCGTATCTGCGCTCTAATTTATCC
>CAJTQO010000012.1 GCA_910578405.1 uncultured Lachnospiraceae bacterium | reverse complement strand
ATGAAAAATTATATGATGACAATGGTGGAAAAATATTTTGTAAAGAATCTGGTTGTATTAGGCCATGTGGGTGAGGAAAGCAATTCCGGGGAAATGCTCAAAAGGAATTCCTACACACTGTTGAACGTATCTCCCAGGGCTTTCTAAGACGGGCCGCGGATATGGAAGTGAATAAGGCGAAGAAGGGCAGGCAATCTGGCTAAAAAGAGTAACGGAAAAATACTCTTGGACAGAATGCCTGCTCTTTTTATATGTAAGAATCGAAAGGAAGCCTGTAAATATTCCGTTCAATAGATTGACAATGGGACTTTTAAGTGTTAGTATTAGACTGACAGTCTGTCTATTAGGAAAATCAAAGTGGGTGAATGAAATGCGAGTGGTGAAAGAAGCGGAGGAACGGAAAAATGAGATATTGGATGCGGCAGAACGCTTATTTGGCGCAAAAGGCTTTGATAATACAAGCACGACCGATATTTTAAATGAGATTGGCATAGCCAGAGGCACGCTGTATTACCATTTCAAGTCAAAAGAAGAAATTCTCGATGCCATGATTGAACGTATGGTAAAAAGATTGGCAGGGAAAGCGGAAAAAATCATAGCGGAAAAGGATACGCCGATATTGCAGCGGCTTACAAAGATGATGCTTGCCCTGAAGGTAGATGACAGGAATTTCAGTCACGGACTTCTGAAACAGGCCCATAGGCCACAAAATGCCCTTATGCACCAAAAAATGCAAAAATGCATCCTGTCTGAAATCAATCCGCTGCTCACTGACTTAATACAGGAAAGTATAGCACAGGGGATATGTAAGACAGATTATCCCAAAGAAGTGGCGGAAATGACATTCCTATATGCAAACACAGTGTTTGATGACCTTATGGAGCATAGCGTAGAGGAAAAGCAAAGAAGGGTAGATGCATTTATTTACAATCTGGAACGGCTCTTAAATATGGAGCAAAACAGTATGAAAGCAGCCATCATGCCTATTTTTCAAGATAATCTAAGTAATGTGGAATGAAATTTGATTTTAAGGGACATTGCAGTTCCTTAATTTTTAACCTGCTACCGACAGGCAGACAGTCTATAAACAATGGGATTATGTTCAGTCAATTTGTCAAATGTTGATTTTAGGAGGGAGCTTATGGGACAGTATAGATACAGGCCATTGCGTTTTTATATCACTTGTTTTGCCGCTACATGGATATTTTGGATTTTAGCGGCAGTCGTCAGCCAGTCAGAGAATGATAACGGCATATCCGCTTTGCTAATGCTGTTTGGCTTAACCGCTCCTGCCGTCACAGCGGTCATTACCATACTGACTTCAGGGAACAAGGCGTTAAAAGCGGACTTTAAGCGAAAACTAATCGGTTTTTACCGTATAAAGCCGCTTAGCGTTATAGCGGCAATTTTCGGGTTTCTGGCGATTGTTGTTCTTTCTATTTTGTTTTCCGTATTGGCGGGACAGTCCTTAGGGCAGTTTTCCTTTACGGAAGATTTTTCCTTTTCGGTCGCAGGGACTTCCGCGATGCTGACAATTTTACTTGCGGCAGTTATTGAGGAGGTTGGCTGGCGGGGATATGGAGAGGATTCCGTAGCGTCTTATTTCTCATGGTTCACGGAATCGGTTATTTTTGGCTTTGTATGGGCGTTGTGGCACTTGCCTTTGTTTTGGATTAAGGGCACATATCACTATGGGCTGAAAGAACTTGGCGTGTTATATGCGCTGAACTTTTTAATCGGCGTTGTCCCGTTGGGATTTCTGACAACTTGGGTCTATGTAAAGAATAACCGCAGTATGCTTGCCTGCATTATCTTCCATTTGTTTGTGAATGCGATGCAGGAAAAAATCGCCATGACGCCACAGACAAAATGTGTGGAGACAATTATCATATTTTTTGCGGCAGCAGTTATTGTGCTGGCCAATAAGGAAATGTTCTTTGAAAAACAGCATATCGGAAACCTGTTGGATGAGTAGGAAGAAAATAGAAAAAGAATCAATTTCGCCTTATAAGAAGTCAAAAAAGCATCTGGCGGCAGCGGCTGGATTGGAATATACTTCTTCTTGTAAACGGAAAACAAAAACCAAAAGGAAACAAGAAGAAAGGCAGGGCTTTGATGATGAAAAATTATATGATGACAATGGTGGAAAAATATTTTGTAAAGAATCTGGTTGTATTAGGCCATGTTGGTGAGGAAAGCAATTCCGGGGAAATGCTCAAAAGGAATTCCTACACACTGTTGAATGTATCTCCCAGGGCTTTTTAAGGCGGGCCGCGGATATGGAAGTGAATAAGACGAAAAAGGGCAGGCAATCTGGCCAAAGAGTGTAACGGATAAATACTCTTGGACGGAATGCCTGCTCTTTTTTATAGGAAGCTGTGCTGCCCGATTTACGGATTCTTAAGCCGTCGGGCCATTACCCGCATCCTTCACAGGCGGCGCACCCGGATGGCGTAGCCGCGCATCCGCCCATGGCGGTTTCTTTTAATTCAGGGGACATCCGCCGTCCCACCTGGTACATGGCGGCGAGCATTTCATCAAAGGGAATAAGCTGTTTCACTCCGCTTAAGGCCAATTCCGCCGCTGTAAAAGCATTGGCGGCTCCTATGGCGTTCCGGTACTGGCAGGGATATTCCACCAGCCCGCCCACCGGGTCGCAGACCAGGCCAAGCAGGTTCATCAGTGCGGTGGAGGCGGCGTCCAGACACTGTGCAGGGGCGCCGCCCATAAGCTCCACAGCCCCTGAGGCTGCCATGGCGGACGCGACGCCCACCTCGGCCTGACATCCGCCTACCGCGCCTGCCACGGTGGCGTTGCGCATGGCGAGAAAACCTACTGCGCTGGAATTGTACAATGCGGCAAGCAAAGCTTCATCGGAAAGGCCATGCTCTTCCTGGAGGGCCAGAAAAACGCCGGGGACTACCCCGGAAGAGCCTGCAGTGGGCGCTGCCACAATCAGCCCCATGGAGCTGTTGACTTCCAGCACGCCCATGGCATAAGCGATGGCCCGGGAAAGCGCGTTGCCACAGACGGATTTGCCCTCCTGCCTGTGCCGTTCCACCAGCCGGGCTTCGCCGCCCAACAGCCCGCCCACGGAACGGCGGGGAGCGGTAAGCGGATCGGTGGATGATTTTCTCATAATTGCCAACGCTTTACGCATCCGCGCTTCCAATTCCTCGTTGGTGGTTTCCGCCAAATCACATTCCCGGCGTTTCATAATTTCTGAAATCGGGCATTTTTCTTTCTCACAAAGCGCAAGCAGTTCTGCCGCATTTTTAAAATCCATTATTTTTCCTCCTGTATCGGTATAACCATTACCTGGTTCACATCTTCTTTTTCCCTGATTTTTTGCTGCACGTCCGTAGACAAGGTTCCGTCATATTCCACAATGCTGTATGCAGTGTCGCCTTTGGCTTCCCGGAACAGCCGCATAAAGGCAATGTTGACCATGCCCTCACTTAAGCATCTGGTAATATGCGCCGCTATGCCAATCCGGTCTTTGTGCACTACAATCAGAGTATTGTAATCGCCGGAGAAGTCCACGGCAATTCCGTTGATGCGTGAGATGCGGATTTTGCCGCCTCCCACAGACTCCCCGCGCAGGGAGAAGGCATGTCCTTCCGCTCCGGTCAGTTTGATGTCCACTGTGTTTGGGTGGAGATCCGTCTCTGTATGGTTGTAGGAAAAATGATAGGAAACGCCCTGCTCCCCGGCCAGGGCATAGGCTTGCGGAATCCGTTCATCGTCGGTGGAAAAGCCCATAATGCCGCCAAGAAGCGCCCGGTCTGTGCCATGCCCACGGTAGGTTTTGGCAAAGGAGCCGTAAAGGGTAAAGTCCACCTGGCGGACGGGTTCGCCCAGCATTTTCCGGGCAATCAGGGCAATGGAACAGGCTCCCGCCGTGTGGGAGCTGGACGGGCCGACCATATTGGGGCCAAGAACATCGAACATACTGATAAATGACATTTGTTTTTCCTTTCTTTCTTTTTTGCGGTCCATGGCAGCGCAGAAACATTGCATTAGGCGCCGTGTTTGCGGGAAATCAATCGGATGGGTATGCCTGGCTGTCATGTGGTTTTACACGATTAGTTTAACACAAAAAGTAAAAATATCAAATAACCGGTCAATTTTGCCTTAGAAGAAATCAAAAAGGCATCTGGCGCCAGAGGAAGAAATGGAATATACTTCTAATTGTAAACGGAACAGACATAAAAGATATAGAAAACAAAAAATAGAAAGAGAAAAAAGAAAGGCAGGGCATTGGTTATGAAAAATTATATGATGACAATGGTGGAAAAATATTTTGTAAAGAATCTGGTTGTATTAGGGCATGTTAGTGAGGAAAGCAATGCGGCAGAAACGCTGAAAAGGAATTCCTACACACTGTTAAACGTATCCCCCAGGGCATTCTAAGGCGGGCCGCACAGATGGGATACGCAAGAAAGGAAACTGCAGGCAGGCTTGTTTAAGGGCATGGAAGGATATGCGCTCTTGGACAGGATGCCTGCTTTTTTATGCACATGGACGCGGGAAGGGAATATGCGGTGGAAGCTGGCCGCGTCCGGCGCGCAAGTAGGGAGACGCGCAGTCTTCTTTGCCCGATGGACTGCAGGCAGGCAAGCAGGCGCTGTTTTCACTTTGCCGGGCGTTCAAACAAAGGTGTGAACAGGCGCGGAAAAGAAAAAGAAGGGGATGGACTATGATGATAAAGGACAGGGCATTTTATAAAAATTTTTTCTCTATGTGGATTGTTTTGGTAATGCAAAGCATTGTCACGCTGAGCGTGAACTTGGCGGATAATATTATGCTGGGCGCATACAGTGAAGCGGCTCTTTCCGGCGTTGCGGCGGTGAACCAGGTGCAGTTTGTCTATCAGCAGGCGTTGACAGCCATTGGTGAAGGAGTTGTGATTTTGGCGACGCAGTATTATGGAAAGAAGCAGACAGGGCCAATCCGGGCGCTTTCTTCCATAGGAATGCACGCCGCCTTAGCTGTGGCGGGACTGCTGTTTTGCCTGGTAAGCGTATTTCCGCGGCAGATTTTGGGGCTTTTTGTCACAGAATGGGAGATTATAGGGCAGGGAGCGGAATATATGGAGCTAATCCGTTTTACCTATCTGTTTTTTGCCATAACCCAGCTTCTGCTCGCAGTGTTAAGAAGCATTGGCGTAGTGCATATCGCGCTGCTATTGTCCATAAGTACGCTTGTTATTAACTGTGTCATAAATTACACACTTATATACGGACATTTCGGAGCGCCGCGCCTGGGCGTGACAGGCGCGGCAATTGGGACGTTGGCGGCGCGTATGGCAGAACTGGCAATTCTTGTTTTCTATTTTTGGAAGCGGGAAAAGAAACTGTGTCTGCATCTTCGGGATTTTTTTCATACGGACGCTTCCTTGCGTAGGGATTACATCCGGGTGGCGCTGCCTTTGCTGGCGGTGAACGGTCTGTGGGGGGTAAACAGCGCGACGCAAAACGCCATTCTCGGACATATGGACGATAGCGCCATTGCCGCCAACAGTGTGGCGTCCGCTTTGTTTTTGATGGTGAAATCCACAGGGACAGGCTCTGCCTCTGCGGCTTCTTTCTTTATTGGAAAAACCATTGGGGAAGGCAATGAGAAAGGGTTAGCGGCGTTGGCGCGCACGCTGCAGCTTTTGTTTGCAGGCATAGGGGTCATGGCGGGAGTCTGCTTGTATTTCCTGCGCATCCCGGTTCTTTCCCTTTATAAACTGGGGCCTGAGACTATGGCCATGGCGGATGCGTTTCTTGTCATCCTTTCGGCGGTCTGTGTCGGAATGTCTTACCAGATGCCAGTGAATTTGGGCATTATCCGCGGCGGCGGGGATACAAAATTTGTGATGAAAATGGATTTGATTAGTATATGGGGAATTGTGATTCCGCTGTCTTTCTTTATGGCGTTTGTTGTGAAAGCGTCTCCTGTTGCGGTGGTTTGCTGCCTGAACGCAGACCAGATTTTTAAATGCGTGCCGGCTTTTGTGAAATGTAATTTTGGACATTGGGCAAAGAAACTGACTCGGTGACGTATGGCTTTTTTTGGATGGAAATAGGAAAAGAAAAGCATGACAAGGGCTGGCTGGGGTATTATAATAAAAGTGCTTGAGAATAAAAATGGAAGGTGAGGGTTTATATGCGGCATACACCAAGGGCAGAGGAGATATATCGGCATTTTAAAGGAAAGCTGTATCAGGTTATTACGGTTGCGCAGCATTCGGAGTCAAAGGAACGGTTTGTAGTGTATCAGGCGTTGTATGGAAGTTTCCAGACTTATGTGCGTCCGCTTATTATGTTTATGGAGAAGGTGGACAAAGAGAAATATCCGGACGCTTTGCAGGAGTACCGGTTCGAACTGGTGGAGAGGGAAGAAGAGTTGGCGCAGCCCGATGGGGCGCAGGAGAACGGAAGCGATGCAGTGAAGGAAAAAGACGGCGCGGCAAAGGGCGGCGGCGCAGCAAAGGGCGGCGGCGCAGGGCAGGGGGACAATAGAGCAGCTTCGAATGACAATGCAGGAAAGGCGGCAGGCAGTGAGGGACAGGCGGACGCAGGAAATGGCAACATAGCGCAGGAGGCGGAAGAATTGAATCTGGACCCGCTGATTTTAGAGTTTCTGGATGCTTCCTCTTATGGAGAGCGGCTGAATATCCTGTCCAGGCTGCACTGCAGGATTACGGACGACATGGTCAATGTGATGGCTATGGCAACGGATATAGAGGTGAAGCCGGGAGACATAGAGGAACGCTATGTAGAGCTGCGCAATTGTTTGTTAAAAATGGAAAAATATGAATGCAACCGCCTGCGGGGCTGATTTGCTTTTCCAGGCAGGAGTGAAGCTTGTCTGGTAAAAGAAGCGCAGGCTGGCGGGAGCCAGGCGAATGGAGGCGGTATGGTTAAAATAGAAGCTGGAAAAAACCGGATAAAAGCAGGGAAATATAGGGTAAAATAAGGATAGAAGCAGGATAGAAGTAGGATAGAAACAGGATAGAAACAGGATAGAAGTAGGATAAAAACCGGATAAAAACCGGGGAATATAGGGTAAAATAAGAATAGAAGCGGAATAGAAAGGGAATGGAAGCAGGGAGGCTGGTATGGAATATAAGCATATTGTGGAAGGGAAATTTATATCTAGGCCGAACCGTTTCGTAGCTTACGTTTCCATTGGAGGGGAAACCGAAAAGGCGCATGTGAAAAATACCGGACGCTGTCAGGAACTGCTGACAGAGGACGCGGTGGTTTATCTGGAAAAATGCGGATGGGACAGGGAAGGGGCAAAGAGGAAAGACGGCCCAAAACGCGCCACGGCCTATGATTTGGTAGCGGTGAAGAAGGGGGAGCGGATAGTGAATATGGACTCCAATGCGCCGAACCGGGCAGTGGGAGAATGGCTTCTGACCAAAAAGCTGTTTCCTTCGTTAAAGCTTGTGCAGGCGGAGAAGACTTATCGGAATTCCCGCTTTGATTTTTACGTGGAAACGGAAGAGGAAAAAATTTTCCTGGAGGTCAAAGGGGTGACGCTGGAAAGGGAGGATACCGTCTACTTCCCGGATGCGCCTTCCGAACGTGCGGTGAAGCATGTGGAAGAACTGATTGAGGCGAAAAAAGAAGGGTATGGGGCTTACATCGTTTTTGTGGCGCAGATGGAAGGCGTCCGCGCCTTTTCCCCAAACAGGGAAACGCATCCCGCCTTTGCCGAGGCGCTGGAGCGGGCGAAACAGGCTGGGGTGGAGATTCTGGCTTATGGGTGTTATGTAACGCCGCAAACAATGGAAATCGGGGAGCCTGTAGCGGTGGAACTGTCCGGGGAGCCATTGCTTTGGCGGATTGCCAAGCCGCTGCTTGCCTGGTATGACAGCGGCAGGCGCATCCTTCCCTGGAGGGAAGACCCGCAGCCCTATTACGTGTGGCTGTCGGAAATTATGCTGCAGCAGACAAGGGTGGAGGCGGTAAAGCCTTATTTTGACCGTTTTATCCAACATGTGCCGGATATTCCCACCCTGGCCGGGCTGGAGGAAGAGAAGTTAGTGAAGCTGTGGGAAGGGCTTGGGTATTACAACCGCGTCCGCAACCTGCAAAAAGCGGCCAGGATGGTAATGGAGAAATACGCAGGCAAGATGCCTTCGGACTACAGGCAGCTTATGGAGCTGCCCGGCATCGGAAGTTACACGGCGGGGGCGATTGCGTCCATTGCCTATGGGCAGGCTGTTCCGGCAGTGGATGGCAATGTGCTGCGGGTATTGGCCAGGCTGCGGATGGATGGCGGGGATATCCTGTCACAGAAGACGAAAAGCAGGGTGGAAGCGGAATTGGAAAAGGCAATGCCTGCAGACCGGGCAGGGGATTTTAACCAGGCGCTGATGGAACTGGGAGCTATGGTATGCCTGCCTAACGGGGAGCCAAGGTGTGGGGAGTGTCCATGGAAGGATTTCTGCCGGGCGCGCCAGACAGGGCGGTGGCGGGAATTTCCCAAAAAGAAGCCAAAGAAAGCGCGGACGGTGGAAGAAAAGACAGTGTTGGTAATAAAGGATGGGGAAAGGGCTGCATTGTGCAAAAGGCCGGGAAAGGGACTGTTGGCCGGGATGTACGGCTTTCCCATGCTGGAGGGGTACCGGACGGAGGAAGAGGTGCTTGCGTATTTGCGCGGGGCAGGGCTGCAGGCGCTGCACATTCAGCCCATAGGGGACGCAAAACACATTTTTTCCCATAAAGAATGGCATATGAGGGGATATG
Source organism: uncultured Lachnospiraceae bacterium (assembly GCA_910578405.1). Taxonomy (GTDB): domain Bacteria; phylum Bacillota; class Clostridia; order Lachnospirales; family Lachnospiraceae; genus Kineothrix. The sequence goes on along the minus strand of CAJTQO010000012.1, from coordinate 71,788 downwards.
CCGTGCGGGTGGACGAGCTGGAACCGGCAAAGGAAGGGGGAAATGGGGAAGGATGGGTCTTTATCGAAAAGCAAGAGGCCAGGGAACGTTACCCTATTCCATCCGCTTATGCGGCTTACGCCAAATATTTGGATATCCGCCTGGGCGTATGATAGGGGTTTTGCAACCAGTGGATGTATAAGACAAGTGTATTTTGGGAGGATGGAGTTTAGATGAAATTGTTGACGTTTACGGTGCCATGCTATAATTCGGAAGGATACATGGCAAAATGTGTGGATTCGCTGTTAGCCGGAGGGGAGGATGTGGAGATTATTATAGTGGACGACGGTTCTGTTGACGCCACTGCTTCCATTGCCGATGCATATGCGGAAAAATATCCTTCCATAGTAAAAGCGGTGCATAAAGAAAACGGGGGGCATGGGTCTGCTGTGAATATGGGGTTGGAACATGCAAAGGGACTTTTCTTTAAAGTGGTGGACAGCGACGACTGGGTAAAAGAGACGGACTATATGCAGATACTGTCCGCCCTGCGGGAACTGGCGGGCGGGGAGAAAGCATTGGATATGTTAATCAGCAATTTTGTTTATGAAAAAGAAGGGGAGAAGAAGAACAAGGTAATGCGTTACCGCCATGCGCTTCCCGAGAACGAAATATTTACCTGGAAGCAAGTGCGCCATTTCCATAAAGGGCAGTATATCCTGATGCATTCGGTGATTTTCCGCACGAAGCTGTTAAAGGAGTGCGGGCTTGAACTGCCGGAGCATACATTTTACGTGGATAACCTGTTTGTGTTTGAACCGCTTCCTTTTGTAAAAAATATGTACTATATGGATGTGAATTTTTACCGTTATTATATAGGCCGGGAAGGGCAGTCTGTGAATGAGACGGTTATGATTTCCAGGATTGACCAGCAAATCCGGGTCAATAAACGGATGGTTGATTATATGGTGGAGAATAAGGCGAAACTCAAAGGGCGCCGGAAGCTGCGCGCTTATATGGTCAATTATTTGGAAATCATTACCACAGTTTCTTCCATTATGCTTATACGGGGCGAAACGGAGGAACATTTACAGAAAAAGAAAGAGCTTTGGGACTATATTAAGCAGAAAGACCGATGGCTTTACGGCAGGCTTAGATATGGCCTGCTTGGCAATTCCATGAACCTCCCGGGTAAGGGCGGACGCAAAATATCCGTGGAAGGATACCGGATCTGCCAGCGTTTCTTTAAATTTAACTAAGGCAATAAAAAGAGCTGCCCTGAAAACGTCATTCAGTGGCAGCTTATTGTCATTCACTTAAGTTTTGGGACATAGATTAATTGACCTGGGGAGTCCTCTTTTTCCTGGCGCGCATATGTTCACGGAAAACGGCTACAATATCGTACTTATAGGTGATTCCGTACATTATGCCAGCCATCATGAAAGCCGTCACCACGTCAAAGGCGGAATGCTGTTTGATAAACATGGTGGACAGGATAATGGAAACGCATAAAAGCAGGGAGCCAATCCGCACCCACCGGATGCCCGAAAGCTGTTTGCTGCGTACGATAGCCAGATGGGCGCCAAGGGAATTGTACACATGGATACTGGGCCACAGGTTGGTGGGAGTGTCGGTCCGGTACAAATGCGTTACCATAGCGGTCAGGATGTTGTCCCGCGGCATAACCGCCGGGCGCAGGCGCTGTCCATTGGGGAACAGCGTGGAAATAAGAAGGAATACGGTCATTCCGGTAAAAAGGAAAACGCAAGTCCGGAAATAATCTTCTTTGTCCTTAAAAAAGAGCCATGCCACGGCGAAAGCAACGTAGGCAAACCATAGGAAGTATGGGATGACAAACCATTCACAGAAAGGAATGTAGTCGTCCAGCGTAACATGGATGACCGTATAGTGGTTTGTCACATTCTTTTCCAGCCATACAAACCATGTAATGTAGATGGCGGCATAAAGCAAAAGCGGGATGGCGTGCTTGTATTTTTCATATATTTGCTTCCAAGGCAGTTTCTCTGATAATTTTATTGACATTTTCATAATACCCCCATGCCTGTCTAAGCGGCAAAGCTAACGCAGGCATATCATTTTTGCATTGCATATTTATTGTCTCGTTTTATTGTTTTGTTTTTATCCTTCCGTTTTTATTATTTTCCCTTGCACGGGCACGGCGGTTACCCAGTCCTGACGCTACATCATCAGGCAAAGCCGTTGTTTCAGGCAGCGAACGGTGATGCAGTCTGCCTTGCGGGAAACTTCCCCGTCCGTGTGGACCCATAAAGGGGCGGAAGCCTTGATGGTGATTTCCGCCGCCGCATAATGGCGAATGGCGGGGAAGATATAATGCTTTCCCCAAAATGCCGTGGGCAGCGCAAAGAGGATGGCCAGTTTCGGTATCTTTCCCACTACGCATAAATCCAGTTTCCCATCGGAGGCGTCTGCCATAGGGCAGAACTGGAAGCCCCCTCCTTCGTACCGATGCACCATAATCGCGGTGAAAAGGAAACGATGGAAACAGACAGGCTCTTTGGCCCTGTCCAGATAAAGCTCGCAGGAGACTGACCGTGCGGCAATCAACTGCCTTAGCGCTATGGACAGATAGGTCAGCTTCCCAAGCCCTAGTTTATTTAATGTATTTTTGAACCGTGAGGCAAGCGCTTCCCGGCATACGGCGGCGTCGAACCCTATACCGCCGCTGACGGCAAAATACCTGACGGTTTTAACGCCATCCTGCCCGGTGGAAGCGGCGCCTGCAGTTTTTACGTTGTCCGGCTGACCAAAGGATTGGCCTGCAGTATGGGATATTCCGTCAGCAAAGCGCTCCCCCGGCCCATAAGCCAGGACGCCCACATCCACGGTGCGGACAAGCCTGCCTTCCAATATGGCATTCAAAATAAGGGAAGGATCTTTTGGCAGCCCAAGCCCCCTTGCCAAATCGTTGCTGGAACCTGCAGGAATGTAACCGAGCCATACGCGGCTAAAGTCAGAAATTCCCTGCAGCGCCTCATTGACAGTGCCGTCCCCGCCCAGGATAACAAGGCGTATGGGCGGCGACTGGGGAGAGCGTCTGTCCGATGCGGTCAATTTTGCCACAAGACGTGTCACATGGCCCGGGCCTTTGGAAAAAATTACCTGGTAAGCAACTTGCTTTTCACGGATTACCGGTTCCAGGCTGGCCCATATTTTCCGCCCCCGGCCTGATTTGGAAGCGGGATTTACAATAATATAGTACATAGCGTGCCTCTTTGGTGGCGCGGAATCTTCCGGTGTTTGATTGTTTTTCTCATATCTTTTCAAATCCTCACCCATTGTAGCAGTAATTGTTTATGAAGTAAAGGTTTCTTTTCCTATATTTTTCTTAAGATTTCTTAAACAATATTTATGCCGTTTTGCCGGTTTTCATTCTGGTGAGATTATGGTATAATGCTAAAGCACGGGGAGAGATAAAGGGGCCTGTGATGAAAGGCATACAGAGGGGAGCGCGAAAGGGGAAGGCGGAAGAGAGGAAGAAAGCGGAGGAGACGGTATATGTATTCATTGGATGAAGTAAAGCAGGCGGATCCGGAAATTGCGCAGGCGATTGTGGATGAGCAGGAGCGGCAAAACAGTCATATTGAACTGATTGCATCGGAAAATTGGGTAAGTAAGGCGGTTATGGCGGCTATGGGCAGCCCCCTGACCAATAAATATGCGGAAGGGTATCCGGGAAAGCGGTATTATGGCGGGTGCGAATGTGTGGATGTGGTGGAGAACCTGGCCATTGAAAGGGCAAAGGAGCTGTTTGGCTGTGATTACGCCAACGTACAGCCTCATTCCGGGGCGCAGGCTAACCTGGCGGTGCAGTTTGCCATCTGCAACCCAGGGGATACGATTATGGGGATGAACCTGGATCATGGCGGACATCTGACCCATGGCAGTCCGGTGAATATTTCCGGTAAATATTTTAAGATTGTGCCTTATGGGGTGGATGACAACGGTTTTATTGACTATGGGAAATTAAGGGAAATTGCTTTGGAGGCCAAACCTAAAATGATAATTGCAGGCGCTTCCGCCTATGCCAGGACAATAGACTTTAAGAAATTCCGGGAAGTGGCGGACGAGGTGGGCGCGGCGCTTATGGTGGACATGGCGCATATTGCCGGGCTGGTGGCCGCCGGGCTGCATCCAAGCCCGATTCCTTATGCGGACGTGGTAACTACCACAACCCATAAAACATTGCGCGGGCCTCGCGGCGGGCTGATTCTGTGCAATGAGGAAGCGGCGGGGAAATATAATTTTAACAAAGCGATTTTCCCCGGTATCCAGGGCGGGCCGTTGATGCATGTAATCGCTGCCAAGGCGGTATGCTTCAAGGAAGCCCTTAGTGAGGAATTTAAGGCATACCAAAAAGGGATTGTGGACAATGCGCAGGCGCTTTGCAAAGGGCTGATGGACAGAGGGATACGGATTGTATCCGGCGGGACGGACAATCATTTGATGTTGGTGGATTTGACGAATTTTGACCTGACAGGGAAGGCAGTGGAAAAGCTTTTGGACGAAGCGCATATTACAGCCAATAAAAATACCATTCCCAATGATCCGAAATCCCCCTTTGTTACAAGCGGCGTCCGTTTGGGGACTCCGGCAGTGACTTCCAGAGGCATGGGCGTTGCGGATATGGACAGAATCGCAGAGGCGGTAGCATTGGTAATCAAAGGCGGCGAAGGGAAAATACCGGAAGCGCGGGCGATTGTACAGGAACTGACGGACAAATATCCTCTAGGATAGAATATCCTATGGGATAGAATATCCTTTTGGATAGAATATCCTTTTGGATAAAGCATCCTTTGGGCAGGGTAAGGAGGGAGGTTTTCCCTCCGGGAGGAACCGGTATGGCGGCACTTGCGGCTGTGCCGGTTTTTGCTATTAAAAATCCGTTTGTGAAGCAAATTTTGCATGGATGTTTGCCGGTTACCGGAACGGAGGGAACAGTAACAATGGATTTGCGCGGGATTTATGCGGGAGCCGGAAAAGAGTTGTAATACACTTATAAATATGATAAAATGTTATATTATTAGTATTATTTGTGGTTTTCAGGAAGTGGCTGCGGCGGGTGTTCGTGTACCGTCCAGTGGCTGTGGAAAGGGCCTGTAATGAAAAGGAAGGGGACTGACTGCCAAGGAGGAAGATAGGATGAGTGCATCAGCGGAATCGTTCGTTTATACCAATGAAAATTGTATCGGATGCAACAAATGTATTTCCGTGTGTCCAGTGCTTACGGCTAATTATGCGGTGGAAGAGAATGGGGGGAATAAAATCGTGGTGGATGGGGATGCCTGCATTCATTGCGGGGCATGTTTCGACGCCTGCGAGCATAACGCCAGAAGTTTCCGGGATGATACAGAACGCTTTTTCGAAGATTTGAAAAAGGGGGAGAAGATATCCCTGCTGCTGGCTCCGGCCTTTCTGGCTAATTACCCGAAAGAGTACGCTTCCGTATTGGGAGGTTTGAAGAAATTGGGGGTCAACCATCTGATTAGCGTAAGCTTTGGGGCGGATATTACCACCTGGGGGTATATCAAATATATTACGGAAAACAATTTTACCGGGGGAATTTCCCAGCCGTGTCCGGCGGTGGTCAACTATATTGAAAAGTATGTGCCGGAGCTGCTTCCCAAACTTATTCCGGTTCATTCCCCTTTGATGTGCGGCGCCATTTATGTTAAGAAATATATGAAGCTGCCGGATAAGCTGGCTTTTATCAGTCCGTGCATTGCGAAAAAGTATGAGATAGAAGACCCCAATACATATGGCTATGTGTCTTATAATGTGACGTTCCGCCATTTGATGGACTATGTGCGCAAACATAATATCAAAGGGGAAGATGTATCCGATGAAATCGAATATGGCCTTGGCTCCATTTACCCGATGCCGGGCGGGCTGAAGGAAAATGTGTACTGGTTCTGCGGGGAAGAAGTTTTTATCCGCCAGATTGAGGGCGAGAAGCATATGTATGAATTTCTGGAGGATTATAAGGAACGTGTGCTGAAAGGGAAGCAACTGCCGTTTATGGTGGATGCCTTAAACTGCGCAAACGGCTGTATTTACGGCACGGCAATTGAGGAGGAAAAGGCCGGGGGAGACGACAATTTATATGCGCTTCAGGAAATCAAAGAAGCCAGCAAAAGGAAAGGGCTGAACCATCCGTTTGCAAAAGGGCTTTCACCCAAACAGCGGCTGAAACGTTTTAACCATCAGTTCGCCAAATTGGACATCCATGATTTTATCCGGAAATATACCGATCATTCCAAGGAAAACAAAATCCGCAAACCAAGCGAGGCGCAATTGGATGAAATTTACCTGAGCATGGAAAAAAGGACGGAAGAGGAACGGACAGTCAACTGCTCCGCCTGCGGTTATGAAACATGCGCCAAAATGGCAGTGGCCATCCACAATGGCTGTAATGTAAAAAGCAATTGTATCCACTACATAAAGGACATGATTGAAAAAGAAAAGGAAATGGCGGAGAATCTTTCCACACAAATGCAGGAGAAGAATGCGTTCATTGAGAAGAAGAATGAGCAAATATCCTCCCTTGTGGAAAGTGTGGCCAGAGACTTTGAAATGTTGGACAAATCCATCCATGAAATGGCGGCGGGGAATGCCAGCAATGCGGAAGAAAGCACAGGCATCAATGTGTTAATGATGGATGTGATGGAATTCAGCAATGAATTAAAGGAGGCGCTGGCAGGGATTGAAGTGTTGACCCAGAGTCTGCAGAGCAACAATGAGGAAATTACAAATGTAGCGGATGAAACCAATCTGTTGTCGTTGAATGCCAGCATAGAGGCGGCAAGGGCAGGAAGCGCTGGCAGGGGTTTTGCGATTATTGCGGAAAACATTAAAAAGCTGGCAGATTTTTCCAAGGAAATGGCGCAGGACAGCGAGACAAACCAGGAGAAAATTGGGGCTGCGGTGGAAATGCTGCTGCAGAAAGCGGAACAGCTTATCAATATTATTGACAATGTGAACCATAAGGTGACATGCCTGGCGGCGGCTACGGAGGAAATTGCGGCAGCCACGCAGGAGGTGGGAGAAGTGTCTACAAACTTGAAGGAAAAAATGGAAGAACTGGTGCAATAGCCAGTTCTTTTTTTGCCATTGCCGCAAAGATTTCAAATAATAAAGAGGAAAGGGGCTATTATGGTACGTTTAGCGACTATAGAAGATGCACAGCAGCTTTTTTTGTTAAATGAGGAATTTAACGGGGAAGGGGATAACAGTATAGAAAAGATGAAAGAAACGCTTTTGGATAATCCGCAGGAAATTGTGGTGGTGGCGGAAGCGGAAACAGACGCAGAAACAGAAACGGAAGGCGGCCATAAATTGGCAGGCTTTGTTTGCGCCCAACTAAAGAAGTCCTTTTGCTATCGGGAATGCAGCGCTGAAATAACGGAAGTGTATGTCAGGGAAAGCTACAGGAGGCAGGGGCTGGCCGGCCGGATGATAACGTTTATGGAGAAACGTTGTATGCACTGTTACGGAGTCCGGGAGTTTGAATTGAAAACAGGAGAGAGGAATTTTGAGGCGCAGGCACTGTACAACGCTTTAGGATATCAAAAAGAGGATGAAATTTTACTGCGGAAAATACAACAATAATATGAAGGGAAACGGAGAAAGAAAAAAATAGTTGCAATATACCCTATGGGGGTATATAATGTAAAAAAAGGGGTAAAAGCCATGGATAGGGGACAAGAGAATAAAGACGGGCAAAAGAAGGAATGCTGTAATTACAAAACAAAGGAGCGTTCCGAAAAGGAATACAAAGATCTGATTCACAGACTAAACCGGATTGAAGGGCAGATTCGCGGAATCAGGGGGATGGTTGAGGAGGAGAGGTACTGTACGGATATCCTGGTGCAGGTAGCGGCAGTGAACGCGGCATTAAACAGCTTTAATAAGAAACTGTTAGAAAGCCATGTGAAAACCTGCGTCGTAAAGGATATAAGGGAAGGCAGGGAAGATACGGTAGAAGAACTGCTGGAAGTCTTTCAGAGACTGATGAAGTAAGGAAGAGTTTCAAGATGTGGAAACGGCCGGAAACTCTTCCAAAGTAATAGGGAATGCCGAAAGCGGATGCGGCGCTGGAATAAAAGGGGGTGCGAAATGGAGCAGTATACAGTAACCGGAATGAGCTGCGCGGCTTGCAGTTCTGCGGTGGAAAAGGCAGTGTCTAAAGTGGCAGGGGTGGATTCCTGTTCGGTGAACCTGCTGACCAATTCCATGAAAGTGGAGGGGGATGCGCAGGCGCAGGAGATTATCCATGCAGTGGAAAAGGCCGGATATGGAGCCAGTCTGAAAGTTCTGCCCGCAGGGGCTGGCAGCGGCATTGAGGGCAGGGAGGGACAGGGCAGGAAAACGGATACGGCATCTTTGGAAAAAGAAGCCAAGAGAGCCAAACGGGCCATGCGGCAGCGGCTTGGAATTTCCATTGGGTGCCTGGTTCCGTTGATGTACATTTCCATGCATCATATGTTTTATGAATGGTTTGGCCTTCCTGTGCCGGGGTTTGTCCAGGCGGCGTTTCATGGGAAGGAGAATGCGGCGGCGTTTGCCTTTTCCCAATTTTTGCTTCTGCTTCCTATCCTGTATGTGAACCGGAAATATTTCCGGGTAGGGTTTCAGACATTGCTGCGGGGACATCCGAATATGGACAGCCTCATTGCAATTGGGGCTTCGGCGGCGATAATATACGGCATTTTTGCTATTTTCCGCATCGGCTATGGATTGGGACACGGGGACATGAAGCTGGTGGAACGGTATTCCATGGATCTTTATTTTGAATCTGCAGGGACGATTCTTACGCTCATTACCGTTGGGAAATACCTGGAGACAAAGTCAAAGGGGAAGACAAGCGCAGCCATTACCAAATTAATGGATTTGTCGCCTAAAACGGCGATATTGGTTAAGCCGGACGGCAGCGAGGAACAAACGCCTACCTGGGAAGTCAAGGCAGGGGACATATTCCTGGTAAAGCCAGGCGCCTTGGTGCCGGTAGACGGCGTGGTGCTGCTTGGGAATTCCAGCATTGATGAATCGGCCATTACAGGGGAAAGCATTCCGGTGGAGAAGCGGCCGGGCGACAAAGTAGTGTCCGCAACGGTAAATAAGGCAGGGGTTTTGCGCTGTCAGGCGCAAAAAGTAGGAGAGGATACGACATTGGCGCAGATTATCCGGCTGGTGGAGGAAGCCAGCGCGTCCAAGGCGCCTATTGCAAAACTGGCGGATAAGATTGCCGGGGTCTTTGTTCCGGCAGTGATTGGCATTGCGCTGGTAACGGCCCTTGTTTGGCTGCTTGCCGGAGCGGGATTTGAATTTGCCATGTCGTCAGGAATTGCAGTGCTGGTAATTTCCTGTCCGTGCGCGCTTGGGCTGGCAACGCCGGTAGCTATTATGGTAGGCACCGGGGTTGGGGCCAAGTCCGGGGTTTTGATTAAATCCGGCGAGGCGTTACAGGAGGCAAGGAAAGTGGATACGGTAGTGTTAGATAAGACCGGCACGATTACGGAAGGGAAACCGCGTGTAACCGATATTATTATGGGCGGCCCAAAGGACGGGGACGGACAGACGGCTGACCGGGTTCTGGCTTTGGCGGCTGCGCTTGAGAAGCCAAGCGAGCATCCTTTGGCAGATGCGATTGTTACCGCTGCCGGGGAGCGGGGGCTGGCATTGCCGGAGGTGGAGGATTTCCAGGCTGTCTTTGGCAAAGGGATTGAAGGCAGGGTGAAGGGGGAAGTTTACTATGTAGGCAACCGCAAATTTATGGAAGAGAAAGGGATACGGCCTGACAAGACGCAGGAAGAGGAGATGGAAAGGCTGGCGGAGGAAGGCAAGACGCCTTTGCTATTTGGCTGTGCGCATGGAAACGGCAGGCTGGAGGCAGTCCTTGCGGTGGCGGATACGGTGAAGGAATCTTCCCTCCAGGCAATCCGGCGTTTACAGGCAATGCATATCCGGGTGATTATGCTGACCGGGGATAACCGGAAGACGGCAGAGGCTGTGCGGCGTAAGCTTGGGATTGCGGAGGTGGTGGCAGAAGTCCTGCCGGATGAAAAGGAACAGCAGATACGGAAACTCAAAGGGCAGGGGAAGAAAGTGGCCATGATTGGGGACGGAGTCAACGATGCGCCTGCGCTGGCGTCTGCGGATGTGGGGATTGCCATTGGCGCGGGTACGGATGTGGCATTGGAAAGCGCGGATATTATCCTTATGAAAAATGACCTGCGGGACGCTGTGACGGCCATACGTTTAAGCCGGGCAGTGATACGCAATATCAAGGAAAATTTATTTTGGGCATTTTTTTATAACAGTATCGGCATTCCTTTGGCGGCAGGCGTTTTGTATCCGCTTCTTGGACTGAAACTGAACCCGATGTTCGGGGCGGCGGCTATGAGCTTAAGCAGCGTATGCGTAGTGGGCAATGCCTTGCGGCTGTGCAGGTTTAAGGAAGAGCCAAAACAGGAAGGCGGTAAGGCAACAGACGCCGGAGGAGAAGTGCAAAGTGGGGGAGAAACGCAAAAAGAAAAGAAAGAAAATAAGGAGGAAATGAAAATGATTACAAAAACAATGATAATTGACGGGATGTCCTGCGGACATTGCACGGCGCGGGTGCAAAAAGCGCTGGAAGCGGTAGAAGGCGTGGCGGCAGTCACCATGAGCCTGGAGGAGAAAAGCGCAGTGATAGAGCTTTCGGGAGAACCTGCAGACGATACGCTGCGGGACGCTGTTACGCAGGCAGGGTATGAAGTGGTGGAAATCCGCTGATAACGCGGCGTGAATTTTGAATTCTAAATGCGTTCTGGCGGATTGCGTATTGGATGGCGGAAAGGGACAAAGAGCTGTGAAGCAGGCATGAGGGGAAGCCAGTCATGCCTGCTGTTTTTCCAGAACGGAAGAAGGTGTAGCCGACGGCAAATCACTTTTGGTTTGCGCTGTCCAAATAGGAGAGAAAATGAACAAGCTCCAAACGTTTTTTGTTGTTCAGCTTATTTAAAATTGTGATTAGATGCTGGAAAGAGATGTCCTGTATAAAGTCGGCATTCAGGTCAAAATTGGTGAAGCGGCAAGTGGAAACGCCTAACAGATAATCAGAGCTTACATGATAAAATTGTGCAATTTTCACCACATGCCGGGTAGGGAGTTCCCGTTGGTTTTGTTCGTAATGAGAGTAGGACTGCTGGGTAATGCCTAAATAGCTGGCAATCTGTGCTTGGTTGAGGTTTCTTTCTGTCCTTAATTTTTTAATTCGGGCCGAGATTCCAGTCATGGTGTTTCCTCCTTTAATATGTCTTTATTTTCCCGGATGTTGCATTGCCCGGGACATCGTTGCGTTGTGAGGCGTCTGGCCGGAGCAGACGTAAGACTGCCTTTGATGACTGCCAGACGCTGAAATTTTGGACTAAGTGTTTTAAAATAGTCTGTTGTATTTAATAATACCAGATTATGGTAATTAGTTAATACTAAACTACAAAAATATGTAAAAAAGAAGGAGCCGCACTTCCTGCCAAGCTACAAGGCGCAGACGCTGGAGGGGACTTGCGAAGAATATGGCTCTGGCGCAGCAGTTCCCTCAGAAAAAACCAGAGGGCAAAAACGCTATGAAAACAGAATGGAAAGGGGATCTTAGATTATGCGGTATACGTGTATGAGGGGTTGGATTGGAAGAATTGTCATGGATATGATGAACCTGGAGTACGTAGTGTGACCTGTTTGGCAGATGGAAACTCTATTCTGTGTGAATCTGAAAGGTGATTAAGCGTGATATAAGAAGGAAAGCAATTATAAAACACGCTCCAGCCCGACTAACTTTTCCCGACAGTGGCGCTTCCTGTTGGCATATTTTCAATCCATATATAATGAAAGAAAAATATGTGGAGGGCTGAAAATGGGAAATGACTGTGGGCAGATTGATAACAAAGCAGTTGGGAAACGGATTCGGAAAATCAGGGAACGCAACGGGCTGACACAGGAGGAGATGGCGGAAATTTTGAGTGTAAACCCCAATGCAGTCAGGGCATATGAAAGGGGAGAATACGGTGTATCGAAAGAGGTAATGACACGGATTAGAAACCATTTTCGCGTCACCGTAGATTACTTGCTGTTTGGGGCTGGCGAAGACTTGGACTGTTTGCTTTTGCAAGTCAGGAATGCGCGGGAAGAGGATAAAATGAAATTGATGATGCATTTGCTGTTCTATTTTGTAAGGGAAAAGGAACAATGTTTCCTCTTGGATGCGCAGGAAGGGGATATCGCCAGGCTGATGAAGGAAATGTTTGATAATGTATAAAGGGAACCCCGGCGTATCTCCTTTTGCGGACATGGCGCCGGGGTATATTTGTAAAATGTTTTCCCTGATTCGCCGGGGCTGTTGCAAAATGCAGCTTATATACAATATATGGATGAGATTCTAATGTTCCGAATGCCGTATTTTGTATATAACAGCTATTTTGCAACAGCCCCTTTATGTAGTTGGAACCGTCATTGCCAATTACTCTTGCCGCCCTTGCGGGTTTGTGCGCTGGAAAATCATTTCGTATCCGTCGTTTCCGTAATTTAAGGAGCGGTTGACCCGGCTGATGGTGGCGGTGGACGCTCCTGTCTTTTCGGCAATTTCCAAATATGTTTTGCGGTTCCGCAGCATAGAGGCTACCTCGAAACGCTGGGAAAGAGATTGCAATTCATTAACCGTACATAAATCCTCGAAGAAACGGTAACATTCTTCTTTGTCTTCCAGGCAGAGAATAGCATCGAACAGATGGTCTACAGCATTTGTCCTTATCTTATTATTCATAAATACCAATACCTCCATACTCTTTTCTGCGTCCTTTTTTCGAGAGCAAAATTTTATCCACAGTAAGCGCTGCAGGCGTCTTACCGCAGGAAAGGTTTTGCCATAAGATAGATTCTATTTTAACATACTAAAGTCGTAAAGTAAAGGGGAGCCGGAAGCCGCCGCGGAAATCCATTTGGGGCCGAAGCGGGCGGCAGAGCTGGATTTTTTGCTTTTTCGGCTGGGTTTGCCCTTATTTTTTACATAGATTTTACATAAACCTGCCGTTGATTTTACATAGGCATGGTAGGATATGAAATATGGGGAATGCTATTGGAGGAGATTGATACGCATACTGTCCCCCGCCGTCGGATACGTGAGGCGGGCAAGCGGACAGGGAAAGGGCATGGATAAAAATGGATTTTTTTGGAATGCTTGCCATGGTAGGTGGATTGGCCTTATTTTTGTACGGGATGGAAGTGATGGGGAGCGGGTTGTCCAAAGCGTCGGGCGGCCGGCTGGAACAGGTGTTGGAGAAGCTGACGGCCAATAAGTGGAAGGCGGTGTTTCTTGGCGCCGGGGTGACGGCGGTAATCCAGTCTTCCTCAGCCACTACGGTTATGGTGGTTGGGTTTGTCAATTCAGGGATTATGAAGCTTTCCCAGGCAGTGGGCATTATTATGGGGGCCAATGTGGGGACTACGGTCACTTCATGGGTTTTGAGCCTGGCGGGGATAGAAAGCGGCAATTTTTTCGTGCGCCTGCTTAAGCCTTCTTCCTTCTCTCCGGCATTGGCGGCGGCCGGCGTAGGGCTTTTGATGTTTTCCAAAAAAGAAAAGCGCAAGAATATCGGGAATATTCTGGTGGGCTTTGCGGTTTTAATGTTTGGGATGGACGCTATGTCGGGGGCGGTGAAGCCATTGGCGGACGTGCCGGAATTTACAGGGATTCTGACAGCGTTTTCCAACCCGCTTTTCGGGCTTGCGGCCGGAACGGCGCTGACGGCGGTGATTCAGTCTTCTTCAGCGTCGGTGGGTATCCTGCAGGCATTATGCGCAACCGGCTCGGTTTCTTACGCGGCGGCGGTGCCGATTATTATGGGGCAGAATATCGGAACGTGCGTGACAGCGGTGTTGTCCGGAATTGGCGCCAGCCGGAATGCGCGGCGGGCAGGGCTGGTGCATTTGTATTTTAACCTGATAGGCACGCTTCTTTTTATGGCAGTGTTTTACGGATTTCATGCCGTTATCCCGTTTGCTTTTTTGGAGGAACAGGCCAATGCGGCGGGGATTGCGGCTGTCCATACGGCTTTTAACGTATTTGCCACGGTCTTTTTGCTTCCCTTTTCCGGCGTTTTGGAAAAACTTGCCTGCATGACGATTAAGGATGGGGGGGAAGCTGCCGAAATACAAAAGGGACAGGCAGGACGCGTCCCGATTTTGGATTCCCGTTTCCTTGCCACGCCCGGGTTTGCGTTGGAGCAGTGCCGGACGGCGGCTGCGGATATGGCGGAATGCGCCAGGGAAGCGTTATTTACGGCGATTGGGCTGGTGTTTCACTATGAAGAAGGGGCGGCGGACAAGGTGGAGGAACTGGAAGGGAAAGTGGACTGCTATGAGGATGAGCTGGGGACTTATCTGGTAAGGTTAAGCAGCAGGAACCTTTCGGAAAAGGACAGCCATACCTTATCCTTCCTGCTTCATAACATTGGCGATTTTGAGCGGATTTCCGACCATGCACTGAACGTAAAGGAAGCGGCGAAGGAGATGCATGACAAAAAGCTGGATTTTTCCAGGAAGGCATCGGAAGAACTGGCCGTGTTCTCGGAAGCGGTGAGGGAGATTATGGAGCTTGCGCTGTCGGTATTCCGGCAGGAGGATGTGGAGCTGGCTAGGAAGATAGAGCCATTGGAAGAAGCCATTGATTCTTTGAATGCGGAAATAAAACGGAGGCATGTAAAGAGGCTGCGCAGCGGAGACTGCACCATTGAACTGGGTTTTATCCTGGCGGATGTGACGACCAGCTATGAACGTGTGGCAGACCATTGTTCCAATGTTGCCGTAAGCCTTTTGGAAATTTCCGAAGATGGATTTGGCGCCCATGAGTACCTGGAGCGTCTGAAAAAAGCGGGGAATGAGGAATTTTTGCAGACCGTGGAGCAATTTCGGGAAAAATACAGGCTGTCGTAAGGTGGGTGATGGAAGTGGCGCTTGTTTATGTTGTGGAAGATGATCAGAATATCAGGGAGATTGAGACGTTCGCGCTTAGGAATACCGGATATGAGGTAGAGGATTTTGCTTATGCGAAGGAATTTTACGAAGGGCTTGGCCGCAGGCGCCCGGATGTGATTTTGTTAGACATTATGCTGCCGGATGCGGACGGCCTGGAGGTGGTGGAGAAGCTGCGGGCTGAGGCAGGCGTCCGCCGGATTCCCATTATCCTGGTGACGGCCAAGACCTCGGAACTGGACAAGGTGAAAGGGTTAGATATCGGGGCGGACGATTATATGACCAAGCCTTTCGGGGTGTTGGAGCTGATTTCCAGGGTGAAGGCATTGCTGCGAAGGAGCGGCAGGCTGGTGGAAAAGCAGCTTCAAATCGGCGGCGTATGCCTGGATGAGGAGAGGCGTGAGGTGACGGTGGACGGGGCGCGCTGTGCGCTTACGTATAAAGAGTATGAATTGTTAAAGCTGTTGATGAATCATGCGGGCATTGTGGCGCCAAGGGATTTTATCCTGGAAAGGGTATGGGGGACGGATTATGAAGGGGAGTCCAGGACATTGGATATGCATGTGAAGACATTGCGGCAGAAGCTGGGAGAGGCGGGGGCAATGGTGCGGACGGTGCGGAATGTGGGGTACATGTTTGGAAGATAGCCATAGACCTTGCATTTAGAGTGTGTTTGAAAACAAAAAAGCGGAGGAGATGCCGCTTCCTGCAGCGGCGTGGAGTGCGTAATGAAAAGGAAAATCAATATACAGTTGGCGGCCATTGCCGTGATTGCCATATGTTCCACCATGGTTTTTATGGCGGTGGTCTGCTATGATTTGTTTCGGAGGCAGATTTTGGAAGACTTGAAAGCTTATGCCCATTTGCTGCAAAGCACGGCGGCGTTAGAGGATGTGGTGCAGTCCAGGTTTGATTCCGGCGGGGACAAACTGCGGATTACGGTAGTGGATGGCGGAGGGCAGGTGGTATTTGAAAGTTATGGGCCGGAGGCGGGGATGGGAAGCCATGCCGACAGGCCGGAAATAAAGAAGGCGTTGGAAAACGGGGAAGGATGGGCAGTGAGAAAGTCCTCCACGCTGCGTTCCAACGCTTTTTACTATGCGGTGCGGACAAAAGAAGGCGGCATTATACGCGTTTCTAAGGAGGCGGAGAGTATGTGGAGCATTCTTGCCGGGGCGTTTCCGGCAGCAATGCTGATTGCGGCAGCGCTGCTTTTCTTTTGTTTGGCCATTGCCCATTTCCTGACAAAGAGCCTGGTGGCGCCGATTGAAAAAATTGCCTGCCATATGGGGAATCTGGAAGGGGTGGACACGTATGAGGAGCTGGCTCCCTTTGTGGAGACAATACGCAGCCAGCATGAGGACATCCTGCGCAGCGCAGGGATGCGGCAGGAATTTACGGCCAATGTGACCCATGAATTGAAGACGCCGTTAGCTTCCATTTCCGGTTATGCGGAATTAATCGAAAACGGCATGGCGCCAGAGGGGGATGTCCGGCGTTTTGCCGGGGAAATTCGCCGTAACTCCAGCCGTCTGCTGACATTGATTAACGATGTGCTGCGCCTGTCGGAGCTGGACGCCATGGAAAAGGGGATGCGCAACGGGGAGGCGGATGCAGAAACAGGGAGGGAGGCCGCACAGGAGCCGGACGCCAAAGGGGAGACAGGGATGAAAGAGAGGGAGGCCGCGCAAGAGGTGGATTTATGTGAGATTGCGGAAACCTGTGTGGATATGCTGCGGTTTTATGGGGAGCAGCATGGGGTGGAGCTTATATTTACCGGGACGTTAGCCTTGGTATGGGGGGAAAAGCGGATGATGGAGGAACTGGTATATAACCTTTGCGACAATGCCATCCGGTACAATAACAGGGGCGGACAGGTAAAGGTAACGGTAGGGACGAAAGAAGGCAGCGCGTTCCTTGTGGTGGAAGATACCGGGATTGGGATTCCAAAGGAGTGCCAGGAGCGGATTTTTGAACGTTTTTACCGGGTGGACAAAAGCCGTTCAAAATCCACGGGAGGCACCGGGCTGGGGTTAGCGATTGTAAAGCATATCGCGGTGAAAAGCCGGGCGCAGCTTCAACTGGAAAGCCAGGTGGGGAAGGGGACGAAAGTTACGGTGCGGTTTAACGGTCACGCACCATGCGCTGGAGGCAAAACAGGGAAATGACATTGGGCAGTATCATCAGGGCGTTGATAAAGTCGGTGCATTCCCAGACAATCTCCAGGGGGATGACGGCGCCAATGTAAATCATTACAATATAAAGCAGACGGTATACCCCCAGGTTATGCTCGCCCCACAGGAAACAGAAAGCCTTTTCCCCAAAGTAAGACCAGCCGATTAACGTTGTAATGGCGAAAGCGGCCAGAGAAAGGGAAAGGAAAACATTGCCTCCAAAAGGCAGGCAGGCAAAAGCGGCGTCCGCCAGCCCGGTTTCGTTGACGCCGGCTAAGGACTGGGGGTGTTTCATCATATTGGCGACAATGACAAGCCCGGAAAGGAAACACATAACCACCGTGTCCCAGAAAACAGCCGTCATGGAGACATATGCCTGCCTGGAAGGGTTTTGGCTGTTGGAGGAGGCGGCGGCAATGGCGGAAGTGCCGATGCCGGCTTCGTTGGTGAACAGACCGCGGGCAATGCCGTAGCGCGCCGCCTGTTTCAGGGAAACGCCGGCTATGCCGCCCAGGGCGGCGTGGGGCGTCAGGGCGTGGGCCACGATTAGTTTAAGGGCCGGGAAGAGCGCATCCCGGTTGAGGAACAGGAGGAGGAAGCAACTGGCAATGTACAGAAAGCCAAGCAAAGGCACGGTTTTCATGCAAAGCCGTCCAATGGACTCTACGCCCCCTAAGATTACGACGCCTACCACAACGGCTGCGGCCATCCCCACTAAATGAGGGGAAAGGCCCCAGGTGGAAGAGGTAGTTTGGGTCAGGGAGTTGGCTTGCGTGGTGCAGCCTACTCCAAAAGCGGCGCAGACGGTGCAGAGGGCGTAAAATTTGGCCAGGGGCTTGTTATGCATCCCGTTTTTCAGGACATACATAGGGCCTCCCACGTAGTAGCCTTCTTTGTTCTTTTCCCGAAACAGGACGCTGAGGTAACATTCCGCATAGGAGGTGGCCATGCCCAGGATGCCGGTCAGCCAGCACCAGAAGACTGCGCCGGGGCCGCCCAGGGCTACTGCCGTGGAGACGCCGATGATATTGCCGGTGCCAAGGGTGGCGGCTAAAGTCGTGGCCAGGGCGCCAAAGGCGGACAGGTTCCGGGAGGGCTGGCCGGACTGTTTTTCCGGCGTAATGGAGAAGCGCAGCGCTTTTCCGATGCGCCGCTGCGGAATATGCAGTTTCATAGTGAAAAAAAGGTGGGTGCCCATAAGCAAAAACAGCAGCGGGCTGTTCCATAAAAAGTCGTTGAGTGAATTTAATAATTTCAAGGGGTGCCTTCCTGGGACATTCTTTTATTTCTAATATATAAGAGTGTCTTGTAATATATGTATCCTTTTGGTAAGATGGGGAGGGAAAAGTTTGCGCCGCAACGCTGCGCGGTGGGAAGCGTGCCGAAAAGCATCTATATGGAAGGCGCGCAGCGGTGAGTCAGTGGAAAACGTGCCGCAGTGCATCCGTATGGAAGGCGCGCTGTAATGAGCCAGTGGGAAGCGTGCCGCAGTGCATCCGCTTGGAAGGCGCGCAGCGGTGAGCTGTGGGAAAACGTGCCGCAGTGTATCGGTGAGAGGCAGACAAGTACATAATGAAATGCATAATAAGGGAAAAAGGGGCAGAAGGGAATGGAGGCATATAACAGGGAGGAAATAGAGGGCTGGGTGCGCACGCTCGGCGCGCAGGCAGGAGAGGAAGAGGGGTTCCTTTCCGCTTTGGTCAAGGCTCTTTGGGAAGAGCCGGAGGCGGCGGAGGAACTGGCCCATTATATGGGGACGGGGGATTTTCTATGCAAAATGAAGGTGGACGGGTATACGGTGGTGGATATTCTGGTCTGGCAAATCGACCACTTTAAAGCGGAGATGGACAGGGGAAAGTATGGGATGAAACATAACAAGGGCATGATGGCCCTTCATGCGTTTGACACTTTGTGTAAAATGAAGAAGCAGCCGGAGAAATATAAGGGGCTGATGCAGTCGGAGACAGGGACGGATTATCCGGATAAATATTAATCTCTGCCAAGATGGTTCCCTGTGCCTGCGCCGGATGGAACCAGGGACAGAATGGAGGAAGGTATGCAGATAATCATTGTGGGCTGCGGCAATGTGGGTTCCACCCTTGCCGAGCAGTTAAGCAAAGAAGGACATAATATAACCGTTATTGATACGAAAAGCGATGTAGTGCATGATGTGAGCAATAATTTTGACATTATGGGGATTGTGGGAAATGGCGCCGGATATTCCATACAGATGGAAGCCGGCATCGAGAATGCGGATTTATTGATTGCCGTAACGGATTCGGACGAACTGAACCTGTTGTGCTGCCTGATAGCCAAGAAGGCAGGGGGATGCCATACCATTGCCAGGGTGCGTAATCCTGTATACAGCAGGGAGATTAATTTTATTAAGGATGAGATGGGGCTGTCTTTAGTCATTAACCCGGAGGATGCGGCGGCGATGGAGATTGCCAGGGTATTGAAGTTTCCGTCTGCTATTAAAATTGATACGTTTGCCAAAGGGCGCATTGAACTGGTGCGGTACCGGGTGGAGGCGGATTCGCCCCTATGCGACCATTCCCTGAAGGACATTTCAAGCAGGCTAAAGTGTGAAGCATTGGTCAGCATGGTAGACAGGGACGGGGAGGTTTATATTCCCGGCGGTAATTTTGTGCTGCGGGCGAAGGACGAAATATCGGTAATCGGTTCCCCGAAAAATACGGTGCAGTTTTTTAAGAAGCTGGGCGTGGCAACCACCAGGGCAAAGAGCGCTTTTATCGTAGGCGGCGGGGAAACGGCATTTTACTTGGCAAACCAGTTGCTTTCCATTGGCGTTAAGGTGAAGATTGTAGAGCGGGACAAGGCGCGGTGTGAGGAATTGAGCGAACTGCTGCCGCAGGCGCTGATTATCCATGGGGATGGGACGGACCGGAATCTTTTGTTGGAGGAGGGGCTTCCCCAGGCGGGGGCGTTTGTGGCGCTGACCAACCTGGATGAAGAAAATATTATGCTGTCCCTATACGTAAAGAGCATATCCAAGGCGAAACTCATTACCAAGGTACACCGGATTGCTTATGATAAGATTATCGGGCAGTTGGATTTGGGGAGCATTATTTATCCGAAATTTATTACGGCGGAAATTATAGTCAAATATGTGCGCGCCATGCAAAACACCATCGGCAGCAATATTGAGACGCTTTACCGGATGAACAATGACAAAGTGGAGGCGCTAGAGTTTGTGGTGAAAGAGGATTCGCCGGTGTTGGGAGTGCCTCTGCAGGAAATGAAGCTAAAGCCCAATCTGCTTATTAGCTGCATTAACCATAAAGGGAACATCGTGATACCGAGAGGGCAGAGTGTAATCCGTGCGGGGGATTCGGTGG
Source organism: uncultured Lachnospiraceae bacterium (assembly GCA_910578405.1). Classification (GTDB taxonomy): domain Bacteria; phylum Bacillota; class Clostridia; order Lachnospirales; family Lachnospiraceae; genus Kineothrix. The sequence continues at coordinate 51,231 of CAJTQO010000012.1, read as the reverse complement.
TGATTGTTACAACTTTGACGGGACTTCATGACATTAAAGATATTCTGAAAGGATAGGAATGGACATCGGGACGGACAGTGATGCATTCGTGGTAGGAGGAAATGAACTATTCAATTATTCGGTATATTTTGTGCAAAATATTGGATTTTGCCGCTTTGTTTATGGCATTGCCCTGCCTGGTGGGCATCATTTACCGGGAAAAGGCGACGTTTAGTTTCCTTGCAGTGATTGCAGGGTGTTTAGCGGTCAGCCTGGTTGGGAGGCGTTTTAAGCCAAAGAGTAAAGTTTTTTATGCAAAGGAAGGTTTTGTAACGGTGTCTTTAAGCTGGATACTGTTAAGTCTGGTAGGGGCGCTTCCTTTTTATTTAAGCGGGGAATTCCCTACTTACATGGATGCGTTGTATGAAACCGTGTCAGGGCTGACGACTACAGGGGCTACGATATTGACCGATGTGGAGAGCCTGTCCCGCAGCATCCAGTTCTGGCGGTGTTTCACCCATTGGATTGGGGGGATGGGGGTATTAGTGCTGATATTGGCCATTCTGCCATTGTCGGGCAGCTATAATATGCACCTGATGCGGGCGGAAAGCCCAGGCCCCAGCGTGGGGAAACTGGTGCCGAGAGTGAAAAATACGGCGATGATTCTTTATGGCATATATATTGTTATTACGGTTTTGGAAATACTCTGTCTGCTGGTGGCGGGAATGGGGCTGTATGAGGCGATGACGCTGACTTTTTCCACGGTGGGCACCGGAGGGTTTGGGCTGCTAAATACAAGCATTGGGAGCTATTCCACAGTGGTGCAGACGATTTTTACGGTTTTTATGCTGCTTTGCGGGATTAATTTCCAGCTTTATTATTTGCTGCTGATTTGGAAGCCCAAGGACGTGTTTGGCTGTGAGGAGCTGCGGTATTATCTTGGGATTGTGCTTGTGTCGGCGGCATTGATTGCTTTTGACGTGAGAGGGTTGTTTGCCAGCGGGTTTGAGGCGTTTCATCATGCGCTGTTCCAGGTGGCGTCCATTATAACCACAACGGGTTTTGCCACGCTGGATTATGATGTGTGGCCGGAATTTTCCAAAGCCATTTTGTTTTTGCTGACCCTTTTAGGGGCATGTGCGGGAAGCACGGGCGGCGGATTTAAGGTTTCCCGGCTGGTGATTTTGTGGCGGTGCGTGAAAAATGAGATTTCCCTTGCGGCCCATCCCAGGAGCATACGCAAAATCCATATGGAGGGGCATATTGTGGAGGAGGGGACGCTGCGTTCCGTCCAGGTATATACGGCGATTTATGTGTTGCTGTTTCTTGGGTCGTTTTTGCTGGTTTCTTTGGATGAATTTGATTTTGTGACGAATATTACCGCGGTGGCGGCGAATTTCAACAATGTGGGGCCTGGGTTCCATATGGTGGGGCCTGCAGGGAATTATGCGCAGTTTTCAGTGTTTTCCAAGCTGGTGCTGATGTTTGATATGCTGGCAGGGCGTTTGGAATTGCTTCCGGTGCTGGTGTTGTTTTCGTTTCGGACTTGGAAAGGGTGAGGGGATGCAAGGGGCCGTTTCCGCTCACGGCGGACGTAACGGCCCCTAAGAGCCGATGCCTTTCGATGGTCCGGACTGAGGTTTGTGATTAGCGCCGTTTTGAAAGCGAAAAGCTTCAGTGAATGACATTGTGGAACAGGGTTTTCTGAGGGGGACTACAGGGCTTGGCGGCCTGGCAGGAAATGGGGAAGGGAGGCAGGATGCTATGGTGAAGGAAGAGATTCGGATTAAGAAGGCGATTGTGCATATTTTGGATTCTACCATTGGGATGCCGGTGCTTTCGGATGGGGAATTGGAGTATGGGTCGGAGTTTGCGGAGTTTTTAAAGGAGCATATTGCGAGGATTTCTTCCGGGGATGATGGCAAGAGCTGTCAGTTTTATAAGGAGGAGTCTGAGGTTTATAAGATGCTTTCACAGTATGCGGATGAGTATTTTGTGGAGGCCAGCAGGGATATGGCGGGGTTTTTGTATAGCATTATGAACAGTAATATTGATATCCCGTCCGCCGATTTGCTGGTGGTGCGCTTTCGGTGCATGGAGGAGGAGTATCTGGCTTTGTTAAAAATGAATTATAAGGAGTCTTATACGCATCGCACGCTGCCTTCTGAGGATGGCCGGAACCATAATGAGATTATCCGTCATAAGTCCATTTTGCCTTCGGAATCGCAGCGGTTAAGTGAGGCGGCGATTATCCGGCTGGAGGATTTGTCGGTGCAGGTGGTGGAGAAGAAATATGAAGTGAACGGGGAAAAGGTGGATTATTTTTCTTACCTGTTTTTAAAATGTTCCAGCCATATGTCCCATAAGTCGAAACTGTCTCTTGTGACGAAGGCGGTGGATGCGGTGCAGAAGGAGGCGTATGGGGAAGCGTCCCGGTATGAGGCGCAGATGAAGGCAAAGAGCATCATTCAGGAGGAGCTGGAGGAAAAGGGCGGTTTTGTGGTGGAGGAAATCGCGGAGCGCATTTTTGAGGAAAAGCCGGAATTGAAAGTGGCTTTTCAGGACAAAATGGAAAAGTATAATATGGTAAAAGAAGAGGTGCTTCCCCAGAGTGAGGCGACGACGAGGAAGTATCAGAAACAGCATTTGTATACGGATACGGGGATTGAAATTAAGATTCCCATGGAGCAGTATAAGGACCCGAAAAGTGTGGAGTTTATCACAGAGCCGGATGGGACGGTTTCTGTGCTGATAAAGAATATAGGGCATTTGGAAGCCAGGCTTTGACGCGGCTGTGGATAAAACGGCGGTATGGCTTTTATGGAGTGCGGCGGAGGTGGCGGTTGTGGGGACGATGATTGATTATATAAAGGAATATGGGGATTATCGGTTTTCGGAAAAGCCTTTGAATGAGGTGGACAGTTTGATTTTAAGCCAGTTTTCCTATTTAAAATTTGACGGGTTTGTGCCGGGAGTCGGGGAAGACGGGGCTGACGTTACGGTGGCCGGGCTGGACAAGCGTCCGGATAAGGACAGACTGTTTGCGGATGAGCGGTACCGGGAGCCCAATACGGAATTGTTTGAGGGGATGAAGGGCAGTGCGCGTTTTGGCTCTGTCCGGCTAAAGGCTTATGCCAATGTGGTTGAGCCGGAGAAGGAAACGCAGTTTTCTGCGGTAACGTTCGTATTGGAAGACGGGATGGTATATGTTGCTTTCCGGGGAACGGATGAAACGATTGTGGGGTGGAAGGAGGATTTCAACCTGGCTTTTTCCGAACCTGTGGCAGGGCAGTTGCGCAGCGTGGAGTATGTAGAGGCGGTGGCGGCGCAACTGGAAGGGCCGTTTTATATGGGCGGCCATTCCAAGGGAGGGAATTTTGCGGTTTATGCGGCTATGAACTGCAGGAAAGAAGTCAGGGACAGGATTGGCAGGATATACAGTCATGATGGGCCGGGGTTTCGGCCGGAAATCAGGGAGAGGGGGCATTATGAGGAAATTGCGGACAGGGTGGTGAAGATTATCCCCCATGCTTCCCTGGTGGGGATGCTTTTAGAGTCCCATGCGGAAGGTTATATTGTGGTGGAAAGCAAGTCTTTTGGGCTGCTGCAGCATAACCCTTATACCTGGCTGGTTAAGGAGGATGGGTTTGTTCGGGCGAAGGGAGTGTACAAGGGGCGCAAATTTATGGATGAGGCGCTAAACCAGTGGATTTTGTCGTTGGAGGAAACCCAGATTCATTCCTTTGTGGATACTCTATATGAGGTGGTTTCCGCTTCCGAAGCGGTGACTTTGATGGATTTTACCGCAGACTGGAAAAAGAGTATGACGGCGGTGGCGGCGGCATTGAAAGGAATTGACGGGGAAACGGTTGCAGCCATACGTAAAATCATCTCATCCCTGTTCGAAATCGCCAGGGAACATGCGAAAGAGGAACTGGAAGGAAAAGCGGCGGAAAATAGGGAAAAACGGGAGAGACGCAAAGGGAAGGCGCAAGGCGCCAAGAAATGACAAAGCGGAAAGCTGCGGTTTACAAGCTGGCGCATAGGGATAAAAAGTAGCGGAAAAGGATTCTGCCGTCTGCGGCTTGCTGTCCTTGGGGCGTTTGGCGGGCAAAACCGGGGAAAAGCCGTTCAGGGTGCCATTGGACGCCGAAAACAGGCAGGCTGTCGTGGGCAATGCCTTCCACCACGTTGTCGCCGGCAGTCTGGATAACGGACAAACCTTGCCCAAGGGAGTCCACAGCCTGGTGGTGGGCGCTGTTGGTAAGCAGTCTGTCGCCGTATAGTTTGGCGAGGAAGGAATCCGGCCGTATGTTGGTGGGATGGAATTTGTCACCGTTGTCCCAGGCATGGCAGGCCGCTTCCGGGATATGCTGGAGGATGGAGCCGCCCAGGCAGACGTTGATGACCTGCATCCCCTTGCAGACGCCAAAGACAGGGCGCTTCCATTTGAGAAAAAGCTCCAGGGCCTGGAATTGCGAGACATCCAGTTCGATGTCGATATTCCGGGAGCCCTGGTTTTTTTGTCCGAAGAAAGCAGGGGCAATATCGCCGCCCCCCGGCAGCAGCAGGCCGTGGAACGCCGACAGGCTCTTAACGTCCATACTGGTCAGGCTTTGGGCGCCCATCTGCCGCAGGGCGTTTTCATAGTTGGCGGTGTCTTTTGCCCTGCCTACGATGGCGACTTTTACAGGGTAGGTAGTTGGCTGCATAATACGTTTCCTTTCTTACTCTTAACGATTGCTTCTTTTAACCGTTTTTTACTATAAATATAAATATGCGGGTTGAAATACTTTAGTGACACGGCGGCTTGCTGATGGTATAATATTCTTAACATGCATAACCGGAAAATGGATGGGGCCGGGAGAGGGTTTTATGCGGCCGGTTATGCGCGCCGGAAACGGGCGGCAGGGCGCTTATGGATGGGTGGTTGAAAAGCGGCAGTTTAAGGAATGGTTAGCGGATAGGAATAGCATGGAGGCAGGGAATATGGACAAATTTCGTTTTGTAATTCTGGGGGCGGGGAAGATTACCGGGAAGTTCTGTGAAGCGGTTTCGTTGGTGGAAAATTGTGAGATATGCGCCGTTGCAAGCAAGAGCATGGAGCGGGCGGCCCTTGTTGCGGGCAAACATGGAATTCCCAGGTATTATGACAATTATGAGGAAATGTTAGAGGCAGAAAAGCCGGACGGCGCATATATTGCAGTAACGCCAAATGATCATTGCCGCCTGAGCCTTATGTGCATCAGGCATAAAGTCCCGGTGTTATGTGAAAAAGCCATGCTCCAGGACAGCCGGGAGGCGCAGGAAGTGTTCCGGGCAGGGAAGGAGAATGGCGTATTTGTGATGGAAGCCATGTGGAGCAGGTTTTTGCCTGCGGTGCGCAAAGTGCGGGAATGGGTGGCGCAGGGGCGGATTGGAACTCCGCAGATTGCCCAGTGCATGATTGGCTTTGCCGCCCCGCAAGGGAAGGAGAACCGGTTCTTTAACCCACAGCTTGGCGGCGGGGCGGCCAAGGACATTACGGTGTACGCTTATGAAATCACCGATTATATCCTGCAGCAGGAAGCGCAGAAGATGGAAGTGTCTGTAACCTGGGGGGAGACAGGGGTGGATGTGACCAATCATATTTCCATTCAGTATACCCATACGCTGGCTGATTTGCTGACTACTTTTGCAGCGAACCTGGATGGGAAGATGGTAATTTACGGAAAGAAGGGAAAGATTGAGCTTCCAGGGCCGCATGTTGCTTCAGAAAGTTTCCTTTATGATGAAAAAGGGGAACTGACAGAGCATTTTACAGACGAAGAGACAAAGAACGGCTTTACTTATGAAATTGAAGAAATGCTTTGCTGTGTCAGGGAAGGCAGGCTGGAAAGTCAGATTGTCCCCTGGAAGGATACGATAGAATGCGCCAAACTGTTTGACAGAATAGGGGCAACGTTTTCCTCTTAAACTTTTTTATCCAACTTGACAAGTTTCCGATATATGTGCAAAATAGTAGCAAGAGGGATTTTTTTCCGAAAAAAGTGTAAGGGTTGGCAATGATATGAATCAGAACATTACGGAGTATAAAAACGAATTAAATGAGTTTCAGATGTACTATTGCAAGGCATCCATCCGGAATGGATACTATATTGTCAATGGGGATGAGGGCTTTTATCATTTTATAGGCAAAAATAGCTGCTATTCCATACCGGAACTGTTGCATCCGGAAGATGTGGAAGTGTTTTTGGAGGCGGCGGGGAAGCTAAAGGAAAGGCCCCAGCGTCTGTTAGCCAGAATCCGGAGCGATGGAGACCAGTACATATACGTCTATATGGTGCTGAGGCTTAATGGCCGGCTTTTTGGCGGCTTTCATTCGTTTGACATTGAGATATGCGACATTATGGCAATTACGGAGCGCTATGTGGAATGTGTGGAACTGTTGGAGAAGTATCATGAGTTTTTGGCTATGTTTCCGGGGATGTTTTTGGAGTATGATTTTGCCACGGATATTGTGAAGGTATACGAATACCGGAACAATCGCAAGAAGTCCATTTTACATGAGGAATTGGAAAGCATTTATGCCCGGATTCAGGAGGACGGCAGGTTAAGCAACGCACAGAAGGCGGAATTCAGGGTACTGTATGAGGCGGCCAGGAACGGCAGCGACCGTATCAAAGCCGGACTGGACGCCAAGGTGTTCCATGAGCGGTCGGAAAATATCCGTTATGAATGCAAACTCCATACGACTTATAAGGAAGATATCCGGGACAAAGTGGTCGGGCTGGTTTTTGTTACCAGTGAGAAGAAGCCGAAGAAAAGGTACTATTTGACAGAAGAGGCTTATGACGCCGGGACGGGGCTTTTGAATAAACGGGCTATCCATGAATATGCATTGGAAAAGATGCAGGAGGAGGCCAAGGGCGTTTATCTTGCCATTATGGATGTGGACGATTTTAAAAAAATCAACGATGGATTCGGGCATATGTTCGGCGATGAGGTGCTTGCAAAAGTATCAGAAGTGATTCGAAGCGTGTTAAAGTCCAGAGGCGTGGCCGGGAGGTTTGGCGGCGACGAATTTATGATTGTGTTTGAAGGGATTGACACGCAGGAGACGCTGTGCCGGATTCTGGAGACGATTGCCAGGCATGTTGGCTGGGCGTTTAGCGAAGTGGAAGGGCTGTCTGTCACAATGTCCATGGGGATTTCCAAATACCCGGAGGACGGGACGGCTTATGAGGAGTTGTTCCGCAAGGCGGATAAATGTCTGTATGTGGCTAAGGCAGAAGGCAAGAACCGCTTTGTGCTGTACAACGAAGACAGGCACAGCGCTGTAGTCAATGAGGAAGCGACGGACCGGTGGATTGGCTTGAAGGCCAATATCAGCGATGCGGAGAAATATACGGTTATTTCGGAGCTAATGTTAAAATTGCATGACGAAGGAAAAAGCGCGCTGCACTTTACGATGGAGCAGATGCAGGTATATTTTGATATAGACGGAGTGGCGTTGTATGTGGGGAAGGAGATGGCGCGTGTGGATTCCGTAGGGAAGTATATGAATCCGGTGCAAAACCTGACCTGTATCTATGAGGAGGCTTACCAGGAGTATTTCGACGAACAGGGGGTTTACATGGAAGACCATATACAACGTCTGGAAAATAAGGCGCCTGCCGCCTATCATATGTATGCCCAACAGGAAGTCAAGGAAATGATACAATGCGCCGTAATGGCCGGGAACGGGCCGTTGGCGGTAGTGTCTTTTGACTTTTTTAACCGTGCGCCCAAGTTAGGAAAGACGGATAAGGGCTTGATAAAAATTGCGGGACGGATGATGGCACAGATTATAGCAGATGAGTGGGGGCTACTATAATGGAAGCGAAAGATTTGGAACATATTTTAGATTCGATGCAGACGACCGGAGTTCATGTCATCCGGGAAGATAACCATAAGATTCTATATTTTAATAAACATACAAGGGAAATGGCGCCGGATATTGAAATCGGCATGGTGTGCCATGAATTGTGGCCTTGCGGCTGTTCCAATTGTCCGCTGCTGCATATGGATGGCAAGAAAGAAAGCCGTTCCATATGTTATGGACATCCATTTGGGAATGCAGTGGAACTGGCGGCTGCGAAAATCCTGTGGGAGGGCCATATTCCTGCGGTTATAGTTACAATTACGCCTTATGCGGAAGCAGTCAGCTATACTTACAGCAAGATTTTGAAGGCAGATTTAAAAACCGGCGCTTTTGAAGTGGTTAAGGCGCAAGAGAAGGAGTCTGACTGGATGGGAAACGACACGGTAAGCCTGTCCCAGTGGTTTTCCCGGTTTGTGCAGGAGGGGAAGGTGCATGGCAGGGATGTGGAACGGTTTGAGAAGTTTACCAGTGTGGATTACCTGAAAGAAGCGTTGAAAAGCGGCAAGAAAATCATATCCTGCACTTATCGCCGTAAGTCAGGGTCAGGATATCGCTGGCATACGATGGAGGTTGCGCCAGTCTATGGCTATTCGGAGGAAAACCAGGGCGTTATGCTGTACGTAAAGGATATGCATGATTTTTACCGGGAAAGCCTGGAGATAGAGGAAGTGAGCGTCCGCAACCGGGAAATCATCCTTTCCCTTGGGGAAGTAAACTATGGGATTTATGTAGTGGATTTGTATTCAGGGGTGATGCATACCGTGCGTATGCCGGATGATGTAGGCTATATGAGGGAGAGAGCCTATTGGGAGTGGGAAGAGGCGCTGGAGAGGGCCGTACAGAAATATTTCCATCCCAATTGCAGGGAAAAGGTACAGAAGGCGTTTTCTTTGGAAGCGCTGCGGGAGGCATGGGAGAACAAAGAAAAGAAACGGGAAATGCTCTGCCAGCGTTTGATTGGCGGGGAGTATCATTTTGTGTCCGTTACCGCCTATATCCATGACAAAGGGAAGGATGACTGCTTTGTGGTGATGGCTTTCCAGGATGTGGATAAGGAAACAAGGAGGGAAATCGAAAGAAACCGGAGCATGATGCGGATGGCGGCCGTACTCCGGGCCGGATATAATAAAATGACCATGGTGGAGCTGGAGAGCGGGATGTGCGAATATGTGACTCTGCACGCAGACGAAGAAGAAGGGCAGACAAAAGCCTGCAGGTATGAGGATTTTGTGCGTCAGACCATGGAAGAAATACTGGAAGAGGAGGATGCACAGCAGTATTTAAGTCTGCTGTCTTTGGAAAACCTGCGCAAGCGGGCGGCCAGGATAGAAGGGTATGCGGAGGAGCGCTGCCAATACCAGATCAGACAGGCGAAAGCGGTGCGCTGGGTAGAGGAGAAAGTCTATTTTTCCCGGCAGGCGGATACTGTATTAGTAAATATCCTGGAGAGGGATATAACGGATAAAAAGGCGAGAGAGGAACTGGCAATCCGTGAAAAAAGAGACAGGAACAGTATGATCCAGGCTATGGGCAGCCTGTTTTTTGCCGTTTATTTTATTAACCTGGAAGAAGACACATTCCGCATGGTAGCGCAGACGCAGGATGTGGGGGAAGCGCTTGGAAAAGAAGTGAACCTGACAGAAGGTTTCCGTAAATACGCGAACCGTTTTGTCCATCCGGATGACCGGGAAGATTATCTGGAAAAGATGAACCGGGTTAAATTAAGGGAAAAGTTCCAGGAAGGCAAGTCTATGGTGGCGATAGAGTACCGGAAGCTGACAGGAGGGGACGATGGGAAAAACGGCGCCTGCGCATGGATACGAGCCACGGTGGTGAAGGCCCAGGGCGTGGGCCAGGAAGCCACCCATGCTTTATATGTGGCGCAGGACATTACGGAAAGCAAACAAAAGGAAGAGCGGGAACGTCAGATGTTGCGGGAAGCTTGTGAGGCGGCCAACCATGCCAATGCGTCCAAAAGCGAATTCCTTTCCAGGATGAGCCATGATATCCGCACGCCAATGAATGCCATAATCGGAATGACCTCCATTGCCGGCGCGCATCTGGAGGAGCCGGAAAGGGTTTCGGATTGTTTGGGCAAGATTACGGTTTCCAGCAAACATCTTTTATCTCTCATTAATGAAGTGCTGGATATGAGCAAAATTGAGTCGGGCAAGATTGAACTGGCGGAAGAGGAATTCAGCCTTCCCGAACTGGTGCAGAGCATTCTGACGATTATCCGTCCGGCTGTGGAGGCGAAGAAGCACTGGCTGGAATTCCGTATCGGAAAGGTGGAGCATGAGGATGTGGCAGGCGACGCCATGCGTCTGCAGCAAGTGTTAATTAATATTCTTAGCAATGCGGTGAAATATACGCCGGAAGGCGGCAGGCTGGAAATTGATTTGAACGAGCGCAAATCCTCAGCCCATGGGTACGGTTGTTATGAGTTTGTGATTGCGGACAATGGCATGGGGATGACGGAAGAATATTTGGGGCAGATTTTCGACCCGTTCAGCCGGGCGGAGGATTCCCGCATCAGCAAGATTGAAGGCACCGGGCTTGGCATGGCCATTGCATTGAATATTGTCCGCAAGATGAACGGGGACATCAGTGTGGAGAGCAAGGTAAACGAAGGTTCCAGGTTTACCGTGACGGTATTTTTGAAACAACAGCATACAGAGCTGCCGGATACGCGCCATTTGGTGGATTTGCCGGTTTTAGTGGCGGACGATGACCGGCATTCCTGTGAGGCAACTTGCGCAGTGTTGGATGAAATCGGCATGAAAAGCGAATGGGTGTTAAGCGGCAAGGAGGCTGTGGGAAGGGTCAGTGAGGCCCATGAAGACGGGGAGGATTTCTTTGCGGTTATTCTGGATTGGCAGATGCCGGATATGGATGGGCTGGAGACGGCCAGGCAGATACGCCGGGCCGTAGGGGAAGATGTGCCTATCATTATCCTTTCGGCCTTTGACTGGAGCAGCGTGGAGAATGAGGCGCGCGAAGCCGGGATTTGCGGGTTTATTTCCAAACCGTTGTTTAAATCCCGTCTGGTTTATTTATTCCGGCAGATTGCAGGGGAAGAAGACGGGGGCAGTATATCCCCATGCCGGCAGGAGGAAGAGGCGGAGACGGATTTTGGCGGGAAAAGGATTCTTTTGGTAGAGGATAATGAGATTAACCGTGAGATTGCCGAAGAGGTCATTGGGAATTTCGGGGTTATAGTGGAAACTGCAATAGACGGGAAGCAGGCTGTGGATAAGTTTTGTGAGAAGGGCGCCGGGTATTATGACCTTATCTTTATGGATGTGCAGATGCCGGTTATGAACGGGTATGAGGCAACGCAGGCCATTCGCAAATCCGGACAGGAGGACGCAGGGAACATACCCATTGTAGCTATGACTGCCAATGCTTTTGCAGAGGACGTGATGGCCAGCCGGAAAGCGGGCATGAGCGAGCATATTACAAAGCCCCTGGATATCCGGCAGATTCAGGAGTGCATGGGGCATTGGTTTGGAAAGACGCACGGCTGACCAGGTCACATAGGGGAAATATTTCGGAGGGTGTTTATGATATTGCATGGAATGGGGATGAAGGTTTCGGAAGAGGAAAGAAACGATGTTATAGAACGTATGTTTGGAAAGCGGTTTGACGGGAGCGTGGATTTTGACGATTTTGACGAGAGCGAGATGATTATCGCTTCCAAGAGGGAGGAGGCAAAAGAAGAGATTCTTCGGTATATGGTTTGCCGGATTAAGGAGGAATATGGCCTGTCAGACGATGGGGAAGCGCTTTTAAAATGGGATGAGTATAAACTGAAATACAATTTGTGCGCAGTGGGAGGTTCAAATGAACAAGTTGTACCAGAAGATAGAGTATTGTCTGAAATATAAAAATAATATTGTATTTAAGTTTAACATAGAAAAGAAAACGATAACCATGGTGAACCAGCAGTTGCTGCCTCTATCGCTGCAAAATAAGCCAGTTTCCTTTGACTTGGTGCAGAAGTTTTGCTCTGACCGGATTTTAACGTTAAACCGTGGATATTGCAAGGAAATACTGACAGCATGTGGGATTGAAGACCAAAGTGACATTAATATCTGCATTATGTGCAAGGCGCTGAGTTTCCGGGATAATTATTGGATTTCCAGGACGAATAAGAAGGAAACCTGGGAGGAATACAATTTATATAATAACAATTTTTCCCTGAATATTTCCCATATAGCGCTGACCGGGAATATGCAGCATATCGCGGTGGCTGATGACAAGATTTTTACCGGGGAATTGACGGGCAAAGGGACGAAGGCAAAGTGCTATTACCGGACGGACAATAAGGTGGTGATGATAAAAAGTGAGACGAAGGCAGAGATTTTGTCAGAGGTGATTACGTATTATATTGCCCAGGCCCTTGGGATTGCATGTTCCAGGTATGAGTTTAGGAATATATTTGGGAAAGAATGTTCCGTGTGTGAGATTATGACTTGTGAGGAGCGGGAGCTGATTCCATGCCGGGATATCCTCTCCTATTTCAATACAAACCAGATGAGTTATCAGGGGGATTATTACAACTTTTTTATGTCTGTTGACCCGATTAATTTTATACGCATGCAGATTCTTGATTATGTGGTGTTAAACACAGACCGCAACCGGGACAATTTCGGCATTCTCGTATACAAAGGACGGATGCTGGGGCTGTATCCCTTGTTTGACCATGATTCCTGCTTTAAGGGAAAAAGCCCTAACGGGAACTATTTCCCCACCAGCCTTACCTTCAGCAAAACGCTGGATTTGTTAAAAACCCAGTACGCCCAATTTTATGAGACGGTGAATATTGCGCGTTTCCAGGAGATTTTGCGTGGGGATGCTTTTAAAGAAATCTTCTTAAAGTGCAAATCGGCGGATGAATATGAAGGGATGATACGCAGGGCTGGGAATTTGTAAGGACGCTGCGCGGTATGGGATATTGATATGCCAGAGCGTGTTTGAACATGCATTCCTGACCATGCACGCCCCACTTTTCGAGATATTTGCGCCAAGTTCAGGTTATACGCCTTTCCTTTGGCACAAGTCATCCACAAATTGTGACGTACATCTGCCGGAAAGTGCTTTTCAAACACGCTCTAGGTTTTGTTTTACCGTTTTTCTAAAGAGTAGTTTTTCGTTTATGGGCCGGATAGGCCATAAGCCTTTCTGCTGTTTCTTTTGCCTCATCGTGCCTTTCACTCTTAAAAATGATTTTATTATCTGTTCTTCATTAGACAAACTCATCCTAATGGTCACAACCTCTTTTTCTCTCTCAAGCTAATATTCCCTTAAAACATTCCTGTCCTTGCATATGGGGATGGTTTCCATCCTTTTTTCCTGTAAAAATTACATAGAGTTCAGGCTTTGGGATTTTCACTTTCTTGCTTTTGTAATAGTTTTGGCTGGTGCGCTGAAAATATTCGTGACAGCTTTGCGCTACAAAAAACAATCCAGTATTTACAATAGAATTTGTATGCCCTTCCCTATCAAATTGGGCAATCAAGAAAGAAAAATGATTTGCTTTTCAATAAATTTATGGAGGTATATAAGTAGAATGCTATCTATTTATGACAATGTCCAACCAGTTGCGAGAAATATTGTCATAATAAAATATCTTTCCTATTTTTATCCGTAGATAGTATATAACATACCATACCGCCAAAGAAAAGTCTAGTCTTTTTTTCACTTTTTGCTATACTTTTCATACAGTCCATTTGTGGATGGATGCATAATGGGAAAGAGCGCCTGCGCCTGGAATTTTGCCAGCAATATTTAGAAAAAAACGTTGCCAAAGAAAGTGCATGACGGGAGCGGGCACGCAACTGGATGAACAATGGAATAGAGGTGACAGCATGATTGAATTTCAAAACATTTGTAAAACCTATCGTGTGGCTAAGCGTCAGGCAGGGTTTGGGAATGCCGTGAAATCCCTGTTTTCCAGGGAGTATGAGACGGTGCGCGCTTTGGATGACGTAAATTTTTACATTGCGGACGGCGATATCATCGGGTATATCGGGCCGAACGGGGCAGGGAAAAGCACCACGGTGAAGGTGATGTGCGGCATCCTTACGCCAGACAGCGGCACATGCTTAGTGAACGGGAAAATCCCATGGAAGGAGCGGGCTTCCCATGTAAAAGACATTGGCGTGGTTTTTGGGCAGCGCAGCCAGCTATGGTGGGATGTGCCAGTGATTGACAGCTTTGAGCTGCTGCGGGATATGTACAAAATTGAGGAAAAGGCATACAGACGCAACCTGGAAGAGCTTACCCGGCTGCTGGAGCTTACCGAACTGCTCAAAACTCCTGCAAGGAACTTAAGCCTTGGGCAGCGTATGCGGTGTGAAATCGCTGCGCCCCTGCTGCATGACCCGAAGGTTCTTTTCCTGGATGAACCGACGATTGGGTTAGATGCAGTCTCTAAAATTGCGGTCAGGAAGTTTATCAGGAAAATCAATGAGGAAAAGGGGACGACAGTAGTGCTTACCACTCACGATATGATGGACATCGAAGCGCTGACAGAACGTATCCTGCTGATTGGGCATGGAAGGATTCTTCTGGACGGGAATCTGGAAGAACTAAAACAACATGTTTCCAGGGAAAAGAAAATCACCGTGAAATATACAGGCGCAGCGCCTGCCCTTTCCGCTGGGATGAAACTGCGGGAGTCTAAGGAAAACCAGCTAACTGTTTCGCTGGATCCCCGTGTCCTTCCGGTATCTGCCGCTATTGCCGCATTTGCGGCGCAGACAGAGCTTTTGGATGTTTCTGTAACGGACATTTCCGCCGAGGAAGTGGTGGCGGCGCTTTATAAGGAGTATCGCATATGAAAGCATATTTTTCGTTGTTCCGCATCCGTATGATTCAGGGCCTGCAATACCGGGCGGTGGCATTGGGTTCCGTTTTTACCCGGTTTTGCTGGGGCTTTATGGAAATACTGGCATTTTCGGCCATTCATCAGTCAGGCGGCGGCTTTTCCATGACTTTTTCCCAGACGGCGGCTTATATTTGGATGCAGCAGGCTTTTATCCATTTATACAATGTGATTGACGGCGACCAGGAGATAGAAGCGTCCGTGAACAATGGCTCTATTGCTTATGAGCTGGCACGGCCTATGGATTTATATGGGAATTGGATGGCCCAATGTCTGGCCAACAGGCTATCCCCTACGCTTCTAAATTGCCTTCCTGTGCTGGCAATTGCTTTGCTGACGCCTGTCCCGTACCGGCTTTCCTTTCCAGGTGTGCGGGCGACAGGGCTGTTTCTCGTTTCCACTATGCTGGCCCTTGGCGTGGCGGGAGCCATTGCAACGCTGATGCACATTACCATGTTTTATACCACTTCACAGCGTGGCGTGAAAATAATTGGGCGCGCAGTGATGGGCTTTTTTGGGGGAGGGCTGATTCCTCTGCCTTATTTTCCGGAAGCGTTCCAAAAAGCGG
This sequence comes from uncultured Lachnospiraceae bacterium, assembly GCA_910578405.1. Taxonomy (GTDB): domain Bacteria; phylum Bacillota; class Clostridia; order Lachnospirales; family Lachnospiraceae; genus Kineothrix. Next base: position 35,892 of record CAJTQO010000012.1, on the reverse strand, counting down.
TTGGGCTGCTGCCTTTTGCGTCAACCCAGAGTACGCCGTTACTGATTTACAGCGGTTCTCTTACAGGCAGGGATGTGGCGTTTGCCATGGGGCTGCAGGTTTTCTGGCTGGCGGTTTTGACGATGTTTGGCCATTGCGCCATGGGACGTACGTTGAAGCGGGTTGTTGTGCAGGGGGGATGAAGCGCCAGGTTTTTAAGATAAGAATAAAACGGGAAATGTTTAGCCCTGCGTTGCCGGAGCGGAAGCGGGCAAAAGGAGAAGAAGGAGCGAAACGATGAGATTTTATATCAGGTTATTTGAATTAAATCTAAAAAGCCAGATGCAGTACAAATTTTCCCTTTTTTTATCATGCATCGGGCAGTTTATTACGGCATTTACGTCTTTTTTCAGCATACAGTTTATTTTTATGCAGATAGATGCCGTGGATGGGTTTACGTATGGGCAGGTATTGCTCTGCTTTGCCGTCATTATGCTTTCCTTTTCCATCGGGGAGGCAATAGGGGGCGGACTGGCAAATTTCCCCCGGATGGTGAATACCGGGGAATTTGACCGTATGCTGACCAGGCCGAGGAATTTAATCCTGCAGACAGTGATTCCCTTTTTTGATTTTACCCGTATTGGACTATTGGCGCAGGGGGCAATGGTATTGGGAATAGCGGTTCCGCGTAGCGGGGTGGAATGGACGGTGGCGAAAGCGGCGGTTTTGGCATTGATGGTGGTGTGCGGGGCGGTTTTGTTTTTCTGCTTGTTTATGTTTCAGGCGGCTTTTGCTTTTTTTACGATGAACAGCCTGGACTTTTTGAATATTTTCACATATGGAGCGCGTCAGTTCGGCAGATACCCTTTTTCGGTTTATGGGAAGAAGCTTTTAGGCTTTCTGACGTTTTGCATTCCATTGGCATTGATTCAATATTATCCGCTGTTGTATTTAATGGATGAAACCGCCCATCCGGCCTATTGGTTCGTACCCTGCCTGTCCCTTCTTTTTCTTTTGCCGTGCAGGGCGTTGTTTAAGCTGGGGATACGTAAATATAAATCGGCGGGGTCGTAAGAGAAAAAACGGAATAGGGAAAAAAGAGTTTCTTGACAGAATTTGACATTGGAGGAGACGGAGATGATTTTAGAGACCAAACGGTTATTTTTGCGGGAGTTGGAACAAGCTGATTTCGATTCGCTATGTAAAATATTGAAAGACGAAGAAACCATGTATGCTTATGAGGGCGCTTTTGATGATGCAGAAGCGCAGGAGTGGATGGACAGACAGTTTGCCCGTTATGAAACATATGGTTTTGGCTTATGGGCGGCGGTTCTTAAGGAGTCCTGGGAAATGATTGGGCAGTGCGGACTGACAATGCAGCCATGGAAGGATAAAGAATTGCTTGAAATAGGTTATCTTTTTCAACGGCAATACTGGCACAAAGGATATGCTGTGGAAGCGGCAAAAGCATGTAAAGAATATGCATTTGAAACGTTGGGGGCAGATGAAGTCTGCTCCATTATCCGGGATACTAATGTAGCGTCCCGGAATGTGGCCATTAGAAATGGTATGGTGGCAATAGACACAGGGACAAAACATTACAAAGGGGTGGATATGCCCCATTATTGTTATGTGGTCCGTAAGCATGGAGCATAATGTATGGCAAGTTTTGGATGCCGTACGAAAACGTATCTATTGCTGGAAAGGAGTGAACAGTAACGTTTTGAATGCGGGAAAGGAAGCCGGAATTGCTTTCTTATTGAAAAAAGAGTATAATTGCGCTATCGACTTGGAAAGCCAGAGGAGGAAAAATATGAAATTAGCAGAGGAAAAATATGTTTTAGACGGTAAGGAGATTACGTTACGCAGCGCAAAGCCAGAAGAGGCGCAAATGTTAATTGAGCATTTAAAAATTGTTACAGGCGAAACAAGGTTTTTAATGTCCGAACCTGACGAGATAAGGTTTACCCAAAAAGAGGAAGAAGAATTTATAAATGAACATAATGAAGCGAAGGATTCCATGCTGGCATTAGCGTTTGTTGACGGGGAATATGGGGGGAATTGCTCCTTTGAAAGCATGGCGGGTAGCAGACGGACAGGACACCGCGCGGGCATAGGAATTGCGTTGTCCCAGAAATATACGGGTTTTGGTTTGGGGAGGCTTATGTTGAAGAGGATTTTGGCGAAAGTGCAGGAGGTTGGGTTTGAGCAGGTGGAATTGACCGTGGTAGGAAACAACCACAGAGCGTATCGTTTGTATGAAAGCCTGGGTTTTAAAGAGTGCGGCAGGATTCCGAATGCAAACAAATACGGTGACGGGACTTATGCGGAAGATATTTTGATGGCGCTGCAATTTAAATGAGCTGCAGCGCGTCATAGATACGGACATTAGCCTCCATTCCGTGAAAGGGAGCTTTTTGAGGAAGGCTGTAAGCGGTAAAGCATATCGCGCAAAAAGGGAGTATGGCAGGCAGATTTGAATCAGGGATGCATAGATGGGAGGAATAACAAGATGGAAAAAAGGAAGCTGGTAACTCCGGAAGATATTAAAACTGCTTTGAGGGAGGTTGGCGTTCAAAAAGGGCAGACAATTATGGTGCATACATCGCTGAGCAGCCTGGGCTATGTGTGCGGCGGCGCGCAGTCAATCATTGAAGCATTGACAGAGAGCGTTAGCGAGGAAGGCACGATTATGATGCCGACGCAATCATGGAAAAATTTAGATCCGGCGGCAGGCGTTTACTGGCAGGAACCGGAGGAGTGGTGGCCTGTCATACGTAAATACATACCTGCTTATGATAAACGGATTACGCCGACCAATACAATGGGCGCTGTGTCAGAAATGTTCCGGCAATGGCCGGGGACGCTTAGAAGCGCCCATCCTGCAAGGTCAGTGGCGGCCTGGGGGCGCAATGCGCAGTATTTGACAGAAAACCATAATCTGTCTGATATTTTTGGCGACAGTTCACCGATTGGCAGAATGTATGGACTTGACGGATATGTCCTGCTAATCGGCGTTGGCTATGACAAGAACACTTCCCTTCATTTGGCTGATGTAAGGGCGGAATATCCGGGCAAGCATATGGTTATGGAAAGCAGCGCCATACAGCTTGACGGACAGCGGATATGGAAATCTTATGAAACCCTGGCGGTAGATGGAGAGGACTTCCCGGCAATCGGAGAGGCGTTTGAGCAGACAGGGCAGGTTCGTCATGCGCCTTTAGGAAATGGCATTCTTTCCATGATGAGCCAAAGGGCATTGGTGGACTTTGCCGTGCAATGGATAGGAGAAAACAGAAAATGACGAAATGCTGTTTTGAGGCGGCAAAAGGGAAGCAGTCATTGTCAAACATACAGATATATAAGGAGAAGGACAGTGGAAAAAATAGACTATCAAACCATAAATGCGCAGACAATAGACCGTTGGGTGGAAGCGGGCTGGGAATGGGGAAGACCGATATCGCATGACGTTTATGAAAAGGCTAAGCGTGGCCAATGGGATGTTTACTTAACGCCGACAAAGCCGGTGCCGCATGAGTGGCTTGGGGATTTGCGCGGCAGGAAGGTGTTGGGGCTTGCAAGCGGAGGCGGACAGCAGATGCCTTTGTTTTGCGCGCTTGGAGCGGAATGCACAATACTAGATTATTCATCCAGACAAATTGAGAGCGAGAAAATGGTTTCTGAGCGGGAGGGATATCAAATTCGGATTATTCAGGGCGATATGACCAAACCTCTGCCTTTTGCGGATGAGGAATTTGACATTATTTTCCATCCGGTATCCAATTGCTATGTGGAAGAAGTCCGTCCTATCTGGAAAGAATGCTATCGTATCCTAAAGCATGGGGGATATTTGATTGCCGGGACGGACCACTATGTCAACTACATGGTGGACAACGATGAAAAAATGATTGTGAACTCCCTGCCATATAATCCGTTAAAGAATCCGGAGCAGATGAAACAATTGCAGGATAGAGAAGAAGGCGTGCAGTTTTCCCATTCCCTCGAAGAACAAATCGCAGGCCAATTGGACGCGGGCTTTCGGCTGTTGAATCTATATGAGGATACGAACGGGGAAGGGCGATTGCATGAATTAGGGATTCCCACTTTCCTTGCCATGCGTTCCTTGAAAGAATAGGGAAGGTTAAATCCATTTGTCGGTTTCCCTGGAGTAACGCCCCAAGGAGTTTATCTTTTCGATAATCTCCCTAGAGCGTGTTTGAAAATTCATTCCCCCAATCTGCACGCCCCACTTTGCGTGATATTTGCGCCAAATTTAATCAACGTAGCCCACTACGCCTCTTAAATTTGGCGCAAATCTCCCACAAACTGTAACGAACATCTTGGGGAAAGCAATTTTCAAACACGCTATGGGGCATTGTCTGTTACGAATCTTATCTTTTGGGGAACCGTTTTTACTCCGCTTCCCGCAGCCGTTCCACAATACTTTGTTTGGTAGCCTGCCCATACATAAGCGAAGGAATCAGCCACCCAAGAAAGGCAAAGACAGGAACGGCAAGGAGTACGGGCAGGATAGTAAAGCGTGCGCGGAAAAACCAAAACACATTTTCCAGCATATGCCCTGCCAACGGGTTTAAGGGAAGGGAAATCACCAGCGCGGCGGCCGCTGCGCCCAGGGAGTAGAGCAGCCCCTCATAAACAAGCATGGTTTTTAGCTGTCTGTTGGTCATGCCTACGGACTGCAGGACGGCAAATTCCCTTTTGCGGGACAGGATTCCTGTCATAACCGCGTTGAAGAAATTCAGAACGCCCACAAAGCCGATAATGGCGCAGAGCAGACTGCCGAGTATAAGGAACATATTCTGGAAACTTTTAAACTGCGCCCGGACGGTAGCCTTGCTTTCGTACATAAGAGAGGAATGTGGGCTGCCGGTCAATTGGTCAAGATAACGTTCCGCTTCTTCTTCCGCCGCGCTGTCAGAGGCGTCAAACAGGTAAAACATTGGAATGGCGTTCTGCCCGCTGTGCCGGTTTAGAGTGTCTACAGGGAGTATGGCCCGATAACCGGTTAAGTGGTAACGAAAGCTCATGGAATACGGGACGATTACATAAGCGCATATGGTATATTCCACATCCCGGCTGTCTGCAATATAATAATCCACATCTTCTTCCGGCGTATTTTCATCGCACTTTTCTCCCGTTTTGCGGTCAATATACCAGCCGTCCAGAATATAAGTGATGGGCAAGGCGTCGCCGATGGCAGGGAAAGACTCCGGCAGGATGACATTTCCATAGTCGTCCGTACTCACCTCCAAGGCAATGGCTGTGCTGTTTTCTTCAAACAAGGGCTCTAAGCTGCCCTCTATAACTTCTATTTTCTCAAACAGCGCCGGATCTATCCCTTCTATCTGGATATCTTTCTGAATCCGCTCTCCCCGTCTTTTTTGCAGCGGCAGCGCTGTTTCCAGCGCGCTTTGGGATGCGTGTTTTGACATAATTTCCAGCCATGCGTCTTCCGTTATCCAACTGCTTGGGAGCATTCCGGGAAGGGTATATCCAGACCCGGCTTGTTTTAGTGAAACATTGGCGTGGATGGAAGCAATGGCTTCGGGGGAAATGTATTCCTTTATTCCACGGGAGAACCGGAAATAGTCGGTCCCGCTGACAAGAAAGTCAGCGCATGTATTTTTTGCCAGATACTTTTCCATGTCAAACCCTTTTACGAAAGTGATTAGAATATTCAGCATCACTAATGACAGGGAGAGAGACAACACCACAAGGGCTGTCTTGCTTTTGTTCCGGCCCAGGTTGGCAAATGCCATTTGATGCACCTTTGCGCCGTATCGCGGCGTCTGCCTTTGCGGTTTTTGGCATTTCGCATCTGCGTCTGTCTGTTTCATTTCCAGGCTTTTTCTTCTTTTATATTTTAAACTGTGGTATGGCGCTATGTCCGTATACTTGGTCGCTTCCACCGGGGAAACTTTCGCGGCAATCCGCCCGGGGCGGAAACAGGACAGCAATACCGTAAACAGTGCGAACAACGCCGACAGAAGAAAAATAAGCGGTGAAACGCTGAGTGTGGTAGAGGAACGGCTTAAGGACATCCTGTTCATGACCACAGGCGTTAAAACGGCGCCCACGCCATAACCGGAAAGCAGCCCTGCGGGAATGCCGATTAGGCACAAAAGCAGCGCCTGCTGACGAATGATGCGGCGTAGCTGGCGGGGGGTGACGCCGATGGTTTTTAACAATCCGTAAAAACGGATGTCGCTGGTAACGGAGATCTGAAATATGTTGTAAATAATCAGATATCCGGTAAAAATAACAAGAGTGAGGAAAGCCACAATGGCGAGTATGGTGGGAATGTCTATGCGCTCCCCAACCTGGGCGGAGGTATAGCCCCAGTTTACGCCTATGCGTACGGAATTTTCCGCATAATAATCCTCCCAGCTATACCCTAAGTCGGAATCCACTTGCTCCATCTGTCCGCGGATATCAATGGAAGAAGCCATCATAACATTTAAATCCATTCGGAATGGGGTCAGGCCGGCAGCGACAGCCTCAGCTTCTATAGAGTCTGCGTACTCCTTGGAGATGTTCATGTAATGAACGGGGCTGATATCATTGTACTCCCACCAGCCTGCCAGAGTGAAGGTGTCTGTCTTTTGGTAGCCTGTCTGGTTTTTGTCGCTAAGGGTATAAGTCAGGGTAACTTCCGCCCCAAGTTGAGGCGAAACGCCAAGCAATTCCAAAGCTGCGGTATCCATGGTGATTTCCTTGCCTTTTTGCGGCATATGGCCGATATCCGGCTGGGCATAGCACCATTTGGAGCAGTTAGCGTCCATAAAACTCACTTCGGCAGGAGATTTTGCGAAGACGCCGTCCGAGGCGATGCCAATAACGGTGCGTTTGCCGGCTGCCCGGACTTTTGGGTGGGCGGAAATGGCGTCGGCCTGTTCTTCGGTCACATCCTTGAACGAGCCGTGGTTATAGGCGCCAATCTGATGGAACGTGTAGGTTTCATAGCTGGAATTGATGGACATCGTCACCGTGAACAGGGAGGTAAATAGCAGGGCGGTCAGGGCGATGGCGGCAACGGCGATGACATTGCGCCTGCGGGACGCCCAAAGGGTGCGGAAACTTAAACGCCGGATGCATGTTCTGTTTTTTACATTCATAGTCCTGCCTCCTTAATTCCTGGTGAAGATGCGGCCGTCTTCAATACGGATAATGCGGTCTGCCATCTGGGCGATTTCTTCGTTATGGGTAATCATTACGATGGTTTGGGAAAATTTCTGGCTGGTCACTTTCAGAAGGCTGAGTACATCCTGGCTTGTTTTGGAGTCCAGGTTCCCGGTAGGCTCATCCGCCAGGATAATCGCCGGGGCGGACGCAAGGGCGCGGGCAATGGCCACGCGTTGCTGCTGACCGCCGGAAAGCTGGTTTGGCAGAGAGTCAAGCCGTCCGTCTAACCCAAGAACCTGTATGATTTGCAGGATGAAATCTTCTTTGACTTTCCCGCCGTCCAGTTCTATGGGCAGCACGATGTTTTCATAGACATTTAACACCGGGACAAGGTTATAGCTTTGGAAAACAAAGCCGATTTTGCGTCTGCGGAAAATGGTCAGAGCCTCTTCTTTGAAAGAAAAGATATCTTTGCCGTCTACGGTCACTTTGCCTTGCGTTGGACGGTCCAGACCGCCTAACATATGCAAAAGCGTGGACTTGCCGCTGCCGGAGGTGCCCACGATAGCAACAAATTCCCCTTTTTCCACCGTCAGGTTGACGCCGTCCAGGGCGTGGACGGCGTTTTCTCCCGAGCCGTAAATCTTTTTTAAATCAGTTGCCTTTAATATTTCCATTTTTCCCTCCATTTAAGTTTGCGTATCTGTGTTAGCGTCTTCAAATGCATATACAGATTATGGCACAGGATTCTTTCCACATTCTTTCGGCGGAGAAAAAATTCTAACAGTTTTGAAAGAATTTTCCCAGCCGCCATATAGGATACCAGCAAAAAAGGAGACGGCAAAAAGGCTGTTTGGGAGCGTGTTATGCCATAGGAAATGGTCAGTGGGGCAGAAAAACAGAGAAAGTGGAGCCTGTGTTTTGGGTGGAGGATACCTTTAGGTAGCCGCCTTGGCCGGAAATGATTTCCCGCGCCAAATAAAGGCCGATGCCAACGCCTTCCTCCTCTTTTGCATTTTCTGCGCGGTAAAAGCGTGAAAAGATTCTGGCTTTTTCCTCATCCAAAATGCCGGGGCCGCTGTCTGTGATATCAATGCGAGTGAACAGCTCATAACGGGCAGTGGAAATGACCACGCTGCCACGGGGCGTATATTTGACGGCGTTGTCCACAAGGTTGCACAACGCTTCGGCCGTCCATTTCGGATCAAACCGGGCGCAAGCGCCGCTGTCGTCCAAAGTAAGCAATAGCCCTTTAGCTTGCGCCCTTTGCGCAAACTGCCCGATAACGTCTTCCAGCATGGGCCGGAGCGTGCCAGGGCGGGGAGAAAAGGAAATAATGCCGTTTTCAAGCCTGGAGAGCTTGACTAACGCATCAATGAGGAAGCGTAGCTTTTCGGATTGGGCATGGATGGCTTCCACGCTGTCTTTTGCGGACTTTGCCAGTGGCTCTTCCAGCAAAAGCTCGCTGTGCAGCAGAAGGTTGGAGATGGGCGTTTTCGTCTGGTGCGAAATATCCGCAATCAGTGTTTTAATCTTATCTTTTTCCAGCGCTACGTTTCTGGCAGAGACGGCGGAGGCGGAAAGGTAGTTTGCAAACTTCGTTTCCAGCGCGGACAAATGGCTTTCGTCAAAATTTTCTTCAGTGAAAGAGCCGTCCAGGGCGCAGTCTAACATCCGGCCAATGGCGTCCATTGTTTTCTTTGTGCGGTTTAGATTCCAAAACAGAATGGCTGTCGTTGCCAGAAGGCAAAGCAGCCCGAATATCCAGTCCCATTGATTCATATGATTGCCTCCTGTCCGCTTTGGCGGATTGGTATTTTATTTATTCTTGCTTTTCTACCCAGCTATAGCCAATGCCATAGGTGGTTTTGATATAATCCTGTGCGTTTAGCTTGTCCCGCAGCCGTTTTACCGTCACGGAAAGAGCGTTTTCGTCCACATATTCCGCTCCGTCCGTCCAAATCCGGTCTACCAGGTCGGCCCGGGTTAAAACGCTTCCACGGTTTTCCACCAAAAGGCGGAGCAGTTTTTGCTCCGTTTTGCTTAATTCCACCGCTTTTCCGTCTGCGAAAAACTTCAGATGAAGGAAATCAAAGAGGAAAGGCCCGGTCTGCAGCGTGTGCGCTGTGGCAGGCATGGCGCATTTGCGCAGTTGGGTATTCACTCTGGCGCGCAGGACAGACAGGGAGAAGGGCTTTGTAATATAATCGTCCGCGCCCTGTTCTAACCCGTCCACGATATCCATATCCGTATCGTTTGCGGTCAGCAGGATGACAGGCAGGGCAGAGGCGCATTCTTTGATTTCGCGTAACAGGGCAAGGCCGTTTCCGTCCGGCAGGTTGATGTCCAGAAGGACTAACGATATATTTCCACACAGCAATTGCGCCCTGGCGTCCCTTATGGTCTGGCAGGAAAATACATGCCGGTTTTTGGCCTGGAGGGCCTTGCACAGCCCCTGATTTAACCTTATGTCATCTTCCACGATTAGAATTTGTTCCATTGCTTGCCTCCGGTTTTTCTTTCTTTTCTTATATTATACCATACCGGCAGGGAAATGGACCAGATTCTGATTGCTTTCCTATGGCAACGCAGATATAATGGTAGATGAACAAAAAACGGAAAGGAGATGTAAGATGAAGATAGCGGTAATCGGAGGAGGGGGCGTGCGCTCCATGTTCTTAGCAAAAAGCCTTGCACAGGGAAGCGAGGAACTGGGGTTTAAGGAAATTGTATTTATGGACAATGACCCAAAGAAATTAAATATCTATGGCAAAATGGCGGCTCAGGCAGTGAAGAAGCTAAGGCCGGAACTGGATTTCCGTTTGACGGTGGACGCGGTGGATGCGGTGAAGGATGCGGATTACATCATTACCACCATACGCGTAGGCGGGGATGATATGCGCATCCGGGATGAAAAGGCGGCTTTGGACAAGGGGGTATTGGGGCAGGAGACGACCGGGGCGGCAGGTTTTTCCTTTGCCATGCGGTCTGTCCCTGCACTGGCCCAATACTGTGAGCTGGCCAAAAAATACGCCTCCAAAGAGGTAAAAATCTTTAACTTTACCAATCCCGCAGGGGTAGTGTCCCAGACGCTGCGCGATATGGGATATGATTTTACCTTTGGCATCTGCGATGCGCCAAGCAGCCTGCTCCACTCTTTTGCTAAGCTTTACGGCGTGTCCCAGGACGCAGTGACCGGAAACTGCTATGGGCTGAACCACCTTTCCTTCTTTGACAGCATCAAGCTGGATGGGCAGGAGATTATGCCAAAACTTCTTGCAGATGAGAGGATTTATACGGACACGGATATGCGCTTTTTCGGGAAAGACCTGGTAAGCCATATGGGGTGTATCCTGAATGAGTATCTGTATTATTTCTACTATCGGGAACAGGCAGTGGAAAATATAAAAAAGGCCGGAGTGACCCGCGGGGAAGTAATCCGTGAAGTGAACAAAAGCATGACGGAAGAATTGTCCCATATGGATATAGAGCATGATTTCGAAGGATGCTTAAAAGTATTCGACAAATGGTACGGCAGGCGGGAAGCGGCATATATGGCCAATGAGACAGGCATATCCAGGACAGGGGATGGCAAGGAAGGCAAAGATTCCTACCATTTTGACATCTATGAAAAGGATGCGGGAGGGTATGCAGGGGTGGCGCTGAAATATATGCGGGCGCAAAACGCCAAAAAAGAGGACGAGATGATTCTTTGTGTGCCAAATGAGGGAGCCATTCCCGGACTTTTGGATACGGATGTGGTGGAAATCACCTGTACCTTGCGGGACGGCCGTTATATTCCCCATAAGGTGGAAAATCCTGGAGAACTGCAGATGGAGCTAATCCGCCGGGTGAAGGCTTATGAGAGGATGGCTTCTGAGGCGTTACGGACAAAGAGCGTTTCCAGGGCTGTGGACTGTCTGATGGTCCATCCGCTTGTGAATTCCTACTCCCTTGCCAAACAGTTGGTGCAGGAATATGTGGAAGCCAATAAACAATATACGGAAGGGTGGGATTAAATGGGATTTGCAGGAGGCGTGGGATTTGCTAACATTGATTTGATTTACTCCGGTTTTGATAAGCTGCCGGAAGCAGGGGAAGAAGTGTATGCGCAACGGTTTGGGATGTATCTGGGCGGGGGCGTTCCGGCCACACTGGTCAATGCTTCCAGGCTGGGCATTCCTTCCAAGGTAGTGACTTTTATAGGGAAGGATTATTTTTCGGAATTTGTCTACAAAGCGTTTGAGCAATATGGGACGCCGATTGTGAATCTTTATGAAGGGGACGGAATGCCTGTGACCCTTTCCACAACTATGGTTTACCGTCAGGACAGGAGCTTCCTGTCCTATCAGGATAAGGTTGTGGTGACAAAGCAATTGGAAGAAAAGATTTACCGTGAGCTGACCGGGGCGAAAGTGGTGGATATGCAGGTGGGCTTTCTGGAAGTTTACAGAAAGCTGAAAGCGGAGGGAACGATTCTCATCTTTGATACCGGATGGGAAGAGGGCCTTTCCATGGAAAAATACAGAGAATATTTGGAAATTGCGGATTATTACCTGCCTAATCAAAAGGAAGCCATGAAAATAACAGGCGAAAGCTCTGTGGAAGGCGCTGCGGGGAAATTGTCCCGCTATTTTAAAGATGTGACCATTAAGTTGGACAAGGACGGATGCATGTTAAAAAATGAAAAGGGAATCCGGATTATCCCTCCCATGCAAGGAGTGGAAGCAGTGGATTCCACCGGGGCGGGGGATGCATTTATGAGTGGCTTTATATATGGAATCTATCATGGCTTTCCGGTGGAGCAATGTCTGCGCTTTGGCAATATAACGGGAGGGACATGCGTACAGGGGATGGGATGCCTGACCCGGTACGTAGAGGAAGAGGAACTTCTGCGCCTGGCGGATGCAAAACGGGCATAAATTCGGAAGGGAACCGGAATAAACCGGAACAGGGGTGCGGATTTGAAAATAGTGACGTTCAATATACGTTGTGATTACGGGCAGGACGGAAACAATAACTTTTGTTTCCGTAAGCCATTGATTTTGGAAAAGCTTTCCCGGGAAGCGGCGGATATTATCTGTTTCCAGGAAGCGCTTCCCCATATGGCAGCCTGGCTGAGGGAGGCTCTCCAGGAATATTACGTGATTGGCTGCGGGCGCAGCCAGTCACTGGAGGATGAACAGATGGCGATTGCCTACCGTCCGGACAGGATAAACCTGGTGCAGATGGAAACCTACTGGCTGTCGGATACGCCTTGCCAGCCTGGCTCCAGGTATCTGCAGCAGAGTGCATGTCCAAGGATATGCACGGAAGCCCTTTTTGAAGAGCTGTCTGCAAAACAGGTATTCCGGGTAGTGAACACCCACCTGGATCATGAAGGTGCCATGGCAAGGGAGCAGGGCCTGCGGCAGATTATGGGGAAACTGGAAAAAGCAGAGCTTTTTCCCAAGGCTCCGGTGATAATTACCGGAGATTTGAACGCAGAGCCGGACAGCCGGGAAATGGCGGTAATGAAAGATTATCCGCTTTATACCAATGTGACGCAGGGGATTGGCATTACATATCACGGTTATTGGCATACAGAGCCGCCCTGCTGCATTGACTATATTTTTACAAAAGGATTCCTTTGTGAAAGGGTGGAAAAATGGGAGGATGAGAAAGACGGGGTATTCCTCTCCGACCACTATCCGTTGTGCGCTTTGCTTTATGCAGGGCAGGAGCCGTCCTTAGAGCGTGTTTGAACATTCATTCCTGACGTCTGTCGGAAAGCAATTTTCAAACACTAGTATAAACAGAAAGATTGGCAAAGAAAGGAGCGGAACAATGGACAACCAAACCATATGGGAAATAGCCATACAGCAGTCGGCTTATGATTGTAGCTGCGCCCCGGAGGATTTTCTGTCAGCGCAGAACAGCGTTCATGAGTCGAAGGCATCGGAAAAGGCCAGGAAATACTTGAAACTGCCCCATATTTGCAACCTGGTGTCCTACGGCGCGAACATTGTCGCAACAGGCCGTGTGGATTTGCTGCCGGAAATTGCCCGGTTTTTAGACGGGACGCCTGGCATTGAAAACTGTTTTGAAACGCCGGGGATTTATCCGTTAAACCGGATTTTGGAGAAAGCAGGGGCAAGGGTTTGCTTTATGGCCGATTATTTTCTGCCGGATATAGATGAGATATACCAAAACAGCCATAGCTGTGCGTATGAGCTGCGGATATTGGAACCGGCGGATTTTGCGCAATTGTATCTGCCGGAATGGAAAAACGCGCTGTGCGAAGACCGGAAGGCGCTGGACAGCCTGGCAGTGGGCGCTTATGATAAAGGGAAACTGGTGGGGCTGGCGGGCTGTTCTGCGGACTGCGACACGATGTGGCAGATTGGCGTGGATGTCCTTGCAGCGTACCGGAGGCAGGGGATTGCGTCGGCGCTTACCAACCGGCTGGCCAGGGAAACGTTTGAGAGAGGGCGTGTGCCGTTTTACTGTGCGGCATGGTCTAATGTGAAATCCGTGAAAAATGCCATTAAGAGCGGCTTCCGGCCCGGATGGGTGGAAGCCACGGCAAAAGAGGAAGCTTTTATTGAGAATATGATAAAGAAGTGACAGGCTGTGACATCATGGCTCCCAGACGAACGGTTAATGGGAGCCATGGCCGGCCTGGCCGTGACGGTGGCTTCCTGACATCGCGTTTTTGGGGGAACCGGCTCCGGCCGGGCTGTCCCCAGTGTGGCTGTGGTGATTGCCTGTATGCTGCTTTGTCAGCTCTTTGATTTCCTGGATGGAGTGGTGCATACAGCCGTCAATGGTAGTGGCCGGGTCAACTTCCATCAGCGCCTGGATGGCAAGGTATTTTGCCGGGCTTAAGTTTAGATGGTGCGCCGTATCCCTGGTCAGTGGGTCGATGGCGAAGCACTCAATCTGCGCTCCCGTATGGTGTCCCTGCATGGCAGATTCGATATTGGAAAGCATGGCCTCCTCTTTTTTACCGCTGTCTGACTGTAAGGTAACGGAAATCAGGCTGTTGTCCTGCGCATACCCGTCCTGCACAATCTGCTCCATAAGGATATCTATTGCTTCACTGTATTTTTTGTTTTGTATGTCCGTTTCCCGGAGGATGTCCTCCCCATCCATATTATAGGCGCAGGCGTCAATGACTCTGTCAAAACGGTTTAAGATAATTTCAATGGAAGGGTTTACGTCCACATTAATATACGCGCTTGGCGTATAGTAAAGATGGTATGTGAATAAACCTGAAAAAAACAGGATGGCTATGGAAGCGAATGCGCCGGAAAGATAGCGCGGTGAAAAGCGGCGCTGTTTTGCGCCACGCTGCAGGGCCTCTTTTTGCAGGTAATCCATAGTTGTGGTCTTTAAAGCGTCCTCAGCCTGTATGCCGTCAAATGCCGTTTTTAGTTCACCTGTCAAAAAATTCACCTCCTAACTCCTCTTTTAGCTTAGCCTTTGCACGTGACAGCCACGTATAAATTGTATTTTCCCGTTTATTCAATATCTTTGCTATTTCGACTGCCGTATATCCTTCATAATAAAACAAATAAATAACGTTTTTATAATTATCCGGTAATTTTAACACGGATTCCAATATATCTTTATGGTCTTCCTGGATATAGGAAGGTTCTGGGTCAATATCTTCCAGAGAGCATACTTTACGCCGGAAAAAGCTTTTGAACATATCTTTACATGCATTAATGGCAACCCGAATAAGCCATGCCTTTTCATGCGCATCGCTTTCAAAAGGGTCGTCATGGAGGATATATTTCAAAAAAACTTCCTGGAACACATCCTCTACATCGCTGTAGTTTTTCAGGTGCATAAAGCAGACGCGGCGGATAGTATCGGCGTACTTTTCAACCGCTCTCTCCGCCTCGCTGTTACTTCTCATAGAAACGCTCCTTGTTTCATCCTGCAGGCAATCAGCCAGCCGGGCATGCTTGCATGGGCATTTTAGCGGCTGCAGCTATGAATTGATTAATAGCAGTAATCGTTATGATGGCCATGCCCGTCGCCATAGTAGTGTCCGCTCTGGTCATGGTAGTCATGCCCGTCTCCGTAGTAATGGTCATATTCCGTGTGGCAGTCATGCCCGTCACCGTAATAATGGGTAACGATACACCCGTCTTCATGCGCATGTTCCCCGATGGTGAGGCATCCCTCTACCGTACAAACCGGAGCAACCACAGGGGTAACCGCAACGGCGCCTGTCTGGGCGGGAGCTGTGTAGGTTGGAGCCGGTGCGGTATAGGTGGGCGCAGGGGCTACATAAGTTGACTGGGCTGCGTAGCCGCCGTGGTGTCCGCCGCCATGATGCCCGCCGCCGTGATGCGCCAAAGCCGTTGCAGGCGTCATGGCTACAGCGGCCACCGAAACCATCAGCGCTGCGATGATACGTCTTTTCATAATGAATCTCTCCTTTATCTTTATTTTTATGTTAGTTTTGCCAGATGGCTTACTATCCATCTAATTATAATACGAACCGGGATGGAAAATCCTTTCATATCCTGGAAAAAATTTTTGTACGGATTTTCCAATTTAAATTATTTGTTAATTGACTTCACGGGAGAATAGTATATAATTAAATTAGAAGTTACATAAGAAAACTTGGAGGTGAGTAAATGGCAGAAATGAAGAAGAGTGGAACACAGGGAAGAAAGGGCTTTCGGAGCCTGACAGCTATGTTGATTTCGATTATTTTCCTTATGATTGCGGTTTCTGCGGCCGGGCTGGCAAGCCTGGGCGTTTATTACCTGCGGCAGTCGATGAATGAGTCTGCGCAATTATATGAAGAATCCATGATGGACGGATATCTGATGGAAATCAAATCCCAGGTGCAGGGCGCGCTTGGGGTCATTCAGGACTTTTATGAACGGAGCCAGTCTGGCGAACTGACAGTGGAAGAGGCGCAGCAGCTGGCCAAGGACGCGGTTCGTTACATGCGTTACCGGGATGATGCATCGGGTTATATCTGGATTGACGGAAGCGACTATATGTTAGTAATGCATCCTATCCTGACAGAGCAGGAGGGAACCAACCGGTATGACCTGACAGACCAAAACGGCGTCAAGGTGACGCAGAGCGTAGTGGCCTGCGCGGAAGGCGGGGGCGGATTCAATGAATTTTATTTTACAAAGTCAGACGGCGTGACCGTAGCGCCAAAGATTGCTTATTCGGAGATGTTCGAGCCGTGGGGATGGGCAGTCGCCACCGGGAACTATGTGGATGACATGAATGCCAAGATTGACGGGATGAAAGTGCATATCGAGGAAGAATTTTCCAAAATGCTGACCATTTACGGCATTCTGGCAGCCATATTGTTGGCTCTGGCGCTGGTTTTGTCTGCCCTGGGCGGGATGCGGATTACAAGAGGCATTAAGCTGGTGGAGGGCAATTTACGCCAGGCGGCTGTAGGGGATATGAGTTTTACCGTGAGCCATTCCTTACTGCAGCGCGCCGACGAGATTGGGGAGATGGCGCGCTCCTTGGAAAATGTGCGCCAGTCGCTGGCCAGTATGCTGGGCAGCGTGGTTCACACAGGGGAAGCTTTGAATAAGAGCAGCGAGAAGTTCAGTGAGAAATTTGAGTATATTTCGGAAAGCATCCAGAATACCAACCAGGCCATTGAAGATTTGGCCAAAGGGGCTACCAACCAGGCCAATGAAACCGAGATAGTCAATGACAAGATTAAAGAACTGGGCGGAGTCATTGAAGTGGAGAAGAACGGCGTCAACCAGTTGGAAGGAACGGTATCGGCCATGACGAAGCACACGGCAGGCGCTTCGGAAAGCATTCAGGAGCTGGAGCGGATTACGAAACTGACCATTGAAACGATTGAGATTGTATCCGAACAGACTAACCGGAACAACGATTCCGCAGCCAGCATTAACAAGGCGGTGGAAATCATCAAAGGGCTGGCAGGGCAGACCAATCTGCTTTCGTTAAATGCCAGCATTGAGGCGGCTAGGGCAGGGGACGCCGGGAGAGGGTTTGCCGTTGTGGCGGAAGAAATCCGCAACCTTTCCGAGGAATCTTCCGGCAACGCCAAGGAAATTGAAAGCATTGTGAAAGAACTGATAGGCAATGTGGAAAGCTCCGTGAGCAAAATGGAAGAAGTGACGCGGAATGTGCAAAAGCAGCAGATTTGCCTAAAAGAAACAAGAGAGGCGTTCCGCAGTCTGAGCAATGAAGTGACGCAGGTGGAAGGGGTGACGAGGGAAATTGGCGAACAGACAGAGATTTTGAATTCCCTGAAACAGATTGTGACGGATTCCGTAAACAGTCTGGCCAGCGTGGTGGAGGAAAATGCAGCGTCCACCGAAGAAACGAGTGCCAGCATGATGCTTCTTTCCCAGACGCTTGGAGAGTGCAGGGAAGATACGGCGGGCCTGGTGGAATTAAGCCACCGGCAGAACGAAGAGGCGGGCAAGTTCCGGCTGTAAGGATATGGCGCCAGGTTGGGCATAGCCGTAAATTATTTTGTAAGTTTTTATAAGGCAAAGCTTTGGCTGCCACAGTAAGAAATGAAAATGCAGGATATGGGGAGCGTTGGTTAGAACATGCCATATCCTGTGTTTGAAAAGCTTGCTGTGGCAGCTTTTTTCATGGAATATCGGAGGAGGAGGGACGTCGGGGGAAAGGGAGCGAAGAAAACTTGGGAAAGGAATTTACTTTATGGCGCAAAGGCGGTATAATAGCGTATGTCTGTACAGAAGCGCCTGATGGGCGCGGGGATGAAGAGTGATGGAAAGGAGTGCAGGTATGCATTGGTCAGACAAGATTGCGGATAGGATTATCAGCAGGAATCCGGATAAGGAAGAGTATGTATGCGCCGCAGGCATTAGTCCGTCGGGTTCTATCCATATTGGGAATTTCAGGGATATTGCAACTAGTTTGTTTGTGGTGAAGGCGTTGGAGAGGCGGGGGAAGAAAGCCAAGCTGCTATTTTCCTGGGATGAGTATGACAGGATTCGTAAAATTCCGGTGAATGTGGCGAAGGCTAACGGGGATATGGAGAAGTATATCGGAGCTTCTTATGTGGATGCGCCGAATCCTTTTGGCACAGGGGAGAAGACGTATGCGGAATATTTTGAGAAGGAATTTGAAGCTTCCATTGCAAGGTTTGGCATACGGATGGATTACCGTTACCAGGGGGAGATGAATAAAAGCGGGAAGTACAAGGATTATGTGATAGAGGCTTTGCGCAAGCGTGGGGAAATTTTTGATATTCTGGACAGTTTCCGCACCCAGGATTCGAAAGAGGGAGAGCGGGAGGCGTATTATCCGGTCAGCATCTATTGCCCGGAGTGCCATAGGGATACAACGAAGATTACGGCCCTTTCCGAGGATTGTACAACAGCGGAATATACATGCCAATGCGGTTATCACGGAGTGCATGATTTTACAAAGGATTATAACTGCAAGCTGGCGTGGAAAGTGGACTGGCCTATGCGCTGGAAGTATGAGCAGGTGGACTTTGAGCCGGGCGGAAAGGATCATGCAAGCCCGGGGGGGAGCTATGAAACAAGCAGGGTGATTGCGAAGAAGATTTTTGATTATGAAGCGCCTGTTTTCCAGGGGTATGAGTTTATCGGCATTAAGGGTTCCACCGGGAAGATGTCGGGTTCCACCGGGTTGAACTTAACGCCTGCCACTCTGTTAAATATATACCAGCCGGAAGTGATTCTTTGGCTATATGCCAGGTCGGAACCGAACAAGGCGTTTGATTTTTGCTTTGACGATGGCATTTTGCGGCAGTATTTTGAGTTTGACAAGCAGTATAAGAGCTTTTTGGACGGGACGGCGGACGAACATATCTGCGATATTATGAATAGCTGCCTGATGTTCGAGCAAAAGATTTCCCTTGTGCCTATGTCCCATTTAGTGCAGCTTGGCTCTATTGTGGATTTCAACGTGGAGATGTTGGAGACGGTATTCCAAAAAATCGGGACGCCGTACCGGTATGAGGAGTTTAAAGACCGTTTGGGGTTGGCGAAGTATTGGCTGGAAAACTGTTCTCCGGAAAATGTGAATAAATTGTGTCCGGCGCGGAATTGGGAAGTCTATAACGCTCTGGATGAGAAGGAAAAAGAGGCTGTCCGGTTATTGTATGAATATCTTTCCGGGAATGCCTATACGTTGGATGAGTTGAATACTGAGCTGTACGAAATTCCAAAAAGGGTTTACGGTTATGACTTGCCGAACCTGAAGGCATTGCAGGGGACTTTCTTTAAAAATGTATACCGCCTGCTGCTGAATAAGGAAAAGGGGCCAAGGCTTTATCTGTTTTTGTTTGCCATTGAAAAGGAGCAGTTTTTGGCCTTGCTGGATTTCTCCACCCCTATGACGGAAGAAGAAGGGAAAGCATTTGAGGCAGCGGCGCAGGAGGAGGCTCCGGCGCCAGAAGAAGATACGGTGGAATATGGGGAGCCGGACGAGGTGGAGCCGGTGGCGGAAGAAATCGTGCTGGATGAATTTAAAAAAATCGACCTGCGGGTATGTAAGGTTTTGAAATGCACGGAGATACGCAAATCCCATAGCTGCTATAAAATCACCTTGTTTGACGGGATAAAGGAAAGGGTCATTGTATCCAGCATTAAAAAATATTATAAGCCGGAAGAGTTGGTTGGCCGCAAGATTATAGTAGTCGCCAACCTGCAGCCTGCCAGGCTGACCGGGGTGACAAGCGAAGGGATGCTGTTGGCCGGAACCAATAACGCATGTGGCTGTCAGATAGTATTTGTGGACGACATTGTGCCTGAAGGAACAAAAATCTGTTAGAAGACTCGTAAATCCATAAAAGACAAAGGGCTGGCAAACCTCTGCGCAGGACAGAGGAGCCAGCCTTTTTGCCTTTTGTCTGCAAACGCTTTTAGAAATGGCTACTGTTCACACAGGGCTTAGAAAATTCATTTTCTTCGATAGGGAGGCATTGTGCCTTGGCGGTCTTGGGAGTATAATGTAAATAAAAAGATTGGCTGCGGCATTGGACATGGGACGGCAGCTAAGAGGATGGAGGGTAGAAAGATGGATGAAAAGACCAAACAAATAGCGGAAGGTTTGCAGTGTAAATATACGGTATTTGAGGCGGGGGCGGATTCGCAGCAAGTGGAGAAGGCGTATCTGGAGGCATATGAAGCCGGGAAAACAGGAGGGTTTTGGCCTGCGGTGGTATGTTTGGACGAATATGCCGTGGAGTGGTTTGGAATAGCGCAGCAGGAATACGACAGGGACAGTATCCTGGCCGGAAGCGCGCAGAGCGGTAAAAAGATATTGGACGAAAGATATGAGGAGAACACGGAATATTACAAAGAAGGCGGAATGGAAGAGTTCATAGGGGAAGAAACGCAGGGGGAGGAACTGCAGCATTTTTGCGGGTATGTTTCCTTTTCCGGCCCGACGCTGCAAGCCGATACCTTGCTTTTGGAAGTTCCGGTTAAGAATCCGTGGGAGATAATTGCCTATTTGCCTATGGGTGGGTGGAATGAATGTCCTGCGCCGGAAGATATGGCAGCCATATGTAAGTATTGGTATGAAAAATACAAGGCGGTTCCGGCGGCGTTTACCCATGATGTAATGGAATTCTATGCGCCCTTGGGGTTAAACGGAGTGGACAGCCTGGAGGCGGCAAAGGAACATTATGCATTCTGTCTGGACAGAATTGATCAGGGAACGAGGACCGGTACGCTTTCGGAATTGGCGGCAGGGCTGGAACATTCAAAAGTGTGGTACTTCTGGTGGGATTAGGCGGTATTTTACCTCTACAGGCAAGGAACGCGCGGGCGCTTGACGGCTGGCGCGTATGGCCTGTACATACCGTGGTTTACTGAGGAAGGGACAATAAATTGTCGGACAATTTATTGTTCTTATCCCATCGAATCCCGATACAGGCGGATGCATTTGGCGGCTTCCTCTTCTGGCGTCAGTTCTTCCGTGCCAAAAGATAAGTGGGAACTTTCCGTATTCCAGCAGCATAGAAAAATTTCTTCGCTGTTGGAACCTCTTTCTGCGGTAAAATACCCCAATTTTTCATAGGTTTCGTTGTAAATCAGGTAAATGCGGTAGCAAAGGGGTTCCCAGAGCGGTTCGGGCATATGGATGCGTATCATCCGAAGGTCTTCTTGCGGCGCGTCTATCTGCACGGAAAAGTCTTTTAGCGCATAAGTGTTTTTAATCTGGTTGTTTTCGCAAATATCATTCATGATATTAAACAGAAATCCGCCTTTCCCCACAGCCAAAACACTGATAAGCCGGGACGGCCCGGTAAAAAACAGATGCGGCAGCATCCGGTGTTCCAAATAATATCTTGCTTCCCTTAAGTCCATAGTTCCCTCCTGTTTCTGTTCCGGTTTCCGGAAAAACTTTTTTCTGTGCAAAGATAGGCGCTTGTTTCTTTTAGTATAGCGGATTTGCAGGGATAATACAATGGGCAGTTTTTACTGGAATTTCCAAATCAGAAATGGCGCCATGGACGGCAAAAGGCAGAGGCGCATCCAACCGGAGATAGGGCTTGGGACGGATATGGTAAAAACAACAAAATGAGGCAATGAAAATATAAGGCATAACAGGCAGTGCGCATAACATATAGGAGGGTTGGTTATGAAGATACATTTTGCGGCAGACGCTTCTGAAACGATACTTTTCGCGGCAGAGGAATTATCCGGTTATTTAAAGAAGATGGCGGACGGATTGGAGCGGACGGAGTGGGAAGTTGCGCTGGAAAGGGATGATAGCCTTTTTCCGGGAAGCAGGAAGGATGGATACCGTATAGAAATAGGCCCCAAAGGGGGGCGTATAGCCGGAAAGAATGACAGAAGCGTATTGCTTGCGGTTTATGATTATTTGCATCATTTAGGATGCCGCTTCTTGATGCCGCAAAAAAAGTGTGAAATCATTCCCGATGTCAGCCGGGAAGAGCTGGCGGCAGTATATGAAAAGGAAGCCTCTTATTTCCATCGGGGCGTATGTATTGAAGGAGCGGATTCCCTGGAAAATATCCTGGATTATATTGCATGGCTTCCTAAGATGGGGTATAACAGTTTTTTCCTCCAATTTAAGTCGCCATACGCTTTTATGAGCCATTGGTACAGCCATGCGGAAAATCCTTATGCGCAGGCGCAGCCCTACACACAGGAAGATGCGTGCAGGGATATGGCGCGGTTGGAGCGGGAGATAAAGAAAAGAGGGCTGTTGCTCCACAAAGCCGGGCATGGGTGGACGGGGGAAGCGCTGGGCTATCAGACAGTGTCCTGGGATGTGGGGGAAAAGAAAGAAGAGGAATTGTTTACGGACAGAATGGCTATGATTGACGGAAAGCGGGGACTCTTTCACGGCATTCCGGCCAATACAAACCTTTGTTACGCCAATGGGCAAGCGAAAGAAGCTTTTGTGTCGTTGGTGGTATCGTATGCGCAGGAGAACCCCCAGATGGACTATCTGCATGTGTGGCTTGCGGACAATTACAACAATTTGTGCGAATGCCCGGCGTGTAAGGCGACGACGCTGGCGGACCAATATGTGGAGCTTTTGAATGAAATGGATGAAAGGCTGACAGCGGCCGGGCTTGGGGTGCGTATTGTATTTTTGCTCTACCAGGAGCTTTTGTGGCCGCCGGTAAAGAAGCGGCTGGAGCATCCGGAACGTTTTGTCCTGATGTTTGCCCCAATCAGCCGCACCTTTGAAAAGAGTTATGAGTTGGAGGGGGAAAAGGGGGAAGGGCCAAAGAAGGCGCTGCCTGCCTTTTGCCGGAAACATATTACCCTGCCAACGAGCCTGGCTGAAAATATGGCATTCCTGAAAGGATGGCAGGACGTCTTCCAGGGGGACGGGTTTGTGTATGATTATCCGTTAGGCAGGGCGCATTACGGGGATTTGGGTTATGTCCATATCGCAAAGGTTTTGTATGGGGATATACAGAAACTGGAAGAAATGGGTTTAGACGGTTATATTAGCTGCCAGGAGCTGCGGGCCGCATTTCCCAATGCGCTGCCCAACTATGTGATGGGGCGGGCGCTCTTTCAAAAAAGCGAAGGAATCGAAGACATTATTATGGAATATTACGAAGCGTGTTACGGCAAGGATGCGCAAAAGACGCTGGAATACCTTTCCAGGCTGTCGGATTTGAGTAGCTGTGATTATGTAAACGGCAAAGGGAGCCGGAAAGACCAGGATATGGCCGGACGTATGGCGCAGGCGGTGGAATGCTGCGAGGCATTCCGGGAAGAAATCCTGCGCCATGGAAATACGCAAGGGGAATATGAAAATATTTATTGGGAGATACTGGAGCATCACAGCAATTATGTCCTTCTTTTTGCCCGCGCCCTGCGTTTCCTGGCGTTAGGGGAACGGGAAGCGGCAAGTCTGCAATGGGAGGCGATGCGGGAATATATCTGCAGGAAGGAAGCGGAATACCAGCCTTATCTGGATGTATACCGCGTGCTGGAGGTGACGAAACATTATACGGGACTTCCTTTGTAAGCGTTTGGGAGATAAGGGGCAAAAAGTATCTTGACAAATTTCCGTAACCGTTATATCATAAAAAGCGTAAAAGAGAAAATTCTTCGGGGTTGGGTGAAACGAGAGAATCGTCATTCCCTACCGGCGGTGACAGTCCGCGACCCGTAAGGAAACCGGAAGGTATTCCAAACGGCTGATTTGGTGGAATTCCAAAACCGACAGTAAAGTCTGGATGAGAGAAGGAAAGCAAGAAGCATGCCTGTAAGAGGTGGCTGGATAATCTATGCCAGCGGCTTTATCAGGTAAAGGATTATGGTATGCTGCCCCGGACAAAGAAGTGTCCGGGGTTTTTTAGCGTAAAGGGAAGCTTATTGCTGACGCAGCGGCCAAACATGCAGGCATGGAAAAGAGAGCCTTTACGCTCCGAATAAAATCCGGTATCTTCTGTAAAAATTTCCAGGAAGAATTTTTCCAAACATATCTTTAAGTAACGGCATTGTGAGGGCCAAAGCTTTGGTCTGACAACAATGCAAAACTGGAATAGGAGGAAAAAATGAACGGTTTTATGCAGTCGGTAACAGAAAATCTAATCTTTGTCCTGGAGTTTCTTGGCATTGTGCTGGTGATGTTTGCAGTGGCATATGGGGCAGAGCGGCGTGTGAAGAAAATAAGCGGCGATACGGAGCGGATACTTTCCACGAGGAAAATAGCGCTGATTGGCGTTTTTTCGGCCATTGCCTTTTTGCTGATGCTGTTAGAATTCCCAGTGCCTTTCGCTCCGGCGTTCTATGAGCTGGATTTTAGCGAAATCCCGGTGTTGGTCGGCGCATTCGCTTTCGGCCCGGTAGCCGGGGTTATGATTGAATTTTGCAAAATTTTATTAAAGCTGGTCTTCAAAGGAACCACAACGGCCTTTGTGGGGGATTTGGCGAACTTTGTCATTGGATGCAGCTTTATTTTACCCGCTTCCATCCTGTACTTAAATAAGAAGACAAAGAAAGTGGCGATGATCAGTTCCATCACAGGCACGGCATGTATGACCGTGTTTGGGACCGCATTCAATGCCATATACCTGCTGCCGAAATTTGCCCAGCTTTATGGAATGCCGTTAGACGCCATTATCGGCATGGGTACGGCCATCAATCCGGCGATTAACAGTGTGGCGACATTGGTTATTTTTGCGGTGGCGCCTTTGAATGTCTTAAAAGGCGGCAGCGTATCTTTCATCACCATGTTGGTTTATAAAAAGCTCAGCCCGATTTTAAAGGAGAGTCATGGACGGATGCCTGTACGTCAGGCAGCGGAAGGAAAATAACGGAGAAGGTGCGAAAAAGCAACAAAAAAACCAGGAAAAAGTCAGGAGAAATTCCCCACAGGCCACGGTGGGGAATTTTTTTTGAAAAGAAAAAATGAAAAAATGGATGAAGAAAACCCTCCCTTCCAATCGTTATATTATTGAAAGCGCTTCTATGCAAAGAACGGGCAATGGCGCATATGCCGCGGATTCTTAAGAAAAATTAAGAAATTTTTAAGCTTATTACCATCGTATTGTAAGAAAAATGCAATATAATGGAACAGTAGCTGACAAGAGCCGAAAGGAAGAAAGGAAGTCAGTGAACAAAGCTGCCGCCGATTGTTAAAAATTTGTCTTGACAAGGGTTGACAAAAGAGGGAAAAAATATTATTGTATTAGACAAGTAATACAATAAGACAACATTCAGGGGGTTGTGCGGGAGGAGGATAAATGAGTGCATTGGTTGAAATACGGGATATATGCAAAGTATATAATCCCGGGGAAAATGAGGTAAGGGCGCTGGACCATGTGAATTTAACCATCCATGAGAAAGAATTTGTGGCCATTATCGGTCAGTCCGGTTCTGGCAAATCCACACTGATGAACATGCTTGGATGCCTGGATGTGCCAACCAGCGGCATTTATATGCTGCATGACAAGGATGTGTCGCATATGAGCGACGATGAGCTTTCTGACATCAGGAATAAGGAGATAGGGTTTATCTTCCAGGGGTTTAACCTGATTGCGAACCTGACGGCCATAGAAAATGTGGAACTGCCGTTAATTTACCGGGGGGTATCCAAGCGGGAGCGGATACGGCTTTCGGAAACTGCATTGGAGAAAGTGGGGCTGGCAAAGCGCAAGACCCATAAACCGGCGGAGATGTCCGGCGGACAGCAGCAAAGGGTGGCCATAGCGCGCGCCATTGCCCAGGCTCCGCCGATTATCCTGGCGGACGAACCAACCGGGAACCTGGATTCTGGTTCCACCAAAGAAATTATGGGGATTTTAAGAGGACTGCATGAGGAAGGCCGTACCGTGATACTGATTACCCATGACAATGAAATCGCGGCGCAGGCCAAACGTGTGATTAAGATTATGGACGGGCATATTGTCCATGATTCTGCGGCAGTGGAATTTGGGGAAGAGATGGAAAGCTAGTGGCAGTTATAAAAATCCGGAAACGGGAGGAGAGTATGGAAATGGAAGATATGGATTTGCACAAGCAGGAGAAACGCAAACAAAAGGAGCTGAAGAAGGAAGAAAAGAAGCGCGCAAAGGCTGAGAAAAAGGCAGGGAAAACGCCAATGGAACCGGCGCGGCGTAAGAAAGTGATAAAAAGGAGCATTTTTGGCGTTGTAGCGGCTGTTTTTGTTCTTTTTATCATTTATAATAACATAGCGGCGGCCAATACCAAGCCAACGGTATTTACAATGCCGGTTACAAAGGGCGATATTGAGCAGACAGTGAGTACGAGCGGCTCCGTTGTATCGAATGAGGTAAAGACTTATTTTGCCCCGGTCAGCGTTAAAATAGGGACAGTAAACATAGGAGTGGGGGAAATGGTTGCCAAAGGCGAGCCCGTGCTTACATATGACGAGACAGACCTGGCCAATGAAAAACGGAGCGCAGAGTTAAAGCTGCAGGAAAACGAAGGCAGCTACCGCAATTCCATACAGAAGAACAACGAAAGCCTGGGCGATATCAGCGAAGCCAATGTAAATCTGGCGGTGTTAGAACAGCAGATTACGGACTTTGACAATTATATCAAAGACCTTCAGCGGAGGGTGGACGAGAAAAAAGCGGCCTTGGCCCATGAAGGAGCCCTTTTGCAGATATCTTTGATTGACTGGGCAGACCATCCGGATTCGGACGAGTATGAAAACCTGCAGAAACTGGTGCAGCTTAATACTTACGAACAGGCCAACAATGAAGAAATCCGCGCATGGGAGGAAGAGATTGCCATATACACGGAAAAGCTGAATAACTGCAAAGAGTACAAGTCAGAGATGAAATCCCAGAAAAGCTCCGGCGAGAGTTCCAAGCTGAATGCAGGCGGGAAGGAAGAGCTGGAAGCGAAGACTGAATTGGAAAAGATTAGCTCCAGGGAAACGCTGGATGCTGTATCTACGCTGGAAGCCGGCGTAACGGCGGACTTTAATGGGGTAGTGACGGAAATGAATGCAGTGGAGGGCAAGACGCCGACCGCAGGCGAACAGTTATTTAAATTTGGAAAGCACAGAGGATGTGAAGGTGTCCATATCCGTTTCCAAGTATGACTTGGAGAAGATAAAGGTAGGGCAGAAAGCGGAGGTTGCCATTGGGGGCTTTACCTATGAAGGGGAAGTGGAAAAGATAGACAAGATGGCAACCAAGAACAACAGCGGCGCGGCGGTGGTGAATACCGATATCCGGATTAACAATCCGGATGAAAACATTTTCCTTGGCGTGGAAGCGAAAGTGACTATCAGCACATCCAAATCCGAAGGAGCCCTTTTGGTGCCGTACAGCGCGGTCAATTCCGATATGGAAGGCAACTTTGTATATGCGGTGGAAAATGGGACAGTGGTGAAAAAGCCGGTGCAGACAGGCATTTCTTCTGATACCGACATTGAAATTACGGAGGGCCTGAGTGAAAACGACCAGATTCTGGCGGAAGTAAACAGCAGTATTGCCGAAGGTATGCAGGTTACGGCAGTGCCGCAGCAATAATGGGAGGCTGGATATGGCGCAGATATGGGAATATATTAAGATTGCATTGATGAATATCAAGAGCAACAAAGGCCGTTCCATTCTGACCATGCTGGGAATTATTATCGGTATTGCGTCAGTGATTATGGTTATGGCAATCGGGAACGGTGTAAGAGGGCAGATAAACGATGAGCTGGAAAGCATGGGGAGCGGTTTGATTGAACTGATGCTGGATACCACGTTGGACAGTGTGACGATGCGGTTTACGCCGGATGATTTTGATTTGATTAAAGACAATATAGAGCATGTGAAAGGGGTTACGCCTTTGATTGGCGGATGGGGAAACGCCTATGGGTCAAAGGGGAGCTTTGAAGCCCGTGCAATGGGCGGGACGGAAGGGCTGCAATATTATTCCGGCAATGGCGGGCCTATTGTCAAGGGGCGGTATTTTACCAAAGAAGACGTGGCTGGGAGCAAGGGTGTATGCGTAATTTCGGAAAGCAGCGCGGTCAATATGTTTGGGACTACGGATGTGGTGGGCATGAGTTTTGAGCTGTCTCTTTACGGCATATCCAAAGAAGTGACGATTGTAGGGATTCGGGAGGACAGTGCAGGCTCAATGGTAAATATGACCATGAGCACCCGCGTGGATTTGGAAATGCCGTATACCGCCATGGCGGATGCGTATTACTATTACGTGGAAGAGTTTACGGATATGCTTGTTTTTGCGGAAACTTCGGAATATTGTACGGAAGTGGCGCAGAATACAATCGCCCTGTTGGAGAACAAATATAATGTCCGGGGCGAGGGGCAGATTATGGTGCAGAGCATTTCGGATATGTCCGCACAGTATGACAGTATTTTGGGCGTGATTACGACTTTTGTATCTTTTGTGGCGGCCATATCGCTGTTAGTTGGCGGCATCGGCGTTATGAACATTATGCTGGTGTCCGTAACAGAGCGGACAAGGGAAATCGGTATCCGCAAATCCCTGGGAGCCAGAACCGGCTCTATCCTGCTGCAGTTTCTGGCAGAGGCGGCGATTATTACTTTGCTTGGCGGGCTAATCGGCATTGTGTTGGGTGTTTTGGGGGGGAATGCCATTGGCTCGGTGGCAGGAGTGCCGGCCAAGACACAGGTTTCCACGATTATCGGCGCAACGGTGTTCTCTTCGGCGGTAGGTATTTTCTTTGGCATCTATCCAGCCAGGAAAGCGGCGAAATTAAGCCCTATTGAAGCGCTGCGGCATGAATAAGAGGCGCTGGCGGACAAGGGGGTTCGCTTACCGATAAAGAATTACATTGTGGCATCTATGTGCGCTTAGAAAGAATGGAGAGTGGGAATCCGGTTTCAGCCAGGATTCCCACTCTCCATTCTTTTCTTTTTCCTTGTTTGGCCGGCATGGAAACTAATTTTGGCTGGCACGGAAATCAATTTGGAGCCACAGCGCCCTGTAAGGGTAAATTTTTCCGTTTTTTTTGATTCTTGCGTTTGATTGGCGTTAATGCTTGCACTTTGATGGAATATCGGTATAATGAAAGAGTGGAAGGGGTGGATGGATTGGGAGAGAAGACGATGGAACTGGAATTTGACGTAAAAATAACAGCGGACGCATTATATGATTATATGCTCCGGCATACTTATTATAGCGCCTCCGGGCTGATTGGCACAACTGCCGGGGCTCTTATGGTAGTGTGGTTTTTTATGCGCGGCGGAGCATTGTTCCTGCTTGCAGGCGTGGTGGCGCTGCTGTATTTGCCGTGGACGCTGTTTTTAAAGTCCAGGCAGCAAATGGCCAATACGCCTGCTTTCCGGGAACCGCTGCATTATAAGCTGACGCAGGAGGGGATGGAAGTGTCCCAGGGAGGGGAAACACAGACGCAAAAATGGGAAGATATGTTCCAGGCGGTTTCCACCCAGAGGAGTTTGATTGTGTATACTTCCAGGGTGAATGCCTCCATTTTTCCAAGAAAGGATTTGGGTGAGCTGACGCCGCAGGTCATTGAAATGATATGCACCCATATGCCGCCGTCTAAGGTAAAGATAAGGCATTAAACAGAGGGCTGCAAAGTCCCAAAGATTGCAGGCGGAGGCGGGATAATTGGCATACTGCGGTGGGCAAAAAGAGAGAAAGGGGCGTGAAGGAAATGGCTCTGGAAGTGGTGGAAACATATGGCGCAGAGGAAACCTTTGCGCTTGGACAGAGGATAGGGGAGCAGGCTTTTCCAGGGGAGGTTTATACACTGATTGGGGAATTGGGAGTGGGCAAGACCGTGTTTACCCAAGGGGTCGCCAAGGGCCTGGGGATACAGGGAGTGGTTACAAGCCCCACTTTTACCATTTTGCAGATTTATGAGGACGGCAGGATGCCCTTTTATCATTTTGACGTGTACCGCATTGGGGATGTGGAGGAAATGGAAGAAATCGGCTGTGAGGACTGTTTTTATGGAGAGGGCCTGTGCCTGGTGGAATGGGCGGACCGGATAAGGGAGATTCTTCCGAAACAGTACAGGGAAGTTACGATTTGCAAAGATTTGGCGAAAGGGATGGATTTCCGGCGGATAACAATAGAGCGGAAGGGATGGTAGAGGGAAGATGAAAATTTTGGCGTTGGACAGCTCCGGCCTGGTGGCGTCCGTGGCAGTGGTAGAAGATGACCGTCTGGTTGCAGAGTATAGTGTCCAATATAAAAAAACGCATTCCCAAACATTGCTGCCAATGTTAGAGGAAATACGCAGACGGACAGAGTTGGATATGGAAACGTTGGATGCGATAGCTCTGGCGGCGGGGCCAGGCTCGTTTACCGGGTTGCGGATTGGTTCTGCGACGGCAAAAGGGCTTGGGCTTGCGTTGGATATCCCTATTGTGGAAATCCCCACACTGGAAGGGCTGGCCTATAATATGTACGGGGCAAAGGATTATATTTGCCCCATTATGGATGCAAGGAGGGGGCAGGTTTATACCGGGATTTATAAATTTACGCAGGAAGAGGCGACGGAAGGCATGTCCCAAATCCATGGGGAAGCGGCTGGCGGGCTATGCGCGCAGCCATCCGGCTGCCGGTTTCGGACAGTGGAACCCCAGTGTGCGGTTGCCATAGAAGAAATTGCCAAAAAGCTGAATGATTTGGGCGGGAGGGTCATATTTTTAGGAGATGGGGTTCCGGTATTTCAGGAATGTCTGAAAGGACTTATGCAGACGGCATACAGTTTTGCGCCTCCCCATATGAACAGACAAAGGGCGGCCTCCATTGCCGCATTGGGATGTATTTACTGGAAAGAAGGCAGGGCGGTTAAGGCAGGGGAGCATATCCCTGTTTATCTGCGTCAGTCACAGGCAGAGCGGGAACGGGATGAGCGGGGCGGTGGAACGGCATGATTAGGGTCAGACGTATGGAAGCAAAGGATGCAGGGGCCGCAGCGCGGCTGGAAGCGGAAAATTTTTCCCGGCCATGGTCAGAACAGGCGTTTCTTGATACGCTTTCTTGTGAGTATGCCTATTACTATGTGGCGGAAACGGAAGCGGAGGGCCTGGTCATTGGCCTATGCGGGCTGCGCAGCCTGGCTGGGGAAGGGGAAATTACCAATGTGGCCGTGCAGGAGTCCTTTCGCCGCAAAGGAGTGGCAGGAATGTTGTTGGACGCCGTTTTGGTCAAGGGCAGGGAACTTGGGATACAGGCATTTACCCTGGAAGTCAGGCGCGGCAACAATCCGGCCATACGGTTGTATCAAAAGTATGGGTTTCGGGGCGAAGGCGTCCGCAGAGATTTCTACGAAAAGCCAAAGGAAGACGCACTGATTATGTGGAAAAGACAGGGCATGTCAAAATAACAGGAATTACCACTGTTTTTGTCGCAAATGCTCGTGTATAATGCAGATATAGGGACACATTGTGCATCTAGGGAGGATGAGACTATGCGTAAATATCTGGATGAAACTAACAGGGAACTTGCTTCTGTAATCTGTAATTATTGTGGAAAAGAATTATTGGTGGAAAATGGGATTTTGAAAGAGGGATGTTTGAAGGTGGACGCTTCTTTCGGATATTTCAGCAGGAAAGACGGACAGAACCATAAGTTCGACTTATGCGAAGACTGTTACGAAAAAATGATAGCCAGATTCCGGATACCAGTGGAATGCCAGGAGGAAAAGGAACTTTTGTAAAAAATGCGAATGCGTAAAACGAAGATGCATGAAACAAGGTTCTGGGCTGGCAGAGCGCATGACGGCAAATAGGACATGCGCTGGATAGGAGTTTTATGTTAGATGTATGTTTGCTCGGAACAGGAGGGATGATGCCGCTGCCTTACCGCTGGCTGACATCCCTGATGTTAAGGTATAATGGAAAAAGTATATTGATTGATTGTGGGGAGGGGACGCAGATAGCCATGAAGGAGAAGGGCTGGAGTCCGAAACCGATTGACATTATCTGCTTCACCCACTATCATGCGGATCATATCAGCGGACTGCCCGGGATGCTCCTTACAATGGGGAATGCGGAACGGACAGAGCCGCTTCTTTTAGTGGGGCCAAAAGGACTGGCCAGGGTGGTGAATGCGCTTCGTGTGATTGCGCCGGAGCTTCCGTTCCCGATTGAATATATGGAAATAACGGAAACGGAACAGCGTTTTGAATTTGACGGATTTCGGATTGAAGCTTTTCGTGTGAACCATAATGTGGTATGCTATGGGTATAGCATAGTGATAGAACGCATCGGCAAATTCCAGGTGGAAAAAGCAATGGAGCTTGGGTTAGACAGAAGGTATTGGAACCGCCTGCAGAAAGGGGAAACCATTGAACTGGAGGGCAGAATCTATACGCCGGACATGGTGCTTGGGGCAGCGCGCAAAGGGATTAAGCTCACCTACTGTACGGATACCAGGCCCACGGAGGGCATTGTCCGCAATGCGTCCGGCGCGGATTTGTTTATCTGTGAAGGAATGTACGGAGAGCCGGACAAACAGGAAAAAGCGAAAGAGCATAAGCATATGACTTTTTATGAAGCGGCCCATTTGGCGAGGAAGGCAGGCGTGGCAAAACTTTGGCTGACCCATTACAGTCCGTCCCTTGTGCGTGCGGAAGAGTATATGCGGGATGTTAAGAAGATTTTCCCTTTGTCGGAGGCCGGCAAGGATGGGAAAAGCATAGAGCTTATGTTTGAGGAAGACTGATGCTTAGCGGCAATGGCCCGCTAACCATTCCAGGCGGAGATTGCGTTTTGGGATGCAGCGGCGCGTCCTTATCCGGAAAAGATGCAAGAACAGGAAGAAGAGGAGGGAAGGGATATGAAGAAGGAACGGCAAAATCCATGGAAACTGGCTGTGATTGCCTGTGTGCTGGCGGCGCTTGTTATTGGGTTTTATTTTTATCTGGCGAATAAGACGAGAGGGGGCAAAAGCGAGGATGTCCCTGCCATTTCCAAGTCCCAGCAAGTATTGTTGCGTAACCTGGAGAACAATTACCCGCCATCTCCCAAGGAAACGCTGAAATATTATTGCGATATCCTGCAGTGTCTGTACAATGAATCTCACACGGACGAGGAACTGGAGGCGCTGGCGGCGCAGATACAGTTACTGTATGATGAAGAATTTATCGCCAATCAGAATGAGGATATGTATTTATTGAGTTTGGCCGGCGAGATTGCCAATATGAGTAAGGATGACATGAAAATATCCAGTTATTCTCCTTCTTCCAGTACGGATGTGGACTATTTTTCCAGGGACGGTTACGATTGGGCGAGGCTTTACTGTACATTCAACATCCGTAAAGGGACACAGATTGTCAGCTCTCAAGAACGTTTCCTTATGAGGAAGGACAGCGCCGGCCATTGGAAAATATATGGCTGGGAGCTTGTGGAAGAGTCAGACGCCAAATAGTAGGTTTGCGGCGCAACCACTGCGCGTTGTTTGGCACAAAGCGATTACGCGCAAAAGGCAGCGCAGAAATGAGGTAAAACATGAAAGAAATATTCCTCTTGGCAATAGAAAGCTCCTGTGATGAAACGGCGGCGGCTGTTGTGAAGAACGGCAGGGAGGTGTTGTCCAATGTAATCTATTCACAGATTGCGCTGCATACGGAATTCGGCGGCGTTGTGCCGGAAATAGCGTCCAGGAAGCACATTGAGAAAATCAACCAGGTAATAGAACAGGCGTTGGCCGATGCAAGCGTCGGATTAAAAGACATTGACGCAATTGCCGTAACCTATGGCCCTGGGTTAGTGGGGGCGCTTCTGGTGGGAGTGTCCGAAGCGAAAGCGATTAGTTTCGCAACAGGGAAGCCTTTAATAGGGGTGCATCATATCGAAGGGCATATTTGCGCCAATTTTATAGAAAATAAGGAACTGGAACCTCCTTTTGTATGCTTGGTGGCGTCAGGAGGGCATTCTCATCTTGTGGTGGTAAAAGACTATGGAGAGTATGAGCTGATTGGAAGAACCAGGGATGACGCGGCCGGAGAAGCCTTTGACAAAGTAGCCAGGGCTATCGGGCTTGGCTATCCGGGAGGGCCGAAAATTGACAGGGAGGCAAAAGAGGGGAATCCGGACGCGGTGTGCTTCCCACGGGCAAAAGTAGCAGGTTCTGCGTATGACTTCAGCTTCAGTGGGTTAAAGTCAGCGGTGTTAAATTACCTGAATTCCTGCAAAATGAAGGGGGAAGCGGTGAATACGGCGGATGTGGCGGCGTCTTTCCAGAAAGCGGTGGTGGAGGTTTTGGTGGAACATTCCATAGCGGCAGTGAAAGAGTACGGCTATGACAAGTTTGCCATTGCCGGAGGCGTAGCTTCCAATTCTGCGCTCCGGGAAGCGTTCGGGGTGGCATGTAAGAAGGCTGGGATTGCTTTTTACCGGCCTTCCCCGGTTTTCTGCACGGACAATGCAGCCATGATTGGCGTGGCCGGATATTATGAATACAAAAAAGGAGTGAGGCATGGGTTTGACCTAAATGCCGTTCCCAATTTGAGTTTATAGAATCTTATTTACGTTTGTGTTTTATTGATATGATAAAAAAGCGAAGTTCTTATTGTTAAAAGCGAAGTTCTGATAATTTTTAAAAGATGTCCTGGCGTTTTATGCCAGAGCGTGTTTGAACATTCCTTCCTCACAATGCACGTCCCGCTTCGTATGATATTTGCGCCAAATTTAGGTGATACGTCCTTCCTTTGGCGCAAATCTTTCACAAACTGTGACGCACATCTGCCAGAAAGCAATTTTCAGACACGCTCTGGAGCGGAGGAATGGGAAGCGATGGAAAAAAAGACGGAAATGCAAAGGGAAACGTTGGGCCGGGATAAGGAGTGTCGGCAAGAGGAATGCGCGGCCGTCCTGCTTGCTGCAGGCCGGGGGACAAGGATGCAGAGCGGAACGCCCAAGCAATATATGCTGTTAGGGGGGAAACCGTTGCTTTATTATGCGCTGAAAGCATTACAGGAAAGTTTTGTGCGGAAAATAGCGTTGGTTGCATCGGAAGGGGAGCTGGCATACTGTCAGGAGCATATTGTACAGGAATATGGTTTTGATAAGGTCACGGCTGTGGTGGCTGGGGGAAAGGAGCGTTACCATTCCGTGCAGGCGGGGCTAAATGCGCTGGGAGAATGTGATTACGTCCTAATCCATGACGGAGCAAGGCCATTTGTGACAAGGGAAATTTTGGAACGCGTATATTCTGGCGTAAGGAAATATCATGCATGTGTGGCCGGGATGCCGGTAAAGGATACTATAAAGATAGTGGATGAAGATGGATTCGCGTCGGCAACGCCGAAAAGGGATTTGGTTTGGACAGTGCAAACGCCCCAGGCGTTTTCTTACGATTTAATTCGGGAAGCCTATGTTTTGCTTGCAGAGAAAGAAGGAGATTTAGAAAGGCAGGGCATTCATATTACAGACGACGCTATGGTGGTGGAAACTTTTACGAAGCGGAAAGTAAAGCTTGTGGAAGGAAGCTATCAAAACATAAAACTTACCACGCCGGAAGACTTGCTGATTGCTGAGGCGTTTTTATCTTAACCATTGATTTTAAGCCTGTCAGAGTGGATATGAGTAAAAAATGAAAAAAAATGAAAAAACCTGTTGACATTTAAAAACTTTTTTGCTAATATATGTCTTGCGCTGCTGATGAAGCAAAACATCAAAGCAGGCAAATGCCACGAATTGAAGGTGCCGGAAACGGTATGTGGAGATGGAGAGGTATCGAAGTGGTCATAACGAGGCGGCCTTGAAATCCGTTTGTCCGCAAGGGCGCGTGGGTTCGAATCCCACCCTCTCCGTTGGAGAAATTTCTTTGCCGGACATAAAGTTCGGGATGATAAATAGAAATTATATTT
>CAJTQO010000011.1:27523-81553 GCA_910578405.1 uncultured Lachnospiraceae bacterium | reverse complement strand
ACCTGCCACAACCTTTAATTTCTTAATGGGAGCATTGCTGACCTTGAAGATAAGCTCGTCAACAGGGTCGGTATATCTGCCTTGCTGTATGAGCTGATTTTTCAGCTCGACAAGGCTATGTAACAGGATTGTCCTCTCTTGGCTGTTTACATACAAATGATTCAGTTTCTCCCTCATAATTGCCACCGTCCTTTTTTGCTTTCATTATATAAGGAAATGGCAGTCGGCTCAAATATGCAAAATCGGGGCAAAAAAATAAGCGTACCACTATCTCTAATGATACGCTTATGATTATTTAGATATAAAGTCCAAAATGGTTTTCGCCTATCTTTGTGATATAGCCGCCTGCGCCGCCGCCAACCGCGCAATAGGCACCCTATAAGGCGAGCATGACACATAAGTCAGCCCAATCCTATGGCAAAATTCCACCGAAGAAGGATCCCCGCCATGTTCCCCGCAGATACCAAGCTTAATATCCGGTCTGGTTTTCCTTCCTTTCTCCGCTGCCATTTTAACCAACTGTCCAACTCCGTTCTGATCCAATCTTGCAAAAGGATCCGACTCATAAATCTTATGCTTATAATACTCATCTAAGAACTTTCCTGCATCATCCCTCGAAAAACCAAATGTCATCTGCGTTAAGTCATTGGTTCCAAAAGAGAAGAACTCCGCTTCCTCCGCAACCTCATCTGCCAGCAAAGCCGCCCTTGGAATTTCAATCATCGTTCCCACATGGTACTTAATATCCGCCCCTTTCTCTTTCTTCACCTGTTCCGCAGTCTCCACTACCACATCCTTCACAAACTTCAATTCCTTCTTGTCGCCTACCAAAGGAATCATAATTTCCGGAACCACATCATAGCCTTTTTCCGCGTTCACTTCAATAGCCGCTTCCATAACAGCTCTTGTCTGCATCCGGGCAATTTCCGGATATGTGACAGCCAAACGGCATCCCCTATGACCCATCATCGGATTGAATTCATGAAGGTTGTCGCAGATTTCCTGCACTTCCTCTGCCGTCATCATCATTTTTACAGCCAGATCATCAATGTCATCCTTTTCTGTCGGAACAAACTCATGGAGCGGGGGATCCAGGAAACGAATCGTTACCGGCCTTCCCTCCATTGCCTCATACAATCCTTTGAAATCCCCTTTCTGGAAAGGAATCAATTCACTCAATGCCTTCTCCCTCTCCTGAACGGTCCTGGATAAAATCATCTGACGAATCTTCGGTATCCTCTCCGGTTCAAAGAACATATGCTCCGTACGGCACAACCCAATGCCTTCCGCGCCATACTTTACAGCATTTGCCGCATCCGCAGGAGTGTCCGCATTGGTGCGCACCTGCAGCTTACGGAAGGAATCCGCCCATTCCATAATTCTTTCAAAATTACCGCTAATGGACGCTTCCACTGTCTTAATGTCGCCATCGTATATCTTGCCGTTGGAACCATCCAGGGAAATATAATCCCCTTCATGATAAACATGTCCGCCAAGCTGGAATACTTTATCTTCCTCATTAATGGAAATATCCCCACATCCCGATACACAGCAAGTTCCCATGCCGCGCGCCACTACCGCCGCATGACTGGTCATACCGCCTCTTACCGTCAGGATGCCTTCCGCTGCGTGCATACCTTCGATATCCTCCGGGGAAGTTTCCAAACGAACCAAGATCACCCTTTCCCCTGACTCATGAGCTTTTTTCGCCTCTTCCGCCGTAAAATAAACCTTTCCTGCCGCAGCCCCCGGCGATGCGGGAAGCGCCTGTCCGATAACTGTCCCTGCCTTTAAAGCCTCCACATCAAAGGTGGGATGCAGCAACTGATCCAAAGATTTCGCTTCTATACGCGTTACCGCTTCCTGCGGAGTAATCTTCCCCTCATCCACCAAATCGCAGGCAATCTGCAACGCCGCCTGCGCTGTCCTTTTTCCGTTCCTGGTCTGCAGGAAAAACAATTTGCCGTCTTCAATGGTAAATTCCATATCCTGCATATCACGGTAATGGTCTTCCAGCTTATTGGCAATTTCAATAAACTGTCCGTAACACTGAGGCAAATCCTCCTGTAACTTCGTAATGGGCTGTGGCGTCCGGATGCCTGCCACCACATCCTCCCCCTGCGCATTAATCAAATACTCACCGTAAATGCCTTTTGCGCCTGTGGAAGGATTCCTTGTAAATGCCACGCCCGTACCGGAAGTGCTGCCCATATTTCCAAACACCATAGCCTGTACGTTCACTGCTGTTCCCCAGTCGCCAGGAATATCGTTCATCCTACGGTATACAATCGCCCTGTCGTTATCCCAGGAACGGAATACTGCTTTTACCGCTTCCATCAACTGCGTTCTTGGCTCTTGCGGGAAGTCTGTCCCCATTTTATCCTTATAGACCTGCTTAAATTTCCCGATTACTTCTTTTAAATCTTCCGCGGTCAAATCCGTATCGAATTTCACACCCTTAGACTCTTTGATTTCATCCAAAATCCTTTCAAAATATGACTTTGGAATTTCCATAACCACATCGGAAAACATTTGGATAAACCTACGGTAAGAGTCATACGCAAACCTTGGATTGCCTGTCTTTTTTGCAAACCCCTCCACGGCAACATCCGTCAGCCCTAAATTTAAAATCGTGTCCATCATCCCTGGCATGGAAGCCCTTGCACCGGAACGGACAGATACCAGAAGCGGGTTTTGCGTATCTCCAAACGTTTTCCCCTGCTTCTTCTCCAGCCCTTCCAACGCTTCGAAAATCTGCGCTTCAATCTCTGCGGAAATCTTCTTCCCCTGGTTATAATAGTCTGTACATGCTTCCGTTGTTACCGTAAACCCCTGCGGTATCGGAAGGCCCAGCCTGGTCATTTCCGCCAGGTTTGCACCTTTACCGCCCAAAAGATTCCTCATGTCGGCGCTGCCTTCTTCAAATAAGTACACCCATTTTGCCATTATTTCCTTCTCCTTTATTAAAATTACTGGTACTTTCCATATTATAACACATTTTTACGCTGTGTACCACTCACTTAACAATTCTTTTTTCCCTCCGGACTCCGGCACACGGTAAAAATAATCATTGTTTCCTGTTTCTTCATCCACTTCCGCAATTGCTTCATAATAAAGATATCCGTCCCCTGGAATGAAATACAAAATCCCCCAATATTCCTTTTCCTCCATCCGGGCCAACGTCCATTTCTCCCCTTTATCTATGGAAATTGCCACCACTTCCCCTGCCATAGCTGTGTATACCTTCCCTCCCTGCACCAGGAAGGAATAGTTGGACGATCCGGTAAAATCTGCCGGAACCTTTCCAAGCGCTTTCCCTGTCTCTTTATCCCTTATATCCATACGGTAATGAAACGTGCGGTAATCATATCCTTCCGGCTTATAGTCGAGAGTAAAGCAATAAAGCTTCCCGTCCGCATAAACTGCGCTTTCAATATATCCCTCCTCATCCACCTTCGCAAAAGTATCCAGAATCTCATCCTTCCCTTCCTTAAGGTGTACACGGCCAAGCACATTCTGCTCCCTTTCCCTGTCTATCCCACGATAATATAAATAAATTCCGTCATACCCCAGGATATCCTCAATCCGGTTTGTGGAAACCATGCCGCGCTCCTTCGTCTCTACATCTACCCAGGCATATTCCATACAATGGTTTTCATCATATCCGCAGCCATAAAACAGCTTATTGCCTATTATTTTCTCATAGCCTGCCCCAGCCAGGAATACATCCTCCGCCAGCGTTTCCACACCGCTGCCGTCCAGGTTGGAACATTTGATTTGAGTCAGTTCATCCGTCAGGCTGTCATACGCTTCCTGCACCTTCTCCACAAAATAAATTTTATCGTCCCATATAGTAAAAACATTGCTTTCCAATGGAATTTCTTCCCCAAAGAAGCCATGGGCGCCACAATAAACTTTACCATTATAGGCACACATATTCGTGAAATTCCGGACTGGCGCATCCATATTCTCCTGTCCTTCCAAGCTTACTTCTTCCGCCTGCCGCTTTGGGACATTTTCCATCCCTTTCTCCTGTCCGCATCCACTCCCCGCTAACGCCGTCACTCCCACAGCCGACAGAAACAAAGCCATTGCCACTTTCACTGCGCCCTTCTTTCCTCTCACCCTCTCACCTCTATCAGGTATTCCGCGGCAAACCGCTTCCCAGGCTGCACCTCATTCCCCCATTTGCGTTCCTCTAAGGAACCTTCAAAATCCACATGGTCACACAATCCATACCAAGGCTCAATGCAGACAAAAGGAGCTTTAACCACTGACGGCGTCCAAACAGCCACTACCGGCGTCTGGAACGATACGGTAACATATGGCTTTTTATCCGGAGTGAGCAAAGAAATCCGCCGCAACTGTCTGTCTTCCATTACCATAGCATCCCTTTCAAAAAGCTCTGCCTTTACTGGCAGCAACCCGTCCGCCAGCTCATGGACTACCTGATGATCTCCCACCAGCCCGTCCGTCCCTATCACGGTGCAACGGACGCAGTCTTTTTTATCAAATTCCAGGTAATAATCCTCCCGTCTGTCCCCCTCATGCAGCGGACAGTTAAACGCCGGATGTCCGCCGATAGAAAAATAAATCGTTTCCTCCGACACATTCTCCACCCTCCAGAGCGTCTTCAATTGCTTCCCTTCCAAACGGTACCCTATTTCCAATTTAAAATCAAACGGATAAATCTCCTTTGTTTTTTCATCGGCATCCAGCGCAAACCACACCTCCGACGCCTCATGGGAAACCAGTTTAAATTCCAAATCCCTTGCAAACCCATGTTTCGTCATCATATAAGGCTCCCCACGGAAACGATATCCCCCATTTTTCAACATTCCGATAAACGGGAACAAAATGGGCGATGTCTTCCCCCAATACGCCGGATTCCCACACCACATATACTCCGTTCCGTTTTCCACGCTGCGCAGGGATTTCAGCTCTGCGCCATGACTGTCCACCGATGCCGTAATTTCTCCATTGCTGATTTCACAAACTGCCATACCCTTCCTCCTTCTGTCCTCTCCTATTTTACATACCCTTTCCCGTAATCTGACTGCCAAATGCTTGGCTCCTCTCTTTCCTCTGCATCCTTTTACTTTTCCTTCTCCACTATTTCCACCGCATCCACATCCAGAGCTTCCATTGTTTCCACTACTGCTTTTGCCGTCCTGGAAATACGGGAAATAATCCAAATATCGGAAATCCCGTCAAAAATCAGGAAAACGCCAATCAGCGTTGCCACAGCGCTCACTGCTTCGAAAGGATTGCACACCAGGAATATGCCAAAACCAGCGGTAAGAATGCCAAACAGCATCGCCACCCACCATTTCTCATATTTCCCACGATGCAATTGCACTGCCTGCAGCAAGTCATTTCCCCCATGCAGCGTCAGGATTACGCCAATTATCACAGGGATTAACCGGATTAACACC
This sequence comes from uncultured Lachnospiraceae bacterium, assembly GCA_910578405.1. GTDB lineage: Bacteria > Bacillota > Clostridia > Lachnospirales > Lachnospiraceae > Kineothrix. The sequence goes on along the minus strand of CAJTQO010000011.1, from coordinate 76,118 downwards.
GATGGATATACGATAATCCAACATCCCAACACAGCCAGCACAATCCCTATCAGAAAACTCACCCGGGAAAGGAATGTCCCATCCCTTCTGATAAAAAAAGTGACCAGATGCACTATGCCTGTCAGAGCCAATACACAGCCCAGCCCGACGCATAACAGCCTGGAGGAAATGTCCGGCCATACTACCAGCGTAATTCCAAACAGGATACACAAACCGGCCGATATCAGATAATTAGCCTTCAAAGTCTTAAAAAAACGATACATTCCTATCCACTCCTTATTCTTTTTTCTAAACCTTATCAAAAACCTAAGCCAATTATACCACAAATCGGAAAGTTTTCAATATTTAGCCTGTCTATTGCCACAACAAACGCAGGAATCAATAAATTGAATCAATAAATTATGAACATCCAACCATATCGACATTGAAACGCTCCCACAAGCAGCCAGGCAATAGATCCGAGTAAGGAAGCAGTCTGCAACTGTATCCAAAATACGGCAAAACCCGCCTGTCTGCATTCATGCTACAGACAGGCGGGCGCAAAACGATAAAATGCCTATCCCACCTTATAACCTGTCCCCCATACTACCTTCAGGTAATGCGGCTCTTTCGGATTCCTTTCTATTTTTTCCCGGATATGCCTGATATGTACGGCAATGGTATTGTCCGCCCCAATGGCCTGCATATTCCAGATGGACTCATAAATCTGCCCAATCGAAAGCACCTTCCCTTTCTCTTTTACCAACAGTCTCAAAATCTTATATTCAATAGGCGTCAGGCTGACTTCCTTGCCTGCCACCGTCACTTTCCGCAAAACATCGTCAATCACCAGTTCATCCACCCGGTAAATCCGGTTTATATTCTCACACATATTGGCAAGCTGCGTATAACGTTTAAACTGCGAATTAATCCTGGCCATAAACTCCATCGGGTGGTAAGGATTGATTACATAATCATCCGCTCCTGCATTGAGCGCCGCAATTTTCATCCGTTCCGTATTATTTGCCGACAGTACAATAATCGGCATTTTATCCGCCTTACGGATTATTTTTAACTGTTCCACCCCATCGTTCTTTGGGAAATCAATATCCATAACTACCAGATGGATATCCTTTTCCCTGACCCTTGCCACCACATCCTTCAATTCCTTTGCCACCAAAACCTGAAAACCGTCCTGTACCAGAAAAATCTTAAGCGCTTCCATATTCGTTTCATTTTGGTTATAAATCAATACATTTTTCATTTGGGTTTCCTCCTCTCAAAAAAACCACCCGGCTCTGCAGCCGCCCTCTCCCTACTCATACACACTTAAATCAATGCTGTCCATAATTCCCTTGGCTTCTTCTTCCGTATACCCCATAAAATCTATAAAAGCTTCATAACTCCCAACCGTCACTGCCGCATGAATCTGCGGCATTCCTTCATCAGCCCCCTGTACGGAGTCAATCAGCGTATATGTATACCCCTGCGGCGTCGTATAGCTTCTCTCATTGCATACGCCCCCCGGGAATACTTTGGACGATGCATGGCCTTGCGTATCGGCATAGTCCGTCCTCTCCATCCAAAGCACTTTTCCATCCACATCATATCGCACCATCGCCCAATCCCCACAGACCGTCACATCCGTAGACGTAATTGCATCCCCTATGTTTATAGACGGCTGCGGAAAGATAATATCTTCATTTTTTTCAAATTCCTCCCAGGAAGCATAATTCTTAACCGGGATTTCTTCCACCTCCCCTATGTCCTCCCTATCCGCTGACATATCCACAACTCCCGCTTCCATCCCGGACGTTTGGCTCTTCTTTGCCTCAGCCATTGGGCCTTTTGCGGCTTCAGACGCCAATGCCGGCTGGTTGGCGTCTGCACCGGACGCCCTTTCCATTGGCTGTCCTTTGCCCGCCTCCTCCAAGGATTGTGCAGCCAGGCCGTTTCCCGCCTCTCCTGCCTGCGCTTCCTGGCCTTCCAGACGTTCCGTTGCCTCCCCAGCCGCCTGCACCCCCATAGCATCCCCTCCATTGCTGGACGCCCTTTCCATGGCCAAGGTTATTTCCTCTCCCAGCACATAAGCCTGGCCGCTTCCTCCCCCATTCCCCGCCATCGTGGCCGCATCCCCTGATTCAAAACCCCATTCATTCACTTTTATCACATTCCCGATATACTCTGCCGCCTTTACCGTGCCAAAGCCACACAGGAATATCACGCATACCGCCGAGAAAGCCGTTGCCGTCCCTCTTTGCAGCCTCTTCATCATCTGCCTCTTGTGCCTGCGCTCATCCAAAACAGACATGGCGTCAATATGAATTTCTTTCATGCCCAGCATGTCCATATCCTGTACGGCAGACTGATATTCACTTTTAAAATCCTTCATACTGATACCCCTCCTTTAGATTTTTGCGAAGCAACTCCCGCCCCCTTGTCAACTGTGAAGTGACGGTGGATTCCTTCCGCCCTGTCGCCAGTGCAATTTCCTTAATACTCATCTGCTGATAATAAAATAAATGGATGACTTCCCGGTATTTCCTCGGCAGCCTGACCACCGCCTCCATAATCTCCCGGCTTTGTTCCCTCCGCAACACAGCGCTTTCCATATTCCCTGCCCCGGCCGTCACCTTCCCTTCCAGCTCCTTCTCCGGCCATTCCTCTCTATGACGGTTCCAGGCAGAACGCCATACCTTCCGGCACCCATTCAATGTCACTTTAATTAACCACGCTTTTTCATGCTCCTGCGTCTCAAATGCCTTTCTGCTCTTTATATACTGATAAAATGTTTCCTGTACCACATCCTCTGCGTCCTGATTATTCCTTAGCTGCAGAAAAGCGATCCGATACAGCATGTCACTATACAAGTTGATCTTCTGCTGCAGCGCTTCCACTTCCCCACACCTGGGAACTGCCTTCTGCGCCCCTCTGCTCTTCTTTTCCATATGTACTGTTTCCCGTTTTTGTTTTCTTTGCGCTAATTTCCCAGATTCAATCCCCTGATTGCCTTCCCTGCTACATCCGTATCTGCCTCCCAGGCCCCTTTTCCATTTCCGTATTATCTTCTCTCAATAGTAATATCCCATACACGTCAAAAATACTGCAAAAAAATTTTTTATTTTTTTCTTATTTTATAAAATAGGAAGTTGCGCATACAAGAAAAACGCTCCCAAATATCTGTTTTTCCTATGCTCTCATCTTATTAGACGCACATCCTTCCCAAAAAGTTTCATAGAATTAAAAAAATGATATATAACACAGCCATGAAAACGCAAAAAGGGGCTGTTGCAAAATGCAGCCTATATACAATATATGGATGAAATTCTAACGTTCTGAATACCATATTTTGTATATAACAGCTATTTTGCAACAGCCCCATGTGCCATAAACAAATATTCTAATCTATATCATTCATTCTCATTCATCTTCGTCAGCTTTGCTGCCTGGTCGGCCGCAATACAAGCGTCAATAATCTCCTGGATATCTCCGTTCATCACCTTATCCAGCTTATACAATGTCAGGTTAATCCGATGATCCGTCACCCTGCCCTGTGGGAAATTATAGGTTCGTATTTTTTCCGACCGATCCCCCGTGCCAATCTGGCTCCTGCGCAGCTCCGCCTCCGCATCATGCCTTTGCTGCTGCTCCATATCATATAGTTTCGCTTTTAACAAAGCGTATGCCTTGGCTTTATTTTGAAGCTGTGACTTTTCCGTCTGGCTGTATACCACAATCCCTGTAGGATAATGGGTCAACCGCACTGCCGAGTCCGTTGTATTAACACACTGCCCTCCGTTGCCGGAAGCCCGCATAACGTCCACCCGCACATCTTTATCCTCAATGACAATATCAATATCTTCATCCACCTCCGGCATTACCGCCACACTGATAGTGGAAGTATGGATTCTCCCGCCGCTTTCCGTTTCCGGGACACGCTGGACACGATGCACGCCGCTTTCATACTTCAGCCTGGAGTACGCCCCTTGCCCGGTAATCATAAAGTTAACCTCCTTCATGCCTCCAATGCCGATTTCATCCACATTCATCGTCTCCACTTTCCAACGCTGACTTTCCGCATAATGCACATACAGCCGGTAAATCTCAGCTGCAAATAACGCAGCCTCATCTCCGCCCGCGCCGGCCCGTATTTCCACAATCACGTTTTTATCATCATTGGGATCCTTAGGCAGCAACAATACCTTCAATTCCTGTTCCAGCCCTTCCACCCGCTTCTTCGCCCCATTAAGCTCCTCTTTTAGCATTTCCCGCATTTCTTCGTCTGCCTCTTCCTCCAACATAGCCAGACTGTCCTCAATATCCTGCCTGCTCTTTTTGTATTCCTTATAAGCCTCCACTACAGGGGTCAAGTCACTTTGTTCTTTCATCAATGCCCGGAAACGCTCCTGGTTATTTGCCACCGTCGGCTGCCCAAGCTCACCCATAATCTCGTCAAAACGAATCAGCAGATCCTCTAATTTATCAAACATGCCCTATCCTTTCCGCCATTCAAGACTTTGCCATACTTCCGTCAAACATTGTCCGGCCCTTCTATTTCCACTTCCACCCATATACCACTCTGTCTATTCCGGCATAATCCTTCACAACTGTAATATCCCGGTAGCCCTCTTTTTCCATCATCCCTTTTACGGCCTCCGCCTGCCCGCAGCCGACCTCAAAAAAGAGCGCGCCGCCGCCCCGCAGATAATCCCCTGCCTGTGCCACTATCCTGTGATAAAAAGAAAGCCCATCCTCTTTCCCATCCAAAGCCAAGCGCGGTTCGTACCGCCCCACTTCCTCCATCAGGCCAGACAGCTCATCCGCCGGGATATAAGGCGGGTTCGACACAATCAAATCAAAACGTCCGCTTACCTTTTCAAACAAATCACTTTCCAGGAACCGGCAGGCAGGCTCCGTTTCTTCTATTCCATTGCCTCCATTGCAGCCATCCTGCCACAGGTTTCCTGCCCTCTCTTTCTTCTGCAGCCGTATCCTGTTGCGCTCTGCCACTGCCAAAGCATCTCTGGAAATATCCACGCCAAGGCCATGGCATCCATTGGAATAATGAAGCAAACTAAGCAAAATACAGCCGGAACCCGTACACATATCCAGCACATCCATTCCATCGTGCAAAAAACGCATTGCTTCTTCCACCAGTATTTCCGTATCCTGCCTTGGCACCAACACATTTCTGTCCACCAGAAAAGTCAGCCCCATAAAATCCTGCTCACCAGTAATGTACTGCAAAGGCTCATGTTTCCTGCGCCTTGCAATCCCATCCATATAAACCTTCCCCTCTTCCTCCCCCACTTCTCTGTCCCCATGGGCCAGCAGGTCATTTCTCCCCGTATGGCAGACATACTCCAGCAACAGCCTGGCGTCTAATGCCGCCTCTTCTATCCCTGCCTCTTCCAATTCACGCACACCGTATGCATACCATTCCCTATATTCCATATTCCAATGACTTCCCAAACCTCTCCATACTATTCCAACACGCTGCCTGTCAGTAAATGCAGACTCCCATTATGCCAATGCTTTCATCCTAAACCAGCCCTGCATTTTCACGTCAGCCATGAATCATCCACCTCATACCCAAAAGTTTCCTTCAAATACGCTTTCCAGTCAAATACCGCCTCTACCGATGCCATAGCCACCTGCACCATTTCTTCATCCGGCTCCTTTGTCGTCAGCCGCTGCAGCCCCATCCCGGGTGCAGACAACAGCGCAATGAAAATATTGTCGCTTCGTCCCGCCAGGCGGATAATCTCATAGGAAATCCCAGCAATCACCGGGACTAACGCAACCCGCAAAAGAATCCGCAGCGCCGGATGTTCCACACGGATAAAGAAAAAAACAAAAATGCTTACAAACACTACAAAAAACAGGAAACTCGTGCCGCACCTCTTATGCAGCCTGGAACTGCGCATCACATTATGGACGGTCAGCGGCCTTCCTTTCTCAATACAATTTATACATTTATGCTCCGCTCCATGGTATTGGTAAAGCCGCCGGATATCCTTCATCCTTGCAATGGCCACAATATATCCAATAAAAATAAGAATCCGCACTACACCCTCTAAGATAGCCATAACCGACGCATTCCTGATATAGTCTTCAAACAGCGATGCAATAAAATAAGGAAGCGCCATAAAAACCGCTACGGCAAGCACAATCGAAAAAGCAGTCACCATCCCTAACATCACGCTCTCCGCCTTATCCTTAAACAGCTTCCCCATAACCTTATCCGCCGCCGTCTCCTTCGCTTCCTCATCCTCATAAAAAGACACCGAATGGTTCAGCGTCTTCATCCCCAATATCATGGAATCCAGAAAATTAAACACGCCACGGACAAACGGCGCCTTCTTCCATACGCTGTCATGCATAATACCAGGATAAGCATCCACTTCCACATCAATCTCTCCGTTTGGCTTACGCACAGCCACTGCATACTTATCCTTATTTTTCATCATCACGCCTTCCAGCACAGCTTGGCCGCCAATGCCGGAATAACGGTTGCCTTTGTCTATTTTCATAACATTCAGTTCCTCACATATTTAAATAAGGTTGAGATAGCAACCACCTCAACCTTTCACATGCAAACCTATTTGCAACAACTTTACTTAACACCATATTTTCTGTTGAACTTATCAATACGACCGTCAGCCCGCGCCGTTTTCTGCTGGCCTGTATAGAACGAATGGCATTTGGAACAAACTTCCACATGGATCTCCGGTTTCGTAGAACCTGTTACGAATGTATTCCCACAGTTGCAAGTTACAGTTGCCTGCTGGTACTTTGGATGGATTCCTTCTTTCATCTTTCTCACCTCTCTATACTATAAATCAATTTTTATTTTCTTCCCTATGCTTCTTCCATTCGACAGGACAAACTACTATCTCTGTCAAACAGCTTTTTTATTTTACCACATCCTGCATTATCATGCAAGCGCTTTTCTTAAAATCGCACAGGAAAATCATTTAAAAAAACTTAACCTTTTTCACCATTTGCACAAAATCATCATTGTTGCGTGTCTTGGAAAACATATCCAGGACTTTCTCTACCGCTTCTTCCGGCTTTAAGCTGTTAAAAGCCTTGCGCATCACATTCATGGCTTCCTGTTCTTCCGCCGTCAGAAGCAAATCCTCACGTCTTGTGCTGGACTTAGGGATATCAATGGCAGGAAACATTCTTTTTTCCGACAATTTACGGTCCAGAACCATTTCCATATTGCCCGTCCCCTTAAATTCTTCATATACCACATCATCCATTTTGCTCCCGGTGCCAACCATTGCCGTTGCCAGCACGGTCAGGCTCCCGCCTCCGCGCATATTCCTGGCAGCGCCAAAGAAACGTTTCGGCATATGCAGCGCCGCCGGGTCAAGACCGCCGGAAAGAGTTCTGCCACTGGGCGGCACGGTAAGGTTATATGCCCTAGTCAGACGGGTAATGCTGTCCAACAGTATCATAACATCCTTTTTGTGTTCCACCAAACGTTTGGCTCTTTCAATAACCATCTCCGACACCCTTTTATGATGTTCCGGCAATTCATCAAAAGTGGAATAAATCACCTCCACATTTGGCCCTTCAATGGCTTCCTTAATATCCGTCACTTCCTCAGGACGTTCGTCAATCAGCAAAATTATTAGATGTACTTCCGGCGAATTTTTCTTTATGGATTTTGCCACCTCTTTTAACAATGTTGTCTTACCGGCTTTTGGCGGCGAAACGATCATTCCCCTCTGCCCCTTTCCTACCGGGCTCATCAAATCCATAATGCGCATGGAAACCGAGGCGCCAGGCGTCTCCAGATTCAGCCTTTCATTGGGAAAGATAGGCGTCATATCTTCAAAATTGCAACGGCGTGAAGCCACTTCCGGCGTATAGCCATTGATGGTTTTTACATATAACAGGGCGCTGAATTTTTCATTCTGCGTCTTAATCCTTGTATTCCCTTCCAGAATATCCCCTGTCTTTAAATTAAAACGCCGGATCTGGCTGGGAGCCACATATACGTCATTCTCTCCTGGCAGATAATTTTCACTGCGGATAAAACCGAATCCATCCGGCATCACTTCCAATATCCCATGAGCGGTTATGCCGCTGTCTAAGTCGGCCGGGTATTTCTCTTCCTCCATGCCGCCTCCCTCACCGCGCTTGTCCATTGGCTTCCTGGCCACACCCCCTTTGCGCTGCATCACAAAACCCTTCTCACGCTGTTCCGTTTCCCTTGCATTGTCCTTTCCGGCTTCCCTTGCAGGTTCCCTCATATCTTTTACGGATTCTTTTCCAGCTTCTCTCGCTTTTGCCTCTTCCCGCTTCGCATCCCCTTCTCCCGTCTCTTCTTTATCCCTTTCCGTCTCTTCCCCTTTTCCGGTTTCTGTTATATTTCCCTTTCCTTTCACTGCCCCCTTGTTTTCCTCTTCCTTCACTGTCTCTTCTTCTTTTGCCGCATCTTCCTCGTCTCTCTGAAGCATAGCCTCTACCAGCTCTGCTTTCTTCATTGCAGAAGTGCCTTTGATTCCCCTTGCTTTCGCAAGTTCCTTCAAATTGACAAGTGCCAGTGATTCATACTTTTCTCTCATAGATTCCTCCATATATTTTTATTTGCATATAAAGTATTTGTTTTCTTCATTCCTGGGGTTTTTAAACCGATATGTGAATGGAATTGCATTTATACAACAAATTCCCTAAAAATAGGAAGTATTTTCGGATATGACTTTTCATTTCCTGTTGCAGCCTGCCCCTCTGGCAGGAAGTGACGCTACAACCATTTTAAAATGTATCAGAATGCTTTATGAAACCATAAACATACAAATAGAAAAATCAAGAATTTAATATAAATCAAACCCTTGATTTTTCTATCATGCAAACCATGAATTAATCAACTGCAATGATCTCCCTTTTATTATAAGAGCCGCATTTCTTACATACTCTGTGGGGCATCATCAAAGCGCCGCATTTGCTGCATTTCACCAGCGTAGGGGCAGTCATTTTCCAGTTTGCTCTCCTCTTATCCCTTCTACTTTTAGAAGATTTATTCTTGGGACAAATAGACATTGTTACACCTCCTTATTTGCATCAAAGACATCCTTGTTCAAAAATATCTTTTAATTTTGCCATCCTTGGATCCGGCACGAATGTGTCACAGCCACATTCCCCTTCATTCAGGTCTTTCCCGCACTGCATACAAATCCCTTTGCAGTCCGGCCTGCACAAGACCTTCACCGGCAAGTTCATATAGCATTCATTTTGAATCAGGCCGTCTACCTCTAACTGATACCCTTCCATAAAGCTCTGGTCGTCCTCTTCCATAGCCCCCAAGTCCCCTTCCGGCCCATAAACCTCCCTTGCAAAAGCAAGCTTCACTTTCTTTTGCACAGGCTTTAAACACCGGTCGCAGCGTAAGTCAAAAACAAGCTCCATCCTGCCTTCCAGTAAAGCTTTCTCCCTGCCAAGGTTCGTCAATGTCAGGGAAAGCGGCGATTTCTCCAAAACTGCATACCTGCCCATCCTGCAGTTTATCTCCGTAAGGCCGGACTCTATCTCTTTCTCCACTACTTTTCCTTCGGCTGTAAGTACATCAGTTAAATTTATAAACATGGCAGATTCCTCCGGTAGCCAAAAATATACCATTTCCCGTATCCCTCTGGCTTATACCCTGTCAATTATAACCACCTGTCCTGCTTTTGTCAATGGGGTAAGCCAAATTATAACGGAAATCCATTGGGGGCCAGACAGGGGCCGGAAACAGAACTACCTTTTTGCCAATTCCTCCAGGATTTCCTCCCAGGAAACCCCCTTTTCCACCATCAGCACCATCATATGGTACAGAAAATCCGAGATTTCATATTTGATTTCATTAGGGTTCGGATTTTTGGACGCAATGACAATCTCCGTTGCCTCCTCCCCTAATTTTTTTAATATTTTATCAATCCCTTTATCAAATAAATAATTGGTATAAGACCCTTCCTTTGGATGCACTTTCCGCTCCTTAATCACACCCATTACGGACTCCAGCGCCCGCAGCGGGTTTGTTTCTTCATACTCCTTACGGTATATTTCATGGAAAAAACAGGAACGGTTCCCCGTGTGGCATGCCGCGCCTACCTGGGACACTTTTGCCAGTATGGCGTCCATATCGCAATCCGCCGTCAGCGACTTCACATATTGAAAATGTCCGCTGGTTTCCCCTTTGACCCAGAGTTCCTTGCGGCTGCGGCTGTAATAGGTCATTTTCCCTGTGCGCAGCGTCGTCTCATATGCCTCTTCGTCCATATAGGCTACCATAAGCACTTCATCCGTCTTATAATCCTGTGTCACTACCGTGACATGGCCTTGCTCATTTTTCTTGAAATCCTTCCATTGGAATGCAGAATCCAGCGTGTTGACTTTGATTCCATACCCCTGGCAGAGAGATTTGATGGCCGGCAGCTCTTTCACATTCTCATCAATGGCATATCCTGTAATGCCGCCAATCGCCGGAAAAGATAAAATCTCCATCAGTTTATCCAGTGACACTTCAGGCAGCAGCGTCAGAATCCTCGCCTCCCCATCCCATTGATCCACACTCTGCCTTAATATAGAAGCTCTGACCAGAATCAGTTCCCCTACGTATTCCTCAATCAGCGCCCGGTTATCCAGTATTGTCTCTAACTGCGCATAGCACACCGCTATTTTGTCCTTCCCAAATTTCCTGGAAACCTCCTGCGTAATTTCAATATTTTCCTGTTTGGAAAAGTTGAGAGCCGCCTTTTTACAGCCCGCATACAAAAGCTTCTTCACGTCCTCCATACGGTGGACATTCCCTGCGCCTGTCACAGGGATTTCCGCCTCGTTACAGATTTTTTTTATAATGTCCAAAGCTTCCTCATGCTCCGCATCCCCATCCGATAAATCAAACACCAGAAGCTCATCTGCACTATTATCGCTGTAAAATTTCGCAAGCTGTACCGGATCGGTATCCACGACCGTAGTGTCCCTGAAATCCTTTACTGCATTTCCTCTGTACAGATAAATGCAAGGCACCAGTTTTTTGTACTGACTATCCATCCGTAGTTCTCCTTTCCCACATCCTCCGTATTCCGTTTCCTCCATCCCGTCCGTCTATCCTGCCGCGCTCTGTATTTCCTAATTCTACTCATCCGTGCGCGGCCCACACCCTACGCCAGGCTTCCCTTCGTACTCAGGGCTCCCTTAATCCGTGCATCCATTCCTGTCGCTTCATCCAGCGCCTTGGCAAAAGACTTAAACATCGCCTCTGCCATATGATGGCTGTTCACCCCCGCTAACATACGGATATGTAAGTTCATGCCGGCCGCATAGGAAACCGCATAGAAAAATTCCCGGATTAGCTCCGTGTCCAACTCCCCCACCCTTTCCGCCGTAAAGACGCACTGATAGTCAAAATAAGGGCGGCCGCAAAGGTCAATCGCGCATAAAGACAACGCATCATCCATCGGCAATGCAAACGAACCATACCTGCGTATCCCGGCCTTATCTCCCAATGCCTCACGGATGGCCTGCCCTAACACAATCCCTGTATCCTCCACCGTATGATGTCCGTCCACCTCCAAATCTCCCTTTACCTCTGCCTGCAGGTCAAAAAAACCGTGCCTTGCAAACCCTTCCAGCATATGGTCAAAAAAACCGATTCCTGTATGGATGTGGGCCAGCCCGGCGCCATCCAAATCCAGCCCCAAGCTGATATCCGTTTCCTTCGTTTTGCGTATCACCTGCACCCTTCTATCTGTATCCGCCTTGATTATCTGTGCTTTTCCTCCCATATCCAACCTTCCTATATCTTATTCAAACCGCACGCTGACCGAATTGGCATGTGCCGTCAGTCCTTCGCTGTGCGCAAATAATTCAATATCTTCATGTACCGCTTCCAGAGCCTCTTTCGAATAGGAGATAATACTCGTCTTCTTCATAAAATCATCCACATTTAAAGGCGAAAAGAATTTCGCAGTCCCATTGGTAGGCAGGATATGGTTCGGCCCTGCGAAATAGTCCCCCAAAGGCTCCGAGGAATACTCCCCAAGGAAAACTGCCCCTGCATGTTTAATTTTCGCCAATGTTTCATAAGGATTGGCCGTCAGGATTTCCAGATGCTCTGACGCAATTTCATTGGCCGCTTCCACTGCCTCTTCCATCGTATCCGCCACTAGGAGATATCCGTAATTTTCCAAAGACTTTGCAATTATATCTTTTCTGGAAAGGTTTTCCATCAATGCCACCACCTGAAGGTTCACCTCCTGCGCCAGCTCTTTACTGGTCGTAATGAGAATCGCGCTGGCCATCTCATCATGTTCCGCCTGGGAAAGCAAATCCGCCGCCACGTAACGGGCATTTGCGGTTTCATCCGCCAACACCAGTATTTCGCTGGGGCCGGCTATGGAGTCTATGCTTACATGACCGAAACATGCCTTCTTCGCCAACGCCACAAATATATTGCCAGGCCCGGTAATCTTATCCACCTTTGGAATGCTTTCCGTGCCGAATGCCATGGCGGCTATCGCCTGGGCTCCGCCTGCCTTGTAGATTTCATCCACCCCCGCAATGTCTGCCGCCGCCAAAGTCCCCGCATACACTTTCCCGTCCTCGCCAGGCGGGGTCGTCATAATGATTTTCCCTACCCCTGCCACCTTGGCGGGAATCACATTCATTAATACGCTGGAAGGATAAGCAGCCTTTCCGCCCGGCACATAAACGCCCGATACCTCTAACGGCGTTATCTTCTGCCCAAGCATGGAACCGTCCTCTTTCAAATCCATCCAGGAATTGCGCAACTGCTTTGCATGGAATGCCCGGATATTCTCCGCCGCTCTTTTCATTACTTCCACAAGCCGTCCATCTACCTGCCCATACGCTTCCAGAATCTCTTCTTTTGTCACCCGTAAATGGGAAGCGTCCATCTTACATCTGTCGAATTTCTGCGTATATTCAAAAAGCGCCTCATCCTTCCGCTCACGCACTGCCGCCACAATCTCCGCCACCGCTGCCTCATATTGTCCATAGTTGTCAGGACTCCTTTTTAAAAGGCTGTTAAGCAAATCTTTTTTGGCATCGGCAGTCAGTTTGACTATCCTCATCCTGGCTTCCTCCTTTTTCCCTTCTCTTTCTATTCACTCCTTCTATTTTACCATTTTTTCTGTTATTATCAACCTTATTGCCGATTTTTGTATTATTTTCCGTAACCGGCATAGGAAACTATTGTATTGTTTTACCATTTATTCTATAATAATATGGAAACAAAACATAAAATAATGCGCTGGTTCGCTTCGCTTACCGGCTTATTGTAACAAACGCTGGTTTGCTTCGCTTACCAGCTTATTGTTGTAAACAGTGGCTGTTTTATCCATGAAATAAGCTGCTTTGAACAGGGTCAGGTGGTAAAAATGGAACCTTTATTTTCCAACAAAGATTTAAAAAAACTGATTGTCCCGCTTGTTTTCGAACAGGCGCTGGCTATTACGGTAGGTATGGCAGACACTATGATGATTTCCTCCGTTGGGGAGGCTGCTGTATCGGGCGTCTCGCTGGTAGATATGATTAATATACTTATGTTCAATATTATGGCGGCATTAGCTACCGGCGGCGCGGTAGTGACTTCTCAATTCCTGGGGGCCAGGCAAAAAGACAAAGCCCGTAAATCCGCCAAGCAGCTTTTATATACTGTCATTTTCGCCGGAGCATTGCTTGGCTTGGCCTCCATTCTGGCCAGAAAGCCGATGCTACGGCTGTTTTTCGGAAGCATTGAAGCGGACGTTATGGAAAATGCCCTTGTCTATCTGACGATTTCTGCCTTTTCCTTCCCCTTCCTTGCAGTATACAATGCCTGCGCCGCGCTTTTCCGCTCCATGGGGAATTCCCAAGTCACTTTGAAAGTTTCCGTACTTATCAATTTAATTAATGTGACCGGAAATGCTATCTGCATCTATGGACTCCATATGGGAGCTGCCGGAGTGGCCATCCCCTCCCTGATATCCCGGGCAGTAGGCAGCATCATCCTTTATATCCTTTTGAAAAATCCGGCTCTGGATATTTGCTTCCTCCGGGAGCCAGTCCGCCTGGATTTTGACATGGTGAAAAAAATCCTCTACATTGGCATTCCCAGCGGCGTGGAGAATGGCATCTTCCAACTGGGGCGTATTCTGGTGGTCAGTATTATTTCCAGTTTCGGAACAGTCCAGATTGCCGCCAACGGTGTAGCCAATAACCTGGACAGCCTGGGGATTCTTGTGGGCAATGCCATCAACTTAGCTATGATTACCGTAATCGGCCAATGCGTGGGCGCAGGGGATGAGTCGCAAGTACGCCTTTATACAAAAAAGCTGCTCGTAATAACCTACATCCCTACCATTATCCTTAATATTACCCTTTTCTTAAACCTGAACTGGATATTGGGTTTGTACGGGCTTAGCACGGAAACAACGCAACTGGCGCGGACGCTGATTTTCATCCACAACGGATTCGCCTGTCTTTTGTGGCCTCTGTCCTTCACCCTCCCCAATATGCTCCGTGCCTGCAATGACGTGCGTTATACTATGGTGGTTTCCATTGCCTCCATGTTTATTTTCCGAATCGGCTTCAGCTATCTGATAGGAATGCAGCTTGGTTATGGAGCCGTGGGCGTCTGGATTGCGATGGTTTTAGATTGGATTTGCCGTGTTACCTGCTTTATCCTAAGATATGTCCGGGGAAAATGGAAAAGCCTGGCCGGAATTGCCGATACATAATTTTCGGTTCTAAGATTGGCCGGCCGGTTTGCCCTGTGTTACACAGAAATAAAATTGGGGCCTGTTTTTTTAAACAGGCCCCAATTTCTGCAGTTCCCATATTAGCTTTTTAATCCGCTCCGTCTGCATCTGCATACTTACCTGATTTACAATCATCCGTGCCGATAACGGACATATTTCTTCCAATACTGCCAGCCCATTTTCCTTTAATGTGGAACCAGTCTCTACAATATCTACGATTACGTCCGCCAACTCCACCATCGGCCCAAGCTCTACGGAACCGTTTAATTTTATAATATCCACTGTCTGATGTTTTTTATTATAAAAATAGTCCTTTGCAATATTGGGATATTTGCTCGCAACCCGAATCATCTCATGATGTTTTAAGAGTTCTCTGGCGCTTTGAGGCCCGCATACGCACATCCTGCATTTTCCAAACCCAAGATCCAGCACCTCATATACCCGGCGGTTTTCCTCCATAATTGTGTCTTTGCCCACCACCCCAATATCTGCGGCGCCATACTCCACAAAAGTAGGGACATCCGGCCCCTTTGCCAGGAAGAATCGCAGCTTCTGTTCCTCATTCACAAAGACCAGCTTCCTGGAATCCTTGTCCTTCATTTCCTCACAGCCAATCCCGATCTGCTCAAACATCTGCAATGCCTTTTTCGCCAGCCGCCCCTTTCCCAGGGCAAATGTAAGATAACGCATACACCTTTTCCTTTCTTATTCCAGTACCGCATCCTGCTTCCAAACGCCTTTCCATACATGTAAAATCCTCCCCACTTTGGGCCGTCTTTTACATGTGCCTTTTCCAGCAGGATGCTGTTTTCCAGCGCCGCATCCTGCTTCCAAACGCCTTCCCCTCTTACGCTACTTTACGTTTTGTGTGGGGCGCAAAGTCACTCTGCGGCCTTCTTTGCGCATTTTTTTCACAATCTCCAATTTTTCCTTATAGTCTGTATATGTGTATTCCACTACCGCCGCTTTCCCCGGAACCTCCACGGCAATGTTCTGGCGGGACAGCGCCGCCATTAAGTCATCCATTACCGCCATAAACCCGATGGCCGGGGCTTCTTTGCCGAAACGCCCCAGCAGCGTGTCATACCTTCCTCCCTTTACCAGCGCATCGCCTATGCCGTATGTATAGACTTTGAATATTACGCCTGTATAGTAATTGTATTTGCTCAACATGCCAAGGTCAAAAGAGACATACTTTTCCACTCCATACAAGCATAGTGTCTCATACAGCTTTTCCAGCCGTTCCACCGCTTTCAGGGAGCGGCTGTTGCCGGCAGCCAGTTCTTTCGCTAAACTAAGGGCATCGGTCGTCCCAAATAAATCCGTTACTTTCAGGATTGCTTCCCGGCAGCCGGACGGCGCTTCCTTCTCTGACAACAGTTCTTCCGCGCCAAAATAATTCTTCCCGGAAATATATTCCCTCAGCTCCAGCTCCGTTTCCTCATCCAATCCGGCCTGTGCGCAAATCCCTTTAAAATATTCCACATTCCCAATGCTTAGCTGGAAATCCCCAAGACCTGTCTCCAACAGCGATTCAATCACCATAGCCACCATCTCTGCATCCGCTTCCACAGAGCCGTCCCCAATTAACTCCGCTCCCATTTGGGTCACTTCCTTTAACTTTCCCTGCAGGTTGGAAGTGTTGGTGAAAGTATTTCCTAAATAGCAGAAACGAATCGGCACGTCTTCCTCCATAAAATATTTTGCCGCACACCGTGCCATGGAAGGCGTGAAATCCGGGCGCAGTACCAGCGTATTCCCTTCTTTGTCAAAGAATTTGTAAAGCTCCCTGGAAGGCGTGGTTCCCACTTCCCTGGAAAACACATCAAAAAACTCAAAAGTGGGCGTTTGGATGTCTTCGTATCCATATCCGCGCACCTTCCCCATCATCCGTCTTTCCACAGCCAGCTTCGCCGCATATTCCTCGCCATAGATATCCCGCACGCCTTCCGGCGTATGTACCAACTTTTTGTCCATATCCAATCCCTTTCCGCTTTTTCTCTTCCCCTTTCCTGTTTTCTCCGTAAATATGCCAGCTTTGTTTCTGCTTTTCACCATACAGCGCATTGTCAAATCCGCCTGACAACGCCTGAAAATACCATTCCCGGCTATTCTCTATCATCCAAATCCTTCTGCATCATATCCAGAAAAGGAACGAAAACCCCGCTTTTCTGCGGCATAATGTATTCCGGGTTCAGCTCTTCAAAACGGAAACTCTTTCTGCCCCCCTGCGCCGCCCTGTCCCAAAAATAGCGAAGCATTTCATAGGGCAGATAATAGAATAAATCCTTATGCGTATAATAAATAATAAAAAAGGCAATCCCACCCTGTTTCTCAAACTGCCTCATAAACTCTACCTGGTGTTCGTGGATATTCTGCAGGGCAAACGTATCCACCGCGCACTCTTTCGCATCAAAGCAGACCGGAATTCCCTGCACGGCCCCAATATAATCCACGGTACTCTTCTGCCCAAAATAGGCCAGTGTAATGTGCCGGCTCTCCTTATCAATATTGACAGGCGTAATTGGCGTCGGAATTTTCTGAATTAGGGCCAGTCCGTTCTCTAAATATATCTCATTTGTCCTGTTAATCAAATCCTCCAATGTAGAGCCCCTAAGCCCTCTGGAATTCCAAGTCGCCATCTGCCTGTCCCTCTAATTTCCCTGTTATACGTTTTTTGTACAACCTCCCTTTTACAAAAGCGATTCCCCTTTCCCAACCCGTACGAACAATTCCGGTTCCGGCGCTGTATACACTTTCCCTGACAGGCTTTCAAACTCCCCGTCCATCTTAGGGAATTCCAAACGACATGCATGCAAAAGCTGGCTCTCCACTCCATATTTCTTCCGGTATCTGTCGTTAAAGCTTTTGTCCCCATATTTATAATCACCCAAAACCGGATGTCCCAGCCCGGACAGGTGCAGCCGAATCTGGTGCGTTTTTCCGGTAATCAGCTCTGCCTCCAGCAGCGTCATATCCTTACTATAGGTTAATGGTTTATAATTCGTCCGGATATAAGACGCCCCTTCCGCTTCTTTCACCAAGGTAACCCTGTTCGTGCCGCCATCCTTCCTCAGATAGCCTTCCGCAAAAGAAGCTTCCGTAACCCGGCCTTTTACATACAGTCGGTAAAATTTACGCAGGCTCCTTTCCCGTAACAATTCACTTATTTTCTGGCTGCCAGACAATGTTTTACCGCAGATGACCAGCCCGGATGTATTCCTGTCCAGACGGTTGCAGACAGACGGGCGGAAAGTATGCAATTCTTCTTCCTTCCTTTCCCCCCGTACCAACAAATAACCAAGCAGCCATTCATTCAGGGAAAGATCCTCCGGCGCAGATTTCTGCGTCAGAATCCCTGTCGGTTTATTCAAAATCAGAATATGATGGTTTTTAAAAACCACATCCACCCCTTCCAATTCCCTGTAAGCCAGCTTATACGGTTCCGGCTGCGGTTTGCGCTGTCCCTTCCCCCCATTTGCACTGTCTTTTCTTCCCTGACTCCCCATCTTTGCTTCATATCCTTCTCCAGGTTCGTGAAGCGCTTCCTGCCCCGGCAGCCGTCCGCCAAACTTAACGATTGTGTCTTGCGAAAGAAATAGCTTCACTGCATCTCCCATGCAAAGCTTCTCACTGCCCTCAGCTTTTTTCCCATTTAACGTAATGTTTTTCTTACGCAGCATTTTATACAGGAAACCATTTCCTGCTTCTTTCATATATTTATGCAGGAACTTATCAAGACGCTGTCCTGCCTCATTTTCCTTAATTATAAGTTCTACCATGAACTTTCCACCATATTCCCGCTATTTCAAATTCATTGTTTCAGCATGTTTTCCCGGAAACCAGCGTCTTTCCTGAGAATACAAAAAGTATGTAAACGCTCTTCTGACTCCCATGGACGGCGCCGGCCCGGGAATTTCCTTACTCTTCCTTTCTTTCACCTTACTGTTTTCTACTGCAATAAAGAAACCACTTCCTGCTTTGTTTTATTGGCCTGCGCCATCATAGCTTCCCCTGTCTGCGACAATACATTAATCATAGAATGGTATACCATTTCCTTGGCCATATCCGTATCCCTTATCCTGGATTCGGCTGCCGTTGTATTTTCTACGGTATTCCGTCCGCCGGACATGGAAGCTTCCAGTCGGTTCTGCTGCGCCCCTATCCTGCTGCGGTTATTGGAAAGATTGGTGAGCGCATCCCTTGTCTTCCCTATCGCTTCTGTCGCTCCTTTGACTGTCGTTACGTCAATCTCACTGATGCCAAGGGATTTGGAATTCATTTCCCCGATATCCAGCCACATGCCTTCGCCGCTCTCTCCCCCAGACTGTATCCATAAAGCATAATCCGGATCATGGGAAACTATCGGCTTTAAATCCCTGGAAGTATGAACCCCTGCCAAATTATCGTCTGATTCCAAAGCATTAATCCCATATTGGAAACCAAAGGTCTTAGTCTGTCCGCCTGTCAAAGGAATACTGTCCCAAATCAAGTTGAATCCCAAATCCATCCGATTCGTATCCCCTCCAAGGTTAGATTGGTTTGTATGGAAGCCCCATTTATTCACCTCTGTATAATGTCCCATGGATACATAATCTGGCGCGGTAAGGGAATTGTCAAATACTATTTTTTCCGTAAAAGGAAGCGCATTGTCCACATCCACAATGGAAAAAGAATTGATTGCCTCCTCATGATAATAAGGAGACGTATTTCCAGTATTCTGGTTTTTCCGGTCATACACGGAAACATTTTCCACCCTGTTCCCATTTACAAAGTAACCTTCACACCTATCATTGTTATTGTAAGCCGTATCAGCATGGAACAAAAACCCTAACTCTAAATCCGCAATATCAGGGCCGCTATTATTTTTTACTTCATAAGAGACACCGTAATACTTATATTGGGCGCCTCCATCATGAACACTCACATGTTGCGTTATTGTTATATCCACACCATCATCATTTGTATATTGGATATCCCTGCTAAAAGTATTATTCTGGTAAGTAAAATTTGAAGCGGGGAAGTCATCTTTATTTAATACTGCATAAAGCTGCTTTGCCTGCCCGTTAACCGTATAACTTAGTTTTATGGAGGATTGGGACGTACTCCCATTTCCATAAATCAGGTTAAATCCAGAACCATTTGCCGCAAGATCCGGGTTCCTTACAATAGCGCTCAAATTTAAATGATTCGGGTCCGTGGAACCCTGAAAAGGCGTTTCTCCCAAATCCACATCCGCCAGTTTAAAATCCTGGAAAGGAACATCTCCTATTGACCCGCTGGAACCATCCCTGTTCATAATAATTGAATCGTACCCTTTGAAGATTTGCGTTTCATTGAATGCAGTATCATCCCCAATCCGGTCAATTTCACTCATAATCTGGTTAATTTCCCGCTGAATGGCTGAACGTTCCGTAGCCGTATAGGTTCCGTTTGCTGACTGGATAGAAAGCTCTGTGATGCGGTGCAGCATTTCGCTCACTTCCCCCAAAGCCCCATCGGCCACCTGACATAAGGAAACCCCGTCATCCGAATTCTGGACTCCCTGTGACAACCCCCGTAACTGCCTGCGCATCTTCTCTGAAATGGAAAGGCCCGCCGCATCATCTGACGCCCGGTTGATTCGGTAGCCTGAAGACAGTTTCTCCGAAGAGCTTGCCTTGCTTTTTGCTGAAATGCTATATGTCCTTTGCGCATTGAGCGCTGTCAAATTATGTTTTAATACCATAGAAAAGCCCCCTTTTTCATGATTTTTTAGAATATTTTTATAGGTTCCCGTAAGACGCTGTCTGCTTCCCAGGCACATTCCTCCTGTTTGGCCCCCATACGGACCCTTTCTCTCCTTTCCGCAAAAGCGGTAATTCTGAACCGCCATTCCATTAGCCCTTATCTAATCTGGCGCCGTCATTTCCACTATGGACTATTGACTCCAGCCCATATTACTCAATTCCTATCTATCTTTGCACCTTACAAAGCAACCGCCAGCAAATTCACCAGAATCTCTTCCGGCGCCGGCTCCGCCCCCTGCTTGCCCAGGTTCTCCAAACCTTCACAGTAAGCTTCCAGCCTATCATAAATCTTAACTGTCACGCCTTTGCAGCCGCCTTGTTTTAATAGCGCATCCAAATGTTTCCCACACGCTTTGACATCACATTTCACATCTTCCGTATATCCACAAACCAGCCGTCCACTGATAGCCATATGACTGACCTGATAATTTTTCTCATAAGAGGTAAATATCATATCATATAGCTGGAACAGCCCTTCACCGCACCTCTCCACTTCCTCCTTTACTTTTTCGGAACATCCTTTCGCCCGCAGGAACATAATCATACTTACCGCACTCTTACTGGCTGGCAGGCAGCCCAACACCGCCACCACCGTGAGCAGATTCTTCTTTGTTCCCACAGACCATAGTCCCATGCCAAAAATAGCAAGAGACAACCCAAACATTAAAACTGTCCGGAGCGTTACTGCCTTCTGCTGCCTTTTAATATATCCATATTGCCCTTTTACTGCTTTTTTATTTTTCATTCTTCATCCTTCCCATACATCATGCTCATAATGCCCAGCATCCATGTATGGGGCAAAACTTTTGCAATCACATGGAAAGCCTTGATAGGCAGGCTGCAGACCGATACCGCTTTTTTATCTCTGGAATCACGCAGCGCCTGCGTCACTGCCTTGGACACTGGTACCATAGTCAGTTTCTTGATAGCCAGGGTAGAACCGTATTTCTCAGCAATATCAAAGAATTCCGTTTCCACCGGCCCCGGACAGACCGCAGTTACCCATATGCCCTTTTTCTTTAATTCCTCCCGCAGCGCCATGGAAAAGCTCAGCACATAGGACTTGGTCGCCGCATATACGGCAAATTTTTTCTGAGGCAGGAAAGCGGCGCTGGAAGCCAGTTGTATCAGACGGCTGTTTTTTTTCATATATGGCAGACAATGCCATGTAATCTTTGTCAATGCTTCACAGTTCACTTTCAGCATAGCCACCTGCTCCTCCAGGCTCAAGCTGTCCACCCGGCCCATCAGGCCAAAGCCTGCACAGTTTACCAGCATACGGATTTTGGGTTCCTCTTCTGCCAGTATTTGGGCAAAATTCTTTATCCCCTCTTCATCCGCCACATCCATGGGGAGTATCCTGGCAGGAATGTCCATGAGTCTGGCCAATTCCTTTAACCGTTCCTCACGCCTTGCTATCAGCCATATTTCATCTGCCTTATATAAAAGCGTGTCCAGACGCACAGCAAATTCCTGCCCGATTCCTGAAGACGCCCCTGTAATAATGATGATATTCTTCCCTTTCTTCTTCCCCATACTTCCAGTCCTCCTTTCCAAATTCTGCGTTATCTTCCCCTCTTTTCTGCCAACTGGCAGGAAGGAATTTCTGTCTTCATTTTCCCTGGCAACACCCCCTTTACCGGATTCTTCCTAACTTCCTCTTCTCCCTGTCTTCTTAGGCTCTTTATGGGTTTGCTATGACAAACCCCGGCTTTATGATTCGCGCTTCTTCTTATGGACATTCCGGATGGTCTTCTTTTTCCGAACGGATGCTCTGACTGCCTCCCCTTGCCGGGGCTTCCCCTTCTTCCCGGCTTCCTGCTTTTTACCGTCATGTGCAGTATTTGCTAAACGCCGGGGCCTTATCAGGCATTCTTTCCCAAAACCAATCAAATCCTCCCGCCCTGCTTTTCGCAACGCTTCATAAACCAATTCATAATTGTTTGGATTCCGGTATTGAATGAGGGCTCTCTGCATCGCTTTCTCATGGGGATTGCGGCATACATAAACCTCTTTCCCATCCCGTGGATCTATTCCGGTGTAATACATCACAGTGGACACGGTAGAAGGGGTTGGGTAAAAATCCTGCACCTGTTCCGGCATATATCCAAGATCACGCAGGTACTCCGCCAGCTCCACGGCTTCCTTTAATGCAGCGCCTGGATGGGATGACATGAAATACGGCACCAAAAACTGTTTTTTCCCAAGCTCTTCGTTGATTCTGCCATACTTCTTTACAAAACGCTCATACACAGCGCGCCCGGGCTTCCCCATCTTTTGCAGCGCCTTATCCGATATATGCTCCGGAGCCACTTTCAACTGACCGCTCACATGATGCTCTACCAGTTCCCGGAAAAAGGCGTCATCCCGGTCTGCCATCAGATAGTCAAAACGGATGCCGGAACGGATAAAGACTTTTTTCACGCCATCCAATGCCCGCAGCTTCCGCAAAAGCTCCAGATAGTCCCTATGATCCACCATAAGGTTTTTACATGGAGAAGGATACAGGCACTGTCTGTCTTTACATACCCCAGCCTGCATCTGTTTCTTACAGGAAGGGTGACGGAAATTGGCCGTTGGCCCTCCCACATCATGAATATAACCTTTAAAATCCGGCTCCTGCACCATCCGCTGCGCTTCCTTTAAAATAGATTCATGGCTGCGTGTCTGCACCGTCCTGCCCTGATGAAAGGTCAATGCGCAAAAATTGCACCCCCCAAAGCAGCCCCGGTTGCTTGTCAGGGAAAATTTCACTTCCGTAATGGCCGGCACGCCGCCTTTTCCTTCATAAGAAGGATGATACGTATACTGGTAGGGCAGCTCATAGACCGCATCCATTTCTTGCGTTGTAAGCGGCAGCGCCGGAGGATTCTGCACCACATATGTTCCGTTGGGATATCCTTCCACCAGATATTTCCCGGTAAAGGGATCCGTATTCTCATACTGCAGACGAAAACTCGCGGCATATTTGACAGGCTCTTCCTTCATTTCTTCATAAGAAGGCAGTTTCAAACTATCATATATGCCGGAAATATCCTTTGTCTTATAAACTGTGCCTGCCACAAAAGTAATATCCTGCACTGCTATGCCGCTTGCCAGAGCATCGGCAATTTCCACGATGGAATGCTCCCCCATTCCATAAGAAATCAAATCCGCCTGTGCATCCAACAGCGCTGACCGGCGAAAGCTGTCCGACCAATAATCATAATGCGCCAGGCGCCGTAAACTGGCCTCCACGCCGCCCAAAATAATAGGAACATCCGGGTAGGCCCGGCGTATCAGATTCCCATATACAACGCAAGCGCGATCCGGCCGCTTCCCCGCTTCCCCTCCCGGCGTATAGGCATCCCCGGGTCTGCGCTTCTTCGACACAAAATAGTGGTTTACCATGGAATCCATATTGCCTGCCGATACAAGGAAAGCCAGCCGGGGACGTCCGAATACGCACACACTCTGTACGTCCTTCCAGTCAGGCTGGGAAATAATTCCCACAGCATACCCATGCGCTTCCAAAACACGGCTGATAATGGCATGGCCAAAAGAGGGATGATCCACATAAGCATCCCCTATCACATACACAAAATCCAATTGTTCCATCCCCTGTGCATCCATCTCTTCTTTTGTAATCGGTAAAAATCCCTCTGCCATGGCAACCACCCTTCCACCATTGCCCCTGCGGGACATGCCTTCCGTATCACATAATTGCATTATCTATTCCTATCCATACAACCGCTCGTCCAGGAAATCTTCAATATAATAATCGGCAAGCGCCGCTTTCTCCTCTTTCTGTACAATGGAATATGCATCCTCCACGGCACACACCTTCATACCTGCAGCCTTTCCTGCCTGTATCCCCGGAATAATGTCTTCAAACACCAAACAGCGCCCTGGCTCCACCTGCAGCTTTTGCGCCACCGCCAAATAAATATCCGGTGAAGGCTTCCCCCTTGCCACATCACAGCCTGTCATTATACAGGAAAAATAATCCTCTAAGCCATGTACGGCTGTCACATTCTGAACCAATTCCCGCGAATTGCTCGTTGCAATCCCAAGCAGTATCCCTTGTTCCCTGCACCAGTCCAGAAAACGGTTCACGCCCTCCTTTAACGGAACCTCATGGCTGTATTTATCCCATGCCATGGCATTCCAGTCTGCTTTAATCTGCTGGATGGTATGGGGAATCCCAAACTGTTCCTTAAAAAAGCCTGCCGTCTCACTAAAGCTCATACCTTCAATCTGTCCCTGCAGGCCCTCCGGCAGCGAAATCCCAAACCGGCCCAAATATTCAATATCAATTTTCTGCCATATCCACATGGAATCCACCAAAGAACCATCTAAATCAAAAATAACTGCATCCACATCTTTCAGCATAAATACCTCCCTTGGCGACTCCTGCTATGCAGATGGATATTCACCTCTATAAAAAACGAATCGTTCTTCATCAACGGTTTTTATTCTACCACAAAAATTTACCAAATGCAATAATCCTGCGTCTCCTAATCCTTCACCACACTGCCTTAAGCCCCCTGCCTTCTCATACAATGCTGCGGCAAAAAACAAGTCCCCGCAGCCATTCACTGCGGGGACTTGTTTTTTGCATTATTTATGTTTTCCTGAGACTTACTTCCTTTTATCTTCTTTTCGCCTTTGCCTCCAATGCTTTATCCGTTGGTTTCACCAGCAACAGGCAAATCACCATAGACACAATATAAAGGACGATGGTTGCATACAATACCGTCTGATACCCTGTAGGATTTACCGTAATCATCTCCACTGTCCCATCGGCCAGCTCATGGCCTATCTCCACCGGACTGCCAAAATGGTTCACAATCCAGCTTGCCATCTGGTTCCCGGTCAGCCCGGCAAACCCCCAGGCAGACAAGGTCAGCCCGTGGATTGCGCTGATATTGCTCATCCCGTAATGATCTGAAAGCAACGTTGGCACATTGGAAAATCCGCCGCCATACCCGGCGTTCACCACAAAAATCAGGCATAACACCAACGCCGTCAGAGCCATATTCCCATTGCCGTTCTTAATGCCGCCTGTCAAAATCACCGCGCCAGTAAAAGCTATGGAAAGAATGAAAATCAGCTTATAAATCGTATTCCTGTCTTTCATCATATCCGCCCATGCAGAGAAACCAAGACGTCCGCCTGCATTAAACACTGCAGAAACCGTGGAAATTACCCCTACCGCCCCTGCTAAGCCAATGCATTTCACAATCATCTTTTCCTGGGAAATAAGAGCAAGGCCGCATGTAATGTTAATGTAGAACATAAGCCAAATCCCAATATAGTTGGAAACAGGCTTGGACTTGATGACTGCCATCATGCTCTGTCCTTTTTCTTTTGTCTTAGGCTCGTGCCAGCCTTCCGGCTTCTTTAAAAGCAGATGGCCCACAAACATCATAGCAAAATACACCACTGCCAGAATCAGGAACATTTTATAAATGCCGCCTTCTCCCAAATTCTCAAGCATAGCCTGCATAATCGGGCTTGCAATTGCCTTTGCCGCGCCGAAACCAGCCACTGCCAACCCGGTTGCCAGCCCTTTCCGGTCTTCAAACCAAAGCATCAACGTTTTAACCGGGGACAAATACCCGGTTCCTAAGCCCACACCCATAATAAATCCATAACATACATAAATGCCAAGCAACGACAGCATGCTTCCCTGATGGGAACCGCCATAATAAATAAAGAAGCCAGTTCCCGCCATACCTGCCGAAAAGCAAATCGTAGCAAGCAAAGAAGACTTATGTATGTCTTTTTCCACTACATTTCCCAGGAATGCAGCGGACATGCCCAGGAAAAAGATGGCGAAACTGAATGCCCACTCTGTCGCCCCTTTCGAAAAGCCGATATAGTCGGCAATTTCCTGGCTGAAAATTGACCAGCAATAAACAGTGCCAATGCTG
This sequence comes from uncultured Lachnospiraceae bacterium, assembly GCA_910578405.1. Classification (GTDB taxonomy): domain Bacteria; phylum Bacillota; class Clostridia; order Lachnospirales; family Lachnospiraceae; genus Kineothrix. The sequence continues at coordinate 49,676 of CAJTQO010000011.1, read as the reverse complement.
CAATGCAAAAGCAATGCAGGGATGGCTGCGCGGAACCATTTATTGGAACGCCAGCCCTTTGAGTTTGTTTCCTTTCCTTTACCCATAATTCACAATCCCTCAACCATTCTTTCGTTTTTACCCGTTTTAAGCCCCGCCTTGACGGGCATTCGTTCCGGGCAAATCCATTATAAACCATATTCCATATAGATTCAATATGAAAATCATCTTCTGTTTTGAAAAATACTTCCCGCCTTAATTTTGCCTTTTCATGCAAAATGCACGAAAATCCATGAAATTGCAGTCTCAATTTTTCAGCCGGGATATTTTACAAAGCAGACGAAACAGTGTATACTACTTTTAATGTCTACCTATAGCTCCTTTTAACCCGGATTTCAATATGAGGTGAACCCTATGAAGTATTTTCTTATGTTTATGAAGAAAACTCTGCGGTATGTTTTAAAACCGCTTTCTTTTGTGCCCGCTATTTTTGTTATGTATATGATTTTCCATCTGTCCGCCCAGGACGGCGTAACCAGCAGTCAGCTAAGCTTCAAAGTCAGCAGGAAAATCGTCACCACTGCCGACCGGATTCTGGAGCTGGACTTTACGGATGAACAAATTAAACGATGCTCTGACCGAATCCACTACTATGTCCGCAAATTAGGGCATATCACGGAATATTTTGTCCTGGCGGTGTCTGTTTCTTTCCCCCTCTATGTATACAGAGTGCGGGGTTTTGCCCTAATGTTGGTGGCTGGGCTTTTTTGCGTTGCATTCGCCGGACTGGATGAGTTCCATCAGTCCTTTGTGGCGGGACGCGGCCCTTCCAAAAAAGATGTGGCCATTGACAGCATTGGTATTTTCGCCGGCATTATCCTGGTGCGCATCGTCGGATGGACGGGAAGAATGACTATTTTCCGCCCTCTCTCCAGTCGGCCGCGGCATTAGGCTGCCGACTGTTTCCCATTTTGCTATGTACTCCCTTAGGTTAATATTCCTTTGCATCATCTGTATCGTTTGTATATGGTTCTTTCTCCGGAATCATTGGCGCCGCTTCTATTCCATTCGGATTCATTGAACATTGACCCTGGAATACCGCATTTTCATCCACAATCAGGCTCCTTGTGCGGATATTGCCGATGATTCTTCCGGTAGAAGCCACTTCCGTTCTGCCGCCGGAAAACAAATCGCCCTCAATCGTCCCCGCTATCATAATATTATTCCCTTTGATATTCCCTACCACTTTACCTGTGGCGGCAATCACCAATGTCCCTTCTGAACTTACATCCCCTGTCACATTCCCTTCCACGCGAATTGCTTCGGTCGCCTCAATATCGCCTTTCACCACCATATCCGCGCCAATAATGCTGCCGATTTTTGCATTTACCTGTTCCGTTGTTTTCCTTTTCAACATACTCTCCTCCTATTTCCAAATTCCGCATCTTGTTTAAACAGCGCTGTTTTCGCAAAATGCATTTCCATTCTACCCGTTGATTTCGATTAATTCCATAGGATCCACATACGCGTCGTCTTTGCGGATGCTGTAGCCGGTATCCATATTCTTTTCGTCTATTACATATAATATGGCTCCTCTTGCAACTTCGCTGCCTTCCTTTACCATGGGACTGCCTCCATTGCGGTATGCGGATACATATCCGTTGCCATGGTCAATCGTGACCATGTTTCCATACTCTGCATCCTCATTAACGAGCAAAACGACCCCGGCCCCGGAAGCAATGACATTTGTCCCTTCCGCTGCGGTGAAAATGACTTCCTTCCGCTCTGCATTGGCGCGCATCTTTTGCGCAGCGTTTTCATCCTCCCCGTCTGTGCCATCTTCTGTCTCTCCGTCCCCTTCCGCCTTGATCTGCGCTGTTCCACTCATGGGGAAACCCTTCGGAATATGCTCTTCCTGAATTTCCGCTTCCATCGCCTGCTCTGCCTCTACCTTCTGGTTCACGGTATCGCTAAGGATGGATATCTTCTCCTCCAATTTTACAATCTCCGCTTCCAGCCCTTCCTTCTCCAATATCAATTGTTCCTTCTCTCCTTTGATTTGGGCAATCTGCTCCATCTGCCGCTTACTGCGTTCCATGGAATTGGACAAAGTGATGGAGCTGTACACCACATAACAAATGGCAGCCACAAATAAGGCAAACGTTAAAAGCGTAACAGCCCCTACCGCGCCTGCCCTGATGTGGAACTCCGTATGATGCTTCTTGGCAGAATCAGACATAATCATGACTGTATAACTGATTTTACTTTTCCGCAAATTAAGCTTCATAAAATAAGTCACCTCCAGTAACTACTTTCTATTCTACCACAAGTAACCTGCAAAACACAACTTTATTTAATAATTTGGTAATAAATGTTTAAAAATTATTTCAAAATTATGAAATTGCAGCAATATCTTGTCTGGCAATGCATCCCCTTTTTCCTAAAAACATATTTTTGCGCAGAAAAAGGTGCCTGCTAAATAACAGGCACCTTTTCCCATGTAAAAGGGGAATTTTACAGCATCAAGTATTGCTTGATGCATTTATATACTACCACATGTATCCCTCACTGTATTTGCACTATCTGCATATATATAGTATAAACATTTCATTTTTATCTCATAGGCAAATTATCTTTCCTTCTCTCAGAGAAAATTACAATTTTTACGAATATTTTTATTATTTTTTCTTTACATTTCCTTCCACATATGCTATTCTATTTTTGTCGCGTGACAACACGATAAGATATATATATTTTGGAGGTATCTGGAAATGAACAAAGGTACAGTAAAGTGGTTTAACAACCAAAAAGGTTACGGCTTCATCTCTGATGAACAGGGTAATGATGTATTCGTACACTACTCAGGACTCAATATGGAAGGTTTCAAATCTCTGGAAGAAGGCGCTTCTGTAGAATTTGAAGTAGTAAATGGCGAAAAGGGACCCCAGGCTGTAAACGTAACAAAGTTATAATCTTACATTTTAAGATTTATAACCCATTAATCAGTATCAACATGTGCCTTTTTATAATAATTGTTATGCTTTCCATTTATAATAATGCATCTTTGGGTTTGGTTACAGTATAAATGGATTTCCATTAGATTTTGTAATATGGTAACAGATTTGGTAACGGATTAAGGAAAGAACCTATCTTGCATCGGATAGGTTCTTTTTTGTTCCTCATTTTCCCTAAGGGCTGCCGCACTCCAAAACTACATCCTGAAACTTCAATGCTCCTCCAAACAAATCCAATGCGCTTCCAACCGTCACGTTTACCTTCCCCTGCCCCAGCGTCTTTACAAGTTTTATATCTTCCATGTTATGCACGCCTCCGGCATATGTGGATGGCTTTTTCCCCCATTGGCCAAGCAAAGCGACCACGGACCGCTCAATGCCGCTGACCTTCCCTTCCACATCCACGGCATGCACTAAAAATTCATCACAGTAGGAAGACAATTCATCCAATATATCCGCATTCACTTCCACCTCCGTATCATACTGCCAGCGGTCGGTTACAATATAATATGCCCCGTCCTTTTTCCTGCAGCTTAAGTCCAGCGCCAGCCGCTCTTTCCCCACACTGGATTTTAACTCCTTCAAATGACCATAGTGAATCTTCCCCCCTTGGAAAACATAAGAAGTGACAATCACATGACTGGCCCCTGCATCCAGATACTCCCATGCATTGTCCGGCCGAATGCCTCCGCCCACCTGCAGCCCTCCCGGATATTCCTTAAGAGCCGCCAGAGCCTGCGCCTTCGTCGCCTTATAGGCTTCACTCCCTTCCGCATTCAGTAAGATGACATGCCCGCCTTTTATTTTATTTTTTTTATAAAGCTGCGCATAAAATGCCGCATCCTGCCCGGAAACATAATTTTCCTTTACCGTCCCCGCTCCATCCCTCAGGCTGCCGCCGACAATCTGTTTTACTTTTCCGTTATGTATATCAATACAAGGCCGGAACTCCATCCCAAACCAACTCCTTTCTATTTTATACGCGTTTTTTAACAAAATTGAATTTCCTGAATATTTTTTTCTTTCATGAACATACTACTAATGCAACATTCAAAATGTTGCACTTAAAATGTAATTTTAAGAAAACGGAGGGAATATTATGAAAAACAGCAAAAAACTGATATCGGTTTCTCTAATGCTTCTTATGCTCAGTTTTGTTGCTGCCTGCGGCAACCGTAACAAAGCAGACAACACAAACAATGGCAACGGCAATTCCAACGAAACGTCAGACACCGGGAATAACTCCAATTCCAATGGAAACAACAACACATCCGGCTCCACTGGCAATGCCAACGGCTCCGGCGCCACAAACGGCACGAACGGCAACACAGGCAATAATGCCAACGGCTCCAACGGCAACGTTATAGATAACGGGACGGATAATGCAAACGGCAACGCAGATGACGCCGGTATGGACTCCACTGGAAATAACGCTTCTGACAGTAATGTAAACGACGCAACGGATGGCACGATAGGAAATGGCACAGCCAACGATAATGACGGCTCTATCCTTGACGATGCCGGAAATGCTGTAGGCGATGTTGTGGACGACATTGCCGATGGCGTCTCTGACGTAACGGATGACGTAGTTGGCAATGGGTCAGACGCTACTACAAACCGGTAAAAGCAATGCCCGTCTCCATCCTTATTCAAAAGCAGGGGAAATCTTCCCCTGCTTTTATTTGCTGCAATTATCTAAAATCCTATACTTCCCTTTCCACCAGCACGCCATCCCGGTATGCCTTCAACAACTCTTCCAACTGGTGGATGCTCTCCCGTAATTCCGCGCCGATATCGGTATCGTCCACACGGATACGCGTATTGCTTGTCTCCAAAATAACGGAGTCCGAAAAAATATCTGATTCCCGACGTATCGCCGCTTCCATGGATTCAAAAGGCTCATGCGCCACCAAACGCATTCCATGGGAATTGGCTACCAAAGTATATCCCGCGATGCCCGTCTTGCCCTGATAGGCTTTGGAAAAACCGCCGTCTATAATCAACAGCTTCCCACCGCATTTAATAGGGGATTCCCCTTTTTTCAGCTCTACCGGAACATGTCCGTTGACAATATGGGAATGGGCCGCGCTCAGCCCGAACTCTTCCAATATCTTATTAATCACGTTTTCATCGTCCAGCAGACGGTAATAGCTGTTCTTATGTTCCGTATGCACTTCTTTCCCATCCACAAGGTAACGTTCAAATGTCGCCATCTTCTCCTTCCCAAACACTGGGGAGTTGGGGCCTGCCCAGATATACCATATGATATCCTGCCCCTTTTGTTTTTCCGCCTGGTTGTCTTTGGAGTAATACCCTTTCCTGGCATAGTATTCCAACACATCATACAAGGCTTTCCCCTGGTAGGACACTCCGTCTATGGTAAGCGATTTGAAATTCCCGTTTTCATCCATCGGCACGCAGCCATGGTAGAGCAGATTGGAATTGTACACCTTATACAAACTCCCTCTGGCAAATAGGAAACGCACATGGGCCTGCAGCCGTTCACATTTGACAAAAGCCTGCCTCAGCCGTTCCATCACCTGCTCTTCCTCCGGCGTCAAAACATACGGGTTCGCCGGGTCTACCGTAGGGAAATCCACATCTTTCATCGGATATGCCTGCCCGTCTATGGTCACCGTGGCATTTTCATAGTCTATTTTGTCCAAAAGCAGCCTGTCCTCCATCTTGAATTCCGGGCGGCGCATTATCAGATTCCCTTCCAGTTTAAACTGCAGAACGGATATTGCTTTGTGCATTTTCATGTCCAGGCTTAAGTCTTTTGTATTATAATCCGTATTGTATTTGATGGAAAAAGCGCTGCAGTCCGCCTCTGCATAAGTTTCCAGCGCAAAGGTGGCAAGCGGGATTAAGTTGATTCCATATCCTTCCTCCAACGTATCCAGATTGCCATAACGGGCCGACATGCGGATAACATTGGCAATGCAGGCCAGGTGCCCGGACGCCGCCCCCATCCATACAATATCATGATTCCCCCATTGGATGTCCACGGAATGGTAATGGTTTAGCGTATCCAGTATAACATGCGGCCCAGGCCCGCGGTCAAAAATGTCACCTACAATATGGAGATGGTCTATGACCATCCGTTGTATCAGTTCACTCAGCGCAACAATAAATTCCTGCGCCCGGTCAATCCGGATAATTGTATGGATAATTTCATTATAATAAGCTTCCTTATCCTGTATTTCCGCCTTTTCCGTTATCAATTCTTCTATGATATAGGCAAAATCCTTTGGAAGGGCTTTCCGCACTTTAGAGCGGGTGTACTTAGAAGACACCCGTTTTGTAATCTGTACCAGACGGTGCAGCGTAATTTTGTACCAATCCTCAATATTATCCTCTTCCTGCAGCACAAGATCCAGCTTTTCCTTTGGATAATAGATCAGCGTAGCCAGGCTCTTTTTATCTTTACTGCTCAGTGTATTGCCAAATTCCTCATCTATTTTGCGTTTCACGGAACCGGAACCATTCTTTAACACATGGTTAAACTGTTCATATTCCCCATGGATGTCTGTCAGGAAATGCTCCGTCCCTTTGGGCAGGCTGAGAATTGCCTGCAAATTAATGATTTCCGTAGACGCCGCCGCAATCGTCGGGTACTGATGTGACAGGCTCCGCAGATACTTCAACTCCAACTCTTCCATTTTCCCTATGCCCTTCCTTTGAAAACCTTTCCCGTCTACCCAATCACATCGCTCATATCATACATGCCTGCCGGCTTCCCTGCCAGGAATTTTGCCGCCTGGATGGCCCCTTTCCCAAAAACTGCTTTGGAATAAGCCGTATGGGAAAAAGTGACCACTTCATCCGGGCCGGCAAAAATCACATCATGGTCGCCTACAATAGTCCCTCCCCGCACAGCGCTGATTCCAATCTCTTTCTTCACACGCGCCTGTCTGCGGCCGCTTCTGTCGTATACATATTCATACGCATTCCCCAATTCCTCGTTAATGGAATCGGCCAGAGCCAATGCCGTCCCGCTGGGCGCATCCACCTTCTGGTTATGGTGCTTCTCCACAATTTCCATATCAAAGCCGGCCGGCGCCAATACCCCTGCCGCTTCCTTTAACAGCTTTAGAAACATATTAATGCCTAACGACATATTGGCAGACTTCAAAATAGCCGTTTGGGCCGAAGCCTCCTTCACTTTCCCTAACTGCGCTTCCGAAAGCCCTGTGGTGCAAAGCACACATGGAAGTGCCTTGGAGGCGCAATGCGCCAAAAGCCCATCCACTGCAGCAGCCGTACTGAAATCAATCACCACATCCGCATCTATGTTACATTGCTCCATACTGCTAAATACCGGATACTTATTCCTGCCATCGTCGTAAGCGTCCACGCCTGCCACAATTTCTATTTCCTCATCCGCTGCCGCCAGCCCGGTGATTATCTGTCCCATCTTGCCGTTGCAGCCGTGCATAATTACTTTCGTCATTTTTCCTTAGCCCTCTTCCAAACCTTTCTTCCCTTTCTTTATCCCGGAAACCGCGCCTGCAAAATTCTTTTTTACAGCAGTCCGAAATTCTTCATCGCCTTCTCTAACTTCGGCACATTCCCTTCGTCCATCTCCGAAAGCGGCATCCGCAAAGCGCCTGCGCCCATCCCCATCAGATTCAGCGCTTTCTTAACCGGAATCGGATTCACCTCACAAAACAGCGCTTCACATAACTCCAATGCCTTAAGCTGCAGCGTGCGGCTCCCTTCCAGATCGCCTTCAAAAAATTTACTGCATATCTCGTGGGTTTCCTTTGGCGCCACATTGGAAAGCACAGAAATAACGCCTTTTCCGCCCAAGGCAAGCAACGGCACAATCTGATCGTCATTGCCCGAATACAAATCCACTTTGCCATCCGCCAGGGCCATTAATTTCATCACTTGGGAAATATTGCCGCTGGCTTCCTTTACTCCTACAATATTCTCCACCTCACTGCAAAGCTTCACTACCGTTTCCGGCAGGATATTGCAACCCGTCCTGCTTGGCACATTATACAGAATTGCCGGGATTTTCACCGCATCCGCCACTGCTTTAAAATGCTGGTAAAGCCCTTTTTGGGTTGCCTTATTATAATAAGGCGTTACCAAAAGGAGAGCGTCCACACCGCTCTTCTCCGCCTCCTGTGACAGATAAACCGCCGTCTGTGTGCAATTGGAACCAGTGCCGGCCACTACCGGAACCCTGCCGGCCACCTTCTCCACACAATACCGGATTACGTCCAAATGCTCCTCGTGGGTTAAGGTCGACGCCTCCCCGGTAGTCCCGCATACAATAATTGCATCCGTCCCATTTTTGACCTGGAATTCCACCAATTCTGCAAATTTCCCATAATCCACATCACCGTTTTCCTGAAAAGGTGTAACAATCGCCACACCGGCGCCTTTAAAAACAGCCATTTTCCATACCTCCTAATTTAATCGAACGCTTGCCTCCATGGACACTATCCTATAAGGCAACAACGGACGCTAAGCTTTTCCAGCTACCCTTATGTGAAAGAAAGCCGGCACGATATGCGCCGGCTTGTGATTACTTCATCCCGGATTTCCCGCCCATGCGGAATTTCCTGTTTCCTCTAAACTCCCTGCGGCCTGCCGCTGGAAAAGTAATCTTCGGATAGCGCCCCATCGTATTGATGACAGTCGTACAGCTCTTAACTGCACTCCCAAGGCTATGGCTGCCTGGAACCATCTCCTTTCGGCGCATTCCCCTTTCCTTTCCCTTCCCCTGTGCCAGCCACATCCGGAAAACTACTGATGAAATACGCAACCTCTATCTCCAACTTATGAAAATATCATATCATTCTGCGTTATAACTGTCAATCCATGATTTCCGATTTCTCTTTCCGAAAAGCGTCTTTTATCATCTGGACTGTGTAATCACCACTTCATCCGCCAGGGCGCAAACCTCCTCTTCCGGCACAAGCCCCGTCATAATAATATCCGTATCGGTATCCCCGCCAATCATCAACAGACTCTTCAATTCCTCTAACGATACAATATGATTGTTTACCAGTCCAAGTACCTCGTCCAGAATCAAAAGATCACATTCTCCTGTTGTAAGCACCTTTTTTGCAAAATTCAGCCCGTTCTTGATATTGCCAATCTCCTCTGCCTGCTGCGCCTGTGACAATTGCGCAAAATTCTCATCCGTTTTCTCAAAGCAAAACACCTTGATCTCCGGTTCCAGCCTCCTTAAAAACTCTGAACCATCCAGTCCGTTCCCTTTCAGGAACTGAACCACCATCACATCTTTCCCGCGACATGCCATCCACACTGCCCTGCCCAACGCCGCAGGGGCTTTCCCCTGCCCATCGCTATTATAAATTGATATTTTTCCCATCTCCACATCCGTCTCCTATGTATTTTTACGGTATATGGCATATCATAACACAGCTATACGTCAGAAGCAACTATTTTATTTTCAGACATGCCGCCCACACCCTGTCCGTTTTTTCTACAGATGGGACGGCGTTTCAATCCCCTACCAGTTCCAGCTTGCTTACCGACACCTCATATGCAACGCGTTTCTCCAACTGCTCCTCGGATATCTTTTTCATATATTCCCTGCTCTGGATCCTGCCCCATACCGCACATCTTGCCCCCACTTCAAAGTTGCTGGCAAACCGGGCGTTCCTCCCCCAACAGATGCAAGGAATATAATCCGACTTGCCATACGGCCTGTTCACAGCAAGCAGCAAGTCCGCAATCTCCCTTCCCAAAGGCGTTTTCCGGTAAATCGGCTCTTTACAAATATACCCGTCTAAAAAAATCTGGTTGGACTTCGTGTTCTCCCCAATTTCTTCCACAAAATCTATCTCCCTTGCAAACACGGAAAGCACCAGCTTGTTCTTCCTTTCCTCATGTCTGTTATAAGAGCGGAACTGCCCGTTTACCACTATGTACATCCCCTTATAGTCCCCTCTCACGTCAAGAAGCCTCTCAGATACCATCAGCGGAATTATGTCGATGGAATCGCTCAGACGCTCCACGCTTACATCCACCATATAAAAACCCTCGCCAAATATCTCATGGCTGAAAGTAAAATCGCTCACGATTTCTCCCATAATTACCACCTGGTTGTTTTCAATTACCTTATCTGTCATTTTTAGTTCTCCCTTCTTATCTTACTCTTTAAGAATTTTTTCCTGTAATGTAATACTAATATACCGCATTTTTCCAAAAAAAGAACCTGTTAGTCACCGCGCTGAAGACCTGTTCCGGTCCAAAACGCCGCATTTATGCGCTTTTTTGGTATATTAAGATTTTATTAAATTTGCGTTTTTACTGCCGTCCCCGCTACCGGCCGGGACTTTTCGGCAAATTCATCAATAAATATATCGGGTAATTATAAGAGAATTATAGCATAATAGAAAAATTTTTCCTACTTAAATATGTATTTATCTAAAAAAAGCGAAAGATTTGGACGCTGCCTGTTTGATAAGCCAACGCCCAAACCTTACTTTATTTTACGCATTTTTTATAAATCCGTCACCGCATGGCCCGCATAGCATTCAAAATAGCAATGACCGCCACTCCCACATCGGCAAACACAGCCGCCCACATGGAAGCCATGCCTATTGCGGCAAGCAATAAAACCAGCGCTTTTACGCCAATGGCAAATATAATATTTTGTTTCACTATGCCAAGAGTCCTCTTGGAAATGCGGATGGCCTCCACGATTTTGGACGGCTCATCGGTCATAATGACCACATCCGCCGCTTCAATGGCCGCATCCGAACCAAGCCCGCCCATCGCCACGCCAATATCCGCCCTGGCTAACACAGGCGCATCGTTTATGCCGTCCCCTACAAATATCAGTTTCCCTTTCTCCGATTTGGCCGCAAACAGCCGTTCCATCCGCTCCACTTTATCTGCGGGAAGCAGCTCCGCATATACCTCCGGCACGCCCAGTTGCCCGGCTACGCTTTCCGCCGTCCGTTTTCTGTCTCCAGTCAGCATCACGATTTTCTTCATTCCGGCCGCTTTAAACCCATCAATGGCTTTCCTGGCGTCTTCCTTCACCTCATCCGCAATCAAGATATAACCAAGATAATCGCCTTCCTGCGCCACATGGACTACCGTGCCATTCTCCTCTGCCTCCAAAGGCTGCAGACCCTGGCGTTTCATCAGCCTGCCATTGCCTGCATATACCGTTTTCCCATCCACTACGGCGCAAATCCCATGCCCTGCAATCTCTTCCACCTGGCCCACTCTGGCCGGATTTATCTCCTTTCCGCCCGCCGCATAAGCCGCACGCAGGGACGCGGAAATCGGATGGTTGGAATAGCTTTCCGCATACGCCGCCTTTTCTAACAGCTCCTGTTTGGTGGCTTCGCCTGCCGTCACTGTCTTCGCTACGCAAAAAGTCCCCTTGGTCAAAGTTCCTGTTTTGTCCATCACCACCATTTCCGCATCGGCAAGAGCCTCCAGGTAATTGCTTCCCTTTATGAGAATTCCACTCTTACTGGCCCCTCCCAGCCCTCCAAAGAAACCAAGCGGGATACTAATCACCAATGCGCAGGGACAGGAAATCACAAGGAAACTTAACGCCCGGTATATCCAGGCCGACCAATCCCCGCCCGCCGCTAACGGCCCTGCCACTGCCAGCAGCGCTGCGCACACTACGACCACAGGCGTATAATACCTAGCAAACTTTGTGATAAAATGCTCCGCCTCCGACTTTTTGCCGCTGGCATTTTCCACCAAATCCAGAATTTTAGCCACCGTGGATTCCCCGTAATTTTTCTTCACTTCCACTTCCAGCACGCCGGATAAGTTGACGCATCCGCTAATCACAGCTTCCCCTTCCTCCACGTCCCGGGGTACGCTTTCCCCTGTCAGAGCCATAGTGTCCAGGGAGGAATTCCCCTTACATACCACACCGTCCAATGGAATCCTTTCCCCTGGCCTGACCAGTATCCGTTCTCCAATTGCCACTTCTTCCGGCCTGACCTCTACCGTTTCCCCGTCCCGTATTACATTGGCACTGTCCGGCCGGATATCCATCAACGCTGTAATGGATTTCCTGGACTTATTCACCGCATATGACTGAAAACATTCCCCGACCTGGTAAAACAGCATCACCGCCACTGCTTCCGGGTAATCTCCCACGAAAAATGCCCCCACCGTGGCAATCATCATCAGGAAATTCTCGTCAAACACCTGCCCATGGCCAATATTCTGCACTGCTTTTTTTACCACATCACCGCCAATTATCCCATATGCCGCTAAAAACAAAGCCAGTTCCACATATCTATTTTTATCAGGAGCCAGGTGGGAAAACAATGCTGCCGCCAAATAAACCGCCGCCCCAATGCCTACCCTTCGCATCCGCTTCTTTAATTTCCTGCTCATTTTTCACCCTGCGCTTTCCGCCTGTGTTTATTTTTCCACAACTTCCACATCCGGCTCGAACTTCTTAACCACTTTCTTAATTTCCTTTGTAATCTTGCCCGCTTTCGCATCCTCCACGTCCACCGTCAGCTTCTGCGTCAGGAATGTGACCGTACTGCTTATTACGCCGTCCAGCTTCCCCACTGCCGCTTCAATCTCCGCTGCGCAGTGCGCGCAGTCCAAATCTTCTAAAATGTAAGTTTTCTTCATTCCGTTCTCCTCCTAAACTTTTCCGCCTTATTTCATTTTACATTTTCCAGTTACCCACACTCCGCCCCATCCGGTTCCGCTGGTTTTTCATTCTGTGCCTTTTCCATGCAAGCCCAAATGCCGCTTTAGCCTTCTTCGTCGATATGATCCAGCCCCTGGCTTAAAATAGTCTTAATATGCCCATCCGCCAAAGAATAAAACACGGTCTTCCCCTCCCGTCTGTTCCTTACCAAATCCATCTGCTTCAAAGTGCGCAGTTGGTGGGAAATCGCCGACTGGGTCATATTCAGAATCCCTGCCAGGTCACAGACGCACATTTCGGAACACATCAGCACATATAGGATTTTAATTCTGGTAGAGTCTGCAAACACTTTAAAAAAGTCTGCCAAATCATACAGTTTATCCTCCTTTGGCATCTGCTCATTGACTTTCGCTATGATGTCTTCATGCACATGAATATACTCACAGCGCTCTATTGTCCCTTCCTCCCTTTTTCGCATCTGTACCCTCCTTTTCTGGATGTCTCTCATATGAATAACTGTTCATATGTTCATTATATCACTCTTTGCCCGGATGTCAAGAGAAAGATATACGAATTGAAAAAGAAAAAGGAAGAGCGTTTGCGCTCTCCCCTTTAAGGATGGATGTCTGCTTTTCATCTATTCCGAAAACTTAAACTGTCCCAGCATTTCCTGCAAAGTGACTGCATGCGCCGCCAGTTCTTCGCTGGTGGCGGAAGTCTCTTGCGCTGCCGCCGAATTGCTTTCTATTACGCCGGAAATCACTTCCACACTATCATTAATCTCCCGCACTGCCTCTGCCTGGTTCTCACAATCCTCTTTCACGGTCTCATTCAAATCCACCACTTTCATAATCCCGCCGTTTACCGCCGCAAAAGCCTCCGCTGTGGATTTTGCAATTTCGTTGCCTCTCTCCACCTGGACAATGGACTTCTGAATCAAATCTCTTGTATTGGTTGCCGCATCGGCTGACTGGGTCGCCAGCTTGCCAATTTCCCCGGCCACCACAGAAAATCCTTTGCCTGCTTCTCCTGCCCTGGCTGCTTCTATGGAAGCATTCAGCGCCAGCAGGTTGGTCTGTTCCGCAATCTCTTCAATGCTTCCAATGATTGTCTCAATCTCTGTTGATGTGGTGGAAATCACCTGCATCTCCTGCATCATATGATCCATCTGGGCATTGCCGTGTTCCGCCTGCCGTTTTACGTCATTGGCATAACTGCTCGCTTCAGCGGCTCGTCTTGCGCCGTTTTCCGCCTTCTGCTCCATATCTTTCACCATAGAAAGGATTTCCGTCACACTCCTTGTCTGTTCGGAAGAACCTTCCGCCAGAGCCTGCGCCGATACCGCCATTTGTTCGGAAGCGGAATTTACCTGTATGGAAGATATCTGTATGCTGGAAAGCGAAGACCCCAGCTTGTGCTTGATATTGGACATAGACGCCAGAATATGCTCAAAGTCCCCCTGGTACTTCTCTTTGATATAAGAAGTTACGTCAAAATTCCCTTTGGCCATTTGGGCAAGAATCGCGCTTTCGTCTTTGATAATTTCTTCCAGATTGCTCATAAATTCCCGGATTTCATCCGAAAGCTGTCCAAACTCATCCTTGGACTCATAGGTAAGCTGTGCATCCAGGTTCCCTCCCTGCAAATCCTTCAAAGCCTCCCGGATACTCTTTAACGGCCATAGGATTAAGGTACGGATTCCTGTGGAAATCATCCCGCCGATTATCACTGCCGCTACCGCAAAGGCTATCATAAAAATCATGGAAAATATGTAAGTGCTGAAAATCTTGTCAGCGCTTTCCTGGCTTGCATCCACGTTATATTGCACCAGAGCGTCCATATGCCCGCCCAATGCAGTGTAGTCCGCCTGCCCCTGCTTTTCCAGCATAGCCTGCGCTTCCGCCTTGTTTCCGGCAACGCTAAGCTCCACCACCGCCGCCGTGTCCTGCACATAAGTTTCCCAGGCTTGTTTGGCCGCTGTCAGATATTGCCGCCCCTCTCCTTTACGGATAAATTGTTCATACAGCGCCATATCCGCTTCCATCTCTGCAACCAGGTCATTTAACTTCCCTTCGTAGGCAGCGCACTCTGTTTCACTGGAAGCCGCCACATGGGCGTACTGCATCCTCTGGTAGTCGGATGCCATCTTATCCATATTCTGCGCCAGCATAACGGCAGGCATCCAGTTCTGCGCCACCACGTGAGCCTGCTCACTGACCATCCACAGCCCCACTGCGCCAAATGCCGCAATCAAAACCATGCCAAGAATAAAAGCTCTCGATAAAATAGTCAGTTTCCTTCTCACTGGCAGATTTTTCAGCTTTCTGACTGCCCCGCTGTCCAGTTCACCTACCTTTTCCAGGGCAGCCTCCCTTACCTTTCCGTCAATTTCCTTTACCTTCATTTCCGTCATCCTTCCTTTCGACACTTTATCCTCTTAAAATTACTATAGCATTATTACCCATAGGAAGCAATTACTTTAACAAAATATTATATAATTTTCGGCTATCTTTTCTTCCTGTTATCCTATATACTTATCCTATGTCTGCCCGACCCTCATACCGGAACCATTCTGCACTGTCTACGGAAGCGGAAACGCCGGAAAATGGCGGTGAAGCAATAAAGCAGCATATGACGATTACAGGAGGTAACTTATGATTTATGAAAATATACCGTCTGCGGCGCCAGTCCAAATTGACCATATCCTTTTTTTGCATATCTGTGATTTTGCGCAAGAATGCAATGGTATGCCGGTTATCCATAACGGCGGCTTTTGGGAATTGTTTTATGTGGAAAAAGGGCTTATGGAAATAACCGTCCAAAATTCCTCTTATACCCTTTCCAATACCAGGTTGTACTTGCGCAGTCCGGCGCAAACTGTACGGCTGAACCTTCCCTCCCCCCTGCCGGCCAAACTGTTTTCCCTCGGCTTTACCAGCTCTGCTCCTTCCTCTCCGGAAGCGGCGGAGGAAAAAACGCTGCCCATCGGCCCGCCGGAACGTATGCTTCTACACTATTTGGCTGCGGAAGCGGCAGCGGCAGCCGGCAACCATACCGTCCCCTTTGCCGCCGGACAGGCCGCCGCCCTTTATTTGCAGCTCCTGCTTATCCGGCTTTTACGCAACGCCAAAGAAAAAACCACTTCCACCTCTGCCCAGCGTTCGCGGCAGATTATGGAAGAAGAAGACTTATTCTACACAATCGTGGCATATATGAAAGAACATATAGCAGAACGTCTGACCATAGAACAGATATGCCATGATAACCTGCTTGGACGCACACTTCTGCAAAAATTATTTACAGACTATACGGGATGCGGCGTCATCGACTATTTCCTGTTAATGAAAATCAATGCCGCCAAGCAGCTTATCCGCACTGGCGAGTGGAACCTTTCCCGCATTTCCGAAAAATTGGGCTATAATTCCATCCACTATTTCTCCCGGCAATTCAAGACCATTACCGGCATTACCCCCTCTGAATATGCCGCTGCGGTACATAACCGTTAAACGCTTTTCATTTGCATTTCCTTTTTGCGCTTGGCTATCGCTATCAGGCTGTCCATAGTTTAAGGCAGTCTGTAAATGGACGCTTGCCCCATTGCTGCAAAAAATGATTTTATCGTATAAAAAAGACATACCGCCCATTTTATCTAGGGATATGTCTGTGAAGCTCCCAAAGGGACTCGAACCCTTGACCTACGCATTACGAATGCGTCGCTCTACCAACTGAGCCATGGAAGCGTTTATACGTCACACAATTAGTGACAAAAGCTATTATATATGATAATCCTATTTTTTGCAAGGCTTTCTTTCAATTTTTTTCAAATTTTGCATTTGAACTTCCGACTCTGTTGGATAAGCCTTGTTTTTTCCTTTTCCAAACACGGCAAACTATAAAGCGTTAACCTATAAAATGTGAAAACAGCAGGCAGGACGCCGCCCGATACAGCAAAAGCTGTTACAGGCGCCCTTACTCCTTCCCAACCAAATGCACATCCATCTGTGGATAAGGAATGGAAATCCCTGCCTCATCCAAAGCATACTTTACCTTTTCCGTCACCCGCCACTTCCCCTGCCAGAATTCTTCCATGGAAAACCAACAGCGCACGCCGATGTTCACTGCGCTTTCCGCCAAATCATCCACATACACAAAATGCTCTTTTTCCTTCAGCACTGCGCCGTCTTCCTCCAACACCTTCTGCAGGGCTTCTTTGGCCTGGCGGATATCCGCATCGTAGGAAATACCGACCACAAGATCCATTCTCCTACAGCTACAAGCCGTCACATTGGTCAGGCTGGAATTGGCTAAGGCTCCGTTGGGCAATATAATTACCTTATTATCCGGTGTGGTCAGTCTGGTATAAAAAAGCTCTATACTGGTAACAGTACCCTCATTCCCGCCATTGTCTTCCTTAATAAAATCCCCTACCTTAAAAGGCTTTAAAAGCAAAATCAGCACACCGCCCACAAAGTTGGACAGGCTCCCCTGAATGGCAAGGCCAATCGCCACACCCGCCGAACCAAGCAAAGCCAGAATGCTTGCGGCATCCAAACCAAATCCCGATGCAATGGTAATGACCAATAAAGCATAAAGGGACGCTTTTACAAAAGAACCTGCAAACTGCACCACTCCCTGGTCTGCATTCCCGCGTTTCAGCGAATTTTCCACAATTTTCCGGATTAGTTTAATCAACTGGACCCCGATGAAAAACACAAGGGCGGACAGCAGTACCCTTACGCCCAAATTCCACGCTTTCTCAGGCAGTTCCCTAAAAAAACCTTCAATTACTCCAATATCAATTTCCTCTTGCGCAATCATTGCCAATAACATCTCCAAATACTCCATTCCCTGCTCCACCGTGCCGCCGGAAAACCAGCCTTTTCCGGCGGCGCGTTTCTATCTGCCTTTATTTTTTCTTTGCAGCAGAATTCCCCTTTTTCTTTGTGGTGGATGTTTTCCTTGCAGTAGATTCTTTTTTTGCAACCGTTTCTTTCCCTGCGTCCGTCTCTTCCCCGGCCGCCTTTGCCTCTGTACCCGCTTCTTCCTTTGTCCTGGCTGCCAAAGCCTCTTCCTCCGCCCTCTTTGCCGCCGCTTCTTTTAATGCTTCTTCGCTTTCCTTCCGGAGCCGTTCTTCCTCCGCCTTCGCTTCCTGCGCTTCCCGGCGCATCTGCTCGGCATACTTTTTCGTTTCCTCCGCCTCCTGCAAAGCCCGTTCCGCTTCCGCTTCCTTTTCCTTCCACTCCTTCTCTAAAGCCGCAATCTTCTCCTGACGTTCCCGCTCCTTAGCCACTTCCGCTTCCCGGCGCAGCAGCGCTTCCTTCTTCCGCTCTATATCCCGCTTCTCTTCCTCTGTATAAGGCGTATAGCCGAATACGCTTATGGACAAAGGCGCGCTTACCATATGGATGGACGCAGGCTTGCCATCGTATTCCCCTTCTTCTGAACAGATAACCTCCCCATTGATAACGCCTTCTCCGCCGTATTCCTCTGCATCCGTATTCAAAATCTCTTTGTATTTCCCTTCAAACGGCACGCCAATGGTAAACTCATTCCGCGCATTTGCAAAGTTAGCCACCACCACCAGCGTTTCCTCCGCTTTTGTGGTTTTACGCATAAAAGCCAACATACAATCGTTGGAACGGATGCAATTAATCCATTCAAAGCCTTCCCAGGACGTATCATATTGATACATGGCCGGTAACGTTTTATAAAGGCGGTTTAACTCCTTTACAAGCTTCTGCACGCCTTTATGGCTGTCAAATTCCAATAATTCCCATTCCACTTCCCGCTCTTCGTTCCACTCATCAAATTCCGCAATGTCCTGCCCCATAAACAGCAGTTTCTTGCCGGGATGCAGCATCATATAGGCATAAGTCAGACGCAAGTTTGCAAATTTATCCTTTGCTTCCCCGGGCATCTTTCCGATAAGTGTGCCTTTCCCATGCACTACCTCATCATGGGAGAATACCAGCATAAAATTCTCACTGTAGGCATAAATCATGCTAAATGTCAGTTCATTATGATGATGGGCGCGGAAATACGGATCGCAGGCAATGTAACCTAAGTAATCGTTCATCCAGCCCATATTCCACTTTATGTCAAAGCCCAGTCCATTATCCTCCACCTCTCCGGTAATCTTCGGCCACGCGGTGGATTCCTCCGCTATCATCAATACGCCAGGGTCACGCCTCTTCACTACGGAATTGAGATGTTTTAACAGTTCCACCGCTTCCAAGTTCTCATGGCCGCCGTACATATTCGCCACCCATTGCCCATCGCTCTTGCCATAATCCAAATATAACATGGATGCCACTGCGTCCATCCGGATGCCATCCACATGATACTGCTCAATCCAATAAAGCGCATTGGCAATCAAGTAATTGGACACTTGTGGTCTGCCGTAATTATAAATCAAAGTTCCCCAATGCGGGTGGGAGCCTTGTCTTGGGTCCTGATGTTCATAAAGACAAGTGCCGTCAAAATTGGACAGCCCGTGCGTATCCCTTGGGAAATGCGCCGGAACCCAGTCCAAAATCACGCCAATCCCTGCCTTATGCATTTCATTTACAAAATATTTAAAATCCTCGTTCGTTCCATACCGGGCCGTAGGCGCATAATAGCCAATGACCTGGTACCCCCAGGAACCGTCAAAAGGATGCTCCATCACCGGCATCAGTTCAATATGGGTATATCCCATTTCCTTCACGTAATCCGCCACAAGCGGCGCCAACTCCCGGTAATTCATATACCCGCCGTCTTCCGCCTGGCGAAAAGAGCCAAGATAAAGCTCGTAAATGCTGATTGGTTTATCCTTACCCTGTCTTTCCTTCCTGTCCGCAATCCATGCAGCGTCCTCCCATGCCACACTGCAGTCCGCGGCGGCCTGCCGGACTATGGAAGCCGTATCCGGGCGCAATTGCTGACCAAACGCATAAGGGTCAGCCTTTAAAAAAGTCAGTCCGCCTCTCGCCTTTATTTCATATTTATAATTATCCCCCGGTTTCACATCGGGGATAAAGATTTCAAATATGCCCGAATCCCCCAAGCGGCGCATCTGGTGCATCCTGCCGTCCCAGCCGTTAAAATCGCCTACCGTACTTACCCGCACGGCATTCGGCGCCCATACGGCAAAGCTTACGCCGTCCACCCCGTCTATTTGCATTGGATGCGCCCCTAATTTCTCATAAACCGTATAGTGGATGCCTGCGGCAAATTTATCCATATCGCTTTCCGTAATCTGCGGAGGAAAATTGTAGGGATCCTTCATCCTTTTCTGACTGCCATCCTCATACTCTGCAACATATTCATAAGGAAATTTTGTTTTTCCCGGAATCAGAGCCGCGAAAAAGCCTTCTTCGTCCGCCTGTTCCATTTCATATTCCTTCTTGTCCTTTGTATTTTGCAGGACTACGCTCTTAGCGCCTGGCAAGTATGCCTGCACAAGCGTATTGGCGCCGACTGCATGGGCGCCCAGCAGCCGGTGCGGGTTATCCGACTCTGAATATATGATTTCCTCAATCTCCGGCCAATTCATTAGTTTATACAGTTTATTGTTCATATGCTCTCCCATCCCCGCGTTTTTGCGCGGTTATTTCCCTTCTACCAGACTGCGCCGCACTGGCGCATTTTCATAAGTTCCTCTATATTTATCCTGCATCCTTTTCTTCCAATATCCCCTCCCCCTGTTTTGCGCTTTCTATTTTATGGATAAACAGCCCGCTCCTTAGCTTGGGCTCAAACCATGTGGACTTGGGCGGCATCAGCAGTCCGGCGTCGGACACTGCAAACAGCTCTTTTATCGAAGTCGGGTACAAAGCAAAAGCCACTTTGCAGTCTGTATGTACCCGCCGCTCCAACTCTTCCAGCCCACGGACGCCTCCCACAAAATCAATCCGTCTATCGGTTTTTGGATTTTCAATGCCAAGCGCCGGGGACAGCAGACGGTTCTGCAAAACAGCCACATCCAGCCCTTCCACCGGATCCGCGCCTGTTTCCGGTTTTTTTACGGATAGCCGGTACCAGCAGTCCTCCAAATACATACCAAAAATCCCTTTCTTTTCCGGATGGTATGGCTCTTTCCCTATGCATTCCACCAAAAAGGATTCCCTGACGCGTTCCAGGAACCTTTCTTTGTCCATCCCGTTTAAATCCGTAACCACCCGGTTATAATCCATAACCATAAGCTGGTCATCCGGGAAAAGCGCCGAAAGGAAGTAGTTGAACTCTTCTTTCCCCGTATACTCCGGCATGGCTTCCCGCCGTTTCTGTGACGCTTTCACTGCAGAAGCGCATCTATGGTGTCCATCCGCAATATAAATGCTTCCTATTTTTGCAAAGGCTTCCCGAATCTTCGTGACAGCCTCCCTTTCGCAAATACGCCATACCCTGTGAGTGACTCCGTCTTTGGCAGTAAAATCATACAACGGCGTTTCCGCCCGAATCCGTCCAATCTCCTCCCCAATCTCTGGTTGGGAGCGGTATGTCAGAAAAATAGGGCCGGTCTGTGCCTGGCAGGCGTCTACATGGCGGAGCCGGTCAATCTCTTTTTCTTCCCTTGTGTTTTCATGCTTTTTAATCGTCTGGCTCAGATAATCGTCTACCGATACACACGCTACAATGCCTGTCTGAGAACGGCCATCCATAACCAATTCATACACATAATAACACTCCTTCTCTTCCTCCACCAAATCCCCTCTGTCCACCATTTCCCAAAGCAAGTCATGAGCTTTTTGATACACGCAATCGGCATACATATCCACATCATCCGCAAACTGCGTCTCCGCCCGGTCAACCCTCAGGAAAGAAAGAGGCTCCCTTATCACTTCCTGTTTTGCTTCTTCCCTGTTGTATACGTCATAGGGAAGCGCGGCAATCCTTTGCTCCAGCCCTTCCCGTGGGCGAATTGCCTTAAAAGGTTTTACATCTGCCATCTCTATCCATCCTTACGCAATTATTTTTGTCAATTTTGGGCAGTTTTACCCTGTGTTTTAATCCCTTTTGCATTATTTTATCAAAAGAAGCTATACAGCACAAGCACCAAGTGGTAAAATAATTGAAAAGAGGACAGACGCTACTGGTTGTTTGCCTTATAGTGGCCGGAAAACCAAGCTGCGTGCAATGGGGAATGGAACTGGAACAGCGGCATTCCTTCTCTTTCGTACCGGTGAAAAACCAGTCTATGGGGTAAGCCGTTGGAATACAAGAGTGGGTGATGCGCAACTGGAATTAGGAGGATATGGATTATGACATCGGAAAACAGAATTCTTTGGGAACGAATCAATGCATTTGCAGAAGTGGCTTTAAAAGATATTGACCCGCAGAAAACGCAGGTTTCGGTACAGTTGGACGCTTTGCGTCCGGTTTTAGAAGAAATTGCCGCGGAAAAAGGAGTTTCCTTGGAAGATATGTTTATTCTGTATATGGATATGGCCAGTGAAGCCGGGGTGGAAGCAGAAGCTAAATTTCAGGAAGATATGGAAAGCAATGGCAATAGCTTTGCCGGAAGAGCGAACCGGCTGCAATG
>CAJTQO010000011.1:0-27513 GCA_910578405.1 uncultured Lachnospiraceae bacterium | reverse complement strand
CCCTCTTCCGGTTATTTTGTGCCTTTTTCCATGTATGCTGCCAGGCTAAACAAAGCAAAGGCTGATATGGAAAATTCTCTGTAGGTGAACCAATAATGAACCCAAGAATGGTTTGCCATAACACACATCCACACTGCTGGCAGGAGCGATATAATTGCATATAGGAAAATCCGGGTTCTGTTTCTTTTCCATAAGTCTTTCCAATTTCTCTTTTTCCTAAAAATCATTTGTTGTTTTTCCCCTTGTAGCTTTCTTATATAATAAAAAAACAACATCAGGCACACCAGAAGAAACGGCCATCGGAAAAATACCTGAAGATTTTTAAACAGCGTTTCCAGCCGGGTGTATCCATCCACTGATGTACGTATCTTCCCCTGTTCCAAGACATAACGGAAAAAATCTGTCTTTGTTAGTAATGTGCCGATCAACCATTTGCCGCTCCACATGCCGCCATATCCCATACACCATAATATTATTTTCCCAATACATGATTTATACTGTTTTCCCGTTATCAAACCGCCGTATAAATTCAGATATAAGACCAAAAGGATCCCGGCTCCTGCCAACGGATAAGTAAGAAAATCAAAGTAACTGGTTGCGATACCCGTCAGGAAGAATAGATCATTTATTTTTTTGCTTTCTGCTTCACCTTCTTTATACATCCGCAGCAAGCAGGCACAGGATAACAGGATAATGTAGTACACCGTAGAAAACTGTATCGACAAAGCCGTTGTCAAAGGATTTAGCACAAAAATGCTGATCAAATAAGCCCGGATATATTTTCCCTGCTTTTTTTGAAACAACATTTTTATCACATAATAAAGCAGATAACTCTGAAAGAAAAAATTTAAAATTCGGATATCCCCATAGTCAAAAAACAAAAGCAATACTTTCAATGGCACCAAATATCCATGCCAGTATCTTCCATACGACACCTTGTAATAATCATATTGCTCCACTTCATTTGCATAGTTGGTCATGGCCAAATCCGGAGGCAAGTCTTGCGAATCAATATGGTAATTTTGCATTGCCCTCTCCAATAACGGCTCATTTCCTTTATAAATAGCAGCCCCAAGCATCAAGCTGTCCGTGAAATTATCCAACCTAGTATAGGCATAGCTATTCACCAGTTCTGGGAAAATCCTTTCATAGTCAAAGATCCCACTGCTTCGCGCCACATTTCTGCGCATAGGTTCTGTTGGCAAGGCATAAACAAAAATCATCAGTACAGCTCCAAGAACGACGCTAGAAAACAACATACCCGCCCATTTCATCCCCTGACAGTATCCGCTGACTCTTTCCGCCCCATTTCCTGCCGACTTCCTTGCTTTATGTATTTGTACCATATCAGCTATACCTCTTCCTTTTCCTAAGTGCA
Source organism: uncultured Lachnospiraceae bacterium (assembly GCA_910578405.1). Classification (GTDB taxonomy): domain Bacteria; phylum Bacillota; class Clostridia; order Lachnospirales; family Lachnospiraceae; genus Kineothrix. The sequence goes on along the minus strand of CAJTQO010000011.1, from coordinate 26,135 downwards.
TATGCCCCTTTTAACATAAGCCACAATATACTTCCTGCAGAAATCAGCTCCGCTGCCCTCCAATACCATGCTTCCTGGTAAAATACATCAACCGCCCCTGAATACCCACCTGGCACATATAAGCGTACCTTCCCACTTTCTCCCGCTTCCACCTTGCACCATGTCCCATCTTCACACTTTGCAGCATAACCGCGGTAAAACAAAAGAGGCAATTCCAAATATGCGGTCTCCGAACCAGGGACGTTTAATAGGATATGAAACCTATGATACCTACGTTCCACACTTTTTATTGCAATCTCTCCACCTGGAACCACTTCCCGGCTGGCTGACCTTTTAACCGCTGCCCCTTCTGGCATGTACTCACCTCCCATAATACGAAAGTTGTCCAAATCATCCGCATTCTGTATGTAAAAAGTATGGTTATCATTCATCCTGTCTGACAAAAAATAACCACTGCTTAAGACTGCAGATACCATTACAATTCCATAAAGGATACGGCTATTTGCCTTCTCGCATATTCGCAAAGCAGCCAAAAGATTACAACAGAAAAAAGCCAATACCGTAGACGTTATACCCAAAATACGCCATGGAAACTGTATTCTTGCAATCAAATATCCTACATTGCCCAATGCTTCCTGCAAAAAATTCCATGGAAACCATACTGTTGTCATAATGAGCAAAACCATACACCAATAGAAGAAATGCCTGGATTCCTTCCTTTCAACACTGTTGCGGTTCCGTTCTAAAACTACAAAAAAATAAAGATACAACAAAATAGCAACTGTAAACCCAAGTCCGATGGCATAGCTAAACTGACTGTCCACTCCTGCCCGCTCTGTCATACTTACAGAAAATGCCTCCCCACGTCCGGAGGGAAATGGATTCCATATTTGGCACCATGTAGCTCCGGATGTTTGAATTCCTTTTCCGATCTCCCTATTGAAAACGTAAGCGTCCCTTGATAAATCAAGGAAAGGCGCCAGAAAACTTGCGCTGCATCCAAGAATCAAAAGAGCGCATTTGCTTATATCAATCCACAATTCTTTATCAAACAGCCACCGGAAATAAACTAATCCAGCCACTATGCCAAATAGCGCCGCTATTTCGCTACTGATTATATGTGTTCGAACGATTCCAGAAAATCCCAACGCGGTACATAACCAAGCTCCTTTACGCTTTTCCCCTTTCCAGAACAGCATAGCATAAATTCCATAAACATACAGAGGCATAAAAGCCATGGCCGTATATTCCCCTACTGCAGCCCGGACATAAATGCAGTTTAAACGGTAAACAGACGCAGTAAACAGAAAGCTTCCTGCCAGCCCCAGTCTGTCATCCCCTGTAAATTTTTGAAAAGAATAGAAACTAATCAGACAAGTCAGTACATTTATAAACAAAATATAGCATTTATAAGCATCCTGTACCCCTACTCCAATCAGACGTAGCAATGCAGGAAAATACAAAAATGAATCCCCATAAAAGATAGATACGCCATAACCATATCCATTCATCTAGTTAGGCTGCATCCTTACAGGAAACTGACGACTCAAAAGACCGTCCTTTATCCCTTCAATCCGCAGCAAATGAAATGTCAGGTCATGTCCATAGAACAAAAACCCGGAAAACAAAGGCAATGAAACAAATACAATAATAAAAAAGCAACCGCCCCATACCATCCGATTCCTTTCCGTATTCCATCTACCCAACGCCTTTCTGTACCGGAAAAAGAAAAGATCCATGCAACTAAACAGCAATATACAAACTAACGCCATTGCCAATACCCAACCTCGCTTTTCTATGATTTTAGCTCCGCTGAATAAAATATAGCCATCCCCACTATAGTCGCATTCTATTTCAAAATTATGCAAATACTTCCCATTCCAAATTAAAGTTGTATATACCCCCCCCCCTGATTTTCAGGCAATTCTTTGTGGTAATTACCCAACCAAAGCTGGAAATCCGCATTTTCCGCATCTAGCTTGTATTTCTGCGGCCCACCTTGTGCCTGGTATTGGATGGAAATCTCATATACCCCTGGTCCCAATTCTATTTTTCCGGCACTTGCAAACTTTTTCGTTTCCTCAAAACTACTGTCAATATAATATCCATCCATTCCGGTACCCAGAAAATCCTCCATGAAAATTCCATCTGATTCCATCTCCTGACTCCCTAAAACAAAATTTCTCCTTGGGCTTATATAAAAACAAAATAATATTACGAAAAAAAATTTTAATTTCCTTTCCTACTGTTTTTCCGAATCCCGATTACACAAATCACGGCAGGAGCCACCGCCATATTCCGGATGGCCTCCTGAAGGCTGCCATATCCGCCTCTGGCTACATAGGAACGGCGGTTACGGTCATAAGCATAGACATTATGAAGCGCATAATTTCCATATCCGTCTTTGGTAATGGAGATGGTATGTATCTGTCCGGTAATGTCATTCCGGTTATTGTATGCAGTGACAATCAACGTATCGCTGTCTCTGCCCAAAGCTTCCAGTTCCTCCTGCCCCATATGGCATTTCAGCGTCACGGCATAACCGTTTTCTTTAAAGTATGCTGCGATTTCTTTGGGAGACGTACCAATCAGTCCCCAAAAAGCAGCCCCTTTCCTTTCGTATCTGGCAATCAGCCCTGCCATATCCTGCCACGATAATGCTTCCCCAAGTGAAATCCTGGCGTTGTAAGTGGCCAGGATTTCGCATCCGGAATATGCCATATTGGAACGGCGCACTGTGCCAAAGCGGATATTTCCCCACTCTGCCTGGTTTTCAATATATCTGCCCTGCCTCAGAGGACTTCCCTCCCCCTGCAGCAGCAGACCGTTTTCCCTTTCATGCTCCGCCACCTTTTTCCCTGTTATACGAAACAGCCGGGCCGCTATGCAATAGAAGCCCAACATGCCACCGTTTGGCAGATATTTGGGGAGCCATGCTTTCCACTTAACCGCTTTTATCATATTGCCTCAATCATGCCGTTTAGCTGTCATTTCACTACTCTGACGCGGAATACGCCGTTGATGGACTGCAGTTTTTGAATCATTTCCTCCGTTATCTGGCTTTCCAAATCCAACATGGTATATGCCACTTCTCCTTTGGATTTATTCACCATATCCGTAATATTAATGCCCTGATCACCGAAACATGCGGTAAATTTGGTAATCATATTAGCAATGTTTTTATGGAAAATGGCAATACGCCCTGCCTGCATGCAGACGCCCATATCACAATTCGGATAATTTACGCTGTTGACAATATTTCCGTTCTGCAGGTAGTTCATCAACTGATCCACTGCCATCTTGGCGCAATTCTCTTCGGACTCCTCTGTGGATGCGCCAAGGTGCGGAATCACAATGCAGCCCTCCTGCCCTGCCGTGGTGGGATTGGCAAAATCCGATACGTACTTGCGGACTTTGCCCGCTTTAATCCCTTCCAGAAGTTCCTCTTCGTTTACGATACGATCCCTGGAAAAATTCAGAAGAATCACGCCGTCTTTCATTTTGGCAATGGCCTCTTTGCCTATCATGCCTTTCGTGCTGTCTATCAGCGGAAGATGAAGCGTGATAATATCACAGTTTTCGTAAATTTCCTCCACATTCATGGCATGTTTCACGTCCCGGCTTAAATTCCATGCCGCATGAACGGATACATAAGGGTCATAGCCATATACTTCCATGCCCATATGTTTTGCCACATTTGCCACTTTTACACCGATAGCCCCCAAGCCAATCACGCCCAGCTTTTTGTCCTGCAGCTCAGTGCCTGCAAAGTTCTTCTTTGCCTTTTCCGCCGTTTTGGCAATGTCCGGATCGTCTTTATTGGCTGAAACCCAATTGATGCCGCCAACAATGTCCCGGCTTGCTAACAGCATCCCGGCAATGACCATTTCTTTTACCCCATTGGCATTTGCCCCTGGAGTGTTAAACACAACAATGCCTTTTTCCGCGCATTTTTCCAAAGGGATATTATTAACGCCTGCCCCTGCCCTGGCCACTGCCAGAAGGTTATCCGGCAGTTCCATATCATGCATGGAGGCGCTGCGCACGAGGATACCGTCCGCTTCCTCTCCCTTTTCCGTCTTTTCATATAAATCCGTAAACCGTTCCAACCCCACTGCCGCTATGGGGTTTAAGCATTGATATTTAAACATGTTTTTCATCCTTCCCGCTATATTTTCAGTGATTCTCCGCTTCAAATTTCTTCATAAATTCCACCAGCTTCTCCACGCCCTCTATTGGCATGGCATTGTAAATGCTGGCACGCATACCGCCTACGCTCCTGTGGCCTTTCAGGTTTTCAAAGCCCGCTTCCTTTGCCTCTTTTACAAACTTGGCGTCCAAGTCCCCATTTCCGGTCACAAAAGGCACATTCATCAACGAGCGGTCTTCCTTCTTTACCGTGCCTTTAAACAAACTGCTTTCGTCCAGGAAATCGTAGAGAATCTTTGCTTTCTTTTCATTATATTCCTTCATTGCCGAAAGGCCACCCTGCTTTTTCAGCCATTTAAACACTTTACCGCATATATAAATCCCATAAGCCGGAGGTGTATTATAAAGGGACTCCGCATCTGCATGGGTTTTGTATTTTAACATTGTAGGCGTGCCAGGCAGCGTTTCCTCTGTCACCAGATCTTCCCTGATAATTACAATCACGACTCCGGCAGGGCCAATGTTCTTCTGCACGCCGCCGTAAATCACGCCATATTTAGCCACATCCACCGGCTCTGACAGGAAGCAGGAAGATACGTCCGCTACCAGCGTATGGCCTTTGACATTGGGCAAAGTCTTAAATTTTGTGCCGTAAATCGTATTATTTTCACATATGTAAACATAATCCGCATCTTCCGGGATATCCAAGTCAGAGCAATCGGGGATATAAGAAAAAGTCTGGTCCGCCGAGGATGCAACCTCTACCGCTTCCCCATAGAGTTTGGCTTCCTGGTATGCCTTCTTTGCCCACTGCCCGGTCACAATATAGGCGGCTTTTCGGTTCTTCATTAAGTTCATTGGAATCATGGCAAACTGTTGGCTCGCCCCTCCCTGCAGGAACAACACCTTATAGTTGTCGGGAATATCCATCAGTTCCCTTAAATCCGCTTCCGCTTCCTTAATAATGGTGTCATATGCCTTGGAACGATGGCTCATTTCCATCACGGACATGCCCGTCCCTTTGTAATCCAACATCTCCTCTGCAGCCTCTTTTAACACTTCCTCAGGCAGGACTGCCGGGCCTGCCGAAAAATTATAAACTCTGGACACTTTTCCTTCCTCCTGTATATTCATACACTTTAATGCTACATTTTATACATAAATTTCATTTTACCCCCATAGATACGGTTCGTCAACTGTTATTGTAAAATGGTAAAGCAAAAGCGGAAATATGCCAAAAAGCGCTCAAACCAGATTATATTTTCTCATATACAATCCGCGGGGAACCATCCGCAACGTAAATGATTCCGCACCGTTTGAATCCCTGTCTGCTAATGAGACGCTGCATAATGTGATTATCCGCATGGGTATCTATCCTTACATGTTTGATTTTTTCCCAACAAAACGCCACCATTGCGTCAAAAAGACCATGCGTCCTCCCATCCCCCGCCACACGGTGCATTGTCCCGTATTCCGTATCCAAACGCCATTCACCGCCTTCCAGTTGCGCATAGGCAGGTTCTTTCCCCAGGATAAAAGCAAAGCAGCCATGTATCTCTTCCCCGCTTTTCACAACATATAATTGTTTTTCCAAAATATCCTGAATAAGTAAGGTTTCCGGCGGAAAATTATCCTTCCACTGGCTTGCGTTTCCTGTTGCTTTCATAAATTCCCGGGCATAGTCATATATCTGCAAAATCCGCGGCAAATCCTTCTTTTCTGCATAACTGATTCGAAATTTCTCCATTCCCCGCCCCTCCCGCATCAAAAAAATTTCAGTAAAACATCACCACAGGCGTCCCCACTTCCGCCATCTCATACAGCTTGCTCATAGCTTCATAAGGCGTATTGATACAGCCATGGGAACCTCCTGTTTTATAGATTTCCCCGCCGTATTCACTGCGCCATGCGGCGTCATGGATGCCGATATTCCCTTTCACAGGCATCCAGAAATTCACATGGGAAGCGTAACCAGGCCCTCTAAGGATACGGTTCTTCGCCTTGCCATATACATAATTCACGCCTTCCGGCGTCCCCATCCGGCGTCCCGTGTTTCCTGTGACAATAGGCGTCTCCACCTCCAGCTTCCCATCCTTATAATAATACATCATCTGCCTTGTCATATCCACTTCAATATATGTGTCACCAATATCGTTTTTCCCTGCCGCCCACCCTTTCTGCAGGTAAGCCGGCTCATGGATTTGCGCCGCCCTTTCCCGGAATGCCTGCTTTAAATATGCCTTTTCCGCCTTACGGTCTATTTTGCTCCCATATATGCCTCCCTCTACCGTAATAACTTCCCCTCTGGTAGTCCGAAATGTCCTGGGACGCCCTAACGTATCATATTCATCTGCCAGTTTTTCCACAAACGCCTCTATTTTCCCATCATCCGGCGCCAGCTTCCCTTCCTCATCCGTCAGAAAATTTCCCTCCTCATCCATGGCTATCCAATCACAAACCACCGAAGCGTCCACCGGGACTTTCTGCTCTCCAAACTGATAAACAATGCGGCAATCCTGAAATTCCTCAATCTGTCTCCACCGTTTCAGCTCCTGCTCCATTATGCTGTCATATGGCAAATCCGCATAACAGCCCGTTTCCGCCAGGCTGACCTGTGTTTCAAAAGAGAATAACGCTCTTTCCACTTCTTCCACAGCTTTCCTTTTATCCAACACATGTCTGCGTTCATCGGACAAAACATAACCCCCTGCCGTTTTTCTTATTTCCACGCCCCTGTCTGCATCCGTGCGCGGATCCGCATAATCCGGAATCCGTTCCAAAACTGCCAACAGTTCTTCCTCTTCATAGGAAACCACAGGCAGCAGCTTCCTTTCCCTTGCCGCCCCCAGATTTTTTCCCCATAAATAAGGATTCTGTTCTTCCAGATAATTCCTAAGCGCCTTTTCAAAGCTGAAAGCATAGCCTATGTCTTCCGGCGTAATCCGGTAAGCCGCTCCCACTCTGTCATATACTGTAAGCCCATCATAGGAACAGCCCTGCAAAAGTTCCCGTTCCACTTCCTCCACGCTCTTCCCGGTGCAATAAATGCCATTAATCCAAGTGCCGTAACTAAAACCGTCTTTATAATACTCCGCCAGGGCGATATAAAATCCGGACAATACCGCACATGCCAAAGCCACAGCCAAAAGCGCCCATGCAGCAGCCCTGCCCATGGTTTTCCCATAATTTTTCCCCTTCTGCCGATTGGCTGCTTCTTCTTGCAAAATAAGCTGGCCCGTGTCCCCTTCCTCTTCATCCAGCTCTGTAACCACTACTTCTTTTATTTCCGTATTTTTCTTTGTTTTCTCTTTTATCTGCCTTTTTTTCATATTTCCCTTCATCCAAAATCTTCTAATGATTCCCTCTTTAAAGAGCTGTTTTCATTATGCCATTATAGCACAGCTTACTGCAGAAAAGAATGCTTCCCATTCTTAAAGAATACTTTCCCATTCTTTCGGAATGCATTGACAAACCTGTCTGCCATACCTTATCATATCAAATAGCCCTTTTAAAAGGAAAGAAATTACATTATATTCTGCAAAGGAGATCCTACCCATGGAAACGAAACACTTGCAACTAAAATACAATCTGCTGCACATATGTTACTGGTGCTGTGCATGTACTGTCTGCGGATACGTAGCAATCTATTTGCAGCACAAAGGGCTGTCCAATACCATGATTGGCCTGGTTACAGGAAGTAGCTGCGTTTTGATGATTCCTGTATCCCCATTGGTTTCATCCTTACCGCAAAAATACAAAAACCTGACCATACAACGCTTGTTAGACTTTTTATTTATCCTGTCCTTTGTTGTGTTTTTGCTGCTCTCTTATACCAAGGCCCCTTCCGGCGTACTGGTGGTTTGTTATATGGGGCTTCTATGCATTTCGGCCTGCATCATTCCGCTGCTGTCCGCTTTGGCTATGGATTATATCCACAATGGCGCTATGATTAATTTTGGCATTTCCAGAGGAATGGGCTCTATTTCCTATGCCATAGCCGCCATTTTCCTTGGACAGTTTCTAAAGCATTTTAGCCCGGATATCCTGTCTGTTATCTTTACCATCGCCTCCCTTGGTTTCCTGGCCATCTCTCATTCATTGCCGAAACAGGAAGGCCAAACCCAGGCAGGAAGGAAAGCCGGCAGCCTGTTTTCCGTTGTCAGGAAATACAAAGCTCTTTCATTAATCCTTATAGGGTATGCCTTTGATTTTGCCGGCGCTACCATGTTGGCTACCTACCTGATTAATATTGTGAAAAATCTTGGCGGAGACACCTCCATATACGGCACAGCCGTATTTATTATGGCAGTGAGTGAGATGCCTGCCATGGCGCTGACTCACAAATTAATGAAAAAATACGATGCCATGAATCTGGTTATCGTTGCCGGCGTTTGCTATATATTGCGTAATACACTAATCTGCATTGCCGGCAATATAGCCGTTTTGTTTTTTGGCATGTTGTTCCAAAGCGTTACTTATGGCCTGCTCACCGCATTCTTAACATACTATGTGGCAGAAGCCTGCGACAGTGAGGACGAAATGATGGGACAGACCCTGATTGGAATTATGACTTCAGGCATCGGTTCCATGATTGGAAATGTCCTGGGCGGTTTGCTGCAAGACCGTTTTGGCATACATGCCATGCTGGGCGCAGTTATTTTACTAACCCTTTTCGGTTCTTCCATTTTGATTTTCACCGGATTGAGTTTCCGCAAAGGCAGGAGATAGAACAGAAAAATTGTGGGACATTCCCTTTCTCTTGTCCCACAATTCCATTCCAATATGTATAGCGGCTTTTCTTTTCAGGCATCCATTTCTTTCATGTCCGTTTCGTCAAATGCTTCACTGATAGGAGCCCCTGCAGGCACCATCGGAAATACCTTATCATCTTCCGGAATGACGCACTCAATCAATACCGGGCCATTGTATGCAATGGCCTTTTCTATTGCAGGCGCCACTTCCTCTTTCGTTGTTACACGGATTGCCTCACATCCAAGTCCTTCCGCCACTTTGCAGAAATCCACCTTATCGTTTAAGATGGTCTGGGAATACCGTTGTCCGTAAAACAATGTCTGCCACTGACGCACCATCCCAAGCACATGGTTATTAATGACAATCTGTATCACTGGTATATGGTAGCGGCTTGCCGTTGCCAGTTCATTCATATTCATGCGGAAACAGCCGTCACCTGCAATGTTGACACAGAGCTTATCCTGCCTGCCCATCTTCGCGCCGATACATGCCCCCAGGCCATACCCCATCGTCCCAAGACCGCCAGAGCTTAAAAAAGTCCTTGGCTTAGAATATTTATAATATTGCGCCGCCCACATCTGGTGCTGCCCCACATCTGTAGTCACAATCGCATCCCCTTTTGTGATGCGGTCCAATTCCTCTATCACATATGGGCAGGACAGAACGCTGGCGTCATAATTCAACGGATATTTTTCCTTCATTTCCTGGATATGACGCAGCCATTGCGTATGCTCCCCTTGCTTCATCCTCTCGTTTAAAACCGTAAGGATTTCTTTTAAATCACCCACAATAGAAGCGTCCGTACGGATATTTTTATTGATTTCCGCCGCATCCACATCTATATGCAGCACTTTGGCGTTGGATGCAAACTTTTGCGGATTGCCGACTACACGGTCGGAAAATCTTGCTCCCAGCGCAATCAACAAATCACATTCACTCACGCCGAAATTAGAAGTTTTTGTGCCATGCATACCTATCATGCCTGTGTAAAGGGCGTCATGCCCGTCAAAGGCTCCTTTTCCCATCAGTGTATCACAAACTGGGGCATCCAGCTTTTTGGCAAAAGCCGTCACCTCTTGCGCCGCCCCTGAAATCACGGCGCCGCCCCCTACATAAATATAAGGCTTTTGCGCTGCCTGTATCAGCTCCAATGCTTTCTCCACATCGGCCTCGGTGTATTGTTTTGCTTCCGGCTCCTCTTTGGGCTCCACCCATTCATATTCGCAGACATTGGCCGTCACATCTTTCGTAATATCCACCAATACCGGGCCTGGACGGCCGCTTTTTGCAATCTTAAATGCCTTGCGTATCGTCTCCGCCAGTATCGTTATATCTTTAACAATATAGCCGTGTTTGGTAATAGGCATAGTAACGCCCGCAATATCCACCTCCTGGAAGGAATCCTTTCCAAGCAGCGGCAGGTTCACATTACAGGTAATCGCCACCATCGGCACCGAATCCATATAAGCTGTGGCAATGCCTGTCACCAGGTTGGTAGCCCCAGGCCCGCTGGTTGCCAGACATACCCCCACTTTCCCGGTGGCTCTTGCATAACCGTCCGCCGCATGGGCCGCCCCTTGTTCATGGGAGGTCAGAATATGGGTGATTTCTTCTTTATGCTGGTATAATGCGTCGTATACATTTAAAATTGTCCCGCCCGGATAGCCAAACACTGTATCTACCTTCTGTTCTTTTAAACATTCCACTACGATCTGTGCGCCTGTAAGCTGCATACCTGTTTTCCTCCTATTCCAGTTCCGAACTTCTCTATTCTTGGGCATTTCCTTCAGAAGAAAACCTGTCCCTATCCATGGCCAGATTTTCTTCTGGCCCAATCATAGCTCCGTTCTGTTTCCAGTTCCGAACTTCTCTATTCTTGGGCATTTCCTTCAGAACAAAACCTGTCCCTTTTCATGGCCAGGTTTTCTTCTGGCCCAATCATAGCGGCGTTCTGTTTCCATTCCGAATCCCTATTAGGGCTATCCCTTCTTTTACTTTATTTCCAAAACCGCGCCGCGGTTGCCGCTTGTTACCAGCTCCCGGTAACGGGCCAGATATCCTGTCGTTATTTCCGGCTCCCTTGGCTGCCAGTTCATCCTGCGCCGCTCTAATTCTTCCTGCCCTACTTTCATTTCAATCTTGTTTTCCGGTATATTGATGCAGATAATGTCCCCCTCTTCCACCAGCGCAATCGGCCCGCCTACTGCCGCCTCCGGAGATACATGGCCGATGGATGCGCCTCTGGATGCGCCGGAAAAACGTCCGTCCGTAATCAGCGCCACACTGGCGCCCAATCCCATCCCTGCAATCGCTGACGTAGGGTTGAGCATTTCACGCATACCTGGGCCGCCTTTAGGGCCTTCGTAACGAATAACCACCACATCCCCGGCCACAATCCTGCCGCCTTTGATTGCAGCAATGGCGTCTTCCTCACAGTCAAATACCCTTGCAGGGCCTTCATGCACCATCATTTCCGGCACTACAGCCGAACGCTTTACCACACAGGAATCCGGCGCCAGGTTCCCTTTCAGGACAGCAATGCCTCCCGTCTCACTGTATGGGTTGTCAATAGGCCGGATTACCTGTGGATCTTTATTGACACAGCCTGCAATATTTTCCGCCACCGTCTTTCCGGTCACGGTGATTAAATCCGTATACAACAGATTCTTTTTATCCAGCTCATTCATTACGGCGTAAATGCCGCCCGCCTCATTCAGGTCTTCCATATAAGTGGGGCCGGCAGGAGCCAGATGGCAAAGGTTTGGCGTTTCTGCCGAGAGTTTATTCGCTATGTCTAAGTCCAGTTCCACTCCGGCCTCATGTGCAATCGCCGGAAGGTGGAGCATGGAATTGGTGGAGCAGCCCAATGCCATATCCATGCGCAGCGCATTCAGAAAAGCCTTTTGCGTCATAATGTCTCTGGGCTTAATGTCCTTTTCCACAAGTTCCATAATTTTCATGCCTGCATGTTTAGCCAGACGGATACGCTCAGAATATACCGCCGGTATGGTACCGTTCCCTTTCAGCCCCATACCCAGCGCTTCCGTCAGGCAGTTCATGGAATTGGCGGTATACATTCCGGAACAGGAACCGCAGGTCGGGCATACCTTTTCCTCAAATTCACTAAGCTCTTCCATGCTCATCGTCCCCGCCGCCACGCTCCCCACAGCTTCAAACATAGAAGAAAGGCTTCTCTTCTCTCCTTTCACGCGCCCCGCCAGCATGGGGCCTCCGGAGCAGAAAATGGTTGGGATATTTAAGCGCGCCGCCGCCATCAAAAGCCCTGGAACATTTTTGTCACAGTTAGGCGCCATAACCAGCCCGTCAAACCCATGGGCCAAAGCCATGCATTCCGTGCTGTCTGCAATCAAGTCCCTGGTCACCAGGGAATACTTCATCCCAATGTGCCCCATGGCAATGCCGTCACAAACCGCAATGGCAGGAAATACCACCGGCATCCCGCCAGCCATCGCTACTCCCATTTTAATGGCTTCCACTATTTTATCCAGGTTCATATGGCCTGGTACAATTTCATTGTAGGAACTTACGATGCCAATCATTGGCCGGTTTCTTTCTTCCTCCGTATATCCAAGCGCGTTAAACAGACTCCTGTGCGGCGCCTGTTGCGCGCCTTTCTTTACTGAATCACTTCTCATATCCTTCTCTCCTCTTTCTATTCAAAACTTATTTCCCTGTTTTTCCTTCACCTTGCGATTCTAATTCCAATTCCACATCCGTCTCACAAAATGCCCCTACTTTATTATAGAAAGTTTCCGGCCGCATCCCTTGGACAAACGCCGCATTCCCTTTCTGGAAGGTTTGTGAAAAATGCCGTTTTATTTTACATATACAATATACTCTTCATTTTCATATGCCTTTTCCATTCCCGCTATGTAATCCCAAGGAATAGAATCATAGTTTTGATAAAATTCCCACCGAGCGTTTCCCGGCTGCCGTTCTAACATTTCCCTGTGCAGCAAAACCAAATCCGAGCCTTCTATCTGCATATTCTCACAGGTTATCCCATATCCAAACTGTAACAAATATTGCTGGTGGCAGTCCGTAACGCATATTGTTTCCTTTTCTTCCACCCAAGCATGGGCAAGCGCATCTTTTGCATAAGATTCCGTTATACCATACTCCTGGTTATAACCTGCCGACAAAAGCCATGCCACAGCCAATATCCCGCAAACCGCCATACAAAAAATCCCATTCCGGTCTATTCCGGCCCTCTTCGGCTCTGTCAAATTCCAGACACTTTCTTGGACGGCAGGGTTTTCACATATTTTTCCGCAAGCGTCTGCACTTCCTGGCGTTTTTCTCCTTTGCAGACATCCCTTTACAGAGCAGACTACCATCTGAAGCAGCGCGCACAACAGCATCGCTAACGGAGCCCCCATATAAGAAAATACCCGGAAATAGGGAAGTTTGCATTGTATCACTAAAATCAAAGGGGTAAGCGTCATCATGCAGATTAGGAAAATAGAGAAAAATAACGGTTCCGCTTTCCCTTCCCGGTAAGCTTTCACAAAAGAAGCCGTCATCGCCAAGGTTCCCGCCACAATGGCCACCGCCAGGAAGCGCCAGGCATTGGAATAGAAATAGGAAAGCAGGGAACGCAGCCATATGCCAAATGCGGCAGCATATCCTTCCCGCGCCACACTTTGGATATAGGGAGTATCCAACATATAGTCCATCCCCGTTTTCATTACCTGGAAAGGCGCCGACAGGATAATGGACACATGCCCCTGGCCAAAATGCCTTCCCCCTTCCACTTTGCTTAATAAATTGGAGCCAATGGCCAGCCAGATTACAGCATAAAGCAAAAACGCATTCACTGCAGCCACTGCACTGGCTCCAATCAGATACAGCAGTTTCTTTATCTGTCGCTGCAAAAGAAGAAACACACCTCCGGCAATGCATACCGGAAGCGTCCAGTAAACGCTGCTTGGCAGGACATACAAACCAAGGGTAAGCGACAGGGAAAATATCATATAATGCTTCCACTCTTCCCTAATCCCTTTTTCCTGTCCAAAGCCAATCACTTCTATCATATACACTGCCAAAAGGAAGCAGGTCGTGGCCAGAGCATAGCCCCTTCCCTGTACAGCCAACTGGTTCACCAGATTCATTCCGGAATACAGCGCGACACAGCAAAAAGACCATCCCTGCCCCCAGCGCTTCCTCCCAATCCGGTACAGCAGCGCCAAATTGGCCAACGCACACAGATAGGAAACTCCCCGCAAACCTATATAAGGATTGCCTAACCAGTTCAAAACAGCGGAAAGCGTGGAATATCCTACATGGTTGTTGGGCAGCGGCCAATGGATGGCCGCATACACAGGCCCTCTGCTGATAAAATAGTAATAAGTATAAAGTTCGTCATACCATGGCGTCAGGGCGAACAGCCGGAAGCCATAATAAACTGCCATCCACAGGAACCATGCCATGAAACACAGCGTTTCCTTATCCTGTGGCCATTTTCTTCTCCTCTTTGTTTCCATCCTGTCACCGTTATCATTGCTATGCTGTTTGCGCCGCTAATGTTTTCCGCTTTCCTTACCTTTTAGCCGCGCCTCTTTTCTTGTATTTGAGCCATTCCCCGCAACCGTGTTTTCCTACTTCCGTCTTTCCTATATTATCTGATTTTCTCCGCCAACAGATCTCCCATCCGGGAACAAGAAACTTGCGTACATCCATCTGACATAATGTCCACTGTGCGATAGCCTTCTTTCAGAACTTCCTTTACTGCATTCTCTATGGCATCCGCTTCCCTGTCCAAATCAAAAGTATACCTTAACATCATGGCTGCCGACAAAATCGTGGCAATGGGGTTAGCTATATCCTGCCCTGCAATATCCGGCGCAGAACCATGGCTTGGTTCATACAGGCCAAATTTCGTGTCATTTAGCGAAGCCGAAGCCAGCATACCAATAGAACCTGTTACCATGCTCGCTTCATCGGAAAGGATATCGCCAAACATGTTTTCCGTCAAAATGACGTCAAACTGTGCCGGATTCTTTACTAGCTGCATCGCGCAGTTATCCACCAGCATATGCTCTAAAGTCACTTCCGGATAATCCTTCGCCACCTCTTCCACCACGCTTCTCCAAAGCCTGGAAGAGTCCAATACATTTGCTTTATCTACGCTGGTTACTTTCTTCCTCCGCTTCCTGGCAATGTCAAAGCCCTTCACTGCAATGCGGCGGATTTCTGTTTCATCATAAACCAAGGTGTCAGTCGCTTTCCTTATGCCGCCTTCTTCCACTGTACTGCGTTCTCCAAAATACAGCCCGCCTGTCAATTCCCTCATAATAAGCATGTCAAAGCCTTTGGCGCTGATTTCCGTCTTCAACGGACAGGCGCCAGCCAATTCCTCATACAGCACTGCAGGGCGCAGGTTCGCAAATAAATTCAATGCCTTACGGATTGCCAAAAGCCCCGCCTCCGGCCTTAAATTGGGAGGCAGCTTATACCAAGGTGAGGTTGTCGTATTGCCTCCAATGGAACCCATCAATACTGCGTCCGCCCTCTTTGCCGTTTCCACCGCTTCTTCTGTCAGCGGAACCCCATGCACGTCAATGGATGCGCCTCCCATTAAAATATCCGTATATTCAATCCTGCTCCCATAGCATCCGGCAACTTTATCCAATACTTTTTTCGCTTCCCGCACAATCTCCGGCCCGATGCCATCGCCGGGAATACATGCAATTTTCAATTCCATGCCTCTTTTAACCCCCTATATCCCATTGTCCTGTTTCCAGTTCCAGTTTCTTTTTGAATTTTCCTTTTTATGCGCTTTCCCCCGGCTTTTCCACTTCTGTGATTGCCGTCTTGCGCATAGGGATACGGCAGTTCTTGTTATTGCCGAATTCTACAATAACCGTATCTTCCGTAATATCAATAATTACGCCATAGAAACCGCTGCTTGTCAGGATACAGTCGCCAATTTCCAGTGTAGACAGCATTGCCGTCATTTTTTTCTGCTCCTTTTTCTGCGGACGAATCATAAAAAAATAGAAAAAAGCAAAGATTACAACAATATATACAATGCCCACCATCGTCATCCCGTTTCCTGCCCCTGCTGCTGCCGCCTCTGTCAACATAATGCCCATTCGTAATTCCTCCTAAATCCTCTGACTTATCCATTTAAAAAAAATAATCTATTACACATCATACACAAATTTCAAACATTAGGCAAGCCCTTAATCATTTTATTTCTTACCTGAAAAGGCTGCCGTCATACACAATGTCCTTTACTTCTATTTTCCGCCGCCGCAAACCCGTCCAGCTTCCTTTTTTTATAAGCCGCAAATTCCCCTGCATCCAATGCATCCCTGATTTCTTCCATCATCGTATTATAAAAATACAAATTGTGAAGCACACACAACCTCATGCCAAGCATTTCTTTTGCTTTCAGCAAATGACGGATATATGCCCTGGAATATCGTCTGCACGCCGGACAGCCGCATCCCTCTTCAATGGGCCTGCCATCCAGTTCATACTTTGCATTGAACAGGTTTATTTTCCCCTGGTTTGTATACAAATGACCGTGCCGCCCGTTTCTGGTTGGGTACACGCAGTCGAAAAAGTCCACGCCCCGCTCCACTCCTTCCAAAATATTGGCAGGCGTCCCCACTCCCATTAAATAAGTAGGTTTATCCACCGGCAAATGCGGAACGGTTTCTTCCAATATATGGTACATCTCCTCGTGGGTTTCCCCTACCGCCAATCCTCCAAGAGCATAGCCGTCCAACTCCAGTTCCGCAATCCTTTTTGCATGTTCTATCCTGATATCGTCAAAGACAGCTCCCTGGTTAATGGCAAACAGCAACTGCTTTTTATTAACGGTATCCTCCAGGCTGTTTAACCGCGCCATCTCTTTTTTACACCGTTCCAGCCAACGGGCCGTCCGGTCTACCGACGCCTGCACATACTGCCTGTCCGCCCGGCTGGACGGACATTCATCAAACGCCATGGCAATGGTGGAAGCCAGGTTGGATTGTATCTGCATACTCTCCTCCGGCCCCATAAAAATCCTGCGCCCGTCCACATGGGACTGGAAATACACGCCTTCTTCTTTGATTTTCCGCAAAGACGCCAGTGAAAACACCTGAAACCCACCGGAATCCGTCAGGATGGGCTTCTCCCAAGACATAAATTTGTGCAGCCCACCCATTTGCTTTACTGCCTTATCGCCCGGCCTTACATGGAGATGGTAGGTATTGGATAATTCCACCTGTGTTTTAATCTGTTCTAAGTCCTGGGTGGATACAGCCCCCTTAATAGCCGCCGCCGTCCCCACATTCATAAAAACAGGAGTCTGGATTACTCCATGCACCGTATGGAACTCTCCCCGCTTCGCTCTGCCTTCCCGTTTCAACAATTTATACATAACGATTCCTCCGCTTTCCCTGTATTCTCTTCCCTGACTGTAACAACACATGCAAAAAGCTTTCTGCTTCCGGCCCTATGCGCCAGCATTGGCCAACTGCCTTATGGCAAAAACTTCTGCACAGTGGCCAGTATATCACACCAACGCCAAAATAGGAATGGCCTTTCTGATTTCTTACGCCTTATGCTGTTTCCCACGCAAAACCGCTCGATTTTATTGCCTTTTGGGCCTATCCCTGCTATAATAAAACAACAAAAAAATAAAAGGAGCAAACATATGTCAGGTTCAACCTTTAACCATATATTCCGCATCACCACCTGGGGGGAATCCCATGGCAAAGCCATTGGCGTTGTCATTGACGGCTGTCCTGCCGGGCTTTCGTTAGAAGAACACGATATCCAGGCTTACCTGGACCGGCGCAAACCAGGGCAGAGCAATATTTCCACCCCCCGTAAGGAAGCAGACACTGTGCAAATCCTGTCCGGCGTCTTTGAAGGGCGCACCACTGGCGCCCCCATCTCCCTTATGGTTCCAAATACTTCCCAGCGTTCCCACGACTACAGTGAAATCGCCTCCTATTACCGTCCAGGCCATGCCGACTATACTTTTGACCAAAAATATGGATTCCGGGATTACCGGGGCGGCGGGCGTTCTTCCGGAAGGGAAACCATCGGCAGGGTTGCCGCAGGAGCCATTGCGGCAAAACTGTTAAAAGAACTGGGCGTCCACTTTCTTACCTATACCAAATCCATCGGCCCGGTTTGCGCCAATATGGAAGCATTTGACGAAGCCGCCATCGCTTCCACCCCTACCCATATGCCTGACTATGAAGCCAGCCGGAAAGCGGAAGAATACCTGGCAAAATGCATGGCAGACCAAGATTCCGCAGGCGGGGTCATTGAATGCCGCATCCACGGCGTTCCTGCCGGAATCGGCGACCCGGTTTTTGAAAAACTGGACGCCAATCTGGCCAAAGCCATTATGTCCATCGGCGCTGTAAAGGCTTTTGAAATCGGAGACGGCTTTAACGTCAGTGCCGCCAATGGCTCATCCAACAATGACCCTTTTGTTTCCGAACATGGCAAAGTCACAAAGAAAACCAACCATGCAGGCGGCGTCCTTGGCGGAATCAGCGATGGCAGCGAAATCATCCTGCGCGCCTATGTGAAACCTACCCCCTCCATTTTTTCCATGCAGGAAACCATTAACCAAAAGGGAGAAAACATCCAAGTGCAAATCAAAGGGCGGCATGACCCTGTCATTGTCCCCCGCGCAGTGGTTGTGGTGGAAGCCATGGCGGCCCTGACGCTGGCTGACGCTATAATTGCCAATATGTCTTCCCGCATTTCTTATTTGAAGGATTTCTATCCGGGAAAATAATATAAGCCATGCCCTTCCATAAACTTCTCGCATAGGAAAAAGCATTCCCACAGCCGGAATGCTTTTCCTCACTTTTTCCCTGTCCCCTGCTTTCCCTAGAGCGTGTTTGAAAATTGCTTTCCCCAAGATGTGCGTTACAGTTTGTGGGAGATTTGCGCCAAATTTAAGAGGCGTAGTGGGCTACGTTGATTAAATTTGGCGCAAATATCACGCAAAGTGGGGCGTGCAGATTGGGGGAATGAATGTTCAAACACGCTCTAGTGTTCCATCCAGACAGAAATTAGATTTGTGGGCTGTATGGTTCGTGCCAGCGCTAGGCAAAATTTCGACGGCGATGCGGTGGCATCGTCTAGAAATTTTAACAACGCAATGGTGCGAAACAGGCGGTTTAAAAATCTAATTTCTGACCGGATGAAACACTAGAACATATTTGAAAATTGCTTTCTGGCAGATGTACGTCACAATTGGTGGGAGATTTGTGCCAAAGGAAGGGCGCATAGCGACTATGTAACCTGAATATAGCGCAAATATCACACGGAGTGGGGCGTGCATTGTCAGGAATAACTGTTCAAACACGCTCTAAAACTCACCCACGCATCATGCAGGGATTACCCCTGCAGCTTATGGAAAATGATGCAGTTTGGCCGTTCTACCGGCACTTCCGGGCCATTCATTAAAATCAGTCCCTTTTCCATATCCGTCGTAAAAAACGTCATAGTGTCCGACTCCTGGTTTAGCGACACCAGATGTCGGTTGTCCGGAAACAGCGCAGCGTCTTTCGGATAATCGCCGCTGACCGGAAGGCAAAGCAGCTTCCGTAAAAGCCCTGTCTCCTGGTCTATCTCATACACTACCACACTGTTGTCCCCTGCATTGGAACTGACCATATAGTGGAAATCTTCCGAAAAATTCAGCGCGCTGGCCGCCGAATTGCTGGCTTGATACTCATTCAGTGTGGAAATCGTCTGGATTTTCTCAAACTGTGGGTTGTTGTCATGCACTTCTTCATAAGTATAGACATCTATATAATTTTTCAACTCATGGACAATATACAAAAACCTGCCATTACGGGAGAACTTCAAATGCCTGGGCGCCGACTCCTGCTCGCTCCGGATAACGTCCGCCAGCCTCAGCGTGCCTTTTGCATGGTCCAGGCGGTACACCTTTACATGATCCATCCCCAAATCAGCCGCGCAAAGGTATTTGTTGTCCCTTGTCATCTTCACACAATTCACATGGGGCCTGAAATTCCGCTCGGCAATACTCCCAAGCCCTTTATGGTAAATTTCATCCGTAATTTCCCCTACGCCGCCGTTTTCCTTTAAACGCAGCGCCGTAATCTTGCCATCGTGGTAGCCTGCCACAAACAAAAACTTGTCTTCATAATCCGTAGACAAATAACAGCCTCTCATCCCATTAATCGTTGCATGGTTAATCAGCTCCAAATCTCCGTTTTCCAATATCCGGTAGGACTCCACGCCAAAGTCCGTGATGGAATACAAAAACTTCATGCTATGGGAAATGCTCACATATGAGGAATTCGTGATTTCCACCTGATTCTTCTCTATCAGCCTCCCCTTTTCCATATCCACATCATAAATCTTTATCCCGTAATTGTCCCCTTTCCCCGCGGTATAGGTTGAGACATATGCCACATATTTTCCATTTTTCATCGGCTCCATCCTCCATCAGGCCTGTAATTTATCATGTTTTTATTATAGCACAATCATTTGGGCAATTCAATATATAGAGGTTTTTCATATTCCCTATTGACATAATTCCATCTCATAGTATAATGGATATCAGCGTTTGTTTAGTATCAGTAAACTTTTAGTTTATAATTTTATGAATCCTGTCAGGGAAAGGGGTGCGGATGTGGAAATCGGAAACCGTTTGAAGGAATTGAGGATGCAAAAAGGGCTGACTCAAGAAGAGCTTGCCGACCGCAGTGAATTGTCCAAGGGCTTTATCTCCCAACTGGAGCGGGATTTGACCTCCCCCAGCATCGCCACGCTGGGAGACATTTTGCAATGCCTTGGAACCGACTTCCAGGAATTTTTCTCCGAAGCGCCGCAGGAAGAACAGATTGTCTTCCATGACACGGATTATTTTGAAAAAATAGATAAGGAACTGGGCAATGCAGTGGAATGGATTATTCCCAATGCACAGAAAAATATTATGGAACCCATCCGCCTCACCTTAGAGCCTGGAGGCTCCACTTATCCCGACAACCCCCATGAAGGGGAAGAATTCGGCTATGTGCTGTCAGGCAGCATTACCATTGTCCTGGGCAAGAAAAAAATCCGGGCGAAAAAAGGGGAATCCTTCTATTTCCGCCCGGACACCACCCACTATATTATGGCAGGCAGTAAAACAGGCGCCACAATCTTGTGGGTAAGCTCTCCGCCCAGCTTCTAACTTTTGAACGGACAATTTATACCTTTTGAAAAACTGCGCGGCGCTTCTTACCGCGTAAAATACACATTATACATATACCGGAGGTCACTGCCATGAAAAAAGAACTGATTAATTTGATTGACATTTCCAAGTCTTTTGACGGTGAATTGGTACTGGATGAATTAAATTTAAGCATCCATGAAAATGAATTCCTGACGCTTTTGGGTCCCAGCGGCTGCGGCAAAACCACTACTCTGCGCATTATCGGCGGATTTGTCTCTCCCGACAAAGGGCAGGTCGTCTTTGACGGACAGGATATTACTTCCCTTCCGCCAAATAAAAGACAGCTCAATACCGTTTTCCAAAAATACGCTCTTTTTACCCATATGGATATTGCGGAAAACATTGCCTTCGGTTTAAAAATAAAAAACAAATCCAAAAACTATATTGACGATAAGATTAAGTATGCCTTAAAACTGGTAAACCTGGAAGGTTATGAGAAACGTATGCCTGACTCCTTAAGCGGCGGCCAGCAACAGCGCATTGCCATTGCAAGGGCCATTGTCAACGAGCCTAAGGTACTCCTGTTAGACGAACCGCTGGGCGCTTTGGATTTGAAACTGCGCCAGGATATGCAGTACGAGCTGATTCGTCTGAAAAATGAACTGGGCATTACCTTTATTTATGTTACCCATGACCAGGAAGAAGCCCTGACTATGTCCGATACCATTGTGGTTATGAACCAAGGCTATATCCAGCAGATTGGCTCACCGGAAACCATTTACAACGAACCGGAAAATGCTTTTGTGGCCGACTTTATCGGAGACAGCAATATTATTGACGCCATTATGTTAGAAGATAAACTGGTTTCCATCCTTGGCGCCCGTTTTGCCTGCGTGGATACCGGCTTTGGCACTAACCGGCCAGTGGATGTAGTCATCCGTCCGGAAGACGTGGAACTGGTTAAGCCAGAGGAAGGCGTCATACAGGGGACTGTAACCCACCTGATTTTCAAAGGCGTTCATTATGAAATGGAAGTTATGGCAAACGGATTTGAATGGCTTGTCCATTCCACCGAAATGTTCTCTGTCGGAACGGATGTGGGTATCCGCGTAAACCCTTTTAACATCCAGATTATGAACAAACCGGAATCTGAAGACGAGGAGGCTGCTGCAATTGAAACCTAATAAACTGACAGACCGTCTTTTATCCGCTCCCTACCTGTTATGGGAAGCAATCTTTATTATTGTGCCGCTCGGTATGGTATTTTATTATGGGCTGACAGACCGTTTTGGCGCTTTTACCATGGAAAACGTAGTCGCCATTATGGGGGCGGAACACGCCAAAGCGCTCTGGCTCTCCATTGCATTATCGCTGGCCAGCACCGTTGTTTGTTTCTTGTTAGCCTATCCGTTAGCTATGATTCTGGCCCATATGAATGTCAGCCAGCACAGCTTTATCGTCCTGATTTTCATACTGCCTATGTGGATGAATTTCCTTCTGCGGACACTGGCATGGCAGACACTGTTAGAGAAAAACGGGGTAATTAACAATATTTTAGAATTTTTACATATGCCGCCTTTGGCCATTATTAATACACCAGCCGCCATCATCCTTGGTATGGTATACAATTTCCTTCCATTCATGGTGCTGCCTATTTACAATTCCCTTGTAAAAGTAGACCCAAATGTGGTCAATGCGGCACGGGATTTGGGAGCCAACGAAATACAGACTTTTTTTAAAATTATCTTTCCGCTTACCATCCCAGGCGTTATCAGTGGCATTACTATGGTTTTTGTCCCGGCACTGACGACTTTTGTCATCAGCAAACTGTTAGGCGGAAGCAAGATACTATTGATTGGCAATGTCATTGAAGAGGAATTCACCCAGGCAGGCAACTGGCATCTTGGCAGCGGTTTGTCCATTGTTTTAATGGTCTTTATCCTCTTTAATATGGTGATTTCCGCTATTTTCGATAAAAACGGGGAGGGAAATATGCTATGATTAAAACAACGGCACAGAAAATATACGTAGGACTGATTTTCCTTTTCCTTTACGCCCCCATCCTCACCCTGATGATGCTGTCCTTCAATGCCAGCCGTACAAGGGCGAAATGGGGCGGGTTCAGCTTAAAATGGTACTCTGCGCTTTTCCGGAACCGGGAAATTATGCAAGCTCTATGGAACACGCTGCTGATTGCTTTCGTGGCCTCCCTCGTGGCTGTGGTAATCGGGACAATCGCCTGCATCGCCATCAACCGCATGGGACGGCGCGCCAGGGCCGTGATGATGGGGATTACCAATATCCCCATGCTGGATGCGGAAATTGTGACCGGAATATCCTTAATGCTGCTTTTCATCAGCTTTGGGTTAAAATTCGGCCTGGGAACCATACTTCTTTCCCACATTACGTTCTGCATTCCATATGTAGTGCTTAGCGTGATGCCCCGCATCAAACAAGTGGATGCCAGTGTTTATGAAGCGGCTCTGGATTTAGGAGCCTCTCCGGTAAAAGCATTTTTTAAGGTAGTGTTCCCGGACATCCTGCCGGGCGTGCTGTCCGGATACCTAATGGCGTTTACCATTTCCCTGGATGATTTTATCATCACTCATTTCACGAAGGGTGCCGGTGTGGATACGCTGTCCACAAAAATCTATACCGAAGTCAAAAAAGGCATTAAACCGGAAATGTACGCGCTGTCCACGATTATTTTCGTAACTGTGCTTCTGCTGCTTTTTTTGGTCAATAAAACGCCGCAGGAAAAAAGCAAGCTGCAAAATTGAAAATCTTTCCTGTCAAATAAATTCAAATAGAATGTATGAACTGATAGAATATATAAAAGCCATAAGGAGAATTTGAAATGAAAAGAAAATTTTTGCCTATCGCATGTTTTTTTGCCATCTTTCTGCCCCTGCTTTCCGGCTGCGGAAACGCCCCTTCCAGCGGAAACAATGAAGTTATTGTATATAACTGGGGGGAATATCTGGACCCGGAAACATTGGAAATGTTCGAAGAGGAAACAGGAATTACGGTTATCTATGATGAATTTGAAACCAATGAGATTATGTACCCGAAAGTGGAAACCGGCGCTACGGAATACGATGTCCTCTGCCCTTCCGATTATATGATCCAGAAGCTGATTGACCATGATTTGCTGGCCGAATTGAACTTTGAAAATATCCCCAATGCAAAAGCCAATATTGGCAGCCAGTATTGGGAGCAGTCGAAAGAATTCGACCCGGAAAACAAATACTCTGTCCCTTATTGCTGGGGCACCGTAGGTATTCTCTACAACAAAACAATGGTAGACAGCCCTATCGACAGTTGGTCTGTCCTTTGGGATGAAACATATGCGGACAACATCTTAATGCAAGACTCTGTCCGGGACGCTTTCATGGTTGCTCTGAAACGAAATGGATGCTCTATGAATTCCACGGACACTGTCGAACTGGAAGCTGCCAAGCAGGCGTTGATTGACCAGAAACCATTGGTGCAGGCTTATGTGGTTGACCAGGTGCGAGACAAAATGATTGGCAACGAAGCCGCTATTGGCGTGATTTATTCCGGGGAAGCTATCTATACCCAGCGCGAAAACCCTGACCTGGAATATGTTATTCCAAAAGAAGGGACAAATGTCTGGATTGATTCCTGGGTAATTACAAAAAATGCGCCAAATAAAGAAAATGCAGAAAAATTCATTGATTTTATGTGTCGCCCGGATATTGCACTGATGAATTTCGAATACATTACTTACTCCACTCCGAATGAAGCTGCCAGGGAATTAATTGAAGAAGACGATATCCGCAACTCTCCCATTGCTTTCCCTGATTTGTCCCAATATGCCGGGCTGGAAACTTTCCGCTACTTGGGCGCCGATGCTGATCAGATTTACAATGATCTTTGGAAGGAAGTTAAGTCCAAATAGGAGAAAGAAAAGAAAGAGACAAATGTATTGGCCTCTTGTATCTTACCAACAGGCATACCATATTAATTATCAGAAGGCGGAGCCGTAGTTGCGGCTCTGCCTTTTTGATAACAGAAAAAACTTTACCAAAATACATCAGGCATAATATTTCTTTTTTCATATATCAATTCAAAAGCAACAAGCTCCATCACGCTTCACGGGCCAGCCTTATCATGAGAAAAAGCAAATTTTACCATATATATAAAGGCATTCTCTGACACATCTGAAACACCTGACGCCACATGAGGCAAAAGTGTGTCTTGTGTGTCTTATAGAGTGTGTCTTGTACAGGTCTTGCCCATAAAAAAAGAGGGCTAACCAAGCCATTTTCTGGCTTGATTAACCCCCAAAATACGGACTTTTCTTAGAACTTGCCTTCCTTCGCCGCTTCCTCAATCAAAACTGTCACCCTTGATTTTACAGTGTTTACAAAGATTTTGTCTATTATCCGTTTATTACTATCTTCAATTTATATCCATTTTTGAACACTTACAGGCACTTCCTTTTTCCCTGTTCAAGCATAATTTCATCCTGTCTTTTATGTTTTTCATACTCTACCTGTAATTCAGCCCTGCGTAAAGCGATATACTCCACCGTAGAAGTAAGCCCATGCTCATTGAATTTATTCATATTGTTTCTGTATGCCCCGGCTTCCACAATATCAAATTTTTCCAATAATTCACGCTTTGCCTTGCCTATCCGTAACCGCCGCAGTCCTTTTTCCTTTATCTGGCGTATTCTGTCTATGGTTACGCCCTGTTCCCTTGCGACTGCTGCCATTGTCCGATTATTTATGAATATCTCTTTTATTATGCTGTTCTCTCTGTCGCTTGTATAACGTTCCACAATGCCCCATAACTGGCTTTTAGAGTGTTCGGCACACATTTTATCTATCGTATCATCTTCAAGGCTAAAATCGGCTTGTATGCTATCGGCAAGTGTCAAGCTGTTATCATCTGCTAAAGGGGTGTCTAAACTGGCTACCCCCTGCATCTGTATTCTCAATTCCGGCAGCAGTCCTACAGGTACACACATTTTATCAGCCATTTCATTGTCTGTCGGCACTCTGCCTAATTCCTGCTCCAACTCCTGTACAGT
>CAJTQO010000010.1:3174-91119 GCA_910578405.1 uncultured Lachnospiraceae bacterium | reverse complement strand
TAAAGCATTTTTGCTTATGATAAAGCATTTTTGCTTATGATAAAGCATTTTTGCTTATGATAAAGCATTTTTGCTAATAATAAAGCATTTTTGCTTTTGCAGTGATTTTCATCCATAGTATGCCTTATAACAGGCAAATTTATATTTTATGTCGGATTCCATATTTTTGTGTGGAAAAATCCAAAAAGATAGGTTATGATAGCTATATATTGTTTTCAGGGAGAGATATATGGGAAAAAAAAGAGATTTTGACGATATGGAAAAGCGATTGTACAGAAGAAGGAGGAGAATACGCAACCAGATTATTGCATATATAGTGGTTGTAATATTTTTTGCCGCAATTGTGGTAGGCGCTGTGTCAGGAATCCGGGTGCTGACGAAAATGATGGCGGAGAAAAAGCAGGCGGATGAACTGGCGGAGCAGTTAGAGCAGATGGAAGATGAGGAAGGGACGATTATTGAGCCGCCAGTTTCGGTGGAAACGCCGCAGGAAGACGTGGACTGGCTGGAAGAGATGGTGGCGTCGTCCATAGAAAATATGCCATTGGAAGATAAGGTGGCTGGGCTGTTTATTATTGCTCCGGAAGCCATTACCGGGGTATCCCAGGCAATCCAGGCAGGGGATGGGACGAAGGAGGCGCTGGACAGATATCCGGTGGGCGGCTTTGTATATTTTGAACAGAATATTATTGATAAAGACCAGTTTACGCAGATGCTTTCCAATACTATGGGGATGAGGCCAGAGTATCCGATGTTTCTTGCAGTGGATGAAGAAGGAGGGGCGGTACGGCGTATCGGAAACAGCAATATTGAAGTGAATGAAGTAGGCGATATGGCGGATATCGGAGCAAGCGGGGATACAATGGCGGCTTACAATGCAGGGAAAGAGATTGGGTTTTATCTGTGCGACCTTGGGCTGAACGTGGACTTTGCCCCGGTGGCGGATGTAGTGGGGGATTCGGGCAATTCGGCAATCGGGAAACGTTCCTTTGGCAGTGATCCTGCCCTGGTGGGGGGGATGGCGGCCGCTGCGGTGAATGGAATCCAGGAGATGGGGGTAAGCGCCTGTCTGAAACATTTTCCGGGGATAGGCTCCGTGGGAGAAGACACCCATGAAGGCATGGCTGTTTTGGAGAAAAATCTGGAGGAACTGCGCGCGTCGGAATTCCCGGCTTTTCAAGCAGGAATTGAAGCGGGAGCGGATTTTATAATGATAAGCCATGTGTCGGCGCCGAATGTGGTAGGGGACAATACGCCATGTTCTTTGTCTGAGGAAGTGGTGACGAGTTTATTGCGCGGGGAATTGGGATACAACGGAATTGTTATCACCGATGCCATGAATATGGGAGCCATTACCGAGTATTATGCGGCCGGGGACGCGGCAGTCCAGGCTCTGAAGGCGGGGGCGGATATGGTGTTGATGCCGGAGGATTTTGAACAGGCATACCAGGGGGTGCTGCAAGCTGTCCAGGAAGGCGTGATTGCCGAAGAACGGATTAATGAGTCGCTTAAAAGGATTTACCGTGTCAAATTGCGGGATAGGATTGATACGGAAGGGAATGTGGTGGATGTGATGGACGCTGGCCAGGAGGCAGGCGCAGAGGAGCAGGGCGCTGCAGAGACGGACGCAACCGGAGGGGAAAGCGGGGACGGAACGGACGTGGCCGGAGCGGATGGAGCAGATGGGACGGACGTGGCCGGAGGGGAAGGCGCGGATGGGACGGATGTAACCGGAGCGGAAGGCGGGGAGTGAGCGTATATTCTTTCCTTAGCCGGAAGCGTGGAAGGGCTTGGACGGAAAAGCTAACGAGAGTGGCGCTGGAAGTGGACAGCGCCCAGGAAAATGGATTTGCGCAGGCAGTTTTTGCGGCATATTGCCAATCGGCGGTAATTGGGATATAATGTCAGTATAAGGGAGAGGGCTGCAGGGAAAAGCAGCCGGTTCCGGAGGGGCGGCATGTTTCAGTATTGGAAGGAAATCATATTTCGGGATGTGGAAAATGAAAATGAGACAAAGAAAGTCTCTGTGATTTTAAGGCTGAATGCAATTACTATGTGCATTTATTTTTTATGCCTTTTCTGTGCTTTTTTCTTATTGGGGCGCAGGTGGCTGGCAGCTTGGTGTGTGCCATGTTTCTGTGCCTTTAGTGGGGCTTTTTATACCACTTATTTGAACAAGACCAAACTGGCAGTGGTGGTATCCCATATTATTATGGTGTGCTGGGTGGTTGGGTTTGTATGGGAATTCGGATGGGACTGTGGGGCGCAGCATTTTATTTTTGTGCTGGTAGTGCTGTCCTTTACCGTATGTTATAAGGGAATTGTATGGAAAACGGCGATTGGGGGGCTTGCCTGCGCCCTGAGGCTTTTGCTGTATGTTTATACGCTTTTGTATGAGCCGAATAGTTTCCTGGGAGCCGGCCCAAGCGTTGTGTTCCAGGTGATTAATACGACATTTATTTTTGTGAATATATCGGTTATCCTGATGGTATTCACTAAGGACTCCCAGGAAATGGAGCAAAAGCTGATACAGTACAATGAGAAGCTGCACAGGCTTGCTTCCATTGATCCCCTTACCGGGCTGTGGAACCGGCGCAGCATGAATGGACATTTGGAAAAGGTGGCGGAGGACTATAGGAAGCGGAAGGTGAGTTGCCTGTCCGTTGCGATAGGGGATATTGATTATTTTAAAAAGGTCAATGATACATATGGGCATGAGTGCGGGGATTTGGTGTTGAAAAGCCTGGCTTCCCTTTTCCGGGAGCATTTGGGAAAGTATGGGGAAGTGAGCCGCTGGGGCGGGGAAGAATTTCTTTTTGCTTTTTCCAACAGAAATGGAAAAGAGGCATTGCGGCTTCTGGAAGAGGTGCGGGAGCAAATAAAGCAGATGGAGATTGCGTACCAGGGGAAGAGGATAAAAGTAACAATGACCTTTGGGTTAAGTGAATACGATTTCCAAAACAGCATGGACGATATGATTAGCGATGCGGACAGAAAATTGTATCAGGGAAAAGAATCCGGCAGGGACCGGATTGTTTGCTGACAGAGGCAGGAGGGAAAAGAACTATGTTGTTCAGATGTCAGAACTGTGGCGGGAATATGGTCTATAGCCCAAAACACGGCGGTATGTTCTGTCCTTATTGTGACGGAACCGGCTGTGAAGAGCGTGTGGGCGGCGCAGGACGGATGGGCGGCCTGGATGCGGCGCAGGACGGGAATGCCGCGGCTGTCGGCGGAGCGGCTCAGGAAGCGGAAACGATGAAAGAGGGACTTACCGAATGCGTCAATTGTGGCGCGCCGCTGGAAATCGGGAAATACAATTCTACCTGCAAGTGTGCGTATTGTGGGAGTTATGTGATATTGGACGAAAGGGTATCCGGCAGGTACCGTCCGCAGCGGATTCTTCCGTTTCAGATAGGGAAGGAAGGCGTAGTCAAAAAAATGAAGGAAGAGTTTAAAAGCCGGATTTTTACGCCGGAGAGCTTTCTCTCGGAAGCCACGCTGGAAGAAATGAAAGGGATGTATGTCCCTTTTTGGCTCTATGATTATAAGGTTCATTGCGGATTTTCCGGAAGAGGAACGAAAATACGCGTTTGGACGAGCGGAAGTACGGAATATACGGAGACGTCCCATTACCGGGTGGAACGGGATATGGATATGGATTTTGACCAGGTGCCGGTGGATGCTTCCATTGAGATGGGGGATGAGGCGATGGATTTGATGGAGCCTTTTGATTATGGACAGTTGGAAGGGTTTTCGGAAAACTATATGTCCGGTTTCTATGGGGAAATCTACAATATGGAGGCAGGGGAACTGGAAGGCCGGGCAGAGGGGAAGGTAGGGAAAGATGCGGAGAGTTTGCTTAAAGAAACGGTGACGGGCTATCATACGCTGGCGCAGGAACATAAGGCGGTGGAAGCTGTCCGAAAGGGGGTCTGTCACGCGCTGCTCCCGGTATGGAGGTATCGGTATCAGTACCAAGGCAGGGAATATGTATTTTATATCAACGGACAGACGGGAAAAATAGCAGGGGTCGCACCCGTATCTAAAAAGAAGGTATTGGCATACAGCGGTACGGTATTTGCCTTAGTGTGGGCGGCGTTTACGTTATTGTCGCATATTGTGGAGGTGATATAGGGTGGGCAGGTATTTCCGTTATTTCAGATGGCATTTTTTCTGTGTAGGGGTTTTGGCTGTGATATATGCGGGCATTTTGCTGCTGCATGGCAGCGCCGACGCGGGAGGACGCGGCAATGGGGAATGTCTGACCGGGGAGCGTGTGTTTGATTATGGGGAAGTGTTGTCGGAGGAGGAGGAAGAGAAACTAAGGCAGTTGATTGCCAGACGGGAGAGGCAGACGGGCTGCGACATCATTCTGGTGACTTTGGACGAATCACTGGAAGGATATGCGCGGGAAAGGGAGGCCAATGTGCCTTGGGAGGAGTTTGTCAGGGTTTATGCGGAAGAATTTTATGATGGGAATCGGTTCGGGTATAATAAGCCAATAGGGGATGGCGTGCTTTTGGTGGATAACTGGCATCGGGAAGCGGACGGGAATGTGTATACCTGGCTGTGTACAGTGGGAAAAGCGGATGAAAAATATAATCTGGCCAGAATGGAGCATTTGCTGGACCAGGTGTACCGCTATGTGGAGAAAAATCCCTATAAAGCATACAAGGCTTATATTGAAGGGGTTTATCATGATATGACAGGAAACGCAATGCATATGCCGATGCTTTCCTGGATGTTTCCTTTTGGGATGGGATGTGCGGCGATGCTTTTCTTTGTGGCAATCCATTGGAAAGGCAGGGAAGGGAAGAAGACGGTAACTGCCGTTACTTATGTAAACGGAGGGAAACCGTGCATAAACAAGAAAGAAGACATACTGCTGCACCGGACGGTGACGCAGCGGAAAATCCAGACAGGAGCCGGCAGCGGGAGCCGCAGCGGCGGTGGGGGAAGCAGCTCCCATAGCCATGGAGGGCATCATGGAGGCGCCGGACATCACAGATAAATTCCATTTTTGCATTCATTTAAATTTCATTGGGAAGCAAAGTCTCTGTCTGGTTAAGGATTTTTTCCCGTTTGGCATGGATAAGCAGTTCCAGTTCATCCAAATCTTTTAAGATAGTCTGACGGTCTAAGCCCTGCAGCATTAGCTCCAGGAAATCGGCAGTGGTGATTCCGTAAAGGTTTCTGCGTGACAGACACTGGGCCAGGTTATCCAGTTCAAATTCCCTGCGGGCGATGGTAGGGCGGAAAGTCCTTGCATAGGAAGGGCCATTCTGGATAAAGTCCGCCACTTCCACATAGCCCTGTTCCATCAGGCCCTTAAGGGAGGTATGTACGGTTGATATGCATAGGTTATTTGCCAGTTCCGATGCTTTTACAGGTTTGCCGGCTTCCCAAAGAAGATGCAGTATGTCAATTTCACGGGCTGTCAGATGAAATTTACCCTTGTCAGGTCTTTTTCCCATAGTATTCGTACCTTCTTTCCGTGAATCATACGTCAGGCGACGCAGTTTTCCATAAAGTAAAAAGTCCGCAGCGCATAATGGCACAGTTTCCTATAAAGTAAAAAGAGTTTGCCTTGCGGCAAACTCTTGGTGATTTACCACGGTACGGTATAATCTCCGGTAATATAGATAGAATATAAAAAAACAATCCACATGACGGTATGGGTTGTTCTTTTATGAAAAATGTTTCGTTGTTCGTATATATGTCAAAGATTATGCCATCTTATTAACAGCCAAAGCAAGACGGGATACTTTCCTGGAAGCGGTATTCTTATGGTAGATTCCTTTCGAAGTAGCTTTGTCAATTGCTGAAGTGGCAGCTAATAATGCAGCGGAAGCAGCAGCTTTGTCGTTTGCGTCAATTGCAACTTTCACTTTCTTGATTGCTGTTTTTACGCTGGAACGGATGGATTTATTCCTCTCTGCCCTCTTTTTGTTAACTAAAATCCTCTTCTTTGCAGATTTAATGTTAGCCAAGACTTACACCTCCTATCGTATAATATCTATTTTATTTCCTGTCAATATTTCTTTGTTGTGTCCCATTAAGCCGGACACGGACGTTTTAATGGTAAGACACGTATATTATTGTAAAATATGTGCTTGTGTATGTCAATACATATTTTATATATTTTTGCAAAAAATAAGTAGCGGTTGTTACCGGCCCTTCACCCGCCGCCTGCCGGACTTTGGCGTTTTATCCGCTTTTTGGAGCCTTCTGTGAAAGAAAACCGCCTTAAAAGCGGTGGAACCAGGCAAATGGAACGCCAAGGACGGGCAGGCGGCGGGGAGTGGACTGTAGCTGACAGTCCGGTAGCGCTTTAGCACAAAGATTTCTACTTGCATAGATTAAACAAAGAAAAGGTTTGGGAGCGGACAGATGAGTTGTTTTCGGGTAAGGACAGATTTGGCTTTGGAAGCCAGGGAAGGTATAGGAGAAGCGGAGGGGGAACTCCGTGGGGTCAGGGTGGAGGAAAGCTATGATAAGGAAAATGAGATCCGCGTGACCAGGGTGGTGATTGAATCTAAAAACGGGGCAAAGGCAATGGGGAAGCCAATGGGAGTTTATATTACCTTGGAAGCCCCGGGCATGATTGAGCCGGAAGAGGATTACCATCAGGAGATTTCCACAGCTTTGGCGGAACAGCTAAAGAGTATCATCCCTAATGCTGATAAGGAGCAGTCCATTCTGGTGGTAGGGCTTGGCAACAGGGACGTAACCGCGGATGCGCTTGGCCCCCATGTGGCGGATAACCTGTTTGTGACGCGGCATGTGGTGAAGGAATATGGCAAGGCGGCGTATAATAAATCGCGGATGCATATGGTGAGCAGCATTGTCCCAGGGGTAATGGCCAAAACCGGGATGGAAAGCGCAGAAATCATCCGGGGGGTGGTGGAGCAGACAAAGCCGGATGTGGTTATTGTTGTGGACGCACTGGCCGCACGGAGTACGAAGCGGTTAAACCGGACGGTGCAAATTACCAATACGGGCATCCATCCCGGTTCCGGCGTTGGAAACCACAGGAATGCCCTGACCAGGGAAAGCCTGGAGGTGCCGGTGATTGCCATAGGCGTTCCTACCGTGGTGGATGCGGCGACCATTGTCAACGATGCGACGGCGGGCCAGATGCCGGGCAACCTGACGGAACTGAATAATATGTATGTGACAAGCAAAGATGTGGACTATCAGATTAAACAAATTAGTCATATCATTTGTGATGCGTTAAACGATGCACTGGAATTATAGATGGGTTTCCGGCATATAATGGCTTAGGGCGGCATTTGGCATAGCGCTTTGGGGGCATAAAGAGAGAGGGCGGACTGCCTTTGGCGGTCTGCTTTGACAGAGGGGTGAGGCGGTTGTATTCCGGGAATGACAGGAGAAAAGACAAATTCAGGCACAGGGTTATGGGGATATGCGCGGCAGCGTTGGCCGGTGCGGCCCTCCTGTGCGCCCTGGCCGGAGCGTTTGCAGGGAAAAAGGGAAGGGAAGGGGAGCCTATTGGGAAAAAAGCGGTTTTATGGATGCAGGAGGAAACAAAGCGGACATACCTTCCTGTATTTGCTTTTGTGGAAGAGGAGACAGGCAGGCCCATGGAGCCAGTGCATTTTTTTTATGATTTTTTGCTTTCCGCCATGCCCTTGTATCAATACTGTGAGGGGCAGGGGGCTGACCGTGCCAGCATAGAGGATGAAGACACTTATGACCTGCTGATTCGCAAGGAGGGGATGGATGAAGAGTTTAAGGATGTGGGGGAGGACGGACTGGAATATAAGGAAGATGCGTTACATATAGACGGGGATTTGCAGAACGCTATGTTAGAGGAGAACCGTTTACATAACCCGGAAGGGGAAGAAAAAGACGGCGATGGAAAAGGAGAGGCCAAAACGGAAGGGGAAACCGAAACAAAGGAGGGCGGGAAGGCCGAAGGGGAAGGGAAAACAGATGACGAAAAAAGGCAAGGAGAAGGAAAGACGGAGAAAGAGGCGCAAAAAGGGGAAACGGAAGGGGAATTTTGCAAAGCGGAGGAAAAGAGCTATGAGTACCAGTGGGATGAAGTGCGGGAATATGAGGATATTGTGTCGGCTTTTTATGCCATTGACAATACCACCAGGATTACCGATGCGCAGTTGAATCTGGAAAATTTGCTGGGCCGGGATATGCGTGTGGAAAAAAAGGAGGAGGAAGGAAAGCCGCAGATTTTGATTTACCATACACACTCTCAGGAGGGGTTTGTGGATTCGGTGGCGGGGGATGCTTCCACCACGATTGTAGGGGCGGGGGAGCATCTGGCGCAGATTCTGAGGGAGCAGTATGGGTTTCAGGTGATGCACCATACCGGGGAATATGACGTAAAGGCCAGGGACTATGCTTATTCCAATTCACTGCCTGCCCTGGAGCAGTTGCTGGCGGAGAATCCGTCGATTGAGGTGGTGATTGACCTGCACCGGGATGCGGTGCCGGAGGGGAAGAAACTGATGGTGGAACTGCAGGGGCGGCCTACGGCGCAGTTTATGTTTTTTAACGGGCTAAGCAGGACGCGGCAGAATGGGGACATTGATTATTTGCAAAACCCTTATGTGAACGATAACCTGGCTTTTTCCTTTCAGGCGCAGGTGGCGTGCAACGAATATTATCCGGGGCTGGCCAGAAGGATTTATTTGAAGGCTTACCGTTACAATATGCATCTGCGGGCAAAATGTATGTTGGTGGAGTTGGGGGCGCAGACGAATACAATGGAGGAAATATGGAATGCCTGTGAGCCGTTAGCCCATGTGATTGCCAAAGTGCTAAGCGGTGAGACGGGAGATGTGGCCAGGGACGCGGCAGGGGTGGAATTATTGGAAGGGTAGTTTTGGGAGGCGCGGACGCGGCGGCGCCTAAGCCATCCCAAGAAAGCGAAAAAAGCGGCAGGAGGCCACTGTCACCGGGCAGACAGGCGGACAGGGAGGGGACAGGCTGGACAATTTTGGCTGTTGTATGTTATACTTACAAGCAGGCGTCGAAGGAGGGATTGGATGCCAGAGGAACGGAGGAAGACGATGTTAGACGTAGAACAGAGTAAAATAAGAAATTTTTGCATTGTAGCGCATATTGACCATGGGAAGTCTACTTTGGCGGACCGGATTATTGAGAAGACGGGGCTTCTGACCAGCCGTGAGATGCAGGCGCAGGTTTTGGACAATATGGAGTTGGAGCGGGAACGCGGGATTACGATTAAAGCGCAGACGGTGCGTATTATATATAAGGCAAAGGATGGGGAGGAATATATTTTTAACCTGATTGACACGCCTGGACATGTGGATTTCAATTATGAGGTGAGCAGGAGCCTGGCGGCCTGTGACGGCGCAATCCTGGTGGTGGACGCGGCGCAGGGGATTGAAGCGCAGACGCTTGCCAATGTATATCTGGCTTTGGACCATGGCTTGGATGTGTTTCCGGTGATTAATAAAATTGATTTGCCAAGCGCGCAGCCGCAGCATGTGAAGGATGAAATTGAGGATGTGATTGGGATAGAGGCTCAGGATGCGCCTTTGATTTCCGCTAAGAATGGGATTGGCATTGAAGAAGTGTTGGAGGCGGTGGTGCATAAGATTCCGGCTCCGGGCGGCGATTCGGAGAACCCGCTGCAGGCGTTGATTTTTGATTCCCTGTATGATCCTTATAAAGGAGTGATTGTGTTTTGCCGGATTAAGGAAGGCAGGGTAAGGAAAGGGACTCAGATTTTAATGATGGCTACGGGCGCCAGGGCAGAGGTGGCGGAGGTAGGTTATTTTGGCGCTGGGCAGTTTATTCCTTGTGAAGAATTGTCTGCCGGGATGGTGGGCTATATAACGGCTTCCATTAAAAATGTAAAGGATACGGCGGTGGGGGATACGGTGACGGACGCAAAAAGGCCGTGCAGTGAACCGTTGCCTGGTTATAAGAAAGTCAATTCCATGGTCTACTGCGGCATGTATCCGGTGGATGGGGCGAAATATCCGGACTTACGGGATGCTTTGGAAAAATTGCAGTTAAACGACGCTTCATTGCAGTATGAGCCGGAAACGTCGGTGGCTTTGGGGTTTGGGTTCCGCTGCGGCTTTTTGGGGCTGCTTCATTTGGAAATTATCCAGGAGAGGTTAGAGAGAGAGTATAATTTGGATTTGGTGACGACAGCACCGGGGGTTATTTATAAAGTGCATAAAAACAATGGCGAGGTCATTGCATTGACAAATCCTGCCAACCTGCCGGATCCCACGGAAATTGACTATATGGAAGAGCCGATTGTGGCGGCGGAGATTATGGTGACTACAGAGTTTATCGGGCCGATTATGGAACTGTGCCAGGAGCGGCGGGGGCGTTACCTTGGCATGGAGTACATGGAAGAGACGAGGGCGCTGCTGAAATATGAGCTGCCGTTGAATGAGATTATCTATGACTTTTTTGATGCTTTGAAGTCCCGTTCCAGAGGATACGCTTCTTTTGATTATGATTTGAAAGGGTATGAAGAGTCCAGTCTGGTGAAGTTGGATATTTTGATTAACCGGGAAGAAGTGGACGCCTTGTCATTTATTGTACATGCGGACAGCGCATATGAGCGTGGACGGAAAATGTGTGAGAAATTAAAAGACGAGATTCCGCGGCATTTATTTGAAATTCCGATTCAGGCAGCGGTGGGCGGGAAGATTATTGCAAGGGAAACGGTAAAGGCTATGCGTAAAGATGTGCTTGCCAAATGCTATGGCGGTGATATTACCCGTAAGAAAAAATTGTTGGAGAAGCAAAAGGAAGGGAAGAAGCGGATGCGTCAGATTGGCAACGTGGAGATTCCGCAAAAGGCTTTTATGAGTGTGCTGAAATTAGATGATAAATAAAATAGAGGCGTTAAGAATAGAGCCATTATTTAAAGGATGCGCGGAGAAAGGGGGAACGGATGCAGAGGATGGGTATTTATATCCATATCCCTTTTTGCGTGCGGAAATGCAGATATTGTGATTTCCTTTCTTTTCCGGCGGCGGAAAGGGAAAAGGATAGGTATGTGCAGGCGCTGCTGGAGGAAATCCGAAGGGAAGCGGAGCGCTATCAGGATGCGGTGGTGGATTCTGTTTTTATTGGGGGCGGAACGCCTACCGTTTTAGCGGAAGGGGCATTGGAGGGGATTCTTGCCTGCCTGCGGGCTTCTTTTCATTTTGCGGATGAGGCGGGTGCGGAGGATTTGCGGATTGCGGAAAACGATGGGGACGAGCCGGGACAGGGAAAGCCGTTTGGCATGGGGACAGAAGCCCGGCAGGTGGAAATTACGGTGGAAATCAATCCGGCAACGGCAGGCCGAGAACGGCTGGAACGTCTGCGTCTGGCAGGCGTGAACCGGCTTAGCATTGGCACGCAGTCTGTGCATAACAGGGAATTGGCCTATTTAGGGCGTGTCCACAGCGCGCAGGATTTCTTCCGCATATACCGGGACGCGGTAGAAGCAGGGTTTGACAATATCAATGTGGATCTGATGTCTGCGCTGCCGGGACAGTCGGCGGCGGATTATATGGACAGCCTAAGGCAGGTGGCGGCCTTAGGGCCTGCCCATATTTCTGCGTATAGCCTTATTCTTGAGGAAGGCACTCCTTTTTATGAGATATATGGAGGAGGGGACAGGGAGCGGGAAACGCAGGGCAGGGAGTCGAAAGGAGCCGGGTTGAAAAGGGATATGCCAACGGAAGCGCCTTTGCAGGAAGGGGCTGGGTGTATGTCAGGGAAAACATCCTTGCAGGAATCGGAGACGTTAGGAAATGCGTCCTTGCAGGAAATGGAGAAAAGCGCGTTTGGAAAAGTCCTCCCGCTTCCTACGGAAGAGGAAGAGCGGGAGATGTACGAACAGACGGAAGTTTTTTTGCGGGGAAAAGGATACAACAGATATGAAATCTCCAATTATGCCAGGCCGGGGATGGAATGCAGGCATAACATCGGTTATTGGGAAAGGAAGGATTATATTGGTTTTGGCCTGGGGGCGGCTTCTATGGCGGGCAATGTGCGTTGGAAAAACTGTTCCGATTTACAGGAATATATGGAAAATATTCTGATAAAAGGGAAAACCGTTAAGGAGGATGTGCAGCGGTTAAGTTTGGAAGAGCAGATGGAAGAATTTATGTTCCTTGGGCTGCGCCTGTCCAAAGGGGTGGGGTTGGCAAAGTTTGCGGAGGCCTTTGGCAGAGAGATGAAGGAAGTGTACGGCCCAGTGATTGAGAAGCTGGAGCGGCAAGGGTTACTGGAAGTGACGCAGGAAGAGATACGGCTGACGGCTTACGGACGGGACGTGAGCAATTATGTAATGGCAAAATTCCTGTTCTGACAGGGGCCGCAGGGGTAAAGACAGGTTTGGCTTGAAAGGATGAGGCGCAGTGGGTGATGGCTACATATGTAAAATCCCAACGTTAGAAGAGATGGAAATAAAATGGGATTATGAAATAGCGCATAGCGGGAACGGGAAAAGCAATTGGATGGTTTGGAAGGGAAAGGCGATGGAGAACTTTCAAAAGGGCGACAGCATACCTTATTACGGGTTGCTTCATGGGAAAATTATATGTGAAGCGACGGCAATGCTGCATCCTGGGCTGGTTCCAAACAGTGAGGGGCTGGTCGGGCGCCATATGGCCTATCTAAACGGATTCCGGACAATGGAAGAATATCAGGGCAAGGGATATTTTTCAAAGTTAATGCAGTTTATGCTGCACGATTTGCAGCAAAGAGGATTTACGGAAGTTACTTTGGGAGTAGAGCCAAAGCAAGAGAAGAACCGGCAGATTTACAGGAATTTCGGTTTTACCCAATACATTAAGTCAGCGACGGAAACGTATCCGGATGGCACGGTGATTGCGGTGGATTATTATCGAAAAAGATGAAAGCGCCGCCATTTTTTGGTTTTCAGGTATTGAAAATTGGTATGGGATGTGTTAAACTTTTTTAGTGTTCCGTTCGGATAGAAATTAGATTTCTGGGTTGTTTGTTCCGCTCCAGGCTAAACTTTGACGGCGATGCAGTGGCTTCGTCTGGGAGTTTTAGCATAATGGCAGGGAACAGGCAGAGCAGGAATCTAATTTGTGTTTCAATGGAGAATCAGTACATCGTTGGACGAATAACCAGGCCAAACACGCACGCAGAATGCTTACTTAACCTGATTTCTTTTGTCTGTCCTGGAACGTCTCGTTGTAAATTTCCAGTCCGCACATCAGGCCGATGTTAAAATTGCTAAGAGCAGGCGTTGGCTATTATAAAGCGAGCTTCAATTTCTGTCAGATGGAACACGGGATTTAGCCGATAGTTTCCTTTATAATAAGTGAACCGACTGCCAAAGCGTCTCCTTTTTATGCCTGATGTTTACAAATATGATTTTTGGGGAATAGGAGAGGATTTGGCGCAAGGGAAAGGGAACCGGGCAGCAATGCCATAATACTTAGACATTTGACAGGACTTTTATAACGGAGGGGGTTATAAGTTTATGGGAAACATTCTGAAAAACCGGAAACTTGCTTCAAGGATCAGCATTCTTACAACAGCAATTACTTTGTCTGGTTTACTGCTGCTTTGGATAATAATTGCATCCAGCATGGAAGCCATGGTCAGGAACAATATTACAGATCAGATGGCCAACGCAGTGGAATCCAGGGCTGTCATTATTGACGATTATGTGTCTTCGGCAGAGGAATACCTGACGGCGTTTGCGCTTAGCAGGGAGGTGCGGGATTTGCTGGCCGATCCGGAGAATCCGGAATTGCTTCGCAGGGCAAGGCAGTATACGGTGGATTTTTCGGAGGTGAAAGGCATCTTTGAAGGATTGTATATTGCCGATACAGATACTTATGTGCTAACCCATACGAAACAGGAAGCCATAGGGATAACCACGCGGGAAGGAGAGTCGTTAAAGACATTCAAAAATACGATTCTTGCCAGTGAGGAATTAACGAATCTGGGGATTATGGAATCGCCGGGAACTGGGAATATGGTCATTTCCATGTACTGTCCGGTTTATGAAGGCGGGGAATGCCTGGGGTTTGTGGGCGCAGGGGTCTATGCGGACAGACTGATGGACGCGCTTTTGGATTTGGAGTTAAAAAGCCTTCCGGACAGCAGGTATGTTTTTATCAATGCAGAGACAGGCGTATACCTTTACCATGAGAAAGAAGAACTGTTGAATACACAGATTAAAGAGGAAGGGCATCTGGAAGTGGTTAGACGCGTTCTGGAAGAAGGCGGCGAAGGAGTGGGCGCCTATACATACCAGGATGCGGATAATGGCCGGCAGATTGCCGTTTATAAGTATCTGGAGAACCGGGGATGGATCTTTATGGTACAGGATAATTATTCGCAAGTTTACAGGTCAGTGGCCAATGTGCGTATCGTGATGGGGGTGGCCTGTGCCGCAGTGGGAGCCATCCTTGTTTTGGTGACGCTTGCTATTTTAAGCAAAACAGGAAGAGATTTGATGGCAGTGGAAAAGGCGATTTCGGATTTGAGTGAATTCAATCTTTCTGCGGATAAAGGGCTGGAGCGGTTTTACGGAAGAAACGATGAGATTGGCATGATTGCAAAAGTAACCCACAATGTTTGCAGCCATCTGAATGCGGCGATTGAGGATATTGGAAGGATTTTAAGTGAAATAGCCGATGGGAATCTGACCGTGGATGTGGAGAAAAATGAAAGGTATTATATCGGCGGCTTGAAGGAACTGACAGGGAATCTGGCGGCAATACGTTCTAAGCTGACAAAAGTGATGAAAGAGATTTCCCTAGTCTCAAACCAGGTGAACGAAGAAGCGGGGCAGGTATCGGCCCGGGCGGAATCTTTGGCATTTGGAGCGTCGGAGCAGGTGGCTGCGGTAGAGGCGCTTGGGGCTGCGGTAGGGAATATTGAGCGGCAGGCGGACGACACGGTCAGGTATGCAAGCCTTGCAAAAGAAGAAAATGTCCGGACAAATCAGCAGATTGAAACATGCAGCAGTGAAATGTTGGAACTGATGGAGGCGATGCGGACAATTGACGGGAAATCGAAAGAAATTATTAAAATTATTCGGACAATTGAAGACATTGCTTCACAGACAAGCATCCTGTCCCTGAATGCGGCGATAGAGGCGGCGCGGGCCGGAGAAGCGGGCAAAGGATTTGCCGTGGTGGCGGATGAGGTTAGGATGCTGGCCGGGAAATCGGCGGAGGCGGCGAGAGGAACGGCATTATTGATTCGGGAGACAGTGGAAGCCGTGGAAACAGGGAGCTATATTTCCGATAAAACAAATACGGCGTTACAGGAAGTGGTTTCCGGTGAGAAAAAAGTGTCAGACGCTGTGGCGGCGATATTTGAAGCGGCCGATGGGCAGACCAGTGCGGTAAGCCAGATTTCGCAAGAGCTGGAATGCATTTCCAAAGTGGCGCAGGAAAATAGCGATGCGGTGAAAGGTTCGGCCGCAGTCAGTGAAAAAATGTCCGGGCAGGCGGCATTATTGAAAGAACAGGTTGCAAAATTCCGGGTTTAAAATATATGTGCGGGAGAGCGTCTCCCTCTATTCGGTTATGCTATGGCAGGAATAGAGGGAGATTTTCTTTTTTGGTGGTTTAGGTTTTACGGAATTTTGGCGTAAACGCCGCCTGTTTCGCAAGCCGTTCTTTGAGCAGGGTAAGGAAAGCTTCATTTCCAGTTACCCGAATCATAGGCCCGAAAGAAAGAATTTCGATGAGCAGTTCTGTCTCGGTGTCTTTCTTATAGTAGATAAGACATTCATAAGTATCCGCATCCAGTTTCCGGGTGTTTTTCCGGTAATTGGCAAATTGCAGCATGGCACGTTCCAGGGCATTGCGCCGGTCTTTGATTAAGAGGCGCACTGGTTCCTGGCAGCAGGAAGAAGAAAGGAGTCTGTTGATATCCGGAAGCTGAGGAAGCGTAACGCCTGTTGGGGCGGTTTCTTTGATGCGGCGCAGGTTTAAGGTGACGACTGTGTTGGGTTGTTTGGCATGAGAACGGAGAGCCAGCAGCCGGAAGCAGTCGTTTTTTATGGAATATTCCAGGCGGCATGGCAGATAGTTGTGGCGGAGCCTATGGTTTGTGCGTGATTCATAGGCGATATCCAGGTATTCTTTGTTTTGAATGGCAGCCAGGATGGTTCGGAAATGTTTTCGGTATTCCGGCTCCATGTAGTCGTCTTTATCGGAGAAGCGGTCGTAATAATAGAAGTCGCCGGGCAGGAAGAGGGGCCGGATGTCAGAGAAGGCGGCATTGATGGCGCGGATTTCCTCTTCTTCAAGAAAAAGGCCGATTTTTTCATCCATAAGGATAGCTTTCAGGTAGGACTTTTGCAGATTGGTAAGAGGGACGCAGAAGTTTTCGGATAGTCTGGAATGCAGTATGCCGTCTTTTTCTTCATAAAATCCCCATTTTTTCTCTGTCAACCTGGGGAGCAGGTAGAGGATGCTTTCCTCAAAGCAGGTATTTTGAATGCAGTGGCTTAATTCCTGCTTTGAAAGAGAGCTTTTCTGCTTTACCAGCGATTGAATGACCTGGAAGTAGCAGTTATATACTTCGGAAAATAATTCTGCCATATAGGTGGCCTCCTAAAACATTTTCTTTTTCCTATGGTGTTCACTCTTGAAAATACATGCGGTACATCGTTAGAAAATCTTTCTGGAAACGTTGTTCCAAATGCCCGCTGTCAGACTCGGCTGAGAGGATGCGTCCGGTGAAGGTGCGCAGCCAGGGCAACATTTCGTTTGTATCAAAGACGGTTGTTTCATAGGTATAGGTATCGGGCGCAATCTGCCGTATAGCGCCGCCTTTTCCTTCCCGCCGCAGCCTTTGCAGGATATGGGTTTCGCAGGCGGATTGGATTTGAAAGGTCAGTTTCACCTGTTCGCAGCGGAAACGGCCATTATTTTGGAAAGAAACGCCCCATGCCATATGCTTATTCCTTTCCAGTTTTTTGAGAATCGTTTCGTAGTCTGGGCAGGAGTCTTTGGGCTTCACGGCTTTGATGGCGTCCATACGGACATTGGCAAAGCGTTTGGCTTGTGTAAGGTAGAGGCAAAGGTAGCGTCTTCCTGTCCGTGTACTGGTAAAAATTTTCAGTGGGGCGCCTTCCAGCTCTGAGGGTTTGCCGGACTTTGCGCTTTTTATATGAAGGGAGACGGCCTTTTTTTCGTGCATGGCCTGGAGGATGGGGAAGAGCATTTCATCTTCCAGGGTGTGGACAAAGAAATTATGCTTGGTGAGGAACAGGTTGTTGGAGAAGGAACCGTTATCCATTAAGGAGCTTCCCAG
This sequence comes from uncultured Lachnospiraceae bacterium, assembly GCA_910578405.1. Taxonomy (GTDB): domain Bacteria; phylum Bacillota; class Clostridia; order Lachnospirales; family Lachnospiraceae; genus Kineothrix. The sequence continues at coordinate 73,830 of CAJTQO010000010.1, read as the reverse complement.
GATGCCAAGGGGGGAGGAAAGTTGGAACAGTTTTATGGCATGTTCCAGGGCCGGGTATGCGGACAGCAGTTTCCGTAGAGGAAGGCCGGGGCGGTAGTGTGTCTTTCTGCCGTGCTTTTCCTTTTCCAGAATGCCTTCCGCAGCGTATTGATTGCATTTCCTGCGGACCATTTGGGCGTCAAACAGGATGTTATGTTTTGACAAAATAATGTCTGCGATTTGGTCGGCAGTCTGTCCGGGGGATTCCAGCAGGACGTCCAGAACATAAAAGTGCAGCATAATATCATTGTCGGTAAAACTTTTCGCTTTCCACACCCGGTAGAGTGGATTGACGTCCTGCAGGCTGCTGTCTATGGATAAGTGAATGTTTTTTCCTTTTTCCGTGTAATCCTGCCGGACATAGCCGGAGAGCCAGCTTTCCAGCCGTCTGCGTTCGTTATCGTAGGTACGGCTGCTCCAGCCGTGAAATTCTTCGCGGGTTTTGAAACCGTATACAAAAAAGTCACGGACATATTCCCTGCTTTTGGAAAAGGATTTGATAAGTTCGCTGAATTTCGACATAGGTTTGCGGTAGCCTTTCTTTGCGTTGCGGTGTAGCCTTTCTTGCGGCGGCGCTTTCTATTTGTATTTTACCATAGGCTCGCAACTTTTTTGAAGAGATTCCTTTGGAAGGATATGGTATCGTAGATTCAGACAAAGGGAAGCGGCCCGGTTGCTCGGTAAATGTGTGCCGGATGGTTCTTTCCAATGAGTTAGCTCTATTCCGCAGCTTGGAAAAGATATTGAATGGGAAAAGATTATGAGGAGGTGGGAAAGCGTTTATGTTCGTGATTTATAATGAGAAGACGATAGTTCCGGTGAAGGTATGGCTGTCCGGGCCAGAGAAAATGGAGGAGTCTTGCCTGGAGCAGGCGTATCATTTGGCAAATCTTCCTTTTTTACATAAATGGGTATGTCTGATGCCCGATACCCATACAGGGAAAGGTATGCCTATCGGCGGAGTGATTGCAGCCAAGGATGTGGTGATTCCAAATGCAGTGGGCGTGGACATTGGCTGCGGGATGGTATTTGCGGCGACGGATGTAAAATATGAGGAAGTCAGGGAAGTTATGGCGGGGACGGCTACCATTATGCAGTCAATGATTGGGAATATTATGAGAGCCATTCCGGTGGGACATGAGAGGCATAAACAGAAGCAGGAGTCAGCCGTATTGGATTTGGCCCTGGAAGAGAGGGAGGGATATGAGGCTGACAGAGAGTTGTTTCCTTTGATAGAAGAAGGATATTTTCAGGTGGGTACGCTGGGAGGCGGCAATCACTTTATTGAGCTGCAGGAGGATGAAGAAGGGTATCTTTGTCTGATGATTCATTCGGGAAGCCGCCACTTGGGGAAACAAATTTGTGATTATTTCCATAATAAGGCAAGGGAGTTAAACCGTATGTGGCATAGCCGGACGCCGGATGAGTATCGGCTGGCTTTTCTCCCGGTGCATACGAAAGAGGGGCAGCAGTATATTCGTTGGATGCGCCTTGCCCTGGATTATGCGTTTGAGAACAGGGCGTGTATGATGGAACGGGTGTGCGCAATGGTAAGGGAGCATTTGAAGCGGTATGCGGGGCGGACGGTTTCCTTTACGGAGCCATTGAACTGCCATCACAATTATGCGGCTTTGGAGAACCATTATGGCGAAAATGTGTGGGTACACCGGAAAGGGGCCACAAGGGCCAGGTTGGGGGAGATGGCGGTCATACCAGGAGCCATGGGGTCTTACAGCTATGTGGTGGAAGGGAAAGGAAATGCAGAGTCTTTCCATAGTTCTTCCCACGGCGCAGGCCGGGCTTATTCCAGAAGCGGGGCCATGCGGGCTTTTACCACAGAACAGGTGATGGTGGATTTGAAGAAACAGGGGGTGGTTTTAGGAAAGCGGAAGAAGAACGATGTGGCGGAGGAGTGCAGGTTTGCTTATAAAGACATTGATGAGGTGATGAGACAGCAGGAAGACCTGGTACGGGTGGTCCGGAAGCTGCGGACAGTGGGGGTGGTGAAGGGATAGGGGCATCCCTTTTGCTTGACTTTTTGCGCCTTTGGTTTTATTATATACTTAGTGATACAAAGTATATGGAGTATATCTATGAATGACAAATATGAACGGCAAATGAAGAAGGGGATTTTGGATATGCTAGTCCTTAAGCTGTTGGGGCAGGAACCGAAATATGGTTATCAGATTATTCAGGAGATGAGGGAAAGGGGCGGGGAGGTGTTCTTATTAAAGGATGGAACGCTGTACCCGATTCTTTACCGTTTGGAAGAGGACGGTCTGGTGATTGGCAGGTGGAGTGAGGCAGAAGGGAAACAGGTGGCCAGGAAATATTATGAAATAACGGCGGCCGGCCGGGAAGCGTTTGGCCGGATGGAAACAGTGTGGAAGAATATTTCCGGCGGTGTGGAAAGAATTATGGAGGAATAAGCTATGGCGATGACGGCAAAACAGTATGTCAATGCGATTGGAAGGAAAATCAAGTGCGGGGGCGCAAAGAAGAAGGATATCAAACAGCAGTTGTTGGCGGATATCCAGTTGAGGATGTCAAAAGGGGAGAGCCTGGAGAGCATTTTTGCCCGGATGGGTACGGTGGATGAGATTGCAGGAAGCTTCAACGAAAGTATCTCTGATGCAGAGCAAAAGAGTTATGCCAGAAACAGGAAGTTTGGGATGGCGGCTTCTTTTGTGGCGGTATTGGCATTGCTGACAGGTCTGGCTTATTGGAAGATGCCAAAAGGGATTGAGATAGAGGAGAGCAAGTATTTTGACAAGGCGCAGGTAGAGACGGCTATGAAAGGGACGGTGGAGTTATTGGACGCCGGGGACTATGCAGCGCTGCAGGGAAATGCCATTGCGGAAATGGAGGCATACCTGAAGGAAGAAGAAATAGAGAAGATGAGGAAGCAGATATTGGAGGAGGACTGGGGAGAGCGGGGACAGTTTGGGACGGCTTATATTGCGGAGCTGTCGCAGGGGAACGAGCATTATGCGGTGGGGGAGATTATGGTGGCCTATGAGAAAGTAAACGTAACTTACAGGCTGACGTTTGACCAGGATATGCGTTTGGCGGGACTATATGTAAGGTAAAAAAGGGAGAATAGAAGGGGCTGTTGCAAAATGCAGCTTATATACAATATATGGATGAGATTTTAATGTTCTGAATGCCATATTTAGCATATAACAGCTATTTTGCAACAGCTCCTTCTATTCTTAATAATGTCTATTTTTTCTGCAATACAAATGCTTCGTAAGGTTTCAGCGTGATTTCCTGTTTGTCATAGGCATTTGGCAGGTTGGAGATTAAGCAGGATGCCGATACAAATTCTTCCGGCATGGTAAAGGCCGTCTCTTTATCGCTAAAGTTGCAGACTACCAGCAGTTTTTCGTTTTCCAGTGTCCTGGTATAGACGAATAACTCTTCGCTGTCTGGCAGAAGCAATTCATATTTCCCATAAACGATAACAGGGTTTTCTTTCCGCAGCGTAATGAGCTTTTTGTAATAATGGAATACGGAAGCTGTGTCTGCGGTTTCCGCTTTGGCATTGATTTCCTTGTAATTGGGGTTTACGGCAATCCAAGGCGTGCCGGTGGTAAATCCGGCTTGTGCGCTGTCATCCCATTGCACCGGTGTTCTGGCATTGTCACGGCTTCTGGCGATGATGCAGGGCCAGAAATCTTCATGGGATACGCTGCCTTCTGCGCACCATTCTTTGTAAGCGTTGATGCTTTCGATGTCACGGAAGTCAGACGGATTCTGGAACGGGTAATTGGTCATTCCCAGTTCCTCACCCTGGTAGATATAAGGCGTGCCTTGCATCATATGGAGACAGGTAGCCAGCATTTTTGCGGAAAGGTCGCGGTATTCCGGACGGTCGTCGCCAAATCGGGAAACCGCCCTTGGCTGGTCGTGGTTATCCCAATAAAGGCTGTTCCATGCCGCGCCGTACAGTTCTGTCTGCCAGCGGGATAAAATTTTCTTTAATTTCGGGAGAGGCGTTTTCTCGGTTCCCCATTTTCCGTATTTTCCTTCGCCTTCCACATGTTCGAACTGGAATACCATATTCAGCTCATGAGTATTTTCCCCGGCGTACTGTTTTGCATGTTCTACCGTAACGCCCGCGGTTTCCCCTACGGTCATAATGTCATATTTGGACAATACTTTTTCATTCATTTCCTGCAGATATTTATGTACGTTGGGGCCATGGATGCAGTATGGGCTGAAATCACCGTAAGGGCCGCGCATAGCGCCGTCCGGCATTTCCTCTGTTTTGGAAATCATGCTGATAACGTCCATACGGAAACCGTCAATGCCTTTGTCGCACCACCATGTCATCATATCGAACACTTCTTTACGGACCTGAGGATTATCCCAGTTTAAGTCGGGCTGTTTTTTGGAGAAAAGGTGCAGGTAGTACATGGAAGTTTCTTCGTCGTACTGCCATGCGGAGCCGCTAAAGCAGGAACCCCAGTTGTTGGGAGGCGTCTGTGCGTCTTTTCCTTCGCGCCAGATATAATAGTCACGGTAGGCATTGTCTTCGGATTTCCTGCTTTCCATAAACCATTTGTGTTCATCGGAGGTGTGGTTTACCACCAAATCCATAACAATACGGATGCCCCGTTTATGAGCCTCGGCCAGCATTTCATCAAAATCCTCCATGCTGCCGAATTCTTCCATAATTGCCTGATAGTCGCTGATGTCGTAGCCATTGTCGTCATTGGGCGACTGATAAACGGGTGAAAGCCATATTACGTCGATTCCAAGATATTTCAAATAGTCCAGCCTGCTGGTAATCCCTTTCAGGTCGCCGATGCCGTCCCCATTGCTGTCCATAAAGCTGCGGGGATAAATCTGGTAAATGACGGCTTCTTTCCACCAAGTTTTGTTCATGTTTCCACCATACCTTTCTTGTGCATGTTTGCACATTTTGCTTTTTGATTGACGGGTTTCTTTGTTTCCTTTTGCATCTTGCGCCCGGAAATGCCGGAGAAAGCCCCCGGATGACAAAGAGGCGTTCCTCCTTGCGCCGTTGTATGCCTGACGCCAGGCTGTTTACAAATGGGGGGCCGATTCAGAGCCGGTATGTCCGGAACGTGTTTCTATATTTTATTATAATGACAGGCATAGTATTTGTCTTACTGTTATTTGATTAAAAACTACGTTTTTATGACTTATATTTTTTTCCTGTATTGGAGAGGCGTGGTGCCTGTATATTTGCGGAATTCCCGGAGGAAATTGCCCAGATTGTTGCAGCCGCATTCCAGGCAGACTTCCATAACCGGAAGGTCAGTTTCTTCCAAGAGGCGGCGCGCCTGCCGGATGCGGTATTCATTTACATACTCCATAGGAGAACGGCCAATGGCTTTTTTGAAAAAACGGCAGAAATACTGTTCGTTTAAGTTTACCTGCCGGGCCAGGTCGGCAATGTATATTTTTTCGCTGTAATTTTCCCTGATATAGGTGAGGGCCGTTTTGATGGTTTCCACTCTCCGGTCAGGGTTTTTTTGCGTGGGGGTAAAAAGCCGGAAGCCGGAAAGGATGGCAAGGATACGCAGCAGGGAAGATTTGACGTATAGCTGACTGGCCAGGTCATCGGTGACAATGCCATCCTCGGCGGAAATCGTTTCAGGAAATTTTTCCCAAAAGGTGTGCATGATTTCCTGAAAGGTGTTTTGGATAGGGGCAAAGGCGGGATGCCCAGGCAGGATGCAGCGTGGGAAGCGCAGGGCGCCATTCTGGAGGGGACGCACCAGGTGGATTTGGGCTTCGTCATAGGAATCAAAGCCCAAGATGCCGGGAGAAAAGACGATAGCGTCTTCCCAATGCCTGTCGGAGGTTTCCGCCAGGATGCTGTGCAGTTCGCCAGGGTTGATAAAATAGAGGCATTCGGAGTCAATAAGGTAAGGCTCCATATTGATTTCCAGCCGGAATTCCCCTCCGGAAAAATAGAGGATTTCCGCTTCGTTGTGCCAGTGGTGTTTCACCAGAGTGCATTTGCCGGTAAACTGTGTCCGGTAAATGGCGCAGGGGAAGGATTTTGTGCCGTGAGAGCGGACTTCTTTCAGGATGGGTGGCTGTGGCTGATTCATAGTAAGCCTCCTTTGGATTGGATGAGGGATTGCTTGGTTGCCAGTGGTTTGGACGTTCGGATGGTTAAAAACGCCTGGAGCCATAACCTGCCGGTATCCGGCAGTGATGGTTCCAGGCATGTTGGCATTATAATTGCCCAATCCTGCAAAGTTTTGCATATTCTCCGTTTTTCGCAGCCAGTTCTTCATGCGTCCCTTGTTCGATAATGCGTTTGTCAGACAAAACAAAGATTTGGTCTGCGCTTCGGATTGTGGAAAGCCGGTGGGCAATCAGGATGGAAGTCCTGTTCCGCTTTAATTGCTCAATGGATTTGCGAATCATTTCTTCGCTTTCATAGTCCAGAGCGCTGGTCGCTTCGTCCATAATGAGGATTTTCGGATTTTTCAAAAACAGCCTTGCAATACTAATCCTTTGCCGCTGTCCGCCGGAGAGCATAATGCCCTTCGTGCCTACCAGGCTGTCATACCCGTTTTCCAGGGAAAGGATAAAGTCGTGGATGTTGGCAAGTTTTGCAGCTTCCACAATTTCTTCCTCTGTGGCGTTTTCACGCCCATAACGGATGTTTTCCCGGATGGTGGAATTAAAGATAGTAACTTCCTGTTGGACAATGCCGATATGTGACCGGAGGGAGCGCAGGGACAAATCCCGCAAATCAATGCCGTCCAGACGGATAGAACCCTCACAAACGTCATAAAACCGAGCAATAAGCGAAGCGATGGTAGTTTTTCCAATGCCGGACGCTCCGGCAAAGGCCACGGTCTGTCCGCTCTTAATCTGAAAAGAAAGGTTCTCCAAAACATATTCCGGGGCATTTCCCAAAACATTCGGCCGGCCATTGGCGGCAGAAAGCTTTGCCGATGTTTCATATCCGTAGTGGAAGGAAACCTGGTCAAAGGAGATTTCGCCGCGTGGGCTGGTTAAGGATGCTGCCTCCGGTTTTTCCCGGATGGCAGACTTTATTTCCATCATATCCATAAAGCGGATAAAGCTTGCCTTGCCTTCCTCAAAAAGGCGCATAAAATTAAGCATAGTGCGGATAGGCTCTGCCAGACTTCCGGCATAGAGCAGGAATGTGACAAGGACTGCCGCATCCAGTTTTCCACTAGCGATAAATAAAGAGCCAAAGATAACAACCAGCATGGACAGGAATTGCGGACAGGCGTCCACTGTCTCATAAAAGCAGGCTTCCAGTTTGTAGAACAGGCATTTGCTTAACGTATATATTTCATTTTTTCCCTGAAAGCGGTTTTCATGTTCTTTTTCCTTTCCAAAGGCTTTCACCGTGCGTATGCCGGAAAGGGTATCCTCCGCATATTCATTTAAGTCAGACAGATGCCTTTTATTTTCCAAAAGGCATTGCTCCATCTTTTTATCGGTATAGTACGCTGCCACTCCAAGGAATGGCAGTGCGAAGAAAACAATCAAGGTCAGCGGGATATGGATGCTAAGCATTACAAAAAATGCGCCGATAAATTTGATTGCCGTCATCAGCAAATCTTCCGGAGCGTGATGGAACAGTTCCGTCATGTTGGTCAGGTCATTGGAAAGCACCGTCATCAGTTTTCCGGAGCTGTTCCTGGCATGGAAGTCAAAGGACAGAGATTCGTAATGCGCGAATAACTCTTTGCGCATGGATTCTTCCATCTTAGCCCCCATAGCATGGCCAAAGTAGGCATAAATAATGTTGCTTACGACTTTTAAGACAGTCAGCAGCGCTAAAACCAAAGACGCAGCCAGAAGCTTTTTCCAGGAACCGTCATTCCATCCGGTGAAGACTTCATTGGCAATATAACCGGAAACCAGCGGAAAAAGCAGGACGCTGCCTGCGCTGAGGGCTGCAAAAAACATGTCCATAATAAATATGTTGCGATGGGGCTTGTAGTAAGATAAAAATTTTACTGCCCGTTGTTTTGTAAATTTTGATTCCATATGTCCTCCATAGATAGGTTTCCGGAGGGCAGTTGCTATTTGGAACTGTCTTCCCTGTTTAGACAGGGGATTTATTCTGCGCTGGCAGTATTATCAGAGCTTTTTCAAACATGCTCCGGGTAAAGGCAGTTCCCTGTCCTCCGTGCAGTGATTCGTGGTTTTGTCATTTTTCCAGTTGTTCTCATTGATATAGACTCCTTTCGTTATGATATTTGGCCATAAAGAAATGATATCCATGGCAGCGCCGTATTAGGCGTTTTTTCTGTTGGCATTTTAACATAGTATGAAGAATATGGCAATTCTATTTAAATTTTTTACGGAATGTGTTTTGGCTATACATTATTCAAATAAAGGTGTATAATTAAATTTCATAAACAATATACATAATTCTGAGGAATTTGCCAGTCTGTTTAGACAAGAGCGGGAAGTGGCAATGGAGACTTCTTTATTTTTCCAGTGACAGGATGGCGGAAGAAGCGGAACAGGCGTATGAGAAAGTGACGGGTTAGAAAAATAGATTAAAAACAGTTAGAGAGGAACGATATTTCTATGATATCAGTAAAAAAATTGACGAAAACTTACCGGATTGCACAGCCGCAGGAAGGCCGGTTTGCTGCGCTGCGTTCATTGGTGCGTCCGCAATATGCCATCCGCCGGGCTGTGGACGGTATTGATTTTGACATACAGGATGGGGAAGCCGTGGGCTACATCGGGCAAAACGGCGCAGGCAAATCTACAACGATTAAGATGTTATCCGGCATCCTGACGCCGGACAGCGGTTCCATAGAGGTGAATGGGCTGACGCCTCATATAGAGCGCAAAGCGCATTTACAGAACATCGGCGTGGTGTTTGGACAGAAGACCTCCCTTTGGTGGGATGTGCCAGTGATTGACAGCCTGCGTATTTTAAAGGAGATGTACCGGATTGAGGATGGCCGGTTTAAAAGGAATCTGGAGATGTTTTGCGGATTGTTAGATTTGGAGCCTTTTCTTGGACAGCCGGTGCGTCAATTAAGCCTGGGACAGAGGGTAAGGGCTGATTTGGCGGCGGCTCTAATGCATGACCCGCATGTCTTATTTTTGGATGAGCCGACCATTGGCGTGGATGTGGTGGCCAAAGAGCGGTTAAGGGAATTTATACTGAAAATCAACCAGGAGCGGAAGGTGACAGTGTTGCTGACTACTCATGATGTGGTGGATATGGAGAAACTGGTAGACCGGGTGATTGTAATAAATGCCGGAAGCATCCTGTACGATGGAAGGCTGCAGGGGCTGCGGGAGCGTTATGGACGGGAGCGCCGGATGGAGCTTGCGTTTGAAGGGGAGCCGCCGGAAATTTCTCTCCCGGGGGTACAGGCCAAGAAACAAAAGGATGGGAAAGTGACGGTTACGTTTGCGCAGGGGCAGTATGCAGTGGATGAAATCCTGTTTCATATCCGGCAGGGAGGGGTTTCTATCCGGGACATTACCATCCAAAATGCAGATATTGAGCAGATTGTAAGGGATATTTACCAGGAGGGCGGCAAGGCATGAAGGTTTTTGTCAACTGGTTTAAAACGGAAATGCGTGCAGCGGGGCTGTACCGGGCGGATTTTCTGCTGCGTTTATGTTACAGCTTTATTGCCATGTATGGGGTGTGCAGTCTGTGGCAGGCTTTGTACCGTCAGGACCCGGGGCTTGTGGGCAGGCCCCTGCAGGCTATGGTGACATATGCCATGTTGGCGGTGGCGCTGGATATTGTTTTTTATCCGTCTGCATTAAAAAGCGCGCCGCAGAATTACATTGCGGACCAGGTGCGTACGGGACGTATTGACACGGATTTATTGCGGCCAAGGGATTTGCAGAGCCAATTGTTGACGCGCAATGCAGCCGTTGCCCTGTTCAGCCTTTTATGGCTGGTTTTGCCTGCCTGGCTGTTGGGTGTGTTTTTCCTTGGGATGGAGCTGCCGGCTACGGCGCTTTGCGCTGTAGCGTTTGCGGTAAGCGTTGCGCTTGGATTTTTCATTTTATTTTCCCTGAATTTTTTGCTTGGTCTGGTTTGTTTTGTAACGTTGGATATCCGGCAGATTACAATGGCTTACAGTGGGATTTTAACGATTTTGTCCGGCAAACTGATACCCAACTGGCTGTATCCGGAGTGGATGCAGGCGGTGATACGTGCGCTGCCTTTCCGGTGTATCTTTGAAATGCCCTTAAATATTTATACAGGCGCACTGGCGGAAAGGGAAATCGTTTTGGGGATATGCTTACAAGGATTTTGGGCGCTGGCGTTGTTTTGCTTTGGGCGGCTGGCGTGGAGGAAGGTACACCGGCGTTTGTCGGTGCAGGGAGGATAAGGCTTTGGGGAAGAGAAAGGAAAATGCATGGAGGAAGCAAGGAGCGAAGGAAATTCATGGGTGAGGTAAGGTTTCAGGTTAAAATGTACGTTTCTTTATTAAAAATGACGATGAAGGGCATACTGGAATACAGAGCGGATTTTTGGATGAGCCTGGTAAGCGTGGCGCTTTTAAACGGCGCCAACATTGTGCAGATTTCGGTGATTTCCTGGAGGTTTCATGCGCTGGGGAATTGGGGCGTGGGTGATTTGCTGACGCTTTACGGTATGTTTATGATATGCTGGAGCATATTTTCCATTTTCTTTCGGAAACTGTCCAAGATAGAGGATGAGATTGTGTCAGGTTCTTTTGATATCTACCTGTTGCGTCCGGTCAGCCCGTTTTTGCAGTTGGTAGGCGGAGATATTAATTATGTAGGCGTTTGCGATACGATGCTTGGGGCAGCGCTGGTGGCAGTTGGCCTGTATATGGCAGAAGCGCAATGGGGGATAGGGCATATTCTTTGGTTTGCTGTTTTTATTTTGTCCGGCGGAACCATAGTGGTATGCATCCGTTTCCTGATTTCCTGTGTGACGTTCTGGACTACAAGGGGGAGCGCGCTGAGTTCTGTCTTTACTCAGATTTATCTGCTGATACAGAAATATCCGGTGACGATTTTTGGCAGGGCTTTCCGGGTATTAGTGACCGGGATTGTGCCGGTTGCCTATTTGAATTTTTATCCGGCCGTTTATTTGCTGGGCAAGCCGGACGCGCCTGCCTGGCTGTGTATGCTGTCACCTGTGGTTGCGCTTGTTTTGGCGTGCCTGTCGGCTATTGTCTGGAAAGGCGGCCTGCGCCATTATCATAGCTGCGGCGGCTGAAAGGGTAAGGCGTGGCTTTTAGGATTTTTACGCAGAAACGGACGCTTAGGCAAAGTAAGAAGCAAACGGTATAGGAATTGCGCTGAGGAGTGGGAAAGGAGGCAAGGTATGATGTTAAAAGGAAAAGTTGCAGTGGTAACAGGCGGGAGCCGCGGAATCGGTTATGCTACGGTGGAAGCTTTCCTAAAGGAGGGCGCTGCGGTGGTTTTGTGCGCAAGCCGGGAAGAGACTGCATGCGGGGCTGTCACGAAGTTAAAGGAAACATATCCGGAAGCCGTAGTGGAAGGGATATGGCCCAAACTGTCAGACTATGGGGAAGTGGAGAAGGCGTTTGCGCAGACGGCCGCAAAGTATGGAAGTCTGGATATCCTGGTGAATAATGCCGGGATGTCGGACAGTACGCCTTTTTTGGACTATACGGAAGAAACTTTTGAAAAAGTGATGGACTTAAATGTAAAAAGCGTCTACAACTGTTCCAGGGCGGCATGTGCGCATATGAAAAAGCAGGGGAGGGGCGTAATTTTAAATACTTCTTCTATGGTAAGCATTTACGGACAGCCGTCAGGAATGGCTTATCCTACGTCAAAGTTTGCGGTAAACGGGATAACGCTGTCGCTGGCCAGGGAACTTGGGCCTTTTGGAATCCGGGTCAATGCAGTGGCGCCGGGGATTATCGGTACGGATATGATGAAGGCTGTCCCCAAGGAAGTGATAGAACCGCTGGTTGCGCAGATTCCGCTTAGGAGGATTGGCCAGCCGGAGGATATTGCCAATGCTTTTGTGTTTTTGGCGTCGGATATGGCTTCTTATATTACTGGTGTGGTTTTAAGCGTGGACGGATTGGCAAAAGTCTAAGGACAGGATTAAGTGGGCAGATGCCTTTTTACCATTGAATACGGATTATTTGCGATATTGTATTATATATGTGCAGATAATACAAATACGAAAGCGTTATTTAGTGATATGATTCTACTTGTGTCAGCGATGGCACAAATGTAAAATTCCCCTTTTACAAGAAAGAAGGTATTTGCCTGATGGCAGTGCCTTCTTTCTATTTTTTGTTTCTATTTTTTGTTTTTGGGGCGGATTTGCAGAATTGGATTGTTTCCGGTATATAGAGCCTGACGGGAGCGCAGCTTAAGAAAATAGCGTTTGGCAGGATTTCAATGTTGATTTGGAAGGGAGCGTCAATGATGTTGATAGTTTACAGTGCAATATTTATCTGTTATACTTTTTTTGTTAGCGCTGCCTGTTTTTTCCGGACGAAAATAGAGTTTTGCCAGAGCGTGTTTGAAAATTGCTTTCTGGCAGATGTACGTTACAGATTGTGGGAGATTTGCGCCAAAGGAAAGGCGCATCGCCATCGAAATTTTCCCTGAAAAAAGAAACAGGAACGCATAAAAAAGTACGGAGTAAAGAAAAAAGGAAATAGAAAAACAGAAAGAGAAACATAGAAAGAGAAACAAAGAGTAAGGAAGAATCCAAACATAGAGAGAAAAGCACAGAGCAAAGAAAAAGCAAGATAAGCAACATAGAAAGAAAAGCACAGAGCAAAGAAAAAGCAAGATAAGCAAAATAGAGAGAAAAGCACACAGCAAAGAAAAAGCAAGATAAGTAAAATAGAGAGAAAGCAAAGAAAAAGCAGTAATAGGGAGAAACAGAGGATTGGCATAGGAAGGTGGCAGATGGTGACGGCTGGAAAGTTGGATTATGGGATGGTTGGTTCCGGGCAGGTGGATGCGGATAGGGATCCGCTGAAATTTTCAGAAGAAATCCTGGAGCTGTCCGTAAAAAGCGGGGAAGTCCTGGAAGGGGCTTTTACAATATATGCGTCAGGGGAGGCGCCTGCGGAGGGAGTGGTATATTCTTCGGAGGGAAAGATGCAGTGCCTGACCAGGGAGTTTATCGGGAAGAGGGAGGAGATTCGTTACCGGTTTGACAGCGAAGGCATGGAAGAAGGAGATGTGTGGGAAGGCAGTTTTGCGGTGATTTCCAATTATGGGGAATATGAGCTGCCATACCTCATTACGATGGAAGCCGGGGTGGTTTCCTCCAGCTTGGGGGAAATCCGCAATATGTTTCATTTTGCCAATCTGGCAAAGACGAATTGGGAAGAGGCGGTCAGGGTATTCTATTCCAAAGAGTTCGGGCGGCTTTTTGCGGATGGGACGGAAAAGCAGTATGGCTGCGCCTATAAGGGGCTGTCAGCCATACCTGGCAATGAGCGGAATATGGAAGAATTCCTGCTGGAGATTAACAAGAAGCAGAAGGTGACGTTTACCATTGAACAGACGCAGGTCAGGCTGGAAGATACGGAAGGAACAGCGGAACACAGTGTATTGGTGACAAGGGAAGGCTGGGGATATACATTTCTTCATGTGGAAGCGGAAGGGGATTTTCTGTGGGTGGAGAAGGAACGGCTGACAGAGCATGATTTCCTTGGAAATTCCTGCCGTCTCGTTTATTATATGGATGGCGGCAGGCTGCATGGAGGGAATAACTTTGGCAGTCTGCATATTTACAATTCCTATATGGATATCCGCATTCCGGTTACGGTGCGAAAGGGGATGCGGACAGCCCGGGCATTTGGCGTGGAAAAAGAGAAAAAGCAGATACTGGTGCAATTAATGGAGTTTTACTGCAGTTACCGCGGAAAGAAGATTACGGCCAAAACATGGATGGGGGAAACGGAAAAACTGGTAGAGCGGCTGGCAACGCTGGATGTAAGGGATATACAGACCAGGTTGTTCCAGACACAGTTGTACGTAACCCAGGAGAGGGAGAAAGAGGCTGCCTGGCAGTTAGAGAGGCTGGAGGAAGAAGGGCTGCGGGATGAACTTGCAGGGGAAGGACGGGAAGGGGAAGAGCAAATGTTTTCCCCGGAAGTGGTATGTTATTATCTGTATTTAAAATCTCTTTTAAGTGAGGATGACGAGTATGTGGACTGGATTGCCGAGCAGGTGGGGAGGATGCATCTGGTTTATCCGGGGAATTGGCGGATTGCCTGGCTGATGCTGCACCTTTCGGAGGAATATGCAAAGAGTCCTTCCAAACGGTGGCTGGCGTTGGAAGAACAGTTCCGGCAGGGCTGTGTCAGTCCGGTTTTGTATGTAGAGGCATGGCGGCTTTTGGAAATGAATCCTACGCTGCTTATGAAGCTGCAGCCTTTTGAAATGCAGGCGCTGCGTTTTGCCGCGAAAAAGGAGCTGCTGACGCAGGACGTTGTGGTGCAGATCCGTTACCAGGTGCAGAAATTGAAGGAATATTCCCACCACGCTTTTTTTATCCTGAAGGTGTGTTATGAGAAGTTCCCAAACCGGGAGACGCTGCAGGCAATCTGTATGCTGCTTATCAAAGGCGGGAAGACAGACAGTTGCTTTTTTGAGTGGTATCGGCTGGGGGTAGAGCAGGAACTGAGGATTACCAAGCTGTATGAATATTTTATGATGGCGCTGCCGGAGGGTTATGAAGGGGAGCTGCCGCGGATGGTTTTGATGTACTTTGCTTATCAGAGTAACCTGGATTATATAAAAAATGCATATTTATATGCGTACATATATAAATTAAAGGAAGAACATCCGGAATATTACATTAAATTCTGCCCTCAGATTGACGAGTTTGTAAAGGAACAGTTGCAAAGGGGAAGAATCAATGAGGATTTGGCTTATTTGTATCATGAGACTGTGTTAAAGGAGCCATTGGACGGGGAAAAAGCAGAGGCGGTTTTGCCGCTGTTATTTGCCAGCAGGCTTTGGACGCAAAACAGGGAAGTGCGCTTTGCTGTTGTCCGTTATACGGTGAGCCGTAAAGAGTACCGTTATCCCATAAGCGATGGGGGCGTTTATCTGCCATTGTACGGAGAGGATTATAAAATATTTTTGGAGGATGGCGTGGGGTATCGGTATACGGTCAGTGTGCCTTACCAGGTGGAACGTCTGATGCAGCCAGGAGGGCTGGCGGAAGAGGTGGGCGGCCTGGTGCAGGGGCATGAGGGGCTGGATATTTATTTATGTGAAAAAGACCATGCTTTCCGGCAGGTGACGGAGGAAAACGTAAGCAGGTTCCGGCAGATGGCGGCGTCACAGTATATAGAAGAAGAGTGGAAAAATGAAATCAGTCTTAAACTGTTGGAATACTATTTTGAGCGGGACTATATGATGGAACTGGACAATTACCTGCAGGAACTGGAACCGGAGGGGAAAAAGCGTAAAGAGCGCAATGAGATAATCCGCTATCTGGTAATGCGGGCCAAGTGGGAAAAGGCCCTTGCATGGGTGAAGCGTTTTGGTATGCAGGGGATGGAAAGCAGGGCGTTAATGCGGCTGTGCAGCCGCCTGCTGGCGGATAAGGATTGCCTGGAGGACGAAGGCATGGTGCAGATGGCGTACTATGTATTCCGCAAGGGAAAGTACGAAGGGAATCTGCTTACCTACTTAATCCGTTATTACGAAGGGATGACGGAGGATTTGCGCGATATCTGGAAAGCGGCAGAGGCTTTTGAAGCGGATACGTATGATTTGTGTGAACGGATCCTGGTGCAGATGATGTATACCGGCATGTATTTGAAAGAACAAGTGGGGATTTTCCGCACTTATATTGCCGGAGGGGCCAAGCATGAGGTGGAGGCGGCTTTCCTGACCCATTGCTCTTATGATTATTTTATCAAAGAAAAAGCGATGGATTCGTTTATTTTTACGGATATGCTGCGGGTGCAGGGACGGGGAGAACCGTTGAAAAAAGTATGCCGGCTGGCCTTTGCCCAATATTACGCCCGGAACAAAGGTGAAAGAACGCCAGGGGCCATGGAAGCGGTGCGGGCATATTTACAGGATTTGACGAGAGAAGATGTCTGCTTTGCCTTTTTCAAAGATTATGTGGGAGAGGCGCCGGAGATGGAGGAATATGAGGACAAGGCGATTGTGGAGTATAAAACCAGTCCGGGCAGCAAGGTATGGATTCATTACCTGGTGGAGAAAGGCCCCCATACCCAGGAAAAATACGGGCAGGAAGAGATGAAGGATATGTACGGCGGTGTGTATGCCATGCCTTTTGTGCTGTTTTTTGGGGAAAAGCTGCAATATTACATTTCGGAGGAAAACGAGGACGGGGAACATGTGACGGAAACGGCTTCGGTCAGCCCGGCCAACTCTTTGCCGGAAGGGGCTGAGGGGCGTTTTGCGCACATTAACGGGATTGTGGCGGCGCAGGCGGTGGAAGATTACGATACGGCAGACCGGCTGCTGACGGATTATTACCGGAAAGAATATGTGGCGCCGAAGGTGTTCCGGTTAAAGTAAGGAGAGGCCGGCGCCCGCACTGCTTTTTATTGACTTCCAAAAACAACTGTTATATACTTCAAAGTGACAAGGTTTTGCTTGAAATAATACATTTTGCCGCAAGGCGGAACGGAGGATGGAATGAAAAAACTGGAGCAGCTTTATGAAGGAAAAGCGAAGAAGGTATTTGCAACGGATGATCCGGATGTGGTAATTGTGGACTATAAGGACGACGCGACTGCTTTTAACGGGGAAAAGAAGGGAACGATTGTTGGGAAAGGCGTGATTAACAATAAAATGACCAACCATGTGTTCCGTCTTCTGGAAAAGGAAGGCGTACCGACCCATTTTATAGAAGAATTAAGCGACAGGGAGACGGCGGTGAAAAAGGTGGAGATTGTCCCGCTGGAGGTAATCATCCGCAATGTGGCGGCCGGGAGTTTTTCAAAGAGGCTTGGCGTGCCGGAAGGGACTCCGTTCAAAGAGCCTACCATTGAGTTTAGCTATAAAAAGGATGAGCTTGGCGATCCGTTGATTAACAGCTATTTTGCGGTGGCGTTAGAACTTGCGACCTGGGAAGAGATTGAGGTAATTAAGAAGTATGCGTTTAAGGTGAACGAAGTATTGAAAGCATATTTCCTGCAGGCAGACATCAAACTGATTGATTTTAAAATAGAATTCGGGCGGTTCCATGGAGAAATCCTGCTGGCGGACGAGACGTCGCCGGATACATGCAGGCTGTGGGATGTGCATACCAATGAGAAACTGGATAAAGACCGTTTCCGCAGGGATTTGGGCAATGTGGAAGAAGCTTATAACGAGGTGTTTCAGCGGCTGGGGCTGTAGGGCATATTCTGGAAAGGAAAGAAAACCGCCCCCTCCTAAGGCGTGGCGCAATGAAAGGCAGGGCAGTTTTTGCCCGGCCGGAAGAGGCGGCGTTATGGGAGGGCGGCGGAATCGGATAGGAGAAAAAATATGAGTGCAGATAAATATCAAAGCCCTTTATCCGAGCGCTATGCCAGCAGGGAGATGCAGTATATCTTTTCCCCCGACATGAAGTTTAAGACTTGGCGTAAGCTTTGGATTGCCCTGGCAGAAACAGAAAAGGAGTTAGGGCTGCCTATTACGCAGGAGCAGATTGATGAGCTGAAAGCCCATGCGGAAGATATCAATTATGATGTGGCGAAAGCGCGGGAGAAAGAGGTGCGCCATGATGTGATGAGCCATGTATATGCCTACGGCGTGCAGTGCCCGAAGGCAAAAGGCATCATCCATTTGGGCGCCACTTCCTGTTATGTGGGCGACAACACGGATATTATCATTATGGCGGAGGCGTTAAAATTAGTAAAGAAGAAGCTAGTCAATGTAATGAAGGGACTGGCGGATTTCGCTGAGGAATACAAGGCGCAGCCAACGCTTGCATTTACCCATTTCCAGCCGGCCCAGCCGACTACGGTAGGGAAGAGGGCTGCGCTTTGGCTGCAGGAGTTTTTCCTTGACCTGGAGGATTTGGAACATGTATTGTCCCATTTAAAGCTGCTTGGCTCCAAAGGGACGACGGGAACGCAGGCGTCCTTTTTAGAATTGTTTGACGGCAATCAGGAAAAGATGGATAAAATAGATCCGATGATAGCGCAGAAGATGGGCTTTTTGGAATGCTATCCGGTGTCAGGGCAGACTTATTCCCGTAAGGTGGATACCAGGGTGGCCAATGTTTTGGCAGGCATTGCCGCCAGCGCCCATAAGATGTCCAACGATATCCGGCTGCTGCAGCATCTAAAGGAAGTGGAAGAGCCTTTTGAAAAGAGCCAGATTGGTTCTTCGGCTATGGCGTATAAAAGAAATCCGATGCGGAGCGAGCGTATTGCTTCTTTGTCCCGTTATGTGATGATTGATGCGCTGAATCCGGCGATTACTTCGGCAACCCAATGGTTTGAACGGACGTTAGACGATTCGGCCAACAAAAGACTGTCCATCCCGGAAGGGTTTCTGGCGGTGGACGGTATATTGGATTTGTGCCTGAATGTGGTGGACGGGCTGGTGGTGTATCCGAAGGTAATCGAAAAGAGGCTGATGAGCGAACTGCCTTTTATGGCGACGGAAAATATTATGATGGATGCGGTAAAAGCGGGCGGCGACAGGCAGGAACTGCATGAAAGAATCCGCGCCCTTTCCATGGAGGCCGGAAGGAATGTGAAAGTGGAAGGCGGGGAGAATAACCTGTTGGAATTGATAGCCGCTGACCCGGCCTTCAATATGTCTTTGGAGGACTTGCAAAAGACAATGGAACCGTCCCGATATACCGGACGCTCCAAAGAGCAGGTGGAGGCTTTCCTTGCGGATGTCATCCGTCCTGTTTTGGAAGAAAATAAAGAGCTGCTTGGCGTTAAGGCGCAGATTCAGGTATAGCGTAAAAACAGGCAGTCACTCTAAGGCGGCAAAGGGCGTTGGCTAAGAGGGGCTGGCTGTTTGCGCGCATTAGAATATTTGCAAGGCAGCAAGTAGAAGCCGCAGCGCGGCATAATGGAGGTTAGTGCGAGAGAGTATGGGCGGATTTTTTGGAGTGGCAGCAAGGAACGACTGTGTATTTGATTTATTCTTTGGCACGGATTATCATTCCCATTTGGGAACCCGCAGGGCCGGATTGGCGGTCTATGGGAAAAAAGGATTTGACCGTGCCATCCATAACATTGAGAATGCGCCGTTCCGTACGAAATTTGATAAAGATTCAAATGAAATGAAAGGATATCTTGGCATTGGCTGTATTTCTGATTATGAGCCGCAGCCATTGATTGTCCGTTCCCATCATGGAACATATGCCATAGAGACAGTGGGTAAAATTAACAATACAGAGGAAATTGTAAAACAGCTTTTCCAGTCGGGGCATTCCCACTTCCTGGAAATGAGCGGGGGGGATATCAATGCCACGGAGCTGGTAGCGTCTATCATTAACCAGAAAGAGAATCTGGTGGAAGGGATTCGGTATGCGCAGGAAATGATAGACGGCTCCATGACCATACTGCTGATGACGCCAAAGGGAATCTATGCGGCCAGGGACAGGATGGGAAGAACGCCGGTGGCATTGGGGAGGAAGGAAGACGCTTATTGCGTGTCTTTTGAAAGTTTCGCCTATTTAAATCTGGGGTATGCCGGCCTGCGGGAACTTGGGCCGGGAGAGATTGTGATTGTGATGCCAGAGGGTGTGGAAACGCTGGCGGCTCCAGGCAAGGAGATGAAAATCTGTACATTTTTGTGGGTGTATTATGGATATCCGTCTTCTTCTTACGAGGGGATTAGCGTGGAAAAGATGCGTTACAACTGTGGGGCTTTGCTGGCCAAAAGGGATGATGCGCGCCCCGACATTGTGGCGGGAGTGCCGGATTCGGGAACGGCCCATGCCATTGGTTATTCCAATGCATCGGGAATCCCTTTCTCCAGGCCGTTTATTAAGTATACGCCCACCTGGCCCCGTTCCTTTATGCCTACCATACAGAGCAAGCGGAATTTAATTGCAAAGATGAAGCTGATTCCGGTGCATGATTTGATTCAGGATAAGAGCCTGCTTTTGATAGACGATTCCATTGTACGGGGGACGCAAATGAGGGAAACCACGGAATTTCTCTACCAGAGCGGCGCCAAGGAAGTGCATATCCGCCCGGCGTGTCCGCCGTTGCTTTACGGATGTAAATATCTGAATTTTTCCCGCTCCACTTCACAGATGGACTTGATTACCCGCCAGATTTTAAAAGAGATAGAGCGGGAGGGGCGGTTTACCCGTTTAGAGGCGTATTCCAATCCGGAGTCGGAAGAGTATCAGGAGATGGTGGAGCGGATTCGGCAGCAGTTGAATTTTACTTCCCTGCGTTACCATCGGCTGGATGATATGATAGAAGCGGTGGGGATTGACCGATGCAAACTTTGCACTTATTGTTGGGATGGGGCGGAATGCGGGGGGAAACGCCAGGCGTAAAGAACGGTGTGGCGCATCGTTTTGCTTTTGCCTGTTTTGCGCGTTGTTGGGTTGGAATTTTTACAAGAAATTGATAAAAAAACTGAAACATTTTCCTTGCTTTTTTGAACATATCGTAATATAATAGGTTCAGTTTTAAGTTATAAAAACTCATCTAAAAAAGTATACTTTTTTGGATTTTAAAGGAAAAGAGGAGGATATCCATGGGGAAAGTGTATGGGTATATCCGTATATTGTCTGAAGGGCAGGATGTGGATAGCGAGTTAATCACACTGCATGAGATGCAGGTAATGGATAGGGATATCTTTATAGATGGACAGGAAGATGGGGAGAGCAGTTTTCGGCAATACCAGAAGCTTCTTAAGAAGCTAAGGGATAAGGATTTGCTTTATATGAAGAGCCTGGATATGCTGGGGGATGATTACGGGGAGATTGGGAGGCAGTGGAGGACGCTAACCAAAGAGAAAAAGGTGGATGTGGTCGTGTTGGACATGCCATTGGTGGATACAAGGAGAGGGAAAATACAGTGTGGGACGTTAGTCGGCGATGTGGTGCTTTCTATGTTGGAGTATGCGGCGGATATGGAATGGGCATCGCGCAAACAAAGGCAGAAGGTGGGAATAGAGCGGGCAAAGAGCCGTGGGGTACAGTTTGGCAGGCCCGAGTCGCCTTGGTCGGAGAATTTTGAGATGGTGTACCAGATGTGGAGGCGTAAAGAGATTAAAGGCAGGGAAGCGGCGAAGCTTTGTAATATTTCCAGCACCTTGTTTTATAAAAGGGCGGGGATGTTGAGGGAGATGGAGGAGAAGGGGACAGGATTGAAATGATAGGATTGGCGTTATTTGTTTACATCAGGCCGGAACATACAAGGAAAGTAATGGAAAGCATAAAAAGAAATGGCTTTGACAAAATATATATCTTCCAGGACGGCTTGCGCAAGGAAGAGGACAGGGAAAATTGGGAGAAAGTTTCTGCCCTTGTTAAAAGTATGGATTTGATTGAGGCAGAGATACATATTTCGAAAAAGAATAAAGGGCTTGCCAATTCTATTATGGAAGGGATGGATTATGTTTTTCAAAGACATGAGATGGCGGTTGCGTTGGAAGATGATGTTGTACTGGCAGACGGATATAAGGGGTTGATGGAAAGCTGCTTTGCAAAATACCGGAATAATCCCCAAGTGGTAAGCATATGCGGCGGAGGGTATGGGACGCTGGTTCCGGAAAAATATCCGTATGATATTTTTTTCGCTTACCGAATGTCCAGTGTGGCTTTTGGAACATGGCGCGACAGATGGGAAGGATTCCAAAGGGATCCATTGCTTTTAAAAAAGGTAATGGCTAATCCGAAGAAAAAAGCCATGCTCGAATTAGCGGGGAATGACATAAGCGCAATGAGCTATGAGGCATTGAAAGGGAATATAGACACATGGGCAACTTACTGGTCATTATATCAAATTAACCGGATGGGTTATCACGTTATACCAGTGAAAGGATATGCCAGGGATATTGGAAGGGATGGCACAGGTACAAATACGACTCATAGGATATATCGGTATGATATAGAACTGGATGGAAGAAAAAAGGAGAAGTATCTTTTACCGGATGAGATTTTTGTGGATAAGGCCATTATACATGATACGAATGATCTGGTGCATATTCCGAAGCCGGAGGATAAATATAAAAGCTATGTAGATATATTAGTGAAATGGATGACGATATATCGAAATGGCGGTACAATACAGAGCTATTTCAAGGATTTTGGGATTAAGGAAGTTTATATATATGGAACTGGAAAGATAGCCTCTTTTGCAGCGGGTGATTTGAATGCGAAGGTAGATATAAAGGGATATCTGGTAGAGATGAAGCAAGAGGAAAGGTATTTGGACGCCCTTGTATATGATATGCAGGACGATTTAGCGCTGGAAGATATCCCTATTCTTCTGATTCCGGCTTATGACGTGCGTTATATTAGTCATTTATTCCGCAAAAAGGGCATTGAGAACCAAGTGCTTTTGATTGGGGAAATTTTGGATTATTGCTTAAAACTGCTGTAAAGGAAGAAGACAAAATGAATAGGGAAATATTTAAAAAGGACAATTATATCTGCTTTACAACAGATTTGGACTGGGCGCCGGAAGCGGCAATAGAGGACGCTTTACAGTTATTTATGAGAAATAATATTAGGCCCACAGTTTTTGTCACACATGAAAGCGGTGTCATTCACCGATTCAAGGACAGGATTGATTTGGGGATTCATCCCAATTTCATCCTGCCAAGCAGCCAGGGCAGGAATATGGAAGAAATTGTGGATTACTGCCTTAAGATTGTTCCGGATGCGAAAGTTTTCCGCTGCCATAGGTGGTATGCCAGCAATGATGTATATGATTTAATGGCAGAAAAGGGATTATGCTATGAATCAAATTTATGTGCCGGTCTGGATTTGGCGCAACCTTATATCCATCGTTCCGGTATGGCCAGTTTTCCGGTGTATTTTGAGGATGGCGCATATATTTTAAATAGACAGCCTCTGGATTTTAAGAAAGCGAAGCATTATTTTGATATTCCGGGACTAAAGGTAATTAATATCCATCCGATGCATTACACGCTTAATACCCCGTATTTCAGATATACCCGTGAAATAAAGGACAGGTTAAGCAGGGAAGAGTGGAATGGGATGGATGAAGATACTCTGAAAGAGTTGTCCTATAAAGGTGCAGGAATTAGGGAATTTATCCAGGAACTTGTGCAGTATGCAAAAAGCGGTGACAGGAAGGCAGTGGCTTTAGACGAAGCATATAAGATGGCCATGAAGGATGGAATAGATGAATGAGGATATCAATAAATGGATTAAACAGATTAATAGCGCACCGCGTAAGATAGGCATATTTGGAACAGGGAATTTGTCAGGCGTTGCAGAGGAATATTTGCAGGGGCTGGGAATCGGGGATTATGTTTATTTTGACAATGATGTGGAGAAGCAAAAGGCCGGATTATTCCACGGCAGGGAAACGCTGGATCCCAAACGGGTTTCTGAGGGTTATTTTGTATTAATTTCAACCGCTCAGTTTGATGCTGTCAGGAGACAGTTGGAAGGGTTGGGCCTGAAGGAACTGGAGGACTACATATATGTTTTAGAGTTGGAATATTATGATGCATTGTTGCATTATGACACAGCTCCAAGGGCGTCTGGAATAAATAATAAAATGTTAGGGCAAATAGAAAAAGCTCTGAGACAGTATGTAGATGTGGAAAGGGCGGAATGGTTTGAAGAGAGCGGGCTGCTGGCTATGGAAAAGGAAATGGGATTTGAGGAAATATACCATAAGCGACATAATGTGCGGTACCGCAGGAAGATGATGGAATACTATGCAGTGGATAAAATGCTCGGCTTTTAGGATTGGGGAAAGGATGACATTTACATAGATATAGGCGCAGCGGGAAGTCCCTTTGCGAAGTGGCTGCGTGAACGGCGGGGAATAATGGCTTACGGATTGGATTTGGAGGAAGGAGCGTATAGTCATTTGGATTATTATCTGCAAGAGGACGCCACTCATATGCATTTTGCCGATTCTTCTGTCCGGGCTATTTCCATGCAGTCTGCATTTGAGACGTTTGCAGGGGATGCGGATACCCGGTTTATTTCTGAGGCGGCAAGGGTTTTGAAAAAGGGTGGGAAGGCTGTGATTGTGCCTTTATATATGCACGAGAAGCATTTGTGTACCGTATCCCCTAATTATTATAAAAAGGGTTATGCGGATGAAGGGGCTTTGGAATGCATTCGGACAGACTGCAGGGCGGGGCTCCGTTCCGGAAGGTTTTATAGTGTGGATGCTTTAGAAGAAAGAATTCTCAAAGTGGCTGAAAAGAATGGCTTAGAGCCTAAAATAGATGCGCTTCCAGATGAACTGGTAGAGCGGGATGGGTTTGTATATCTTAAGTTTATTTTATGTTTGGAGAAGAGGTAGGCAGTTTTGCGGAAAGGATAAAGGGCCATGGAAAAGGACAGGAGGGAAAATATGGAATGCCCATTGTGTGGTAAAAAAGGATATGGGATTTTTAAAGGAAAGCTATTGAACAAGTTTGTAGTCCAATATTACCAATGCCGTAACTGTGGCCTTATTTATACACAGACGCCTTACTGGCTGGATGAAGCATACCAGGACTCCATTACTTGTGCGGACACAGGGATTATGGTTAGGAATGTCAGAAACGCGCTGTGCGCCAACGCTCTTGTGGATAAAGTTTTTGATAAAAAGGCGTCTTTTCTTGATTATGGCGGGGGGTATGGCGTATTTACACGTATGATGCGTGATGTCGGATATAATTGGCTGTGGCAGGATAAGTATTCCGAAAACCTGTTTGCCAGAGGCTTTGAATACCGGGAAGAAGAAAAAATAGAATTGGTTACAGCCTTTGAGTTATTCGAGCATTTTACGGAACCCAAAAAGGAATTGGAGCATTTATTTCAATTGGCAGGCAGTTTGTTGTTCTCTACTCTGCTTTATGACAAAGGGCTAAGGTATAAACCATTTTCCCGCTGGTGGTATTATGTGCCGCAGACGGGGCAGCATGTGGTTTTTTATAGTGAAATGACATGTCGGTACATTGCAGGGCAATATGGGGTAAATTATTACAATTTGTGTGACGACCTGCATCTTTTTACAGACAAAAAGCTGGACGACAAATGGCTCCGTTTATACTTTAAAAGTAAATACAGTTGGTTTGCGCAGTCCTATCTGTATCACAGGAACAGCAAAAACGGCAAATGTTTTGCCGATATGAAAAAAATGATAAAGATGCAGGGGTAATGAAATTGAAAGACCAGATTGTAATATGGGGGTCGGGAACCCGGGGGATGGGCGCCTATTATGCCTTAAGGAAAAGTTACGAGATTTTGGGGTTTCTGGATTCGGATCCGGAAAAGAAACATATGGAAATTGTGGATGGAAAGAAAGTTTTGGAATCTAAGCCGGCCGGATGCCTGGTTATTATTGCCTGCGGGCGGTGGATGGAAGTTTCCCGCCTGCTGTTAGAAAAAGGTTTGAGGCTTTGTATGGATTTCCTGCCTTACCATATGTTAATGATGGAAGAAATCCGGTTAAATGACTTGCTTTATTGTTTTCGTGCAGAAGATATAGCGGCTTATTTAAAGGAAGTGAGGGATAGAAAGCAAGTTGCGTTAATCTATGGAAACTGCCAGATTGATATTATGGCCAATATGATGGAATACAATGAGGAATTCAGAAGGCGTTATATACTTTTGAGAGTTCCGCCCGTGCATCTTTATAAAGACGAAGCGCATATTGAAAAAGTATTGTATTCGGATGAGATTATGAAGCTGGTGGATTTGTTTATTTTCCAATGTGTACGGGAAGATAACCGGTATAGCGCAAAATTGGGGACTGCTCACATTGCTGAAGGGATGGGAAAGGGATGCAGGAAAGTATGTATTCATAACCTCTATTTTGATGGCTATTTTATCCAGTATGATTCTGATGAAGGAAAGTATTTGAAAAATATGGATGAAAAAAGTTTTCCATATACAGATGTCATTGTAGACATGTTGCTGGAGGATAAAAAAGGAACGGAGGAAATCATCCAATTAATTAGTAAGGATGACTTCGTGCCTAAAGAAAAAATAGAAACCAGGTGCAGGAAATCCATTGAAAATCTATGTGCAAGGGAAAAACTGGTCGATGTGCCGATTGTTGACTATATCAGAGAGCATTATAAAAGGGAACAGTTGTTTTATACACATAACCATCCCAAAAATATTGTCATTTATGAGTATGTAAAAAGGATTCTGCGCGTTCTAGAAATAGACTGTGTAGATGAATTCACAGAAGAAGAGCTGAACCTGGAATTTGGCACGCTGCGGATTAACAATTTTCCTGTTTATCCTTGTGTGGTAAAAGCGCTTGGATTGGAAAAGTATGAAACAAAAGCGCGTATTTCCCACATATCGCCTGGGCTTGTAACAATGAGGCAGTATATCCGGGAATACATTTCAAGGTGCTGCGGGGTGGAATGAAGGGACAAAGGGGATGTATGGGAAAGAAGGTTATCATTACCGGGGTAAATGGATTTATAGGAAGCCACTTGGCGGGAAAGTGTCTGCAGAGTGGATATGATGTGTTAGGGATAGATTTGGCTGAGAAATCCAAGGTTGCAGGCATAGCATATAGTCAAATGGATCTTTCACGGGATTCCATAGAAAGCATCCTGAAAAAAGAGCGCGCGTATGCCCTGCTCCATTGTGCAGGCATGGCAGCCGTAAAGGATTCCGTGGAGAGGCCGGAAGATGATTTTGTTTCGAATGTGCTTGTTTCAAGAAAGGTGTTGTATGCATTAAAGGACTTTTCCAGAGAAACGGCGCTGCTTTTCTTGTCAAGTGCAGGCGTTTATGGCAATCCGGCTAAAAACCCAATAGAGGAAAGCCATGAGAAAAGACCTATTTCGCCCTATGCGTTGCACAAGTCACTGATAGAGGAGATGTGTAGTTTTTTTGTGAGGCAGTATGGGATGGATATCAGGATACTTAGGATATTTTCTGCCTATGGGGCAGGACTGCGGAAACAAATTTTTTGGGATATGGGACAGAAAGTCCAAAGGGATGGAAAACTTGAGCTTTATGGAACCGGAGCGGAGACAAGGGATTTTATTTATATTGATGACCTGACAAACGCTATCCGGCTCATAATGGAAGCGGAGAAAGTGGAACATGCGGTTTATAATGTTGCCAATGGAGTAGAAATCAGTATACGGAATATAGCGGGGATTTTTTGCAAAGAATGTGGTTTGCCAGAGGGAGTGGTTTCCTTTAACCAGTATAAAAGGACAGGGGATCCGGTCAACTGGTGTGCGGATATTGCCAGACTCAGACAGTTGGGGTACCGGATGGAGATTGACATAAGAGCCGGGGTGGCGAAATATGTGGAATGGCTGAAGCAGACAGGAGTGATATGAAAAAAAATATTTTAATTTATGCGTTAGGCGGAAAAGGCTGGATGGGCGGTATATATTATATCAAAAACCTGTTGTTTCAGTTGTGGATAACCACAACTCCGTCAGCGATAAGCAAGAGGTATTGCTACTATTTATATGCAGAGCCGGACATCATGGATGAGTTTTCCGAATTAATGGAAAACATGGAAATTGTGCCAATAGAGTATAATGGCTTGCCGCAACAGTTGCTTTGTGTATGTGCGGAGCATAAGATTGATGTGGTTTTGCCGATATGCGGAGGAGGATATACATGGGTAGTCCGGGATTTATGCTTGTATTGGATACCAGACTTTCAGGATGTGTATTTCCCGGAAAATTTTTCCAGGGATGATTTGGAAGAAAGGGCAAGGATTAGAGGGTATATGGCAGAGAGGCACAAAGGATTGATGCTTAGCAGCCAGGATGCCTATATGGACTATAAAAATCTATACCCTGAAAATTTGGATGGCGTGTTTTTGGTGCATTTTGTATCTTGCGTCAGCCTGGCATTGGAACGGATAACAGGCAAATTTGAAGCTGAGGTATTGGAAAAGTACGGAATTGGATACAACTATATTTTTATATCCAATCAGTTCTGGAAACATAAGAATTATATGGTTGTTTTGGAAGCGATGGAGCGGATGATTCACACCCAAAGTGAAAAAGTGCATTTGGTCTGCACCGGATATATGCAAAGTTATGGGGAAGAAGACGATTATGTGACAAGTTTAATGAAATTTATCGAAGAGCATGGGCTGCAGGATTACATCCATTTCCTTGGGATGTTGGAGCGCAAGGAACAGTTATGTTTGATGAAGAATGCCAGGCTGCTGATTCAGCCATCCAAATTTGAAGGGTGGGGGTGCAGCGTGGAAGACGCCAAAGCGATGGGGAAAGAGATTCTGCTGTCTGACATCGGTGTACACAAGGAGCAGCTTTATCCGAAAGCGACGATATTTCCTAAGGAGGACAGTGAAGCGTTGGCCAGCCTGATTATAGATAAGTTCCAGAAAGCAGAAAGATATGACTTAGAATACGGAAGAAAATATATGATGGAAAAAGCCTTCCAATACGCAGAAGAATTACGAAGAGCAATTGATTCTATGGGGATAGGGAGAAGGGAAAACTACCTGTCGAAACTGAATCGGTGTAGGGAAGAAAAGGTAAGGGAGCTTTTTGGGGATCTTTTGCCTGGTGAAATCTGTATATATGGGATAGGAAAATGCACGGTAGAAATGTTGAAAGATTGTATAAAGACGCTGGGAGAGAGGAAATTTGCATATTCTGACTCTGATGCAGGGAAATGGGGAATGGAATTTGGTGGAGGAAAGGTCTATCCGCCATCAGAGCTTTTAGGGCTTGGGATAAAGAGGGTTGTTATTTCAAGTTTGAAATACCAGGATGAGATTTACGAGTCAATCAAAGAATTGGAAAAGGAAATGGAAATCATAAAGGTTTACCAATCCGAGAGGGAAAGGAATGAACCACTGTGGCTGTAGGGAAGAGATGGCGCATTCTGTGGATAAAGCAGGGAAGAAAGAGAGGATATATGAAAAAAGGAATCATTTCTATGGTATCAGCAGTAACAGGCGCAGCAATTGGGGCAGCGGCGGCGGGAAAAATTACTGGAAGCGCAAGAAAGAGAGCGGAGAATATGTCAGAAAAGCATTTGGAATTGTTCCGGATGATGGCTCAGTGGGTGAAGGTAAAACAGGAGGGCAGAAATCTGTCAGAATACTTCCAAAAGATGGGGTATGAAAAGGCAGCCATTTATGGCATGAGTTATGCGGGAGAAGCTTTGCTGGATGAACTGCGGAATACGGATATAAAGGTAGCCTATGGCATTGACAAAAACGCGGACGCTATTCTTATGGATATTGAAGTCGTGTCTTTGGAAGATGACTTAGAGCCTGTAGACGTAATCATTGTAACTGCAGTAACGTATTATGAGGAAATCAGGAAAGAACTGGCTGGGAAAGTGGGCTGCCCTATTGTTTCATTAGAAGATGTCCTTTATGAGGTGTCTGTGTGATGGAAAAAATATTAGTAACCGGTTCCGATGGTTTTATTGGCAGCCATCTGACGGAAGAACTAGTCAAAAAAGGATACCAAGTAAGGGCTTTTGTTTGTTATAACTCCTTTAACAGTTGGGGATGGCTGGAGTCGCTTCCTTTGGACATTATGAAAGAGGTGGAAGTTTTTCCGGGCGATGTCCGGGATCCCCACGGTGTGGCGGAGGCCATGCAGGGCATGGACGCTGTGTTTCATTTGGCTGCTTTGATTGCCATACCCTACAGTTATCATGCGCCGGACGCTTATGTGGATACGAATATAAAGGGTACGCTGAATGTTTTGCAAGCTGCCAGGAGGTTGGAAACCGGAAGAGTGTTGGTCACATCAACTTCAGAGGTATATGGTACGGCGCAATATGTCCCGATAGATGAAAAGCATCCCTTCCAGGGGCAGTCTCCTTATGCGGCAACGAAAATAGGGGCTGACAGGCTGGCAGAAAGTTTTTACCGCTCATTTCAGTTGCCAGTAACGGTGGTAAGGCCATTTAATACATACGGCCCAAGACAGTCAGCAAGGGCTGTTATTCCCACCATTATTACGCAACTTTTGGCAGGAAAACAACAAATAAAGCTAGGCTCATTAACGCCTACCAGGGATTTTAATTATGTGAAGGACACGGTCCGGGGATTTTTGTCTGTTTTTGAGTCAGACCAAACCATTGGGGAAGAAATAAATATTGCTACGCAAAAAGAAATATCCATCGGAACGCTTGCCCGTGAACTAATCAGGCTGATGAATCCTGAGGCGGAAATTGTTTGTGAGGGAGAGAGGATGCGTCCGGAAAAGAGTGAAGTAAACCGGCTTCTTGGATGCAATGCCAAAATATGCAGACTGACGGGATGGAAGCCCCAATATGCCTTGGAAGAGGGGTTAAAAGAAACAATAAGTTTTTTCAAAGGCAATCTGGAAAAATATAAAACGGACATTTATAACCTATGAAAATGAGGGGCTGCCAGCTATGAATGAGATGTATATTGAGGAAGACAAAAGCATACTGGATGCAATGGAACAGATTGATAGGAATACAAGGAAAACTTTATTTGTACACAAAGATGGAAGGCTGTTGGCATCCCTTACGGACGGGGATATCCGTCGGTGGATTTTAAAGAAAGGGGATTTACATGCGGCAGTCAGGTATGCCGCAAATTATCAACCACAGTATCTGTATGAGGCGCAGGCGGATTTGGCGGCTGCCACTATGAGGGAATATGGCATTGGGGCCATGCCAATTGTGGACAGCGGACATAGGATAAAAAAAGTTGTTTTTCTGGATGGGGAGGAACAAGGGCATGGCACACTGGAGAAAGGGATGCCTGTAGTGATTATGGCAGGGGGGATGGGGAAAAGGCTTCTGCCGTATACAAATATCCTTCCCAAACCGCTGATTCCGGTAGGGGATTATCCGATTGCGGAGCATATTATCAGACAGTTTTATTCTTATGGCTGCACACAGTTTTATATGATTGTTAATTATAAAAGGAATATGATTAAAGCCTATTTTGATGAATTGGACAAGCCCTACCAACTGGAGTTTGTGACAGAGGAAAAAGCGCTTGGCACAGGCGGCGGCATTAGCCTGTTAAAAGGGAAAATAGACGGAACCTTTATTTTGACCAACTGTGATATTTTGATTGATGAAGATTTGACAAAGGTATACAGACAGCATATGGAAGCAGGAAATTTAATCACAATGGTATGTTCTTTAAAAAATTTCACAATTCCATATGGAGTGGTCAAGGTGGGGGAAAACGGAAATATTGAGTCTATGCAGGAAAAGCCGAAAATGTCTTTCTTTACCAATACGGGGTGTTATTTTGTAGAACCGGAAGTGATAGAGAGTCAGGAAGAGGGGAAGGCCATTGATTTCCCGGCAATTGTAGGACGGTATTTGGACAGTGGCAGGAAAATAGGCATATATCCAATCCACGAAGAGAGGTGGCTGGATATGGGGCAGCTAGATGAACTGGAAAAAATGAAGGCAAGGCTGGGGTGTGGGTGAAATGGAAGACATTTTATTGTTTGGCCTTGGAGGACATGCGCACAGTGTGGTGGACAGCATCGAGGAAAAAGGGGATTATAACGTTATTGGCTTTTTGGATACAGAAAAGATGCAAGGAAAAGGTTTGCGGGATTACCGTGTGCTAGGTTTGGATGACGCTATGCAGAAGTATTTTGACAGAGGAGTCAGGAATGCCTTTATAACTGTGGGTTTTATGGGGCATGGACAGGTAAGGGATAGGTTGTACCGAAAACTGAAGGGCATTGGGTACGCGATTCCTGATATCATAGATCCCACGGCAGCGGTATCTCAAAAAGCGCAACTGGAGGAAGGGGTTTTTGTTGGCAAAGGCGCAGTGGTTAATGCCAACGCGAAAATTGGAAGAATGGGGATTATCAATACCAAGGCTGTGGTAGAGCATGACTGCATGGTGGGAGCGTTTTCCCATATAGCAGTGGGAGCTGTATTGTGCGGCGGCGTGTCAGTTGGCGAAAGAACTTTGGTTGGCGCCAATGCAACGGTAATTCAGGGAAAAAGGATAGGGGAAAATTGTATCGTAGGGGCAGGCGCTGTGGTAAGGAAAGACCTTCCGGAGCATACGGTCTGGTATGGGGTGGAAAAATAATATGGGATAGGGGCGCAGACATATGAATGGGGTGTTTGTAATAGCGGAGGCAGGGGTAAATCATAATGGCGATATGGGGATTGCAAGACAGTTAATTGACGCTGCCAGCCAGGCAGGGGCGGATGCTGTGAAGTTTCAGACATTTCAGGCAGAAAAGATTGTATGCAAAACCGCGGCAAAGGCAGGATATCAGGCAGAAGTGACAGGCCAAGCGGAAACGCAGTTGGAAATGCTGCGGAAGCTGGAATTGACGCCAAAGATGCATAGGGACTTGATGGAATACTGCAATCAGAAAAAAATCATGTTTTTATCTACGCCTTTTGACCTGGAAAGCGTCCGGCTTCTTGCCCGTATGGACATGCCGGTTTTCAAAGCGCCTTCCGGGGAGATAACCAACCTTCCGTATTTGCGTGAAGTGGCAAAACAGAAGAAACAAGTAATGCTTTCAACCGGGATGAGCAGTATGGAGGAAGTAAAGGCAGCGGTGAAAATACTTAGGGATAACGGGACGGAAAATATTATCCTGCTTCACTGCAATTCACAGTATCCAACCCCGATGAAGGATGTCAATCTCCTGGCTATGGTGGAAATGGGGAAAGAAACGGGACTCCCGGTCGGGTATTCCGATCATACCCGAGGATTGGAAGCGCCTTTGGCTGCAGTTGCTTTAGGGGCGTGCGTGATTGAAAAGCATTTTACATTAAGCAGGCATATGGAAGGGCCAGACCATAAAGCGAGCCTGGAGCCCCATGAGTTAAAACAGATGGTGGAAGGCATCCGGAAAGTCGGGATTGCATTGGGGGACGGGGTGAAGCGGGTGTCTGATTCGGAAAGGGAAAATGTAAGCGCCGCAAGAAAAAGCATTGTGGCGGCTTGTAAGATTCAAGCAGGTGATATCTTTACAGACAAAAATATAATCGCAAAACGTCCAGGGAATGGAATAAGCCCTATGCTGTGGGATGATTTGATAGGCAGGATGGCAAAGCATGTCTATTTTCCAGATGATATGATTTGTGCAGAGGAATTGGAGAGATGAAATGAAGGATCCATTAGTTGTAATCCATCAACCGGATTTTATGCCTTATTTAGGTTTTTTTCACAGGCTGCTTTTGGCGGATATATACATTGTGTTGGACAATGTGCAGTATGTCCGGGGAAGCAGGACAATGACTAGCAGAGATAAAATTAAGACTGTCCGTGGGGAACAGTGGATTAATGTGGGAATCCGCAAGCCGCCTTATGGATGTATGATTAATGAAATATTTTTATCGGAGGAGGATAGCTGGAAGAAGCGAGGGTTAAACCTGATTAAGGAAAATTATAGGGCGGCAGAGTATTTTGGTGAAATTTATCCGTATATGGAATTAT
The DNA here is from genome assembly GCA_910578405.1 of uncultured Lachnospiraceae bacterium. GTDB lineage: Bacteria > Bacillota > Clostridia > Lachnospirales > Lachnospiraceae > Kineothrix. The sequence goes on along the minus strand of CAJTQO010000010.1, from coordinate 40,279 downwards.
TATATTCTTTTCCATGTAATAAGATGGTTGACTTTAATATGAAATCCATAGAACTGCTGATGCTGATGTTTGATATTAAGGATATCGAAATAAAATATGCAAGTGAGTTAAAAGTGACAGGGAAAAGCAATGAACGAATCATCCGTCTGGTAAAAGCGGCAGGGAGCAGGCGGTATTTGTCCGGTACAGGCGCAAGGAATTATTTTATTCCGGAATTATATGAAGATGCAGGAGTGGAGGTAGTCTGGCAGGAGTTTAAACATCCTGTTTACCCACAACAGTTTGATGGGTTTATTCCATATTTGAGCAGTATTGACTTGCTGTTTAATTGTGGAATTAGGAAAGCAAAGGAAATTTTAAGGGATTGCTAAAAGGATGGGCAATATGAAAATTATATTTTTTGGAAATTGGAATTTGGGATATCTTGCGTTAAAGAAAATATTGGAAAGGGACATATTTGTTTCCTATGTTGTAACAAATTATGACCGGGAGGACAAAGACATATACAGGAATAAGGTTTATGATTTGGCATGTTCTTTTGCCATTCCTGTTTATAAAAGGTATAAAGACATCCTGCCACTTATTTCGGAAGATGAGGCTGTTGGATTTTCGGTTGCCTATGGCAATGAAATCTTTCAACAGGATATTCTCAACAAAATGAAAATATATAATTTTCATGCGTCTTATTTGCCATATTACAAAGGGAGGGCTCCTATACAATGGCAGATAAAAAATAAGGAAGAAGAATGGGGGATGTCATGCCATGAAGTGGATTTTGGGATAGATACGGGAAGGATAGTAAACAGGAGTAAATTTCCTGTGGAAATGGATATGCCGTATACGGAGGCGTTAGATGGATATAATGAAAGTTTCTCTTGTTTTATATTGGATAATGCAGAGGAAATCATAACGAAAATGGATGCAGGAGGGATGGACGCGTCTATTTCCAATGAGGATTCTGGAGAAAAATATATGCCTTGCCTGACTGTCCCTAAGAACCTTTGGAATAGTAAAATAAAGGATGTATCGGATTATTTCAACCGGAAGCGAGCGGTGTTTTTTGTGGGAAACCGGGCGGAATTAGGCATATTATTTCCGTTGGTTTTAGAGATGAGCGGTTTGTATTACGTGGATGTTCTCGTTTATGGAAGTTATTTTTTCAATGGAGGGCAGGATTTAGAAGAGAAGAGAGAGTATATTAAGAGAAACCATTACAATGTAAACTTTATTATACTGCAGGCGGAAAGCAGAGGTGACGCTTATTTTAATTCGCTTCCTGATGTTTACAGGAAAGTATTTCAGTATTTACGGAAACAGGAGAGTTATCCATATAAATATGCCATTGTTCTTGGAGACAGGATAGAGAGTTTGGGGTTTGCATTGGCTGCTTTTTATGGGCAAGTCCCATTGGTGCATGTGGCTGGCGGAGATATAGCCGATGTCCCATATTTTGATACGAACATAAGGCATTGCATATCAAAAATGGCATGCATTCATTTGCCGTTTCATGAGGAATGCGTAAAAACGCTAAGACAGTTGGGGGAGGAAGACAGCAGAATCTGTAATATGGGAAACCCAAGCTTTGATTATGGGCGGTTGGGTCTGATTGCTTCTAAGGAACAACTGGAAAGAGAGTTTCACATAGGGGAAGGCGTGTGTGTTGTGTTTATCTATCATTCCGGGCCATATAAAAGTGAAGAGGAAAATCTTTTGGAATATAAAGAGTGTTTGGAAGGGGTTTTGAAGAGTAAGGCTTACAGGGTAATCATTACATATCCCAATTTCGACCATGGGTCAGCAGGCATTATCAGATATCTTGATGCAATGACAGGAAACAGAAGGATTACAGTTGTAAAAACATTGGGAACGCCTAAACTCCATGCGCTTATGGAGGGGTTTAAAACAGTTATAGCAGGGAATTCCAGCGCAGGGCTGTTGGAAACGCCATTTTATATGTGTCCTGTCCTGAATATGGGGGATCGGCAGAAAGGAAGGCCAAGATGTGGGAATGTGGCTGATGTGGAGATAGATGCAGGAGAAATTGCCAAAAGGATAAACGGGATCATCGACCACTATGAAGTAATAAAAAAAGAATTTGAAAAGTATAAAACATCTTTCGGCGATGGGGAAGCGGCAAAAAAAGCTGTGAAATTCTTAAGGGAATATGATGAGGTTCCAGGTAAAGAATTGAATACGAAGCGGTTTGTGAGGAGGATATAGAGTTTGTTATGAGAATTGCGGTTGTGTCCCCGCATCCTGATGATGAAACATTAGGCGCCGGAGGGAGCATTTTTAAATTAAAGGATGAAGGAAATGAGATTTATTGGGTAAATGTTACGGATGCAAATTCAGGGGGGGGGTATTGTGAAGCGTTTAAGGAGAAACGCAGACGCCAGATTAGCAGTGTGGTGGATTGCTTTGATTTTTCCGGATTTATAAATTTGGGTTTTACGCCTGCCGGGTTAAATGGAAGTGTAAAAGGAAAATTGGTTCAGGAGATAGGAAGGGCATTTGACAGTATAAAGCCTGAATGCATTATCCTACCGGATTATAATGATGCACATTCCGATCATAAATATGTTTTTGAAGCGGCTTATGCAAGTTCAAAAATATTTCGCCGTAATTATATTAAACGAATTATGACGATGGAAATCTTGTCAGAGACAAATTTTGGAATGCCTTATAAGCGGTTCGAACCTAATTTGTATATAAATATTTCAGATTATCTGGAAAAGAAATTAGAGGCGTTGCGTATATATGATACCGAACTGGATGAACTGCCTTTTCCAAGAAGCCTGGATGCAATAAAGGCACAGGCCGTACTTAGGGGGACAGAAGCAGGGACAGTGTATGCGGAAGCTTTTCGATTAATAAAAGCAATTGAATGAGAGTGGGACATATGAGGACTTTAGGGATTATAACGGCCAGAAGCGGTTCAAAAGGAATAAAGGATAAAAATATCAGGTTGCTAAATGGGAAGCCATTGATGGCCTATGCCATAGAAAGCGCATTGGAAAGCCAATATATTGATGAAGTGATGGTTTCCACGGATTCCAGGGAATACGCCAATATTGCAAGAAAGTATGGCGCATGCGTCCCTTTTTTGAGGAGCGCGGAAAATTCCGGGGACGCGTCCAAATCGTTAGACGCCATATTGGAAGCGCTGGATGGATATGAAAGATTGGGAAGGCATTATGACGCCGTCATTGTCCTTCAGCCCACTTCGCCGCTGAGGACGACGGAAAACATTGACGGCGCTTTCCGACTGTTTTACGACAAAAAGGCGGATTCTATCGTAAGCGTCTGTGAATGCGGGCATAGCCCTTTGTTAAGCAACGTATTGCCGGAAGATTTAAATTTATTCCATTTTGTCCATGAAAAGAATTTAGAGAGAAGGCAGGAACTGAAAAAGCATTATAGGTTAAATGGGGCGATTTACATATCGAAAGTGGAAGCGCTTAGGAGTCTGCAGTCCTTTTATGGCAGGAACTCCTATGCGTATATTATGGGGCGAATGGAATCCGTTGACATAGACACGGAACTGGATTTTTCCTATGCCAGTTTTTTGCTGTCGCATAAGATGGAAAGAACGTGATGGGAGGGGCGGGTATGGCAAAGGTGTACATCGTGCATTGCATAGACACGGAAGGGCCGTTATATGAGGGGCTGTCAGCCACTTTTGAAAGGCTGGAGGCCGTTTTTGGAATAGAGGGCATTGAACCGACGGAGGAAAACCTGAAAAAGCTGCAGCGGGGCGGCATTGATTTAGGGGGAAAGGAAAAGGAAGTGGCCAGGATGCTGGATGCCAGCCTTTTGTCCACGCATAAGAATTTTGCGGAAATTGAAGCAATGATGGACAGGCTAAACAGCGCGGAATTCAGGGAAGGGTTTCCAGACAGCGGGAATGGGGGATGGAAATGCAGTTGGTTTTGCATGGATCACGCAGGGTTCACCGGGGAGAATCCGAGAATGAGGATAGCGGGCCATCATTCCATCTATGACTGGTACCGTAAGAAGGCGGGGCACGCCTATGGGGATTTGATACAGTGGCACTTTCATCCGCTGCCGGTAAATGGGGAATACAATGCCTGTGGGATGAATTATGTGTCATCTCCCCATATTTTCGAAATATTGGCCAGAAAGGTGATAGACCGCGGCTTTTTCCCATCGGCGTACAGGCCGGGGTTCCATACGGAAAGGCCGGATTCCCATTGGCTCCTCGAACAGTGGATACCATTTGACTATGCAAACCAAGCGGTGAAAGGGGAAGCGCCGACAGGGCAAAGGGATGTGCAGGACGGACGTTTTGGCAATTGGGCCGGGGCGGTTACGTCATGGGAGCCTTACCATCCGGATTATGCCGACTATCGGAAAAAGGGGGATTGCAAAAGGGCGATAGCCAGGTGCCTGAACATGAACACGAGGATGCGCAATATTTCCAAAGCGGATTTTGAGCAGGCGTTTTGCGAGGCGCGGAAAGGGAAGGACCAGTTGGTTTCCTTTACGGATCATGACTTTAGGGATGTGTGCTATGACATTGAGCTTATGCGGGGGATGCTCCGGGCCGTCGCGCAGCGGTATCCGGACGTGCCGTTTGAATACTGCAATGCGTTGGAAGGGATGCGCAGGTATTTTAAGCTGGAGCCCAAAAGCTGCAGGCTGGAAGCGGAACTGGGGCCAGGGAGGCGGAGCGTTAGGATTCGGTCGGATGAGAATATATTCGGGGCGCAGCCCTTTTTCTGCCTGAAGCTGTTGGGAGGGAAGTATATTTGGAGCAATTTGGATTTTACAGCGGACTATGAATGGGCCTTTACTTTTGACAGAGATTCGGTGGAGCCGGACTGCGTGGAGCGCATAGGGATTGCGGCGAACAGCGCAAGCGGCGTGACGGACGTCATTGTAATGGACGCAAAGACGGGAAATGTAAAAAGGGAAATTTTGAATATGGGGTGAACGGAGAATGGAAAACACAAACAATAAAGATTTTTGGAACGATTATGTGACATATTGGGAAAATAAGGTGGGGGAAGCCAACCAAAGCGCGCAGGCAAAAGACAGGACAGGGGACGATTCGCTTTTGGAAAATTATTTTCTGAAATTAGGCGTGCTGCCGGAAGAGCGTTTTTTGGATTATGGGTGCGGTTTCGGAAGATGTTACCCTATTTACAGGAAGGGGGTGAACGGGGAGGCGGACGGCTATTATGGGATGGACGTTTCCAGCGTCAGCCTTGCGCGCTGCGCGGAAAACTATCCGGAGCTGAAGGCGGCGGGGAGGTTAATAGAGTCCGATGGGATGAGCGTCCCCTTTGAGGACAATTCCTTTGACAAAATACTTTGTTGGGGCGTGTTTGACGCCTGTTTCCAAGAAATTGTAATAGAAGAATTGATGAGGGCGCTGAAAGTGGGAGGAAGGCTATTGCTTACAGGAAAAAATGACAATTATTATAAGGACGATGAGGCGGCCCTAACGGCGGAGGCCAATGCATACCGAAAGAAGCATCCAAATTATTTTACGGATGTGCATAGCCTGACGGGGCAATTGCTGGAGCATAACGCAAAGCTGCTTGAGACGGACTATTTTTTGCGGAGGGGGGATTTCGCAAGGAACGAAGCCGTGCGGGAGATGCCGGAAGTGTTTTATGAATGGGCGTATCTGATAGAGAAGACAGTGGCGTATAAGGGGAGCGCATACCGGAAATTCAGTGGGGAGCGTTCGAAAGCGTCCAAGTGACGGGGGTTGTGGCTGCAAGCGAAGTGAGGAGTAAAAATATGAGAGAGTATGGTTTTGGGATGCTGTCACATTCCTATTGGCACAAAGGGAATATATGGATGGCGTCAAAGGAATTCAGTGGGTTATTCCGGCTTGATCTGCAGCAGGGCAAGCTTACGTTTGCAGGTGCGCTGAATGAAGGAGCCAGTCAGAAATGCAGTTATGAATCCATAGTCGGAGTGGATGACAGACTGTATTTAATGCCCAGGTATGCGGACTCTATGGTTGCATTGGATCTTTTTGAATATAAATGGGAAAAAGTTGGTTTAGGGGAGAAAGAAACATGGCTGTCAGGCAAACGGATTGCCGCGAGCATATGCCGCAATGGGAAAATATATATTTTTTCTGAAAATTCTCCGGAAATTTTGAAGTTTGACGCTGCTCAAAATGAAATGGAGGCAAGGATAACCTGTGCCGACGGCAAATGGAAAAATATGCAGGAATGGTATACAGGTTACTACTTTGCCACAGAGCCGGTGATTGTGGATAATAAGATTATCATCCCTTATTATGAGACAGACGCTGTCTGTATCATTGATTTATGCTCCGATGCAATGAGTGTCCTGGAATTTCATCTTAAGCATGATAAGGGAGGCTTTGCTAAAATCAGGGAACAGGACGGAGAGGTTTATCTTCTCGATCGGCAAGGTTCTTTATATTATTTTGATTTAAAGGCGCAGAGGATACATTTAATGCTGTGGGAAGAAAACATAAAGGATTTTTTTCCTTACCAAGGTCAAATTATTTTTTACTGTGAGGATAAAAAAATAAAAAAAAGGGGCATACATAGCGGAGGCGGGACGGAATTATTTTTGGAGGAAAGCTTTCAGTCAATTTTATCTAAAGCAGGGGAAATAGATTTTTTTCCACTGGATGAGGCATATGGAATTCGGGGATGCAGCAGGAATCAAATATCGTTGATTCGGATTGGAAGTGACATTGCCTGTTTAGAGATAGATGGAGAAGATTGTATGAAAGAGGCCGTACAAAGGATGTTAAAGTGTGGGTATATATTGGAGGAAACTAGTGAGGGATTACGCTTAGGGGATTTTATCAACTGGTGCAAGTGATTTTGGGATGCACTGGGATAAAAACAGTGAATAGAGGCGCTTTGCGCGGCAGTTTGAGAGCGGGATATGGGAGGAATGCTTTATGAAGAAGATCCTATTTTTATATAATAATTATGAAAGGGAGCATGTCAACATAGAGAGAATTTCTAAAGAACTGCAAAAAAAGAAGGGAATAAAAGTCTATCAAATCAGTTGCATGGATAAAGATTTGCCAAAACGGTTGCTGCAGCTTAGACCTCATATTATAGTAACTTACCCTATTACAACATATATCCAGATTTATATGTATATGCTTGCAAAGATTTGCTGCCGCTCTTTGATTGTAACTTTTACGACAGAAGGGTTGATAGACTATTACGACAAAGAAGTTTTAAAACTTTGGGCAGGGGCGTATGATTATTCTCCTACGCTTGTGGATTATCATATTTTTTGGGGACGGGCTTTGGCCAAGCATTTAGGGCGTGAACTGCATATACAAAATAAAGTCTTAGCAAAGTCACAGATTAAAATTGCCGGAAATCCAATGTATGAAAAAGAGTGGGCATGTAGCAGCCCTGAGGCAAGGCAGCTTATGCGGGACAGGCGGAGTAAGGTGTTGGCATTAACTGCATTTTCCAGGATTTTATACACCAAACAAGATCTTATCAATGCGCAGGATATTGTGAATGTCCAGGGAAGAAGGAAAGATGAAATTGTCAGGGATGAGACTTTTGTTCAATATATGGAAGCAATCGAGAAGGAGCGTGCCTATTGTGAAAAGTATATTGCGCATATTGTGAATGCAGCCCGGAGGCATAAGGAAATTCTGTTTATTGTTAAGCTGCATCCGCATGAAATAGAAAGCATAAAAGCCGGGCGGAGAAAAATGAAATATCTGGAGCCTCTGCGTCAGTTTGAAAATATAAAACTAATCGAAAAAAGTATCCCTATAAGCGAACTGCTGCCATTAAGCAGGCTAATGATACATTATGGCTCAACGGTGGACTTAGAATCTTATTTGTATAAGACACCTACGTTAAAATTGGAGCAAAGGGATATTGTGAACCGCTATATGACAGAAAGCAAAAGACTGACAGCGTCCACCTATTATGAAGATATAGACGAAGTAGGGGTTTTGGAGAAATATATGGAAAGGATAGAGGCGGGGGATAATTTGTTTCAAAGAAACAGGGAAGTTGAAAAACAGCTTTATGAATATATGAATTATGTCCCAGGCAAGTCGTACCGTCCATCAAAGGAGGTGGCAGATTTTTTAAGCGGAAGGTTGAAGTTTCATAAACTGAAGATAGGTTTTGGCCAAAGGCTGCACTATATAACGGAGGCGTTGCGCATCCATTTTGGGGCTGCCCCTAAAACCTGATGCAGGCGAAAAGAGGTGGAAAGGATGAAGAAAATATTGGCTGTATTCGGCACCCGGCCGGAGGCAATCAAAATGTGTCCTGTGGTAAAGGAACTGAAAAAACACAAAGGGTTTGAAACCGTCGTGTGCATTACAGGGCAGCACAAAGAGATGCTCTGGCCAATTTTGGATACTTTCCATATTATACCGCATTATGACTTGGATATTATGGAAAAGGGACAGACATTGTTTGATATTACGGAAAAGGTAATGTCTGGAATACGCAGCATATTGGAAAAAGAAAAACCGGTGACAGTCCTGGTTCATGGAGATACAACATCAGCTTTTGCCGCTGCGTTGGCGGGATATTATTTGAATGTGCCGGTGTGCCATGTGGAAGCAGGACTAAGGACATATGACCACTATTCGCCGTTTCCGGAAGAATTCAACAGACTGGCAGTGGATGCGGTTTCTGACCTTTTCTTTGCCCCGACGGAAAAGGCAAGAGACAATTTAATAAAAGAAGGGAAAAGTGAAAAGGCGGTTTATGTGACGGGAAATACTGTGATTGATGCATTGCGCACAACGATATATCCTGGCTATACCCATGAAATCCTGCAGTGGGCAGGAAAGGACAGGCTAATTCTTCTGACGGCTCATCGGAGGGAAAACCTTGGGAATGCCATGCGGGACATGTTCCTGGCGGTCCGGGATATTGTTTCGGAATATGAGGACGTCAGGGTAGTGTATCCGGTGCATTTAAATCCAATGGTAAGGAAAACGGCGAATGAGGTATTGGGGAAAACGCAAAAGGTTATGCTGACTGAACCGCTGAATGTGATGGATTTTCATAATATTATGGAACGTTGTTACTTTGTTGTGACGGACAGTGGCGGGATACAGGAAGAAGCGCCGTCATTGGGGAAACCAGTTCTGGTTATGCGTGATGTTACAGAGCGGCCAGAGGGCGTTGAAGCGGGAACATTAAAATTAGCAGGCACATCCAGACAGGGGATTAAGAAGGCGATGCAGGAACTTCTGACAGATAAGGAAATGTACGATAGAATGTCTGCGGCAGTGAACCCATATGGGGACGGCAGGGCATCCGAAAGGATTGCAAGGATCATATCAGACAGATGGAGGGAGTAGGTTTATGTTCGGGGAATATGTGGCAGCGGCAGACAGGATTCCGGAAGGAATCCGGAGACTGAAAGGGGAAAAGGAAATATATTTATATGGAAATGGGATTTATGCAAAGGAAATGCTGGATATATTGGATAGTTTCCGGATTAAGGTAGAGGGCGTTCTGGTCAGTAGGGAATTTGTATCAAAAGCAGAGGATTTCTATGGAAATAGAGTATACATAGGAGAAGAATTTCTGGAAAATAACCGGAAAGAAATTGCGGTGGTGGCAGGTTTCCATGTGCTGGGACACAGAGAACTGACCAACAGGCTGACTGCGGATAAATATGTCAAAACAGTTTATGTGCTGAATGGCTGCCAAATTTTTTGGAGCAATGGTTTTCGGTTTGTGGATTCAAAGGTGTATTTGGTTGACAATTATTATGCTGGTTTGTTGAAAAGGAATTTGAATATTCATTATTTCAAAGAAAACTATACGTTATTTTTATAGACTTATGATTGGTTGGAAGATGAGAAGTCAAAAAGAACAATGGATGCTTACTTAAAAGGGCATATTGAACTGACTGCTTTTCCCATGCTGGATGTATGGGAAAGGGAGGATGTGGAAAACCAATATTTCCCAGAGGACATTATACATTTGGAGGAGAATGAGGTTTTTGTAGACTGTGGCGCTTATATCGGAGATACGTTAGAAACCTTTTTGAAAAAGGCAGGGCATTTTCGGAAGTATTATGCATTGGAACCCGACCGCAGACATTTTGAAACGTTGCACAAGAAAGTGTCAGGGAATATAGTCCATATTCCAGTAGGAGCATGGGACAAAAAGGATTGCCTTTGCTTTTCCACTAAAAATGGATGTGGAGAGGTTATGGAAGGGGAAGATAACGGTACAGGGGCAATCAAAGTGGATAAATTGGATGATTTGATAGACGGGCCGGATGTGGCAACATTCCTGAAAATGGATATAGAAGGAGCGGAATTGCAGGCTTTGCATGGGGCTGTGGAAATGATAAAAAGAGGCCGGCCCAAACTGGCTATCTGTATGTACCATAAGCGGGAAGACCTAATTACTATACCACAATTTATTAAAAGCATCGTGCCGGAATACAAGTTATACCTTAGGGCGCACTTTGCCTATGCAAGTGAGCTGGTGCTGTATGCAATAGACGGACAGGGAGAGTAAGGGAATGACGGAAAGGATTAATGTAATAGGATTGGGATATATTGGGCTGCCTACGGCGCTTATGCTGGCGTCCAAAGGGCTGCAGGTGACAGGCACGGATTTAGACGCTAAGAAAGTGGCGCAATTGAAGAATAGAACCCTTACCTTTGAAGAAACTGGGCTGGAAGGATTGTATCAGGAAGCATTAAAGAATGGCATCCGGTTTACGGATGAATACCAGAAGGCTGATGTATATATTGTGGCAGTGCCAACGCCATTCCATAAGGCGAGCAAGAAAGTGGTGGCGGACTATCTGATTTCGGCGGTGGAAAAGGTGGTCCAAGTTTGTGATGACAATGTCATAATAGTGATTGAATCAACGGTTTCCCCTGGAACCATAGATACGTTTGTGCGTCCTATTGTTGATAAAGCATGTGTAAAACATCGAAAAAGAATATGTTTGGCACATGCCCCGGAACGTATTATTCCAGGGAGTATGCTTCAGGAATTAATTTATAATAACCGGACAATTGGCGCGGATGAAGAGGAAGTGGCAAAGAAGGTATGTCATATTTACAGCAGTTTCTGTAAAGGTGAAATAGATCTGACGGATATTCGAACGGCTGAAATGTCTAAAGTAGTGGAGAATGCATACCGTGATATAAATATTGCCTATGCCAATGAGCTTGTAAAAATATGCCGGGCTGCAGGCATTAATGTATATGAACTGATACGGATTGCCAACAGGCATCCAAGGGTTAATATATTGACGCCAGGGCCTGGAGTCGGAGGACACTGCATTTCCGTAGATCCATGGTTTTTGGTCGGTGACTATCCAGGGCTCGCCAATATTATTCTGGCGGCCAGGAAGATTAATGATTCCATGCCGGAATATGTATTGGAAAGGATACGTGAAATAATGGATGAGAATGGCATAGAGGCCATAGAGAAGGTTGGCTTGTATGGGCTAACATATAAAGAGAATGTGGATGATATCCGGGAGAGCCCTACGCTGCAGCTTATTGCGAACATGAGGCGGCATTTGGCAAGGGGAATTAAGATATATGATCCATACATAAAAGAGGATATCATAGAAAACCAGTATCATGATTTTAAGGAATTTTTGAAAAATATAGACTTTTTAGTCATTATGGTGGGACACGATGAGATAAAGGAAAGAATGGATGAGATAGGTGATTTGCTGGTTTTAGATACGCGCAATGTGATGGAGCGTGAAGGTGTATATAGGCTGTAGCCTGAAAGGAAAAAGCGTGGATAATCAAAAAGTGTCAATCATAACTGTATGTTTAAATAGCGCCGCCACAATAGAGCGGACTATATGCAGTGTTTTAGGACAATCCTATCCCAACATAGAATATATAATGATAGATGGCAAGTCCACAGACGGGACGCAACAAATAATAAGAAGATATATGGCTGACATTTCTTACTATTGCAGTGAAAGAGATACGGGCATTTATAATGCTATGAATAAAGGCATACAACAGGCCCGGGGCGATATAATCGGAATAATAAACGGTGACGATTGGTATGCGCCCAATGCAGTGGAACTGGCAGTCAGAGGAATGCAAGAAAGCAAAAGCCAAATGGTCTATGGAGACTTGGCCATTGTGTATGAAGACGGAAACGTGAAAACGGAACCGCATAGAAAAATAGAGGATATTTATGAAAGGATGGTGATTGGCCATCCGACAGTTTTTGCATCCAAGGGTATTTACCAAAGATACGGAGGTTTTGATGAGGCATACAAAAGTGCGTCCGATTATGAACTTATGCTCCGTTGGCGCTCAAAGGGAGTGAAAATGCACTATATTCCGGAAATATTTGCTTATTTTCGCAGGGGTGGGTATAGTGATTCCGATTTGAAGATAAATGTGGAAGAAACGTATCACATTTCCCGGAAATATATAGAGAAATATAACGGGGAGGACAAAGAATATTATATAGGATTGATTGAAAAAAATAAATCTGAAAATGAAAAGAAAGTTCAAATAAAGGAAAGGTTGAAAAATCTAAGCCTTGCAGAAAAAGAGCAGATAAAGAAGGAGCTGAAAAGGGAAAAGGATATTGTTATATTTGGTACAGGCGATTATGGATGTTGGTGCTATGATATTTTTATGGCATTGGGGATTACCGTTTCTTTTTGGGCGGATAATAATCCCGGAAAGCAGGGAAAAGAGATACTGGGGCTTTCGGTTATTCCGGCGCAAAAGTTAGAACCGGATGCGCAACAAGTGATAGTTGGGACGAAGGACTATGAGGAAGAACTTATAAAACAATTGGAAAGCATGGGCATAACAAGGACAGGATATTTATTAATATCGGATATCGAACATTTGTTTCTGGCATGCGAAGATGAACAGACAAGCTTAATCAGCATTATAGTCCCGGTATACAATGTAAAGGAATATATCAGGGAGTGCCTTTTAAGCATAGCCAGCCAATCCTATCCCCAGATAGAAGCCATAATCGTGGATGACGGCTCAAAGGATGGTTCCGGTGCCTTATGTGATGAAATTGCGCACAATTATCCAAACATGTATGTAATCCACCAGGACAACCAGGGCGTTGCAATGGCAAGAAAACGGGGAGCAAGCCAGGCAAAAGGGGAATATATATGTTTTGTGGATGCGGATGATTTTATAGAGCCGGATTACTGTCGTAATCTGGTGCAGCAAATCAAAGGATTTGATTTGTTAGTGGCAAGTTCCTATTCTGCATATGATATTCAGGGGAAAATACCGTGCGGCGCATATGAAACGGATGAAGAATTGGCATATATTTATGCCAATATGATGATGTATGGGAATACAAACGAATATGGCCTGGCGCCATATATTTGCGATAAGCTGTTTCGCACCAACATTGCGCAAAAAGTTTTTGAAGAAATAGACAAAACCGTATTTTTATCAGAGGACGCCGATTTTTTATACCGTTATGCATTAAAATGTAAATCCTTGCGAATCAGTGAAAGCGTATGCGGCTATCGTTACAGAAAAAGGGCAGATTCCGCAACTTATTCCATACATGAATCTTATCTGAAAAATTACAACGATTTATATTTATCTCTGAAAACGGTTTTTGAGAAGCATCCGCAAAAGGAAGAGCTTATCCTGCAGCTTCAGAAATGGATGTCAAAAATGATTTGCAAGGCGACAAGGGTTATGGGATTTGATGTTTCCGTACAGGTTTTGGAATATATTTTTCCCTTTCAAAATGCATTGAAAGGGAAAAAGGCAGTTTTATATGGGGCAGGGAATGTGGGCCAGATGTATTACCGGCAGATTTGCTTTTATGAGGAATGCAATCTGGCGCTTTGGGTGGATAAGAATTACATAAAGTATGAAAAACAAGGCGTGCGTCCGGTGGAAGAAGTAAAAAGAACAGCGTTTGACGTCCTGGTGGTGGCAGTGGAATCGGAAAAAACGGCAATGGAGATTAAGGATGATTTGATGAGGGATTTAGGGGTGGAAGGGGAAAAAATTGTTTGGGAAAAACCTAGAAGCACGGTTATTTGAAGATAGGGACTGTAAAGAAACGCTTCACAGTTGGAGTTTTGCCAGGAGGCGATGTCCAACCATTGTTTAGTTGAAAAGGATTAAAGAGATGGATTACATTATCGTACAGGCAGGAGGAAAAGGGACAAGGCTTGGCCATTTGACAAGGAACAAGCCAAAAGCGCTGGCGCCGGTGGAAAACCTTCCAATGCTTTTCCATTTATTCCGCAAATACCCGGATCAGCGTTTTATCATTATAGCGGATTACAAGAAAGAGGCAATGCGTGAATACTTGCATTGTTTTGCTAAAGTGAAATATCAAATCGTAGACGCGCAAGGGACAGGCACCTGTTCCGGCATCCGTCAGGCATTGGAACTGATGCCGGAGCGGAAACCGTTTATGCTGGTCTGGTCGGATTTGATTTTGCCGCAAGGGCTGGAATTGCCAAAGGAGTATCAGGAGGGAGAGCCGCAGCGGGACTACATAGGGATATCCCAGACGTTTCCCTGCCGTTGGAGTTACGTAAACGGAGAATTCCGGGAGGAAAAATCCAAAGAACATGGCGTAGCGGGTTTCTTTCTTTTTACAGAAAAGGCAAAGCTGGCAGGCATACCGGAAAGCGGGGAGTTGGTGCGGTGGATGCAGGGGCGGGAGCTGCTGTGTCAGGAAATGGGCCTGGCAGGGGCCAAAGAGTTTGGAATATTGGAAGAGTATGAGAAACTGGGGCGGGAGAAATGCAGACCGTTTAACCGCATTGCCGTAAAGGGGGACAGGCTTGTGAAGGAAGCCCTGGACAGTCAGGGAAGGGAACTGGCCGTCCGGGAATGCCGTTGGTATGAAAAGGCCGCACGGATAGCGCCGGGAAGCATTCCCCGCATCTATGGGACAGACCCTCTGGAAATGGAATATATTCGCGGAAAAAATATCTATGAGAGTCAGCCTGGGGATAGGCTGGAGACGCCAGATGGCAAAGAAAAGAAGGAAATTTTGGGAAAACTGGTTGACGTATTGCATAAACTGCATAAAAGCGGACAGGCGCAGGCGGATTCTTTCAGCATGAAGGAGGCGTATTACAACAAAACGGTTCGCCGGTTGGAGCGGATTCGGGATCTTGTGCCGTTCGCCCAAGAGAAAAGAATAAATATTAACGGGAAATCATGCAGGAATGTATATTTTCACAAAAGGGAGTTGGAGCGGAAACTGGAAGCGCTTGTCTGCGATAAATTTTGTTTCCTCCATGGGGACTGCACTTTTTCCAACATTATGCTGCGGGAGGACGGCTCTCCGGTATTGATTGACCCCAGGGGTTATTTTGGATTTACGCAGTTATATGGGGATGAGCGTTATGATTGGGCGAAATTGTATTATTCCATCGTGGGGAATTATGACCGCTTTAATCTAAAGGAGTTTCGTTTGGATATCGGAGGGGACGGGATAGCGCTGGAGATTACGTCCAATGGCTGGGAGGATATGGAAGGGGAGTTTTTCCGGCTGACAGGGGCGCAGCCGGAGGAAATCAAGCTTTTGCACGCCGTGATATGGCTTTCTCTCACGACTTATGCCTGGCAGGATTATGATTCTATATGCGGGGCGTTCTACAATGGGTTATATTATTTGGAGGATTTGCTGTGATAAAGTATTTTGAAAAACAGATGGAGGAAATCAACCATGCCATCCATTCCCTGGATGAGGGAATGTTTCGGAGATTGGTAAAGGAAGCGGCAGAAACCATACGCGCCGGACATAAGATTGTCGTTTCGGGGTTGGGGAAAAACGTCCCTATCTGCGAAAAGTTTGTAGGCTCTATGATTTCAATGGGTTTGGACGCCTGCTTTCTGCATACCAATTCCGCAGTGCATGGCGATATGGGGGTAGTGAAGGAAGGGGATTTGGTCATTTTACTCACCAAAAGCGGTGAAACGGAGGAATCCATCTATCTTGCGGGATTTATGGAAGAACGGAAGGTAAGTTTGTGGCTGCTGACTTTTTGCAGGGAGAGCGCCCTGGCCCGGAGGATACCAAACAGCATTGTCCTGGAACTGGAGCATGAAGGGGACTTATGGAATGTGATGCCTAATAATTCCACGACCATGAACTTAATTGTGCTGCAGGGGCTGGCTATGATGATTGCAAAAGAACTGGAACTGGATATCGGGCAGTTTTGCAGAAACCATCCAGGCGGGCATATTGGGGAGCTGTTAAAAGAAAAAGGGCAGTGAAAGGAGCGGGGCCTAAATAGGAAAGGGTCACGGGAGGCGGGGCTTATGTGGAAAAATGTTGTTCGGGCGCTTCATGGGTATGCCCTTTGGGAGACTGTGAAAATAAAATATAGGATAAAGTACCCAAAGGCGGTATTGGCGTTGGCCGGAGAAAACGCCAGGCTGGATCGAGCCGCGCTTGCTTATTTGGACTTCTATGTGAAGAGGAAATTTGCGAAAGAAGCGGTGGTTTTGGTAAAGGACAGAAAAACTGCAAAAAGGGTAAAGAGGCGGATTGGCGGGAAATGCGCTTCTTTTTCGATTCGGATATGCATATGCGGACCGGCCCGAATGGAGAAACTGTATGACGCCTATTGTTTTTACAAATTTTATGACAATATTGTTTTCACCTATGACAGCCGGCCGGAAGACAATAGGCTGGGAATGTTGTTAGAGGAGAGGCTGGTAGGGGTGGGCGAAGCGGTCTGCCTGGGTTTGTTTGGGCTGCGCCAGGCGCCGGAAGGGAAAGGGTGACGCTGGAGAGGGTATGGACAGGGAACAGGCAAAACAAATAGAGCGGAAAATTGAACGATTAGCGCAAAAGAAGAAATTCCAGGACAAGGATGTTTACGTGTTCAGCGCCAGCGACGGTTCCAGGCGGATTATCCGGGCATTGCGGGGCAGAGGGTTAGAGCCGGCGAACGTGATAGACAACGACCCGGCGAAGCGTCATAGCTTCTGGGCGCGTATCCGGGTCATAGCTTTGGATGAAATACCTGTCCCTTCAGAACCCAAAAACGTTTTTTTGGTATATTCCAAGTTTTGGAGGGAAATTCTGGAGCAGTTGGATAGTTGCGGCGTCCGGAAAGAAAATGTATATTGTTTTTATGGGAAAGCGACGTTTGCGGACAGGCTTCTGGAAGCCTGGAAAGGCAGGGGAATATATCGGAAAATTGTGAAAAAATATGGGAACGTCCCTGTTTTTATCTGTCCGTACACAGGGACAGGGGACGTATACTTAATCGGGACTTTTTGGAAGCAGTACATCCGGAGGAACCATATCCATGAGTATGCATTCCTTGTCTTAAACGGGGCGTGCAAAAAGGTGGCTTTGCTGTTTGACATAAGCAATATAGAAGTGATTGGCAGTGAAGCGGCCTGCACTTGCCTGATGAGTTATTACCGCCTTTGCCCGGAAGAAGTAAACATGAAGATATTGAATGACAGTTGGTGGGAAATCCATACGAATCCGCTCCAATGGTTTCGGGGGTATAAGGGGTTAGGATTTACGGAGCTGTTCCGGCGGTTTGTGTTTGAATTGCCGGATGAGGCAAGGCCGGAGCCTCCGATGCTTAAAGACAGGGAGGCGGAGTTGGAGAAGCTGTTTAAGGAAAACCGGCTCGAAGAAGGAAAGACAGTGGTGTTGTCCCCCTATTCCAATACGCTTTCCGATTTGCCGGATGAGTTCTGGGAAGCGGTGGCCAGACGTTGTGAGGAGGAAGGGCATATAGTCTGCACCAACAGTGGAGGAGGGGAGGAGCCGCCAGTCGCCGGGACAATCCCTGTTTTCTTTCCACTGGATATTGCGCCGCAGTTTGTCAGCAGGGCAGGGCATTTTATTGGGATTCGCAGCGGCTTCTGCGATGTAGTGAGCGCCGCCAAAGCGAAGAAGGTTATTTTGTATGATGAGAAAAACCGGTTTTTCCAATGCAGCGCCTTTGAGTATTTTAGCTTAAAGAGGATGGGGCTTTGCAATGATGCGGTAGAAATGCAATTTCATAATGAAAACTGTATGGAGTATGTGGAGGAGATTGTGGAAGCGTGTACTTGAAGGACAATGAGGCTGCACGCAGATGATGGCGTTTTCCGTTTTGTGGAAAAGAGGATGGGATATATGGGAAAACAATTGGTTTTATCGACACTGCCAAAGACCTGGATTTTTGATTTGGATGGGACGCTTGTCATGCATAATGGGTATAAAACAGGAGAAGACTGTTGGCTGCCGGGGGCGAAAGAATGCTTGCGGAATATTCCGGAAGGGGATTTTATATTGATTTTGACAGGGAGAGGGGAAGAGGCAAGGACGCAGACGGAAAATTTTTTGCGAAAACACCATATCAGATATGATGTTATCTTATTTGGACTTCCTTTGGGGGAAAGGGTTTTGTTCAATGATGATAAGCCATCCGGGCTGCATATGTCTTATGCGGTCAGTCTTCCAAGGGATGTGGGGCTGGACGGGGTGGAAATTGTTTCTGATGCATCATTATAAGGGAGTAAGGAAAGGATAACAAGAAATGTTGTTGGCCAGCTATTGGAAAGCTTTCCAAGGTTTTATCCTATGGAATAAGATAGACAGGAAATATCACGCGCCGTTTTATTTACTGTTGCCAAAGGAAAAAGAGGTATCTAATTATTATGCTTTGCTGCATTTGAAGCGTTTCCTGCAGGTGAGGGGATTTGGGGAGGCGGTGGTCCTAACCTGTGACAGGGAAGCGGCAGCGTCTTTGGAGCTGTTTTTGGAAGGGCAAAGCGTGGGGGATATGGTAAAGGCAGTTTGCATTTGCAGAAAGGATGCGGTGAAACTGCTCAAATACTATGCTTTAAATGAATTTACCTCCAGACTGACTGTCGTATCTTTTACAGAGCCTTATGACACACATGCGCAGAATTTGCTTGGGGTTCACGGAGTGGATTGGGAGGAGCTGGTTTGCCTGGATATATACAGATTTTCAGAAAAAGTGGAAACGGTCCCTCCAAAGTATATGGGGACGGAAGAAAAGGTAAACGCATTTTTAAGAAGAGGGATGTGGGATGGGTGGGATAAAAAAAGAGCTGAGGCGTCTGAGAAAGCGGTACAGGCTGGAAGGGAAAGAACTGGCTGCAATCGGGAGGATGGAGCATATACAGAGCATTATGGATATGTTAAACGGCCTTAAGCTGCATTTATCGGCGATTGTGGACAATGATACGAAAAAAGAAGGACTTACCATAGGCGGGGTAATGGTCTATAAGCCGGAAAAGTATCTTAAACCATGGAGGGAAAATCTGTTTTTACTGATTTATTCTCCCAAATATTGGAGAGATATCAGCAGGCAGTTTGAAAGGCTGGGCTATAGGGAAGGCGAGCAGTTTGTTGTTTTGAACAAACCCTCCATCCGGTCAGCGATGGCGGAAGTAAGAAAAGGCGATAGGATTTACCGCAGAATCTGCAGGAAGTATGGCAAAGATGCATGGATTCTGGTTGCAAGAGGGCCGGTGGGGGATTTCTATTTGCTGGCGTTGTTCCTGGAAGCCTATTTGAAGAAAGAGAAAATAGAAAACTATGTGATTGCCGGGGATTCCAAAGGTTTTACGAAAGTTGCGGAGTTGTTCCCTAAGGCAATAAAAAGGGAAAGGATTGTTTTGCTAAGTGAAGAAGAGACGGACAGCCTGATACATGTTTACCTTTTTGGAGGGATTGGACAGTACCGTTTACGCTTATTGACCATATGGCAGAAATTATCCTTTAATTCCTGTTTGGTGAAATACAGGGACGGGTTTTCTTTTATGGATACCATACGCTCTTTCACGTATGGCCTGCCAGTGGATACGGAACCATCCAATCCGGAGTTTGATAAACTGGATGATGAAATGATAGCGTTATGCGAAGGAATGGGGATGAAAAAAGGGAAAACGGCGGTGCTGTCCCCTTACGCATATTCTTTACAGTCACTGCCTATGCATTTCTGGCAGGAATTGGCGGACAGATTAATGAAAGAAGGTTATACTGTGTGCGTTAATGTGGATGCGAAAAAAGAGAAGTGCGGGCTGGAGCATGTAATTCCGGTCGGGTTTACGTTCAGGCAAAGCGCTGCCGTATTGGAGTATGCAGGGTATTTGATTGGCATAAGGAGCGGCTTTATGGATATTACGTCCAGCGCAAGGTGTAAAAAGTTTGTTTTGTACCCACAGTATATCAAAGAGCCGGTAGTAAACCAATGGCACAGGACGGATTTGGAATTTTGCGGTTTGGCTCCTATGGGCCTTTGCAAAGAGGCAATCGAATTGGAATATCCATTGGTGGACGGACAGGGGAGGATGTATATGGAAGAGGGGCGTTATGACAGAGAAAAAGGGGAGGAAATCATTAACTTTATTTTACATCGTCTGTGAGCGTATAAAAGATGTATATGGTCCAAAGCGTGTTTGAAAATCGCTTCCTGGCAGATGTATGTCACAATGTGTGGGAGATTTGGGTCAAAGGAAGGGCGTATCGCCTGAATTTGGCGCAAATAGCACACGAAGCGGGGCGTGCATTGTCAGGATCGAATGTTTAAACACGCTCTGGGCGGCCTGCATGAGAAGCGCAGGCTTTTTTTGTGCCGGTTACGCATGGAACGGATGCGTTTGGAGCTAAACGGAGGAATATTATATGCTGATTTGGAGACGTTCTGCTTTTTTGCGGCTCTTGTATGATATAGTTTTGGAAATGGTGAAAACTTACAAAAATTTCACTGTCGGCATGGTAAAAATTAAAAAATATGTTAAATATTATAACTAATATATAAAAAACCAAAAAAAATCCATAAAAACCACAAAATTTTCCCTATTCTAAAGGTGCATATTTACGATAAAATATAACCAGACAATATTGTTGCGTATCAAAGGAAAGAAGGAAAGGAGAAAACAAGATTATGTCAAGTAAACCTTTGGAAGAAAAAGGTGTTCACCGCGCCAAAATGTGGGAGATTGCATTTTATGCGTTGAACAACACCTCCACCAATGCCTATATGATGTTGGTTGGCTCCATCTCTTATTTTTTGGTTGGTATCGTTGGCGTCGGCGCTGTCCTGGCGGGTTCCATCGTTACTATCATGAGGATTTGGGATGGCGTTACGGATCCCTTCGTAGGCATGGTCGTTGACAACACAAACACGAAGTTCGGCAAGAACAGGCCGTTTATCGTGATTGGCCAGGTTATCCTGTTTGGGATGACATTTTGTATGTTCCGTTTGATTCCCCTGATACCTACTGGGGGACGTTTTATTGCTTTTATTTTAATTTATATGGTCTACATAGTTGGCTATACCTGCCAGTGTGTGGTAACGAAGTCCGCACAGAGCTGTTTGACGAACGACCCGGAGCAGCGGCCTATTTTTTCCATGTTTGACTCTGTTTATAACATTTTGCTGATGAGTTTGTTCTGGCCGGTATTCCTGTCCAGCACATTGCTCCCGAAATTCACTGTAACCAGTGCGACGGCTGGCGATAAGCTTGCGAAGCTTGTGGCGCAGAATCCGAATTTGGCGAATGTTATTACGGAAGCGGACGGCGTGCAGACACTGTCCGGTTTTTATAACCCTGAGATGTGGTGTTTTGCACAGCTAATCGTAGGGGTTATGGCTGCGATATTTGCAGTGTGCGCCATTGTTGGCCTGGCGCGTAAAGATAATGTGAAATACTTTGGCACTGGCAAGGCGCAGAAGGTTTCTTTCCGTGATTATGCAGATGTGCTTGCCCATAACCGTGGCATCCAGATGCTGGTGGTAGCGGCTTCTTCCGATAAGCTGGCAATGAGCTGTACTTCCAATGCAGCAGTGACAATGGGTCTTTATGGGATTATTTTAGGGAATTTTGCATTGAACGGTTCCGTATCAGCCATTACATCCATACCAGTTGCCCTGATTGGGATTTTTGGCATTGGTAAAATTGCACGTAAGATGGGACAAAAGAAGTGCCTTATGGTAGGGACTTATGGCGCGCTTATCACGGCAATCCTGTTAGGCGTTTTGATTATAATAGGACATGGCGGCGGGGCTGCATGGCCTACGTTCTCCCTTACCAAACCGGAGACTTACGCGAATTTGTTCGCAGGGGCGAATTGGAGCTTGTTTGGCGTAGCGTTTATCCTGCTGTATATCCTTATGAAAGGATTTGCACAGCTTTCCGGCAGTATAGTAATCCCTATGACCGCAGACTGCGCCGACTATGAGGTTTACCGCAGTGGCCGTTATGTGCCAGGTTTGATGGGTACGCTGTTTTCTTTTGTGGATAAGCTGATTTCCTCTTTGGCTTCTACCATTGTTGCAATGATTTATGCATTGATTGGTTATACCAGTACCCTGCCTACAGAGCAGGATCCCTTTTCCATTGGGATTTTAGTATGCACGTTGGTTTGCTTCCTCGGAATACCTGCGATTGGCTGGATACTGAATGTGGTTGCCATGAAGTTCTATCCATTGACGAAGGAGAAGATGGCGGAAATCCAAGAAGAAGTGGCACGGATTAAGGCTAAGGCGCACTAAGAAAAGATGATTTGTGGATCCCGCAGGAGGAATGTTCCTGCGGGGTTTATGTATTTTATATTTATATATCGGGAAAAATTGTTGAAAAATATGGAATTCCAGAGGTATTCAAATGGCGAAGGGAAAAAACAGGAAAAAAAATGCAACAAAAAACCATACCAGTGGAGCTGCTCCGGTTATGCCAAAGGAAGGGATATTAGGAGATGAGAAAACGCTGACGGATTTGGATTATGAGCTTCAGGCCGCACAGCGGGCAGCGGGAATCAAGGAAAATACTTATGGCGTATGGGGGCCAATCTGGCGTTTTATGGTTTGGTATGACAGCAAGAAAGTCCCCCATACTTTCCGGAAGAAAAGCTATATGCTGCTTATGCTGTTCACTGGCTGGTTTGGCGGACACCGCTGGTATCAGGGGCGGCGTTTCCTTGCGCTATGCGAGACATTGCTTTTCTGGACGGGAATCCCGCTGATTTTACTTGTGACGGACTTTATGGAAGTTTTCCCTATACAACCGGACGAAAACGGATATATTACAATGAAGTAATGTATCGTAAAAACGGGTATGGGATATGGATAGGTATTTTTCCAGGGAGAAGGGTGTGAAACAGAAGGCGGTGGGAGCAGAATAAAACAGCCGCCAAGAGACCCATAGCCGGAAGAAAGGTATGGGGAAGATGGCGGCGGGACTGGAATAAGGAGATATATGGATTATGGCTAAAAAGGCATCGGACAATATAAAACGGTACAATAACCCAGGCGGCCCGGATATTGGAGTGGTATCCCGCCGTGTGATTGAGAAGGACGGGTTGTATTTTAAAGACATTGACGGCAGCGGCGAGGTAACGCCGGTCAATGACTGGAGGCTTCCTCCAGAGGAAAGGGCGGCAGCTTATGCCAGGACACTGACAGTGAAAGAAAAAATAGCGCAGCTTTTTACCTCAGACTGGCGTATGGGGAAATATCCTACGGCAAGCCCTATGAGTCCCCAAAATGAAAATGTTGTATTGGATGAATCCGGCACATTGGATGATGGGGAGATACGAAACAAGACAATATTTGGCGAACAATATCTGCCCGGGACAACGACCTTGCTTAAGGAATGGTTTAACCGCCATTTGATTCTGCGGGCGAATCCGGCGCCGGATGATTTGGCGGACTGGCAAAACCAGCTCCATGCGGTGGCAGAGGAATGCGAACATTTTATCCCGGTGCAGGTTATGTCCAATTCACGGAATGAGAACGGTGAAGTAGTGTTTGGCATGAACGACGCTTCCGGCGTGTTTGCGACCTGGCCAGGCACATTGGGGATTGCCGCGGCAGTGAAGGGTACGGGCGATATGGGGATTATAGATGACTTTGCCGACTGCATTCGCCGGGAATGGAATGCAACAGGGTTGCGCAAAGGATATATGTATATGGCGGATTGCGTAACCGATCCACGCTGGCAGCGTTCTTTTGGCACTTTTGGCGAAGAACCGGCATTGATTGCCGAAATCTTTGAACATTTGATTCCTGGCATCCAGGGCAGTAAAGAAGGGGTGACGCCGGAAGGGGTTTCCGTGACGGTAAAGCATTTTCCGGGGGGAGGGGCCAGGGAGAATGGATTTGATCCTCATTATGCGGCCGGGCAGTGGAATGTGTATGCCACGCCGGGAAGCTTACAAAAGTATCATCTTCCGGCTTTTGAGCCTGCAGTCAAGTATCATGCAGCTTCGATTATGCCTTATTATTCCAAGCCTGCAGCGGAGAAGAGCGCGCCCCAGGAAGATTGCAATGGGAAAGAAATACGCCTGGCTCCTTATGGGTTTGCATATAACAGGACATTTATCCATGATATTTTAAGGGGACAGATGGGATTTAAGGGATACATTAATTCCGATACGGGCATTGTCCATAATATGAGCTGGGGTGTGGAGATGCTGGATGTGCCGGAGCGGATTGGGTTTGCAGTGACCAATTCAGGGGTGGATCTTATCAGCGGCCTGTTTGACAATGAAGCCGGGATGGAAGCTTATATGCGCGCATCCAATGGCTATTATGACACCCATGAACTTCCGGAAGGGATACGGAAAGGAGATGTGGTTCTTACGGACGAAAGCCTGAACCGCGCAGTGGCGCGTACATTGACGGAACTGTTTCAACAGGGGATGTTTGAGCAGCCCTATGCAGATCCGCAAAACGCTGTCCGGGTAGTGGAAGACAAGGCGGATTGGGAGAAAGCGGCAAAGGTGCATAGACAAAGCGTTGTGCTTTTAAAGAATGAGGGGGTTCTGCCTCTGACAGAAGGGAAACTGGCAGGAAAGAAGGTATATGTGGAAGCGTTCCATAAAAAGGCGGAGGCCGGAACGGCGGCTACGAAAGCGTTGCGGCAGATGCTCCAGGGTTTGGAACTGACAGAAGAACCTTCCCAGGCAGACTATTGTATCTTGATGGTAAGCCCTTCTTCCGGAGAGTATTTCAATGCAACTATGGGTTATTTGGAATTGGATATTTGCGAGGAGAAGGAAGTTTGCAATGTAACGGAAGACGGCAGGCCCGCGGCTGAAACTCACCGGGAAACTATGCTTTCCGGCGCAAACCGCATACCGGAAATTGCAAAGGCTGTCCATGCCAACGCAGGTAAGGTAATTGCCAATATCAATATCCCGCTGGCATGGGAGGTAGGGAATGTGGAACGGTATGTGGATGCCTTGACGGTAGGTTTTGACACTTATCCTTCTGCAACGCTGGATGTTATGTTTGGACGTTTTTCGCCAGTAGGGAGACTTCCGATTACATTACCGAAAGGCGATGAAGCGCTGGCGGTAAATCAGGATGGTGTGTGCGTCAGCCCGAACGATGTGCCGGGATATGCGAAAGACCAATATATGCCTGATTCCCTTAAGGACGAAAATGGGAAAGCTTATGCTTACCGTGATGCGGCGGGCAATTATTATGAGTTGGGTTTTGGATTGAAATATGAGTAATCGGTAAATAAATTTCAGGGATGATCCCCCGCAGTAAGCTGCGGGGGATTTTTATGGAAAAAAATACA
This sequence comes from uncultured Lachnospiraceae bacterium, assembly GCA_910578405.1. GTDB lineage: Bacteria > Bacillota > Clostridia > Lachnospirales > Lachnospiraceae > Kineothrix. The sequence continues at coordinate 14,757 of CAJTQO010000010.1, read as the reverse complement.
AAATGTTCTTGACAACTAATATGGGTTTGCATATACTAACTATATAATCAAATGAAAATGAATTTCAATTTCATATAAGTATGAAGAATGAATTTCATTTCCATGTGGGGAATGTAAAAATGAAAAGAAAGAAGATGATTAGTGATGCCGTTAGCAATGGCAAGCGTAGGGGAGAGTAGTGTAATCCGTAAAATAGGAGGGAAAGGAGAAAAGCGAAAATTTCTGGAGAAACTTGGTTTTGCAGTTGGAGGGAGTGTGACTGTTATAACAAAAACAGAAGGGAGTATGATAGTGGGCATTAAAGACACCAGGGTCGCAATTGGAAAAGAAATAGCAAATAAGATTATAGTGGGGTAGAAATTTTCTGTTCAGGCAATGGCGTTTGGAGCGGAATGAAACTAAACGGAAAAATTTTTGTGATGAAATGGATGAAGTTTGGCTAAAAATGTCAAGGGTGATTTGAAAATTAATAAGGAGAAGGAAAATGAGGACATTAAAAGAAGTTCACTGTGGAAACCTGGTGAGAGTAGCAAAGCTGCTGGGGAATGGCCCGGTGCGGAGGCGAATGATGGATATGGGGATTACAAAAGGGGTGGAAGTGTTTGTCAGGAAAGTGGCTCCATTTGGCGATCCGATAGAAGTGACGGTAAGGGGATATGAGCTTTCGCTGCGTAAAGCAGATGCGGAAATGATTATAGTGGAATAGTGAAAGTTTTCTCAGGAGCCAGAATTAAAATTACGATTCTGTCTTGGGAAGGCGCGGGGATAGAAAAATAAAGCGAAAAAGCGGAAAGAGGTAAAGTATGTCAATAAAGATAGCATTAGCAGGGAATCCCAACTGCGGTAAGACTACATTATTTAATGCATTGACTGGTTCTAACCAGTTTGTGGGGAATTGGCCAGGGGTTACGGTGGAAAAGAAAGAAGGGAGGCTGAAGGGATATAAGGATGTGTTTGTCACAGATCTTCCGGGGATTTATTCCCTGTCGCCTTATACATTGGAAGAAGTGGTGGCAAGGAATTATTTGATAAATGAAAAGCCGGACGTGATCCTGAATATTGTAGATGGAACGAATTTGGAAAGAAATCTGTATTTGAGTGTTCAGCTTATGGAATTGGGCATACCAGTGGTAATGGCGGTAAATATGATGGATATAGTGGAGAAAAGCGGCGATAAAGTGTATGTTGAGAAATTAGGCAAGCTGTTTGGTTGTGAGGCGGTAGAAATTTCAGCTTTAAAAGGAAAAGGCATAGAGAAGGCGGCGCAGAAAGCAGTGGAAGCGGCAAAGCAAAACAGTTCTGCCGCGTTGCTTCATCTGTTTACGCCTGTGGTGGAGAGGATAATCAGGGATGTGGAATCCATGCTAGGGGCGGAAATTTTGGAAGGTCAGAAACGTTTCTTTGCTATAAAATTGTTGGAAGGAGATGATAAAATCACTGCGTGGATGCAGAAATCGCCTGATGTTTCTACGCAAATAAAAAAATTGGAGGAAACTATGGATGATGATGTGGAAAGCATTCTCACTCATGAGAGGTATGAATACCTTTCTTCCATAATAGGAGAGTGCGTGGCTAAAGGAAAGAGAAAGAAGGGGGAAATGAGTTTGTCGGATAAAATAGATCGTTTTGTAACGAATCGTTTTCTTGCGCTTCCTATCTTTGCCGCAGTGATATGGCTTGTTTATTATGTTTCCGTGAATACAGTTGGCGCTTGGGCTACGGATTGGGTAAATGACGGCGTTTTTGGTGATGGATGGAGCCTGTTTGGATTGGAAATCCCAGGCATCCCAGCGCTGGTTGGAGGAATGCTGGATGCAATTGGCTGTGCAGATTGGTTGTCAGGATTGCTTTTGGATGGTATGATAGCTGGTATAGGCGCAGTGTTAGGATTTGTGCCGCAAATGATGGTTTTGTTTTTGTTTCTGGCATTTTTGGAAAGCTGTGGCTATATGGCGCGGATTGCTTTTATTATGGATAGGATGTTCCGCAAATTCGGTTTATCAGGCAAATCCTTTATTCCGATGCTGATTGGTTCTGGATGCGGCGTACCTGGGGTGATGGCATCACGCACAATTGAAAATGACCGTGACAGGAAGATGACCATAATGACCACTACATTTATTCCTTGCAGCGCCAAGCTGCCGATTATTGCGTTGATGGCAGGAGCGCTGTTCGATGGAGCCGGGTGGGTGGCTCCCAGTGCATATTTTGTCGGCATCGCGGCTGTTGTTTGCTCAGGCATATTGCTAAAGAAGACAAGGATGTTTGCGGGGGAGCCGGCTCCATTTGTTATGGAGCTTCCTGCTTACCATATGCCTACGGCATCCAATGTATTTATGAGTATGTGGGAGAGGGGATGGTCATTTATAAAGAAAGCAGGCACCATTATCCTGCTGTCCACTATTGTGATCTGGTTTACGACTTATTTTGGTTTTGTAGACGGAGAGTTCAGGATGCTGGAAGATATGGAGATTGACCATAGTATTCTGGCAGCGGCCGGGAATGCCATCAGTTGGTTGTTTGCTCCGCTTGGCTGGGGAGATTGGAAATGCGTAGTGGCGGCTATTACCGGACTAATTGCCAAAGAAAATGTAGTAGGCGCTTTTGGCATTCTTTTTGGCTTCGCAGAAGTGGCTGAAGACGGTGCGCAAATATGGGGGGCATTGGCAGAAAGTATGACAGCGGCTGCGGCTTATTCCTTTCTTGTATTCAATCTTTTGTGCGCTCCCTGTTTTGCAGCAATGGGAGCTATGAAACGGGAGATGAATAATCGAGGATGGTTTTGGTTTGCCATCTGTTACCAGACTGGTTTAGCTTATGGGGCTTCTCTTTGCGTATATCAGATAGGCACATTGGCAATGGAGGGGACATTTGGCATTGGAACAATTACAGCGTTTTTACTGGCAGCGGGATTTTTGTATCTGTTATTGCGGCCATATAAGGAAAGAGCTGTTTTAAAGATTAATATGCGGAATATGGAGGTGGCAAAGCAGTGGGGACATTAGTGGTTGGGGCGTTTGTATGTGGGCTGGTAACGATTGTAGTAAAAGGGATGATAAAGGATAAGAAAAATGGAAAAACAGCCGGCTGTTGCAGCGACTGCAGCAAATGTAGGGGCGGTTGCCATTGAGGTATATAGCATAACGGAAAAGGCGATGAGGCTTGCATAGAGATAGGGGAAATCTTATCCGAAAGACATAAAATCAATATTGGAATAAGACATATAACCTCCAGGTAGAAAAGAGTAAATTGATAGCTGTTCCAAGATTTTACGCTTTTCTAGATGGGGGTTATCTGATGAATTGGCTTTTGAAAACAAAAACTATGCCAACCTTTGTAATTTTTCACTATGTTCTGTAAGGACCTGTTTCATAACGGAAATATCCTGTTTTATATTTTCGTAATCATTTACGTTGTCTTTGTATCTGTCATACGTGGAAGTATAGCAGGATTCTATAGTATTCAGACGTGGTAAAATTTTGTTTTCCTGGAACAATTCCACTTTCTTCATTCTGGATTCAAGTTTTTCCATATTCTCTTCAAGTTTCTCCATGTTCTCTTCAAGTCTTTGCATATTCGCTTCGACTCTCTGTGCATTTGCTTCAAGCTTCTGGACATGAATCGTAAGTTCAAAGACATCCATTTTAAGAGCCTCAACGTTTTCCTTCAGTTTGAGGACGTCCACTTTAAGAACCTGAACGTCGTCTTTCAGTTCGAGGACATCCGCTTTAAGAACCTGAACGTCGTCTTTCAGTTCGAGGACATCCGCTTTGAGAACCTGAACATCCTCCTTAAGCTCCATAACATCCACTTTAATCCCTTGTACATCTTTCTTAAGGATTTGTACGTCTTTAGCGATAGGCTCCAGTTTCGTGTCCATCATATTTGAAATAGCCAATAATAATTCGCTGTTTGTCATTCTATTCACCCCCTTTCTTTCTTCTGCCTTGTAATGCGGCAGGATATTATAATAATTATTCTAGCACATGAAAGAAATTTAATCTATGGCAGAAATGCACAACAAATAGACTGCTTTTTGCATAAAATCAACGTATGGTTGTTTTACGTTATGTATCCAATTTCCCTGGATGTTTCGGGGGTAAAGACATTGTTTTCAGACGCTGTTATGCTCGTATCTCCATTGCCTTGGGGAGATGCCGTATACTGTTTTGAAAGCCCTTGAAAAGTGCAACTGGTTTGGATATCCAACTGCATTTCCGATATCGCCGATAGAAAGGGGAGTCAGTTTCAGCAGTTCGGTAGCTTTGGTCATACGGTAGGAAATCAGGAATTCCTGTGGGGTTTTTCCCATATTTTCGCGGAAAATCTTTCCGAAATAACTCCGGTTCAAACCACAGGAAGCGGCAATATCTTCTACGGAAATATCATTTTGGAAATTCTGCTCAATAAAGGAAAACGCTTCCTTAATATAGAAGTCCCTCAGGCTGCTGCCCCTGTTTGTCTGAGTGGAGGTAGAGGAGTTTACCAGGCTGTCTATGAACAGATAAAGATGGCCGATTAGGCAGAAAGGGGATTCTTCTTTGTGATTTACGATATAGAGCATTTCCTTTTTCATTGTTTCGGAAATGTCTTTGTAACGCGCGCGGTAAACCGGTTGATCCGGTTTTAACCCAGCCAGTTCCACGGCTTCTTTGGCCCGCAGCCCGTCAAACTCAATCCAGGCGTATTCCCATGGAACTTTATGGTCAGCGATATACGTGCATACCTGATGAGGAAAAAGCATAAAGCCCTGTCCGCTTTTGATTTGGAAAGTATTAGATTCCTTTCTGCTGTTCTCGGCAAAAAGGGTGCCGGTGCCGGAAAGGCAATAGTGGAACAGGTAATGGTTCCTTGCCGCCGGGCCAAAAGAATGGGATGGAGTGCATTGCTCCCAGCCAAACTGGTATAAACCCAGGTCAACAAAATTTTCACTTGGAAAAACAGAAAAAATAAATTCGCTCATTTTAGATTCTCCAATCTGCTTTTGTCCAATCTGCAGGAATCTGTTGCCGGCCTGCATATGGAAAATTTATTTTTCCCTTTTAATTATTTTTCGTATTCTCCCCACCCTGTTTATCTATTATATACCAAAACGCTGGCAGACTTCAAATAATTTAGAAAAAAATTGCAAAAAGGCATATAACAGGCAAAATACTGCTATTTATAGTAGCAAAATGGCATGTTATTATATTTTTATAAAAAATGCAGAGCCAAAAAGAACCTGAAATGGGGAATGCAAAACTGGTAACGGCATAAGCCGGCACGTAACTTGGAGGGATATCATGGTATATATTGCTGTAAAGATATGCTTCTGAGGGAAGGGGACGGGCAGGCGGATGTGGAACTGGAACAGCATGAACCAGCGTGGAACCCAGAGGGAAACGTTGTATGTATTGCTGCGCAGATGCGCCTCTGAGAGAAAGAAGCGGGCAGGTGAATAGCAAAACTGGAACAGCATAAAACAGCGTGGAATCCAGAAGGATAGCGTTGCATGTATTGCTGCACAGATGCGCCTCTGAGGGAAGGGGGATTCGGACGGGTGAATGCGCAACTGGAATCAGAAAGGAGAAAGAAAATGAAAGGAAAAAGGTTGAAATGCCTGGGGATGGCATTGTGCTGCATGGCGGCGGCATTGCCCCTTCATGGATGCGGAGATTCTGCTTCGGGTAAAACCGAAATAGAAATTGTCCAGTACAAACCGGAAGCGGCGAACTATTTTAAGTCAGTGGAAGAGGAATTTAATGCCACTCATGATGACATTCATCTTACCATTAGTTCACCGAATGATGCGATGACGATTTTAAAGACAAGGTTTATCCGGGAGGATTATCCGGACATCATAGGCATTGGCGGGGATATCAATTATTCCTATTTTGTAGATGCGGAGATATTAACGGATGTATCGGGGTATGAAGGGCTGAAGGAAATCAACCAGGGATACTTGGACATTGCGGAAGCATTGGAGCTGGTTCCTACGGAAGGGACTTACATAGTGCCTTATGTGGCGAATGCCGCCGGGATACTCTACAATAGAGATATGTTTGCGGAACATGGATGGCAGATTCCGGAAACATGGGAAGAATTAAAGCAATTGTGTGAACAGATTAAAGGGGAAGGCATCCTTCCATTTTATTTTGGATTTAAGGATACATGGACTTGTCTGGCGCCTTGGAATGCCATGGCTGTGGAATTGTCGCCTACGGATACAACGAAACAGGTAAACAGAGGGGAGGCGACATTTTCCGCACAATATAAGGAACTGGCGGAAAAGTATCTGGAGCTGCTGCCTTATGGGCCGGAAGACCCCTTTGCCTACGGATACAACGATGCATGTACGGCTTTTGCCAGAGGGGAGGCGGCTATGTATCCGATTGGAAGCTATGCAACGCCTCAGATTCTGTCAGTTAATCCGGATTTGAACATTGATTCTTTCGTTATGCCGGCAAGCGATAACAAGGATGACAGGACATTGAACTCAGGCATCGACTTAGGCTTTTGCATTATGGAAGGGTGTGAAAACAAGGAAGCGGCATATGAAGTCCTGGATTTTTTACTGGAATATGAAAATATGCAGAAATACATTGATGCGCAGAATGCAGTTCCATGCAAAAACGGGGATTTCAAACTGGCTTCCATGCTGGATGGGATGCTTCCGTTTATTGAAGCGGGCAATATGACGGACTATCAGGATCATTATTACCCTTCGGAAATGTCCGTGGATGCACTGCTGCAGACTTTCCTGCTGGAGGGGGATGTGAATGCTTTCCTTACTAAGTTTGATGAGAACTGGCAAAGGTATAACAGGGATATTATCCGCCTGGTGCAGGAATATGAACAGGCGAATAAGTAAAATCCCTGTATCAGAAGTTGTTTCCTGCGGATTCTTCGATTCTTCCTTATCTAAACCAGGATTTGGGAAGGGCGGATGCTAAGACGCCGATTTTGGGTAGGGATAGAAAGAGAGGGAAAGGGGAAGCGAAAAGAAGGGGAGATTTGGAAAATAGAAAAGGGCAATAAAACCTGGAAAGGAAAGAAGATGCAAAGTTTGTGTGCGCACGGCATCCATAAACTTGACATACACAATAAAGCCGTGCAGAAATGGAGTGAAAAATGAAAAATGATAGACAGCGAACATTTTTGCTTATTACCATACCGATTCTAGCCTTGTTTATCTGCTTTAATACCATTCCGCTGATTCGGGGCGTGGTATACAGCTTTACAAATTTTAGGGGGTTTGGAAAATACAATTGGGTTGGCCTACGTAATTATATGGATTTATTTACGGATGCCCGTGTGGGAAAATCCTATCTGTTTACCATTAAACTGGCGCTTGTGACAACGGTTGTAGTGAATGTACTCAGCATAATTCTGGCTCTTGGGCTGAACAGCAAGATACGCGCAAAAGGTTTTTTCCGTGGCGCATATTTCCTGCCCAATATTTTGGGTTCTTTGGTAGTGGGTTATATTTTTAATTACTTTTTTACATACATTGTTCCTGCGCTGGCGGATATGACAGGAATTAAGGCTTTGGGCGCAAGCATCCTGTCCAGCCCAAGCAAAGCGTGGATTGGCGTTATGATTGTATGCGCATGGCAGGCTATTGCAATGAACACGATTATTTATATTTCCGGGCTGCAAACCGTGCCGGAGGATGTGTATGAGGCAGGCGGCCTGGATGGGGCAACCGGGTGGAAACAGTTCCGTTATCTGACGTTCCCGCTGATTATCCCGTTCTTTTCCATCAATATGGTGCTTTGCGTAAAGAATTTTCTGATGGTGTTTGACCAGATTATGGCGTTGACAAAGGGTGGCCCGGCGCAAAGTACGGAGTCCATTTCCTACCTGATTTACAATAACGGTATGTCTGGCGGACAGTTTGGGTTCCAGAGCGCGAATGCAGTGGTATTCTTTATTGTGATTGTTATTATTTCTGTTGCGCAGATGAAATTTTCAAGTTCGAAGGAGGAGCAGCTATGAAACATACATCTACAGTTGGTAAATCAAACAGGCTGGCGCTTGTCCTGTTGATCCTTGGCCTCTCCACTATTATTTTTCCATTGTATCTGACGATTGTCATAGCGTTTAAGCAGCCGTCGGAAATGACTAACAGCATCAGCGGTATTTTGTCTTTGCCAAAGACATGGAGCCTGGACAATTTCAGGGAAGCAATGGCAGTGACGGATTTCTGGCATTCCTTGCGGAACAGTTTGCTGATTTCTGTACTTACCGTAGCGCTGTCCATAGCAGTGCATTCTGTGATGGGGTATGCCCTTGGCAGGAATAAGGCGCACAGCAAATTTTACAGCTTTGTTTATCTTTTTATTGTCAGCGGTATGTTTGTTCCCTTTGCTATTTTGATGATGCCTTTGGCAAAGCAGACGGCAGAGCTTGGGCTGGCGAATTGGTTTGGTGTGATTATCCTGTATGTAGTATTTTATATGCCGATGAATATTATGCTGTATTCTGGATATTTGGTAAATATCCCAATGGCGCTGGAAGAGGCGGCGAAGGTGGACGGCGCCTCTACATGGACGACTTACTGGAAAATTATTTTCCCGGTGATGGGGCCTATGCACGCTACGGTAGCGGTTATTACAGCTTTGGCTGTATGGAATGATGTTATGACCCCGTTGATTATCATGGCAGGTTCCGGGGAAAACACACTGCCTTTGGCGCAGCTGAATTTCCAGTCGCAGTTTGGCACCAATTATAACCTGGCATTTGCCTCCTACCTGTTGTCATTGATTCCGATTTTGATTTTCTACCTGATTTGTCAGAAGCAGATTCTCAACGGTGTGACCAACGGGGCAGTGAAGTAAGGAAAGGGAAAGATAAAAAGGACAGGATAAGAGCCTGTCTGTGGAAACCTACATAGGCGCGGTTTTTCGCAATGTCATTAATTTAAGCTTGAGTTAATGGCATTGCGGTTTTTGGCATTTTGGCTTCATTCTTGCCATAGGCTATGCTGTGTTGTATAATGGATACGGAAGAAGTGGCTTTGTTTGGACAGACAGATTGTCCCATGGGGTTGGCGTTGGAATAAAATGGCGCAGGATTGGAATAAAAAGTAAGGCGGTGGAAATATATTATGGCAATTTATTTTCAGCAGGAAAAGCGTATTTTTACTTTGCATACGGAACATAGCTCTTACCAGATGAAAGTGGACGATTATGGATTTCTGTTGCATTTGTATTATGGGGGGAAAATATCAGGGGATATGGATTATCTTCTGACTTATTATGACAGAGGATTTTCCGGGAACCCATCCGATGCGGGAGGCGACCGGACTTATTCTATGGATGTGCAGCCTCAGGAATATCCGGGGCTGGGGACAGGGGATTTCCGCGGCAGTGCGCTGGTTATCCGAAATGCGGACGGGTCAGACTGTTGCGACCTGCGTTATGTGAGGCATGAAATAAAGAAAGGGAAATATGCACTGAAAGGACTTCCTGCTGTTTACGCGGATAAGGAGGAAGCGGAGACATTGGAAATTCTTTTGGAAGACCCAATCAGCAAAGTGCAGGCATTGCTTCTGTACGGAGTGTTGGAGAAAGAGGACATCATTACAAGGAGCGTCAGAATCTGCAACCAGGGGACGGATAACATTGTTGTGGAAAAAGCGGCTTCTGCCTGTCTGGATTTTGTGACAGGGGATTTTGACTTGCTTAGTTTTTGTGGCAGGCATACCATGGAGCGCAACCTGCAGCGTCAGAAAGTGGGGTATGGAAGCTATGTGATTGGGAGCCGCAGAGGCACTTCCAGCCATCAGTATAATCCGGCGGTGGTTTTGGCGGGGAAGGATACGACAGAGGATTATGGAAATTGCTATGGCATGGTTTTTGTATACAGTGGAAATTTTATGTGTGAGACGGAAAAAGACCAGTACGGACAGACAAGGCTGCTGATGGGGCTGCAAAGCGACCTGTTCCACTATCCTCTGGAACCGGGTGAGAGTCTCACGGTACCGGAGACAATTCTCAGCTATTCCGGCAAAGGGCTTGGGGAGTTGTCAAACCAGTTCCATCGGTGTATCCGGAATCATATCTGCCGGGGGAAATACCAGCATGGGCTTAGGCCAGTGCTGATTAATAGTTGGGAAGCGGCTTATTTTGATTTTAATGGGGAAACGATTTGCAGGCTGGCGGAAGAAGCGGCCGGACTTGGGATTGATATGGTAGTGATGGACGATGGGTGGTTCGGAAAAAGGGAGGATGATAACAGCGGCCTGGGGGACTGGCAGGTGAATGAACGGAAGCTGGGCAGTACGCTGGGAGATTTAATCCGCAAGGTGCATGGGCTTGGCATGAAGTTTGGGATTTGGATAGAGCCGGAGATGGTTTCGGAAGACAGCAGCCTATATAGGGAGCATCCGGACTGGGCGCTGCAGATTCCAGGCAGAAAGCCGGTACGCGGCAGAAATCAGCTTGTTCTGGATTTTTCCAGGGCGGAAGTCAGGGACTATATCTTTGGAAAAATATGTGACATATTAGACCAGGAGAAGGTTGAGTATGTAAAATGGGACATGAACCGGAGCATATCAGACATGTACTCTATGGAAAATACCCCGGGGAAAGTTTCCTATGAATACGTGCTGGGGGTATATGATTTTCTGGAAAGGCTGCTGCAAAGATACCCGGAGCTATTGGTGGAAGGCTGCAGCGGCGGAGGCGGAAGGTTTGACGCCGGGATGCTGTATTATACTCCTCAAATATGGTGCAGTGACAATACAGATGCGATAGACCGTACAAGAATCCAGTATGGAACTTCCTTTTTTTACCCGGTTTCTTCGGTAGGCTCCCATGTGTCGGCAGCGCCTAACCACCAGACCGGGCGCTGTGTCAGCCTGCACACCAGGGGCGTGGTAGCCATGGCAGGCTCTTTTGGTTACGAGCTGGATCCTGCAAAGCTGGCGGAAGAAGAAAAAGAAGAAATTAAAACACAGGTCAATAAGTATAAAGAGTATGCGACTCTGATACAGGAAGGAAAGTATTACCGTTTGTCCAATCCGTTTGAAGACGCCTGCGCTGCATGGTTGTTTGTAACGGAGGATGGGAAACGGGCATTGTTAAATGTGGTAATGCTGGAAGTCCATGGAAATATGGCAGTGAGCTATGTGAAACTTAGAGGGCTGAGGAAGGATAGCATTTACGAAGACAGGGAAAGCGGGAAACGGTATGCGGGGGACGCATTGCTGGAAGCTGGCCTGCCTATGCCCGTACGTCCTGGGGAGTACCTGGCTTACCAGATGGAATTGACGGTTGTGGAATAGGGACCGACGGAAGAAAAATAATGGCAGGGGAAGTAAAACACGGAAAATATAAAATAAAGAAAACAGGAAAATCCCTATAAGGCGCAGGATTTTCCTGTTTTTTTATAGGTTTTCCAGAGCGTGTGAAAAAATTTACTCCAACAGTCTGTCACAGGGTAAGCGCTTCTCTGCTTCCTGCCCTGCTAAAAACCAATCCGGCGTCTGTTCACAGGCAATGCTGTGGCAGTATTTTTGAGGCGCTATTCCGGTTGCTTTACGGAATACGCGGCTAAAGTAAAGAGGATCTTCGTATCCCACCAGCCGCGCTACGGTGG